>DATFSM010000110.1:0-18606 GCA_035262625.1 Bryobacteraceae bacterium
AACGTGGGCGACGGACTGAACACCGCCGGCTTTCAGTTCAACAACCCCGTGCCATCGCTCGAGGATCAGTTCACCATCAAAGGCGACCACCGGGTTACCGATAACAACTCACTTTTCCTTCGCTGGAGCTGGCAGCGGAACTCCTCAATCGACAACCTGAACAGCGCTGACGCCACATTCCCCGGTCAGGTTCAGGGATCGCAAGGCGGTCACCGCTGGGGCTTTTCGGCAGGCTACACCGCCACTATAGGATCCACGATGGTCAACAACTTCACGGCCGGACATCAAAGCGCCTCTGTGATGTTCGACCGCCCCAACCGGCCAGCTGGCCCGGTGTTCCTATTCCAGTCCGGTTGGACCAGCATTCCGTACACCAGCTTCGCGCAGGGCCGCAACTCTCCTGTCAACCAGTTCAATGACGCGCTTTCCAAGACCTGGGGCAAGCACACATTTAAAGTGGGCGCGAGCCTCGAGTTCACCCAGCAATACGGCTACAACTATCAGGGCGTTTATCCAAACGTGTCGACCGCAGTCGCGAATGGCGCTTCGGTTCCCGCGGGAATCGCCCCCGCCGGCCTGACTGCCTCCCAGTCGACGAACTTCAACAATCTCTATAACGATCTGCTGGGCCGCGTCAGTTCGGTTGCCCTGACTTACTACAGCAATCTAGCCACCTATCAGCAGCCGGGGACGCCGCTTTCCCACACCCTCAACTACAACTACTTCGGGTATTTCGCTCAGGACGAATGGAGGCTGAATCGCAAGCTGACTCTCAACTACGGCCTGCGCTGGGATTACTACGGAAGTCCCCACGAGATCAATGGGCAGCAAGGCGTTCTCAGCGGCGCCTCGATGGTCAACGGCGTAAACAATATCGACAATCTGGCTATTCAGAAATCGGGCCAGTGGTACAACCGTGATCTCAACAACTTCGCTCCGCGCCTCGGATTCGCCTACGATCCCTTCGGTGACGGAAAGACGGCGATTCGCGGCGGATACGGATTCTTTTTCGATCGCACCATCGGCGCCGCGGTTTCCGATGTCGATCAGACCACTCCCGGATTCTCCTATGCGGCGACGACTTTCCCCGACGCGAACGGCGCGGATCTGAGATATTCGCAGGGCATTCCCACGCCCACCCCGCCTTCTCCCACGCCGACGCTGCAGCCTGCCCCGACGCGCGGCATCACGTCGGTTTACCTGATCAATCCCAACATCCGCTCCGGCTATGTGGAAAGCTACAACCTCACCATCCAGCGCCAGCTTCCCTGGAACAATACTCTTCAGGTCGCGTATGTGGGGAACGAAGGGATCAAGCTCTTCTTCAACCGCAACGTAAACCAGCCCGTGATCACGCCGGACTTCGTGACATCGTGGAACCAGTTGGCCGCCTATGCCGCGAACACTTCCACGGCTGTTCCGGCGAGCAACCTGTTCGTTCAGGTCTACGGAACGCCCGCCGCCGCGGTCTCTGCTGTCGGGTCGAGCAATCTAAGTCTCGCCAATGTCGGCACAGTCATCAACACGCTTGATGTCTCCGGTTACGCCAAACTTCAGGCCGCGGGATTTTCCGAATATTACTTCCGCCACTATCCGCAGTTCCAGAACGTGTACCTCGGCACGAACGATGGCCGGTCTTACTACAATTCGCTTCAGGTTCGGTTCGCCCACAACTCGAGAAACCTTCAGGTGGCCGTGAACTACACCTGGTCGAAGAGTATGGACAACATTTCCGTGGAAGGAAATGGCTTCACGTCCGTGGTGGATAACTACAACTTACGGCTCAACCGCGCGGTCAGCGACTACGATCGCCCGCATTCGCTCAACGCTAACTTCACGTACACGCTGCCCATCGGAGCCGGGCAGAAGTTCGGCGGGAATATGCCAAAGGTTCTCAATACGCTAATCGGCGGATGGAATCTCGGCGGCTACCTGATTGACCAGAGCGGAAATCCCTTTTCCGTTTCCTCGCAGCACTCGACTCTGCCTGGCGGCACGACCTACGCCACCTTCAGCGGCTCAAGCACGACCAGCTTCGGCGGACTCTACTACACCGGATCGGGCCCGTTCTACTACACTCCGGCGCAGGTCGCGGATTTCACCACGACTCCCGCCTTCGGTGTCGGCAACGCAGGCCGCAACGTCTTCCGCAACCCATGGTTTAACGAGCTCGATCTGTCACTGATCAAATCGTTCAGGATCACCGAGCGGCAAAGCGTTTCGTTCCGCGCGGAAGCGTTCAATGTCTTCAATCACCCGAACTTCGGATTCACGTCGTCGAACCTGAACATCACCACGCCCGCCTCATTCGGCAAATTCAGCACCACGCTCGGAACGCAGAACGGATCGACATCGGCGCGTACCCTGCAACTCGCATTGCGTTACGATTTCTGATCGTGCTCGGGGGCCGCCGGACCGTTTCGACGGCCCTCGCATGCTAAGATAATTTCAGTTCCGACACAAAGCGGGGACGTAGTTCAGTTGGTTAGAACGCCGGCCTGTCACGTCGGAGGTCGCGGGTTCGAGCCCCGTCGTCCCCGCCACTGATCCCTTATTCTTTTCAACTATTTCCGATTTTTCGCTACCTTCCGCGCTGGATTCTGCTGGACTCCGTTTCGGCTGCCGCTTATTCGCTCGATCACATCGTGCATGGCATCGTTCGCCTCGGCGCCAAACCCGCTCAGTTCGTCGACCGAGCTTCACGTCCCATCAGGAATCCGATATGCAGGAGATCGACCAGTTCAGTTCGCTTTCATAGAGGGCGGCGAGGACGGCGGCGAGGTCCATCTCTGAGAGGATGTTAACGCAGCCCATCCCGAACAGGTAATGGCCGTCACTTTCTCAGTGTTCTTCCGATCATTCGAATCTCGGGATTCGCGATAGACTCTGCCGTAAATGAGCCCGGCCGCAGCGAAAATGATGAGGGTGGAAGCGTCTAAGCGCGGGGTGCTCACGGCGGTCGGGGACAGGCCCTACAGGCCGCTTAAGGACTCGCCCGAATGGCTCGCCACGGTCGACAGCATGTTGGAGAGCGGCCACACAGTAACGATTCAGCTTGTAGACTACTCCGTCCCGCGGGATCCGGACCCCATTGACGCGAGGAGAAGGGTTCGGTCTTAGGCAATTCCCGATTTGGGAGCACAGTGCTTACGCTGTCGGCCCCAATGCGATCTGACGGGCGTTGAGGAAGGTTTGAGCGCGGCCTGATAGCTCTCGAAGGCAGCGCGCCGCGGCCTTGAAATCTGTCTTGTTCAGATTCGCGTTGCATGTGCGGCATACGATCCACGTCTGTGTCACGCGGTTCTGATCCCGGCTCTACCAGTGATCAATCTCGGATCCATCCAGGCGTGCCGTTGCGGTCACCACGGGCGTTTCCTGACAGCAGAGGCACAGGCCATCACGGCGCTTCCCTGTCGCGAGAACGTGGATCTCTTCGGTCGGAGGCGATACCGGACGCCGTTGGGTCGGGAGGTTCATTCGGAAGTCCCGCAGTTCGGCGACAACCAGGCGTTGGCCAGCCTGAACGGCGTCCACGCGATCACGAACTACGCTGGATTTTGCTACACTCCGGCTCGGCTGCCGCTTATCCGCTTCGATCACCTCGGCCATCGCTTCGTTCCAGATCTCGGACGCGGCAAGTTCGTCCGCTGCGAACGAACAAGGGTTGATCTCGTCTACGATGTATTCATGCAATCAACGCAACACGACTTGGAGACGCTTTATACTCTCGTCAACCAAGCCGACCTTGTCCTGGCTGCAATTCCCAACCCGGATCCGTCGGTCGCGTCCGCGCGCGATTCCCTGAGCGCAGCGCTTGCGCTTTCGAGAGACTTGGCGAATCGTTTCGCCGATCCGCCGAAGGGAGACGGTTCTATGGGCGAACGCGGCCCGGAAATCTGGAGACGAATCGTCACGGGGAACCAATCAAAGTAACGCCGCAGGCGATCTCCGGACGTGCGCTGAACATCGACACGTCGCGTCTTTCCGGATCTTCGACGCGAGCTCGTCCGTATCGAGACCATGAGCCCGTAACGGCGGACCGGCCCGGCCTGTCGGTTTGGGGGATTTTACCTGACTCCGGCTCTGGTTCGTTCATAATAAACGGAAACTCCTCGGCTATCGGAAAAATAATCCATCGCCTTCACCCGAAATCATGCCCCTCCGCTCGAAGGGCCAGAACGACACAGAGTGTTCACTCTCGATCTGGTGCGATAGCGATCTCGGAAGAAACTGAATCCGGCGCTGGTACCCATGGTGCTAGCTGAATTGAAATCTTTATGCCCGCTCCTAGTCGTCTTGTTACACTCCCTTGCCATGAGCGGACTGACTGAAATAGTAGATGAACCAATATCATCAGTGGACGACGACGTTCCTCTCTATGTGTTCCGCCTCGTCGGTACAGTTGTCGCGACCGTATCCGTCGCGGCTGCTATTTATATTTCAGTCTTACTGGTAGCAAGTGGGCTTGGGCCTTTTGCGTCTGCGGCATCCTGAAGAATCCAAGACGGTCCGACCTGACAACAAGTCCGCGTCGCCTTCTCAACTGATATAACCTCGCATCCGAAAATCCGAAATGAGTTCCGGAGGAACTCCCAGAATATCCTCGAAATCCGGCAAGAAAGGCCAAATGCCGCAATGGAGAGGGTACCCGGACGCGCGGGAAGCAACGCACAACATCCGGGTTCAGCGATGTGGGTTTGATTTGGCCACAATCAGCCGCGAAAACGCCAAATCTGGGGCTCGATCGATCAACCGCGGGACAGATTGTGCTTCTCTGTGGGCTTTGTTACTGGTAGTTCTCGTCAGGGCTGTATCCGACGTTCATCGGTTCGCGTTCCCCTCGCCGCGGACCAGAATGCGGAGATTCTGCTAAGTGACACTGCTCTGTTTACCATCGGGACCAAGCCTGATCGGATTGGAGCCTTGGCGCGCCACTAACCCTTGATTTTTATCTCACATCGCAGTCCACTGGCCAGCCGCCCCTGTTCTCACGGAAGTCTTGTTCTCGCCCGCCGGGTTGGACACTTCAAAACGCGCAAGATCGCCGACAAGGACCTGTCCACGGGCGGAGATATTTGCGCTGGCGACATTGCGTACGTCAGATGCTCCCAGGTCCGTGGGAAAACCTCCACCGATCAGCCACTCTCTGATGTTGGTTCCGTAACCGGACAGGAAAACGACATCGGGCGTAAATGTTCTCACTCCGTCGCTGATGGAAGCCGATATGATCCCGCTTAGGGCCCCAGTCGTGACGCCGCCGATCCACCCGCCGACAAAGTTCTCGTCCTCAGGAAACGGACGGGCCACCTGGATCCTTGCGGTCATTTGGGTGGGGGGCGGCCCGAATGTGGGATCCCAATGGCTGGTGTCGAACGGCATCCCGGTGTATTGGTAGGTGAGCATAGCTCGAATCCGATGCCGGCGATTCTCGGATGTTTTACAAAAACTTATCAAAAACGGACACGGCGGCCCCCGCACGCTGGGTATCGCCGGAGCGATGCCAGAGCGATTTCCGCCGTCCCCTTATCCGTCTACACCGAAAGCAGCCGATCAAAGAACGACCGGTACCGCTGCAGCGCTACTCGCAGATCTTCGGTGGAAACATTTTCCCCCGAATCCCAGCTACGCTCCAGCTTGGCCCGCTCATCCGAAAACAACGTCGCGAGGCGGGCCATCACTGCGGCGACCAGTTCATCACCGTTTTTCACCGCCGTTCGCGGATCATCGACAAAGCTCGTCTGCGTGTCCTGCCAACGTCGGCGAAACTCACCCAGTTCGTTGTCCGCAAAAAGCGGCGCGTGTGAGCCGCTCGCCGGGATGGATGCCTCATCTCTCGGCTCACCGTTCAGGCTTCGCGCCACATCAGCCGTGCTGAGCGGCCGTTCCATCTTTTCTTCTTTCGGTTCTTCGATTACCTGACTTTCAGGAATCATTTTTTTACCTCCTCAAGATGGCGCGCGGAGGCGCCCAATAATTCCTCAAATAGCGCGCGGTAGTGCACCATCGCCTGACGCAGATCTTCCGTGTTTGCGCGCCCGGACGCATCGCGCGCCGCAATATCGTGCGCCGCGCGATAGTTTTCGACCACACGCGGGTGATCAACCGAAATGTCCGCCGCGCGCTGGTCGAAATCGCTCATCGGGTAGCCGCGCGTCGACATCACATCGCGTACCAGACGATCGGCTTCCCCAACCGCCTCTCTCGGCGCATCCACAAATCGCGCCTGCACTCTGCGCCAGGAGTCGGAGAATCGTTCGACCTCACCGCCATTCAGTTCGCGAATGTGGAACTTCTCGATTCGCTTCTGTCGGCGAAGCAACTCCTCTTCGGCTTTTCGTTGATTGCCCCGGTCCTGGACCAGACGGTCATACTCCGGACCGAACTGCCCGCGCAGCCGCTTCGATCGTTGATACTGAACAAACATAATCACGCCGAAAGCGACAGCGACTATTGCAATTGCGATCAGAACAATATCCAAAGTAGTCATCAAGCCACTCCTAATACGGGCTTCAGCCCTGCTGAACCTCAGGCATTTTCGGAGCCAACAGATGACAACAGATGGGAGATTTTTCTTATCTTTCCAGGTGAAACGCGACTACCTCGGCGCATGGGGCCGGGCCGGCGGGATTCCGCCCCCGCAGCAGAATATCGAAGCCGCGATACTCGCCGTGAGCCTCAGCCTTTCGCAGGCAGGAATCATACGCCGGTCGTCAAGCACGAAGTCGGCAGCCGCTTCGGTACCCGCCACCCTCGTACCTGCGGCCATCAGCGAAAGCCCTGCATCGGATTCATGCCGATGATAGGTCACGATGCCGTAAATCTCCGTCCGCAACTCCACCTGTGATACCGAGATTCGGCCCGCTTCACTCCGTGCAGGTCGGAGATTGACGACGCAGCGTGTCGCGGACTATTTGCGCGGGTATTCCAGCTGCGGATACCAATCCGCGCCGCGGCCTTCCGGCGTCAAGTCCAGCATCAGCCATAGAGGATCGAGATCGGGGCTGCCGCGCGGGTCTTGTCCGGGGTCGGCCATCGTAGCGCTCATTTCGCCGCTATAGAAGTGGCGAACGACCCCATCGCGGTGCGTGAAAACGCTGAAGCCGGGAACGTCGGCGTCTTCGTGGCTCACATAAGTGCGCGTGTACTCGGCGGACGCATCGGAAACGAACAGAAGGTTGGCAAAGCCGCGTTGTTTCTTGTATTCGATGAGCCGCTCAATCGGCGAACGCCCGGTCACCGCAATCGCGACGCGCTCCCGCAGGTTGACAGCGGTGCCGTTCCACGACGTCAGGAACGATGTGCACATGGGGCACGGTCCCTTGCGCTGTGGACCGTACATCATGCTGTAGATCAACAGCGTCCTTCGATCGCCGAAAAGACCGGATAACCGGACGGGACCGCTTTCCGACGTGAACTCGAAATCCTTCGAGACCTCGCCGCCCGGCGGCAGCGCACGCCGCTGAGCGGCCACGCGCTCGATGTGGCGGCGTAATTCGATTTCTTCGGCGAGAAGCGCGTTACGGGCGTTGCGGTACTCCAGACCCTCATTGGGAAAGTGGGACTCGTTAGTTGAGGCAAGCTGCTCGGCAGGAACAAGTGTCTGCGTGTCGGGCATAAGCTTATAACCGAATCATACGGCCCGCGGCTTGTTTTGCCCGCTGAATGGACGAGCCTATCGTGCGAATCCGCGCAATTACGAGAGCGGACTCACTGTCGCACAATCTGCGCCGGAGCAGTAATCAACCCGTCGACCTTCTGTCGTAAAACCTCATCCCCGCGAGCCCGCACCACCATCTCATGCGATTCCGTCGCATACCGCACCTGAATCAATGCAGGCTTATCATCCGGAGCCATCTCTTTCGAAACATCCGAACCGCAGAACCGCGACACGAGCACAGGCTTCCCGTTCAAATGATCCAGAAACAACTCATAGCGGCAGAGATGCCGCCCCGCCAGAAACCAATCCTCCCGCTGATGATCGGGCTTCTGGGCGATGGGCGCGTAAAAATCCGCCGATAACGGTGGGTTCAACTGCGGCCGATACTCCGCGAATGGACTCAGCCATTTCGCGATTGTCACGTACCTCGCCGGTTTGTTCTTCATCAAATCGTCGAAGGGCCCGGAAATCGCCATTGCCACATTGAGAAACACGCCGAAAGCAACTGCCGCGGCGAACACCCCGCAAACCGCCCATCGCGCCGCACCGGCCGATCGTCCAATCAACGCCGCGAATCCCGTAACCGCGGCCAGAGCAAGCCACGGCAAAAAATCGACCTCATACCGTTGCGTGCTCAGCCCCGTCAGGATCAGAAACGCGAAAATGGAGCATCCCGAAAGAACCAGGGTCCATCGCACCGATCCGAGCCGCCGCGCAAACAACGCCACGACCGCTCCCGGCAAAAACGGAGCCAGAAAAAACGCGCCAATGATCGGCTCGATGAAATACTCTGGTGGTCGCGGAAACTCCGGGGGAGGCCACGCCAGCAGCGCCCATGGAAATACTTTTGTAAACACGGGGCGAGTCAACAGCATGTAGTGAATGCCCGGCAACACGTTCGCCAGCCGTGGACGCAGTGCGCCCTGGTTCGGCCCCGTGATCTGGTATTTCAACCCAAAGTCAACCGGGTTTCCAAACCGAGCGAAATTATAGACTGCGATCAGCAGCCCTACCACCACGAACGGCGCTAAAAACGCCAGCGTGCGCCGCTTCGCGAGAACCATAGTAAGCAGCGCGAAACCGCCCGCAATAATCATGTGCGGGCGGCACGCCACGGCCAGTCCGAACATCAGCCCCGACGCAATTGGCCAGAGCCATCCCGGCGACTCGAATGTCTTCGCCAAAAAATAAAATCCGCCTGCGACGCAGAAATACCCACCCGAAATCGCCACCTCATAAACGAGCGGCCGATTCAGCAGAAACGGTATCGAAGTGCAGAATCCCAGCGCCAGCAGCATCAGCCCATAGAGCGCCGGGCCGATTCGAAACTGCCCCATTCGAAGCAGCGCTGTTAGCGTTAACCCCACGAACAAATATCCGCCGAAGCAAAAGAGAAAAACCGCGAACCCCTCTGGCAAATCGTGATGCGAAAGAAGGAACCACGGCAGGAACAACAGAACCGCCGGCCCTGCGCCGTGGTAGAGGTAATAGTGCCTGTTATAAAGCACCGCGTCGAACATCTTCGGAACGTCCTCCGAAATATTCGGATCCCACGGATTTGCTAACGCTAACAGCTTCGGGTCAGGTTCGTACGATGTGTGCAAATGGCCCTCCGCGAAACCGCGCGCCAGCAGGTCGTAATAACCGGTCAGGGCCGTGCGCCACTGGAATTCGGTTCCGGTCGCGCGCACGCCCCACTCGTAATAGCAGCCGGTGAGAATCGCCAGCGCCGCGAAAACAAGGCCGCGTCCTTTCAAGCCAGTTGCGCCTGCGCCTTCTTCGGCAATTTCAGCCGCACGGCCTCTCTCGATCGCCGCAGACATTCTTTAAGTTCCGCCGCCGGGAGCGAATCCCACTCGGTGATGCTAACCCATTTGTTCCGCGCCATATACGGCGCCGGAATCACGCCCTCGCGCTCCACCAGTTCGTTATAGTCTTCCACCGTGCACTTGAAAGAGAGCGGCATTCCCGCCACTTCCAGATTCAGCATCGCGAAGGTCTTTCCGCCGATTTGAAATCCGAGATGATGGATCTGAAATCTTTCGGTCACGTGCGGCAGCCCGAGGCAGAACGCCCGGATCGCCTCGCGTGTCACCGATCGCCCCCCTCGGGCGCGATTTCGTTCGCGGTCACGAACACAGGCCGGATATCCACCGGAACGTTCGCGGCGCGTTTGATCGTCTGCTCCATCGCGGGCCGCATCACGCCCAGCGTATCCAGCATCTTCTTCGCGCCCGCATAATCCCCAGTCGCCTCAATCGTTAACAGATCCCGTGCGAGATCGCGCACCGCGCCTCGCATCTTCGCCAGATCCACTTCCCATTCACCATCATGAGAAACGAACGCGCCTTTGTCCGTCATGTAGTTGAACTGCACTGCCATGCCCTTGCCGTGCGCCTCATTCAACCCGAAGCGCAGCGTCCGGAATGACGACGCAAGGAAAGTCGTATAAAGCTGCGTCTCATCGTGCTTCAGATATCCGCGATCTTCGAAATGCTGAAGCATGAACAGCCCGAGCACATCCGCCTTTGCCTCTTCGATCGAACTATAGAGGTCCTTCAGTTCCTGCCGCGCCGTCGTCTCGCGTCCGTTCACGACAATCTGGTGCGGCCCGATTCCGTGGCTCATTTCATGCGCCAGGATATGCGTGAAAAACGAATCGAAGCTCAGTGAACCCTGCGCGCGCCGCGCCAGCACGATTTTCGAAATCGGCGTCAGCGTGGTCCGGAACTTCGCCTCCTGAACGTTCTTCAGCATCACCCGCTTGCTGCCCTTTTCGTGCACCACCCGCTCGTCGTTCGGCAGGTTGTACGCGGCGGTTTGCACTCCGTGCGCGCCGTCGCCGGTCGCAATCACTTCGTTCACCACGCGAATCGGCGAAAGCGCCCCGATCTTCTTGTTCCGGTACCGTGGGTCGATCGGCAGGTTGTCCTCCACCTCCTGCATGTGATCGCCGAAAAACTTCAGCTTCGCCGTTTCAGCGTCGTCCCGGATATTGACGTAGGCCTCAAAAGCCGCTTTGTATCCGAACAACTCGTCGTTGTACGTCTCGTAGGGCCCGATCGTCACATCGACCGGCGCGTCGAGATCCATCCACGCCACATCGCTCGCGTAGTAATCGTTTGAAAGAAAAGCCGCCGCCCGGCTCTCGAGGAAATGCTTCAGACTTGCGTTACTCGTCGCCTTCGCAGCTTCGCGCAACAACTCCGCGCAGCGCGTCAACTCCGGACGATACGCCTCCGAATAGGGAATCGACTTTAGTTCTCCCGACCCGTTTCGCCGGATCACCGTGAAGAATCCCTCCGCCTGCTTCCTCGCCTCGGGATCCAGCTTCTTCGCCCATGCCTCGAACTGCTCGCGCGTCAAACCGTCCGGATAAAACGCCGCTCCCTGCGGTTTGACATCCGGAACGCCCGGCAGGAACGCCCTGTGCGCATCGAGATCCGACCACGGCCCCTTATTCAGCCAGTAGTAATCGAAACGCGCCCTGCCTAACGGAGTGTTGTCGGCTTTCAGCTTCGTTTCGAGCGCGAGGTTCCCACCCCACAACTGCTCGAGAAAAATCCGGTCGATCACCCGCGCCGCTTCGACCAGCTTCTTCAGCGCCTCCCGGTCCCCTTTCGAAAGGTTGCTGACATCTGCCCGAAGTTCCACAGGCGCCAGGCGCGCGGTCATCCGCCGCAGTTCTTCGATATTCGGGTCGGCCGCCGAAAGGAGTGTAGTCATTGCGAGAGTAACAGGAATTGTAAGCCCTTTTTTGCCCATGGCTCAATCGTTTACGCGCTTTTCAGGACTTCGCCAGCCCGCCCCGTGTCTAGCATCATGCCAGGAGAAGCCACTTTGGTCAACGAATCCGCAGAGACGATGAGCGCGGAAGCCCGGCTGCGGATGGTCGGTCATTTTGCCGCGGGTATTGCGCATGATATGAACAACGAGCTCACCCTCATTCTCAATCACCTCGAACATCCGGATATCTCCCTGATGCGAATTTCTGTCCGGCGCTGCGCGCGCCTCGCTTCCAATCTGCTGTCCTTTTGTAAAGGCGACAGTCTTAGTCTCGAAAGAATCGAACTCCCGATATACCTTGCGAATCTCGCTCCTTCGCTTCCGGCGCCTGGGGTTCGCATCCACATCGATTTCGAAGACGCCCTCCCGGACATTCTCGCTGAGCGGTTTGCCCTCCGCCGGGTCCTCACAAACCTCATCTCCAACGCGTCCGACGCTATGCGCGGCCACGGCCGAATCTTCATTTATGCGACTCCCGGCGCGATCGAAGTCCGTGACTCGGGCCCGGGCATCCCGCCGGAAGATCTCGAGCGCGTATTCGAGCCCTTCTACACCACCAAGCCCAGCGGCGCCGGTCTCGGTCTGGCCATCGTCCGGGATCTGATGCGCCTGCAAAAAGGCTCTGTCAGCGTGCGGTCCGAACTCGGTAAGGGTACGGTATTCACGCTTCGTTTCCCTACCGTCCCTGCGCAGGCCCCTTGAGATTAACGGGTGGAAAGTACGCCCCCTTCAATTCCCGCCGCCACCAGTTCCCGGTCTTCCGCAACTCGTCGAAGCTCGAGAAGTGATACTCGTAAACCGTGGCGCGGATCTGCCGCGGCGGCTTCCCCCCGAATGGGTCCCGTTCTAACAGAGCGAGCACGGGTTTTGACCCCTCGAGCAGTTGCACGAGGAACCGCACGAACCACGGATTCTCTCGGTAGCTCCCCAGGGACGCGAACCACATCTGCCAGTCCAGCCGGGGCTGAAACGGCTGCACCCAACCCGGCGCCCGGTTCAGCGGCCCAGCTTTGTACCGGAAAATGTAGGGTTCCCAGTTCTGTCCGTCGTTCGACCCCTCGACCTCAATCTCCGGACGCGTCAGCGTCATCACCGCGAACAGCCCGTACTGGTTCACGATCCCGAACGGAGCCTGCGCCTCCACCACCTGGTCCAGACCCGGCACTCGCACCCCGAACATCCCAATCATCTCCGTCAGCGAAACCGGCACGATAAACGCCAGTAGCGCCACCGATACCCACCGGTTCGCCTTCGGAGCCCGTTCCGGTTCGCTCCGCCGGGTGCGCCGGAGAAACTCGTCGTCCAGCAGAAAAAGGCAAAAGGCGATCGTCAACAGATTGAAGAAGGTATAGTTGCCGGTCAGAAAAATCAGCAGTTGCAGCCCGGTAATCGCGAATGCCGCAATTTGCTTCATGCGCCGCGTTCCGAAGATCAGAAACGGGAATCCCAGTTCGATAACGAATACCATCGCCGTCGAGATCTTCTGGAACCACATCGGCAGCTTCGCCGCGAACCACCCGATCACCGTCGGCAGTGGTTGGGTCTCGTAGTGAAAGGAAAGCGCCGTGAGATTCCGCCACGAAGGGTCGTGGCTGGTAATCTTCACTACGCCCGACTCGAATATCAGCCGGAACAGCAGCCACTGGAACAGCCATACCCGCGCGAACGCCGGGCGCAGAAAGATCGCCAGAAACCCTGCTTCGAGCAGCAGCATGTCCCACTGGTAGGACATGAAAATCTGCCCCGCGCTAACAATCGAAAGGTAGTAAACGAAAAGAATCGCGAAGATGATCCGATGCCACAGGCTGTGCGGCTTGGCCAGAATTGCAACTGCCGCCAGCGCCACGCCGCTCCAGGTGATGGTCAGCACGACGGCATCGCCGGGTCCCCACCAGAAAATCGTCGGGACCTTCCACATCGCCGACGGCCCCAGTTCCGACCGCGCGATCCCGAAATAAGTGGGTAGCGGGAGAATGCCATCCGTGCCGATCAGCCCCCGGGCCTGCATTCCGAACGACGCGAATGCCACGAGGTAAATGACCGCCAGGGCTCGCGAAAAAAGCCCCGCCGCTGTCTCGTAAGTGGAACGTGAACCGCCGCCCGGCACTACTCACGACTACCACAGTCATCCGTTAGCGTCATGTTTCAACTGTGATACGATTCCGGTCGAACGAGGGATAACGTCGTGAAAACATACCCCACAAAGGACATCAGAAACGTTGGCATTGTAGGTCACGGCCACTGCGGAAAGACCTCCGTGGCGGCCGGGCTTCTGTACGCGGCGGGCGCTACCAACCGCCTGACGCGGGTCGATGAGGGCAATACCGTCACGGATCACGACGAGGAGGAGATTAACCGCAAACTCACTATCTCCACCGGCGTCGCTGCCATCGAGTGGAAGAAAACCAAGATCAACCTGCTCGATACTCCCGGCTTCAATATGCTCCTGAATGACGCCCGGTCCGCCCTGGTCGCGGCCGACGCCGCCATTGTTGTGGTCGACGCCGTCGCCGGCGTCGAAGCCCAAACCGAAAAAATGTGGAATACGGCGGAGGAGTTCAGGCTTCCGCGCGCCATTGTCATCAACAAACTCGACCGCGACCGCTCCAGCTTCGAGCGGGCCATGGAAAGCGTCCACGCGCGGTTCGGCCGGAACGCCGTGCCGATCCAGCTTCCGCTCGGCTCCGAAAAAGACTTCCGGGGCGTCATCGACCTCGTTCGCATGAAAGCCTGGGTCTACACGTCGGACGGCGATGGCAAGGGCAAAGAGACCGAAATCCCCGCCGAATACGCCGAAGAGGCCAAACGCGCCCACGAGGAACTCGTCGAAATCGTTGCCGAAGGCAAGGACGACCTAATGGAAGAGTTCTTCGAAAAAGGAACACTTCCCGAGGATCACATCATTGCCGGAATTGACGAGGAGATGCGGGAAATGCGCATCTATCCCGTCCTTTGCATGTCCGGCCTCCACGACATCGGTTCCGACTGGCTGCTCGACCTCATAGTAGAAGCCTTCCCCTCGCCTGCGGACCGCCTTCCCGCGAAACTTTCGCTCCAGGGCAAAGAACTCGAGCGTAAGGCCGACGATGCTCAGCCGGCTGCCGCATTTGTCTTCAAAACCACGGCGGACCCATTCTCCGGTCGCATCACTTTTTTCAAAGTCCTCTCGGGCGTCGTGAAGAACGATGCGCACCTCTGGAACGTCAATCGGGGGCACGAAGAGCGCCTCGCCCACATCGCGGCTCCATTCGGCAAAACTCTGACCCCGATCACGGAACTTCACGCCGGGGACATCGGCGCGGTGGCCAAGCTGAGGGACACACTGACAGGCGACACGCTGGCCGATAAAGCGTCGCAGGTGACCTTCGCCCCGGTCAAACTTCCGGAACCGTCAATCGCTTTCGCGGTCGAAGCCAAAAGCCGGGCGGACGAAGACCGTATGGGCAACGCCCTTCACAAGCTTTTAGAGGAAGACCTGTCTCTCCGCTTCTATCGCGATCCCCAGACGCGTGACTTCCTCGTCGCCGGAACGGGTCAGCAGCACGTCGAAATCGCCGTGAGCCGCCTGAAGCGTCGCTATAACGTCGACGTCACCCTCAAAGCTCCCAAGATTCCCTACCGCGAAACCATCCGCGGCACAGCCGACGTCCAGGGCCGCCACAAAAAACAAACGGGAGGCCACGGGCAGTTCGGCGATTGCTGGATTCGCATGGAGCCTCTGCCTCGCGGCGGCAAGTTTGAGTTCGCCAACGAGGTCTTCGGAGGCGCAATTCCGAAAAACTATATTCCGGCGGTGGAAAAAGGAATCATCGAAACCGCTGAGCGGGGCTATCTTGCTGGTTATCCCATGGTCGATTTCAAGGTCACCGTCTACGACGGTTCTTACCACGACGTCGATTCATCCGAGCTCGCATTCAAACTCGCCGCGCGAAAAGCGTTTCGCGCTGCCATGCAGACTGCGAAGCCCGCCATCCTCGAGCCCATCATGAATGTCGAAGTTCAGGCTCCGGTCGAGTTCGCGGGCGACCTCATGGGTGACCTGAACGGTCGCCGCGGCCGCATCTCCGGCATGGACACCCAGGCCGGAACACAGATTCTCAGAGCCTCCGTCCCGATGGCCGAAATGCTGACGTATCAGAGCGACCTGACCTCGATGACGCAGGGAAGAGCTTCATTTTCAATGGAATTTGATCATTATGACTACGTTCCTCAACTTCAGGCCGACAAGATTATTTCGGCCGCGAAGGCCGCCCGGGCGGGCGTAGAGGACCTGGAAGAGGAATGAGGGTAACGTTGCGGTGTGGTAGCACGCCTCAACATGTATCCAATTGATACTGTGCCCTTTGTCACAGAGGTTGACGCGGTTGTAATACCTGCGGTAGTCTGTGGGAAAGTTAGAAATTAAGGCCTAACGCGCTGCTTTGACGATCCGCCGCGGATGTACGCTATTCCCGGTGGGAATTCAAGGAGAATGAATGACCAGCAAACCCGGATCGAATAGGCTGTTTTTTTGCTTCGCCTGCTGCCTTACTGTGGTGGCTTCTTCTGTTCCCCTATTTTCCCAGCAACCCAGCTTCCAAACGTCTTTCTTCGCTCCCGCCGCCGCTCACCTGATCATGCCCAGCGTGGTCGCGAACGTCGTCGACACCGAGCATCTTTCTTACATAAATGAAGTTGCCAGGGAAAAGAAGTCAGTAGCGGCATTCTCGCCCAACGCTTCCGATCTCTTGATTCAGGAAGCCGAAGAGAAGTTTCGAGCCGGCAAGAAATTTTATCAGGACCGGGATTACCCTAACGCACGGATTTATTTTGACGCTTCTGTCGATGCCATCCTGAAGGCATCCGTCAACCCCACCGACCGCACACTGTACGAGGCGCGGTTCGAAGAAATCGTCGATTCCATCAGCCGGTATGACCTCACGGGCATGGGCGCTGCGGAAATATCGACAGTTCAGCAGTTCGATAAAGTGCCCCTTGAAGACATCGTCACGATGACCTTCCCGGTCGACCCCCGCACCAAAGGCAAAGTCGAGACCGAAGTGAAGACGACGGCGTCCTCGCTTCCTCTGATGGTCAACGATGTCGTTCTCGGCTATATCAACTATTTCAGCGGGCGTGGCCGCAAGACCATGGAATTTGGCCTCGAGCGAGCAGGCAAATACCAGCCCATGATCTCGAAGATCCTGGCGGAGGAAGGGGTTCCTCAGGAACTCATTCATCTTGCTCAGGCGGAGTCCGGCTTCCTTCCCCGCGCCGTTTCGCGCGCCGCGGCCAAGGGCTTGTGGCAGTTCGTTCAGTTCCGCGGCAACCAGTATGGCCTGATGCAGACTCCGTACTCGGATGACCGCTTCGATCCTGAGAAAGCCACACGCGCAGCCGCCCGCCACCTGCACGATCTCTACAACGAGTTTCACGACTGGTATCTGGCCATCGCCGCGTACAACTGCGGACCCGGCGCCATCGAGCGCGCCGTCGAGCGCACCGGTTACGCCGATTACTGGGAACTCCGCGCCCGCCGCGCCATTCCCATCGAGACTTCCAACTATGTGCCGATTATTCTCGCCATGACCATCATGTCGAAGAATGCCACCGAATACGGTCTCGATCACATCGTGGGCGATCCCGCGCTGGAATACGACACCCTTCATCTGGATTCCGCCACTAATCTTTCGCTTGTGAGTGATCTCTCCGATACGCCTGTATCTGAGATTCAGCAGTTGAATCCCGCGCTCCTTCGCGGAACAGCTCCGACAGGCTATGACCTTCGGGTTCCCAAGGGAACGTCGGGTGATCTTTCGGCCGTGCTCGACAAGGTTCCATCGGAACTCCGCGCCTCCGCCCGAATTCATCGGGTCGTCGCCGGCGAGAGTCTCGGCGACATCGCGCGTCGCTACAGCGCTTCGGCAAGGTCGCTTGTGTCGCTCAGTAACGCCGGCGTCGATCAGCCGGCTCCGGGCGACCGTATCCTGATCCCCGCCGCGTATCGCGAACCCGCATCTGCTCCTGCTCGCGCGGGCCGGGCCACCCGCGGTTCGCGCGCTTCCGCTGCTTCTTCCCAGACAAGGTCTTCAAGAACTCGCACCGTCGCTTCGGCTGCTCCTGCTCATCGCAGCGGAACGCTCGTTGCGCGCGTCGCCACAAAATCTCCTGCCGTGAATCGTTGATCTTTTTCCTCTCCTTTCCTTCGATTGAGCCCGGTCCTCAAAGACCGGGCTTTTTTTTGCCTTCGCTGACTTCTGGCGCTTGCGAACATTTCAAAAAAGGGTATGCTATTGATGACTGTTCCGAAAACAGGAGGCTTACTGAATGTTCGATGATCTGAAATTCGCCCCCAAAGACGAAGACGAGATGGAAGATTTCGCCGACTACGACGACGAGGGCGATGACATGGACTCGAAACTCGACGAATACGAAGACGATGATGACGAGGAAGAAGACGAGGTTGAGATAGTCGCCATCGTTTCCGAAGTCGTGCCGGGCGTTGGCAGCGGGGCTCCCGAACCTGAGCCCGCTGGGGTTGAAGCGCCTGCGGCCAGCATGCCGCCCGCGCGTAAGCCCGCGGCGAAGGCGAAGAAGGCCGCCCCGGCGAAGAAAGCTCCTGCTGCGAAAAAAGCTGCGGTGAAGGCTCCCGCCAAGGCCGCGAAAAAGGCTCCTGCCAAAGCCGCTGCGAAGAAAGCTCCCGCCAAAAAAGCAGTCGCTAAGAAGGCGTCCAAAAAGGCGGCTGCGAAGAAAACCGCAAAGAAAGCCGTCGCAAAGAAAGCTGTCGCAAAGAAAGCTGTCGCAAAGAAAGCCGTTGCAAAGAAAGCCGTCAAAAAGGCCGCGAAAAAAGCGGTAAAGAAAGCCCCGGCGAAAAAAGCCGCTTTCAAAAAGTCCGCATCGAAGAAACGCCGCTGAACCGGGCCGACATCTTCGTATGCCGGTCCACGCGCGCCGCTTCCTGCGCAAGATGCGGGGCGGCGCGCAGGCCCACCTCATTGAAGCCAGCGACGGCGGCTTTTATATCGTCAAGTTCCTCAATAATCCCCAGCACCGGCGCATCCTTATCAACGAATTAATCGCGTCCGAGATCCTCTCTCACCTGCAAATCACCGCGCCGGAGTACAGCATTGTCGAGCTTTCCGCCGACTTCCTGGCCAGCAACCCCGAAATTCACATTCAGCTCG
>DATFSM010000111.1:0-2024 GCA_035262625.1 Bryobacteraceae bacterium
CAGTCCTGCGCGTGATTGGCGCGGTTGCTCCGTTGCCCGAAGAAGTGTTGCGGCAGGCGATCCGTTTGGGAGGAGAGCGCACGTTTGAGCAGGACCCGAAGTATGCGATACGCCTTCTGGTGGATATCTCGATCAAGGCGCTGTCGGCCGCTGTGAATGATCCAACGACGGCGGTGCAGGCACTGGATCAGATCGAGGATTTGCTGATTCGCCTGGGCCGGCGGAGGCTGGAGATTGGGGCGTTCCACGACGCACAAGGCAAGCAGCGGCTTTCGGTTCCGTTTCCTGGGTGGGAAGACTTCCTTCGGTTGTCCTTTGACGAAATCCGCTACTATGGCGGAACGAGCATTCAGGTGATGCGACGAACGAACGCGCTCATCAGTGAACTAATTTCGATAATGCCGGAAGAGCGCCTTCCTGCGCTGCGTTATTGGCAGAAGCGCTTTCGCTCGACCATCGAGCGTTCCTTCCGGGACGCCGAGGATGCGCGGGATGCCTTGGAAGAGGACCGCCAGGGGCTGGGGAGCTCCCGGAACATGGTCAACCGCACGTAAAGGATGGGGCGATCTGAGGGAGCGGCGAAGCGTATGGTGCCAACTTTAGGGTTGTCAGAGGCCCAGGAAAATGGCATTGTCTCCTCGCGGACGGGAAGTTTGTTTTCGTCGGCTTTTGGAGATTGACGGCCGGGTGACCACCCTCAAAACACAGAAAGCGCACGCCAGAAAGCCGGAGTCGCCGCGTTCGGAATTACTTCTGCAGATGCATCTCGAGAGTAACCCGGAGGCGTTGTGCCTGGTGCGGGCCACGCTACAGCGCGTGGCGGAGGTGGTGCATTTTCAGGAGCACGAATCGCGCGCGATTGTGAGGTCGGTGGATGAAGCGTTGGCGAACATCATACGCCATGCGTACCGGGGGCGGTCGGGGATGCCGATTGAGGTGAGTTGCTGGAGATTGTGGGAAGGCAAAGACGGCGAAGCCGTGACCGGCATAGAAATCGTGTTGTCGGATTCGGGGGTTGCCGCAGATGTCGAGAAACTGAAGGGCCGGTCGCTCGACGAGATCCGCCCCGGGGGGCTGGGGCTACATTTCATCAAACAAAGTATGGACGTAGTAGAATTCAGCCGCAAACGCGGCAAGAATTTTCTACGATTAGTGAAATTTCTGACTGTGCCCAGGCAAGACGGGTCGCGGGAAGGAGAATAGAGCGTGCAGATTTCTGCCCGACAGTCGCAGGGCGCGGTCATCCTGGATGTGACTGGCGACATTGACCTGGCGAATTCGCCGGCCATGCGCAAGGTGTTGCTGGGAGAGATCAAAGAGAAGCGCATACCGAAGGTATTCCTGAACCTGAAAGGCGTCCGCTATATCGACAGTTCTGGAATCGCCTCGTTGGTGGAGGGGCTGAAAGCCTCGCGGGACATGGGTTCGCGGATGATTTTGTATGGACTGAATACCACGGTGCGCGAAGTGATGGAGCTTTCACGGTTGCAGCGAATCTTTGAGATTTACGAAAGCGAAGAACAGGCGCTCTCGGCGTAGCGCAGAGAGTTTACGGGCGGGTCGGTCGATTTGGAACTCACGCGAAAAATCGGCGCCTCAGTTCTCGGCGGGTTTGCATATGTTGGCTCTCTGACGATCCTCGCAGGCAGGGCCGCGTATTTCACGTTTGTCGCGCCCTTCCATGGCAAGCCGGTCCGCTTTCAGCGGGCCGTCGCGCAGGCGATGGAGGTGGGGGTGCGCGCCCTGCCGATTCTGTCGCTGATAACGTTTTTCATTGGGTTGATTCTGGCGCTGCAGGCGGCTTACGAACTGCGGAGGTTCGGGGCGATGTCGTATGTCGCGAGCGCGGTGGCGCTCTCCATGACGCGCGAACTCGGCCCGTTAATCACGGCGGTGATCGTGATCGGCCGGTCGGGGTCGGCGTTTGCCGCGGAAATCGGCACGATGAAGGTGACGGAAGAAATCGACGCGCTCGAGACGATGGCCATAAGCCCGGTGGGATTTCTGGTGGCGCCGAAGTTTGT
>DATFSM010000112.1:0-117744 GCA_035262625.1 Bryobacteraceae bacterium
CTAGTGTCCTGTCTCATATAATTGTTTACATATAAGCAAAGTCGCTTTATACTGGACCATGCCCGGTTCGGCAGCCGCGCTTGCCCTGAGCCCGGAACAGAAATCGGAACTGGAAGCACTGGCGCGAAACGGCAGCACGCCGCAGAAAGTGGCGTTGCGATGTCGCTTGCTGCTGCTCGCTTACGGGGGCATGGCGAACCAGCGGATTGCCGAAGAACTCAGCCTTTCACGTCCAACCGTTGTTGCGTTTCGTCACGCTTTTGCGAGAGAGGGGCTGAACGCCGTTACCGGCATTCGGAAGCGAAAGCGTAAGGGCTCGGTGTTGACTCCCGAACTGGAGCAGAAGATCGTGGACACAACGGTCAAGACCAGACCGGGCGATGGCAGCACGCATTGGAGTGTACGAATGCTGGCGAACCATCTCAGGGTTTCCCGAACAATCGTCCATCGCGTCTGGCGCCGGCACGATATTCAACCTCACCGGGTGGAGCGTTTCAAGCTGTCCAACGATCCGCGATTTGAAGAGAAGGTGAGGGATGTTGTCGGTCTTTATCTGAACCCGCCCGAACGCGCGCTGGTGTTGTGTGTGGACGAGAAGAGTCAGATTCAGGCACTGGATCGAACTGCCCCTGTTCTTCCTCTGCGGCCCGGCTTGCCCGAGCGTCAGACACACGATTACAAGCGCCACGGCACCACGACTCTTTTCGCCGCATTCAATATTCTCAATGGCAAGGTGATCGGCACCTGTCAAAATCGGCACCGCAGCCGGGAGTTCATCCGGTTTCTCAACCATCTGGAGACGGAACTGCCGGTCGGGGAGGAAGTGCATCTCATCATGGACAACTACTGCACCCATAAGAGTGCCGCAGTAGAGCGATGGCTTAAACCGAAGAGGAGGCGTAGATTCCACTTCCACTTCACCCCGACAAGCAGTTCCTGGCTGAATCAGGTCGAACGCTTCTTTGCGCTCATCACCCAGCGAATGATCCGAAGAGGAACCTTCCACAGCACCGAAGAGCTGGAGAGAGCCATCTATAAATGGCTGGCGACATGGAATGGCGAACCTTCTCCGTTCGCCTGGCGAGCTTCCGCCGATGTCATCCTCGATAAGGTCCGACGCTGTAAAGAATTATCTAAGACAGGAGACTAGGATAGGCGGTTCCGGTGGTTCTGAAGGAGGTGCCTGATCCGCCAATTGCTCGGTCGCAGAATCGGCGCGCGAATCGACTGCCGCGTGGTTTTGTCCGTATCAGACACCCTGGCCTGCTCGCAGGCCGCCGGCGTAGCCAACTGCTACCCCTCTCAAGATCCTTGCTCACTGCAGCATTGCTGTTGCCAACAAGCCCAGTCGCCCTTTCCTCCGCCGGCAAAGATGAGGCATCCCGGCTCTGGACTTGTCGCTTTGTGGAGGCTCAATGGTAATCGTTGAACGCATTACTGCTGTCCAGATCAGATCCCGTTCTCCTCCGACAGCGGCAGCTATCTGAGATGCCAGGACCCTTCATCGTCGGCCATTCGATGTTTCCATGAGCGGTCGCTATCTTTGCGCTTTGAATCCCGGCCGCGTCGCGCAGGCACACCTCACGGAATCTTCAGAGGCGATGCCACAGTATTCCTTCGCGTTCGGCGGCATCCGTGCGCTTGATATCGCACGGATGCTCGCGGATGCAGGCACGAAGACGTTCCTGATAGATCCCGTTGATGCCGCCGGCGGCCGAGCGGCCCAATCTGAAAGGGTCCGATTGACAACGATTGAGCAATTTCTTGCGCGCCGGGTAGCGATTCCAACGGTTGGCGGCGCCTTCAAACCATACACGGTTTGGGCGACGCCAAATTCTGCCCGGGTCCAGAGGAAAACCTGCGGACGCTACACAACTCGATGATCGGGGAAATCGTCAGCGCCAGACGACGCGCCCGGAAGCAGGAAACTAACTAGTAGGATCCAAATGGTGCATAGGGGCCGTAGCCGCCGCCCGTCACCTTCTCAGTGTCTTCTGGGCTGATTTCCTCAGGAGTTTCCTCAGTCGAGGGTTCGATCAATTCGTCGTTTGGCTCCATGCTTCCTCCAATCCAGCCTGGCTGGATTCATCAAGCCTAAGGAGCAATCTTCTTAAAGTCAAACAAAAACAGCGGCGCACCAATGTTCCGCGGCCGTCGTGCCCGACGATGGATGGAATTTGCGTGGACGGATGGGAATATCCGGGCGTGACTGGGCAACCGTAACCACGCCCGGAGTTGTAAAACTAGCCGCGAACTGAGCCGCCCGCGATCTCCTCGGCGTCTTCCGGGGTGACCTCTTCAGGCTCCTGCTCAGTCGAAGGTTCCAATACTTCGTCGTCAGGTTCCATGCATTCTCCGATCCAGCTCTGCCGGATTCATACAAAGCGTACTGATGGACCTTTCCAAAGTCAACAAAAACGGGTCTATAGGATTAGAACTCCGCGGGAATTCTGATCCGCCCTGTTCCAGAAGCAGTCATCGTGCTGCTTGAAAATGTCCGGAGGAAGGATAGTCTCGCGGTTGTTGACCCTTACCGGGCCGGATACTTTGTGAAAGCCCGGCAGCCCCATATTGAAATCGAACTGCGGCTCGTCATACTCGACGCTGGTGAAATCGTGCGCGTATCGCGGTTCTCCGAGCGCGTCGTAGATGCGCCCGATGGTGTCGTCCGGATTAGCTGTTAAGGATTCATACCGGACCGCGATCAGCCGCTTTGCCATCTCCCCGAACCAGGCCTGGCGCAGAGCTGCCAGAGATCTCTTGACGAAGCCGTCCTTGCCGGTCAGCGCCTCAACCCGGGTATAGACATTGCCCTTCGAATCGAAGCCGAACATTCGCTGGGTCAGGAACGCGTTGCGCTGGACGTGCCTCTCGATGCTGTCGAGAATCCACGCCGGATTGCGCAGACAGCAGACCACACGCGCGTCCGGAAACATTTCGACGAGCGCCGGCAGCAGCCCGCACCAGGCGCGGCCCGTGTCGAAAATGATCTTGTCGGAGGCGAGATCGGCATAGTAGGCCTCGAACACTGAGCGAAGAATCCTTCGTCGCTGGGTGTCGGTGATAAAGATGGAGGTGTCACTGGCGTGACTCATGGTCCGGATAAGGCTGAAGAACATTTCCGGCAGCGGTCCGGACATTGCCGCGTGGAACCTCGGATTCTGGCGCAGGATGCCCTCCAGAAGCGTGGATCCGGATCGCGGAAGGCCGGATATGAAATGAATTCGCATCGGTCGGCCCACCAGTGTAACGTGGCTGCGGGAAATCTTCGTCAATCCAAACCGCTAAAGACCAACGGCGATGGCAGTTCTCTGATTTCAGGATGGGTCCGCTTCTCCGCCCAGCCCGGGCTTTGCGCAACGTTCACTTCTCCGGCGCGACAACGGCGGCAAAGGCATTCCTCACGAAGAGGCCATGCGGCAACCGGGAACTCTGAAGGTTGGAGAATGGCTTGAGCAGAAACCATGCGGCGCGTCACGCGCCCGAGCGGCGGGAGCTCATCGATGACGGGGTCTCAAGCGCTGGTCACCACAACGCCCGCGAGCGCGGCGATAAACAGAACTTGCAGCGCGCCGCGCGCTGGAACGCTCATTGCCCGCCGGCCGAGGATCGTCAGTCCCTCACGCGCCGCGCGGATGTTCGCCGGAAACAGCGCAAGCAGCAGAATCGCGAGACAGCAGGCTGCGATCCGCGAGGTCGCGGGAATCAACAGCCCGATCGCTCCGAGTATCTCGAGAAGGCCCGTCACGGTCACGAGGACATCGGGGGCGGGGAAGGCGGCGGGAACCATCCGAATCAGGTCCGGCCTTCCACGCCCCCAATGCGCCGAGGCCGTGAGCAGAAACATCAGGAAGAGAGCGGCCCGCAGCGGAACATTCCAGTTGTCGAACAGCGTGACGCCGAGCAACCCTGCCAGGCGAAACAGCGCGAATGAAATCACCAGAACCGCTGCGGGAACCATGTCATGATTATGCCGCCGCGGGAACGTGATGCAGTCAACGGAGCCGGCCCCAGGTGCGTTTAGAATTAAGGCTCGGGCCCAATGCCCCGTCCATGCCGAGTTTGCTCCTGAAGATCCGTCGCGGCGAAGGCCCGTTTTACGGATCGATCAAACGGATTGCCTCCCGGATCCTTTCGAGCGGCTTTCCCCTTCCGCGGTTCCTCTACCCGGTCGGGCGCTTCATTTTCGAACTGCACCACGCCGTCGAAATGAGCCTCCGCTGGCTTGTAAGTTACTTCTATTCGGAGCCTCTCTTTCGATGCCGCTGCGAGTCCGTCGGCAAGCGATTCAAACTCTGGCGACTCCCCTTCATCGCCGGACACCCCAAAATCTTCATCGGCGATGACGTGAACTTCTTCGGGCGAATCGACGTCTTCACCGGCCGCTTGTTCGATGAGCCGAAGTTGATCATCGGAAACCGCGTCGATCTGGGGCATCAGACGATGTTCATTCTGAACAAGGAGATCGTCATCGAAGACGACGTCAACGTCGCGTCCAACGTACGGTTTATGGATACCGACGCGCACCCGCGCGACACCATGGCCCGAATCGCCGACCTGCCGCCCGAACCCGATGAGGTGAAACCTGTCCGCGTCTGCCGCTATGCATGGATCGGCCACAATGCCTTCATCCTGAAAGGCGTGACCATAGGCGAAGGAGCCATCATCGGCGTCAACAGCGTGGTGGTTTCGGACATCCCGGCTTACTGCGTGGCGATGGGGAATCCGGCGCGAGTTGTCGTTAAGAATATCGACAAGAATGTGGACAAAGCCCGTGTTGCGAACGAAATCCCCAAGCAGTCTGCGAACGCGTAACCGCCGCGTTCACGAAATTTTCGCCATTTTATAACTATTTTCATTTCAATTAGATCTGCATTGACTCCTGATTTCGTTTCGAGGTCTGCTCCCGGGCAGGCTGCTAGTGCTTTGGTCGTGAAGCAAACCCGTTCAGACAATTTCAGGACAGCGATCCGCAAACATATGGCAGCCCAAAAATTACTCCTCTGCTGCGCAGCCTTTTCCTTCCCGGCGACCGGCCAAACCCTGCTCGACCTCAGCACCCAGGTGAAGCCATCCACCAAACCGGTGAAGACTGGCTCCGCGCTGCCCTCCACCTGCAATCCCGGCGACCTCTTCCTGTTCTCCGGCGCAGCTCCCGGCAGCAACATCTTCGCCTGCCTGGCCTCCGGAAGCTGGACGCCGCAGACCGGTCAGCCCGGGGCGTTGAGCATTCAGAGCAATGGCACTCCGGTCGGAAATGAAACCGTGCAGAACTATATCGGCGGGAATGGCCTGATCTACGCCCTTTCGGACACCGGCACGCGCGTCGATATGGTCAACATGATCGACCCGGCCGTGGTCCTTACGCACTCCGTCGCTCAATCGGGTCGTGACCTCCTCTGCCAGTCTGCTGGCGGCTCGACGCAGACCTACACCTGCCACATGAGCCCTTCGCTCACCGCCTACCAACCAGGGATGCAGCTCAACTGGATTCCCGACGTCAGCTCAGGCGGCGCGGCCACGCTCGCGATCGACGGCCTTCCGCCGCTTTCGGTAAAAATGCCCGACGGCGCGACAGACCCACCGCCAGGAAGTCTTCCCGCTGGGCGCCTCGCTCAGATCTGGTACGACGGAACGTTGTTCCGCCTGGTCAATTCGGGTGGGTCCGGCCAGATTCGCAACATCATCCAGCAGTTCTATCTCGGAGGGTCCGCGCTCACGAGCGGCCTCACTTACTACCAGAGCCTGTCCTTCGCCTGCACAATTACACAATGGAAAGTCCTCGCAGATCAGGGCGGATCGGCCGTCGTAAAAGTCTGGAAATCCGCCAACGGAGTGTTCCCCACTTCGGCGGCTTCGATCTCAACAAGCGGTCTGACGAGCAGCGCGTCCTTCAGCGCGAATCTCACCGACTTCACCACCACCGCGATCAACGCGGGCGATAACCTCGCGTTCTATCTCGCCTCCGTCTCCGGCGGGGCTCAACAGGTCTCTCTCACTCTGGAGTGCAAATGAGAACCGCCCTTCTTGCCCTGTGCGCCTGGCCATGCATAGCCGGCGGCTTCGGATACAACCTTCAGATCACGACGATTCCCGCGAAAGTCTCGGGTTCCAGCGTTAAGTACCCGTTGTTGGTTCGCGGAACGTTCCCCACGCTCCGAACTGTCGCCAACGGAGGTCACGTCCGTAACGCGAACGGCTTCGACATAGCCTTCGGAACCGACGCCGCATGCGCCGTTGCGCTGCCCTTCCTGCGCGAATACTGGAATCCATCAACCGGCGACCTCGTCGCCTTCGTCACGCTGTCTTCTATATCAAGTTCCGCCGCAAGCGCGTTGTTTCTCTGCTACGGAAACGCCTCGGTCTCATCCGACCCGCAGACACCCGCGGCAGTTTGGGACGGCGCCTTTCAGGGACGCTGGGGTTTTCCAGACGGTTCGACTCTATCCGCCAAAGACTCCACCTCCAACGGCCTCGACGGAACGATCTCTAACGCCACCGCGACCGCCGGCGTCATCGACGGCGGTGCGCTCCTGAACGGCTCGAATGCCTGGATGGACATGGGCGTCTCATCCGCTTTGGATCCTGTTTCGGCTTTCACTGTCGAAGCATGGTTCAATCCCGCGGCCTCCTGGACCCTACCCGACGGCGCTGTTGTCGGAAAAATCGATAATGCCGCCCAGAACGGTTACATGATCTGGTACACCGCGTCGGGAAATCTATACATCTTCTTCAATGGAAGCGCCACATATGTCGGGACCTTCGCCAGCGGCTCCTGGTATCACCTGGCTCTTACATGGGACGGCGCCACGTATACGATGTATGTGAACGGTAGCCCTGCCAGAACCCTTGGTTCGGCCGTCGCGCCACACAGCGCGGGTCAGCATTTTCGCATTGGCGAATACAGTGGCTCGCGTTTGGCGGCCGGAGTCGTCGATGAGGTCCGATACTCGAATATCTGCCGCTCCGCGGGCTGGATCATGACCGAATACGCCAACTATTCTTCCCCTTCGTCGTTCTACACGGTGAGCGCTGAAAACATTGCGCCTTCCACCACTGCGGCGGGATTCGGATACACGCTATGAGGAGCCCCGCGAACCTTCTCCTCGCGCTGCTCGCCGTCGTCACTGCGGCGAATGCCAGCCAGTCTCTCGCGCTTTCGAATTCACCCAACAATCAGTTTGGCGGAATCCTGCCGTCTTCCAACCGTTACTCCGCCATCGGCGATTGGCGCATCGAAGGCCAGGGCGACAACTTCGTCACCGGAAACGCCGTCTGCGGCCTCTGGGAACTGGATTCTGATGCGAAGGTTTACATTTCCGCGAGTAATGCGCTGGTGCTGAATGGCTTCTCGAACGAAGCAGTCGCTATTCCTCTTGGTTCGACCACCGCTTTCCGTTGGGTGGGCCAGCGCAACACAACGACAGGCTTTTACACTCTCGAACTGTGGGACCAGCAAACTGGGGCCTACACCCAGGCCCAGACTCCCATCTCGGGTCAGGGAACCTTCGACCGGCGCAATCGCAAATTCTCGATTGGCTCGTTCTATGAGCCCGCAAACCCGCAGATTCATCTGGGCTTCATTCGCTGGTTCTCCACCACGCGTCCCCTCGGCGGCGCGCCTCCGGCCATCGTGACCGGCACGCCGGGCGACCTGATGGATTACGAATTCGAGAACTCTACGTCCGACGTGAGCGGCAACCATCTTCAGTTATCGGCGCAAAACGGCGGCGCGAAATACAGCGCAACCGCGTCCTTTCCGCCCGCCGCCAACCTGGGCTCCATCCCTCTGACTGTTCGCGCGGCGACCGGCGCCACGCTCGATGCGTCCGGCTCTTTCTCGAACAGCGACTCGCCAAACGTCACCTGTCTCTGGGCCCAGACCACGGCCTCGCCAGCACTCGGGCATTGGCGCGCGCGCAACGGATGCGTCGCGTCTTTCGCGCCGCCGGTCTTTGGCACTTACTACCTGAGTCTGACCGTAACTGACAGCCAGGGACTAAGTTCCCAGAGACAGTTCAAACTCGGAGCTGTCGCCACGGACAATAATGGCGTTGTGGTCGTTTCGGATCCCCGCGTCGACCTGATCCTCGGGCCGATGATCCGTCACGGAGCCAATCCATGGTCGTGGACCGACAATCGCCTGAAGACTATGGCGGACCTGCAGATCGCTCTGCAGTCCACCACCTGGCTCGACTACTGGAACACCGCAAGTCCGCACGGTGCGCTCTCCGTCACAAATAGCAGCGCCGTGGTAACAGGCGCCGGCACGCAGTTCCAAAGCGATTTCTGCGGCGGCGCGGGAAACACGACGCCCGCGGCGGCTACCACCGGCATTGTGATCTGGTACAACTCGGCGATCTATCCCGGAACCACGGGTCGCGCGTTCTACAGCATCAAGTCCTGCGATTCGCAGACGCAGTTGACGCTCACAGCCCCCTACGTCCACACAGGCGCGGACACTGGCCTCAACTACGCCATCGGCAACAACGCGATTGCCGGCAATTGGCTCTACAGCAACACACCAGGAAACTATTACGACAACGTCCTTGCCTTCTATTCGATGTACTACCGCACCGGCATCGACGATTACCAGAACGCCGCCCGCAGTCTCGCCTCGCGCTGGTGGACCGGTCCCAACTGGGATCGTGGAAAAAACTTCGATATCAATAGTCTCGGCGGAACGTTCATCAACGCGGGTCCGGCGCGCGGCCAGTCCGCCACGGGCCTGATCCTTTGGGCGCTGGACACCGGAACGGACATCTGGCCCGGTATGCACTACCTCTGGGATTACTGGACTTATGTTGCCTACACCTATCCAAAGAACTTCAACTGGAATGTGCAGATGGGTAATACGCGTGAGATGGGCTATATGACAGCCGGCTTCGGCCTCTGCGCGCTTTTCGACACGAGTTCCGTCTATCGCTCGAACTGCATGACCTATCTCAGCGCCGAGATAAACCAGATCTGGAGCGCTCTCCAGATCAACGGTACCTGGCAATTCACGAATCCCGACGTTCAGTTCACCGCTTCCGACGGCAGCGTGTACGCGACCGTGACGGACGGATCGCCCAACATCACCATCACGGGAGCGTCCTGGAACGCCGGAACCTTCTCGAATGATCAGGGTTCGCTCAAGCAGTATCTTTGGTTCATCAAGGATCCGACAAACAACAACCAGTACGGCTCAGGCCCTACCCGCCAGAACAGCGATATCGGTGACGCATTGGCCTACCAGGTCGCATCGGTTGTCGATGGCAACCACGCAGTCTTGACCCGGCCCTATCAGAGCGGGTCCTGCGCGAACGGCTGCCGCAAAGGGCTCGTCGTCAGCCACATCGCCGGCTTCGGGACGCTCCCCTTCATGAACGGCCTTTCCATCGGGGCGCTGGGTACGTACGCTTACCAGGCGATCAAGGCTGCGGGCTCCGCCGCTGACCTTTCGACTCTGCAGAACGTGATCACGCAGGGCGTCACATATCTGGCAAGCACCGCGTACGATCCAAACGGCGGCTCCCTTGGAATTGCGGGGGGAATGTTCGGCGCGCGCGGATACCTGAACTGCGAGCCTCAGCCGAACAGCGATCCCTTTTGCGCTTCCGGGGTACCTGTTCTCGGTGAGGCTGTTCGTGGCTTTTCCGCCGGTTACCTGATTACGGGAGATCCCGCGATCAAGTCAGCCATGGATGGCATGTACCAACGTATGTGGTGCAAACCTGGCTTTTCCTGTCCTTTTTCCAATCCGGCGGGAGTCTACATGTCGGACCTCGACGATGGCAACTACATGCTGACCAGTGGCCCGCTCACCAACAAATGGTTCGGCTTCTTCGGCGGCTATGGTTTCGCCAGTTCCTGGCCCGCCGCGCGCCTGGGCGGTGTCGCGCAGCCCGACTCGCGCGCGGTCCACCTACCGGTCCGCTTTTCGTCAGTCGCCAATTCCGCATCGGCGCGCATTACTCTGGTGCAGCCGAGCGGTTCCCGCTCGTCTCTGACCTGCGTCCCCTCCGCCGACTGTTCCTCAAATGTGGATGTGCGCCAGGGAGATCATCTGGTTCAGATCGATTATCTGGCGGCGGACGGAAGTACGCTGTCTCCCGGCGCTCTCGCGGTGCTGCCGGTAACGCCGTAGACCCGCTTGCGAATCCTTTTCATCTCACCTCGCCAGTGCTGGCCTGCCTCGAACGGCGCGCGGCTTCGCGAGTTCCATTTTCTGCGCGCGCTCGGAGCGCGCTGGGATGTCAGCTATCTCTACTTCGAAGATCCCGCGGGTCCCCGTCTGACCCTGAGTGATCTTCCTTTCTGCCGTGAAATCACGGGGATCCCCAAGCCCGCTACGTACGGGGCCGCCAATCTCGTGCGCGGGCTGCTGGGGCGATGGCCGCTTCCGGTTCTGAATTACTCGTCGCACGAAATGGACGCCGCCGTTCGCGGCGCGCTCGATGCTCGCGACTACGACTTCGTACACCTCGACAGCATCCACATGACCCGTGCCGAACCGATCGCCGGATCTTCGCGCTGCGTTTACAACTGGCACAACATCGAATCGGAAGTGATAACGCGTTACAGCGATATTGAAGCCAACCCAAAAGCCTGGTACGCGCGCCGCACGGCTCGAAAGATGCGATCTCTCGAGCGCTCGATTCTCCATTCGGCATTCGGCCACCTGGTCTGTTCGGACCGCGAGCGCGACCAACTTCGAAGCATCGCGCCGGAAGCGCGGATCGAAGTGATCGAAAACGGCGTAGACGTCGCTTCCTTCATCCCGGCGAACAAGCCGGGGTCGTCCCTTGTCTTCGTCGGCGCGATGGACTATTTCCCCAATATCGAAGCCGCCGTTTCCTTCGCCCGCACGGTGTGGCCAGACCTGCGCCGTCGTTTTCCCTCCCTGACTCTGGCGATCGTCGGCGCGAATCCCGTTCCCCAGGTCTGCGCGCTTTCCGGACTCGAAGGCGTCACCGTAACGGGCACGGTACCGGACGTTCGCCCCTACTATCGTGACGCCCTCGCCGCCATCGTTCCTCTTCGCTCCGGGGGCGGAACGCGCCTGAAAGTTCTCGAGGCAATGGCTGCCGGCGTTCCCGTCATTTCCTCCACGCTGGGCGCTGAGGGTCTGGCTGTCTCCCCGGATCGCGACATCCTCATCGCGGACCCCGACCGTCCCGAAGAGTGGATTCGTTTTGTATCCGCACTTTTGGATTCTCCGGAACTGCGCTCCCGCATTGTCTCGGCGGGACGCGACCTCACGGTCCGACGTTACGATTGGGGTTTCCTGGGACGCAGGCTCTCCGATCTCTACGAATCATGGCGGCCGAAAAAACCGTGACGCCCCTCCGGCTTCTAGCTATCGTCGAAGCCACATCGATCACCGGTCCGGCGCGGAACCTCCTCGAGTTCACGGCTCTCGCGCAAAATGAACTCGTCGAGACCGTAATCGCCACCTTCACGCGCGGCGGCTCGAACCTGTTCATCGACACTGTCCGCGCGAAGAACATCCCGCTTGAGGTCATCGAAGAACGAAAGCCCAACGATCCGGCCGCGCAACGAGCCCTGCTCGAAACCATCCGACGCGTCTCTCCCGATATCCTGCAGACTCACGCGGTCAAATCGCATTTTCTGGTTCGCCGCGTCGGCGCTGACCGTGAGTTTCCCTGGGTTGCCTTCCACCACGGCTACACCTGGCCCGACCTCAAAGCCCGGCTCTACAATCAACTCGATCGCTGGTCCCTGCGCGCCGCGCGCCGCGTCCTCACCGTGAGTCAGCCGTTTCGAGCCGAACTCGTCGCCCGAGGCGTGTCGCCCGATCGCATCGAAATCATCCATAACGCCATCGCTCCCGGATGGGGCGCTACTGAACGCGAACCGAATCGTCAGGCCGAAACTCGCCGCGCCTTCGGAATTCCGCCAGACCGGAAGGTCATCCTGATCGTCGGCCGCCTCTCTCGGGAGAAGGACCACCTCACCCTGCTCGCCGCTACAAAACGAACTCAGGCCACTCTGCCCGCCCACCTGGTAATAGTGGGAGAGGGTCCTGAGCGAGTCCGAATCGAAGAACGCATCCGCCACCTCGGTTTGCAAAACGAAGTCACCCTGACCGGCCAACAGAATTCCGCGGCGCCTTTTTACGGAATCGCCGATCTCGCCGTACTCTCGTCGCTCAGCGAAGGTTCCCCGAACGCGCTTCTCGAGGCGCTTGCCTGCGGCGTCCCGGCCGTTGCCACCCGCGTCGGCGGAATTCCCGAAATCGTTCGCGACGGCGAGACCGCCCTGCTGGTCCCGCCCGGTGATGTCAGCGCCATGACATCCGCGATGCTCCGCCTGCTCGGAGACGAAGCCTTTTCATCTGCGTTCGCTGAGCGCGGCAGGGTGCTGATTACGGAACGCCATTCGCCCGAGGCCAGGGTCCGTAAACTCTGTGAAATCTATCGTTCCGCAGAGCGATAAACCCAGAGAGCGATAAACTTGGAATTCGAGGTTCCGCCGTAACGACCAATAATGACCCGAGGACGGAGGGGGGCACCGCCCTTTCGTACCTACCCGGTAACCCTGCCGCTGAGGGCAAGGCTGGCCCGTTCGGAAGACGCGGTATCGCCTGGTTCGTTTTGTCGGCGTTGCTTTTCACCGGCCTTGCAGCGGCTCTCCAGTACCGCGACGGAGCTTATGGCGCCGAACTAGGCAGTTACCCCGACGAACCCGCGCACTTGATCACCGGTCTGATGATCCGGGATTATGTCTTCTCCGGGATGAAAATCGGTCCGATCGATTACGGGGAAAACTACTACCTTCACTACCCCAAAGTCGGTTTTGGCATGTGGCCGCCTCTTTTTCACTTCGTGGAGGCCGCCTGGTTCGTTTTGTTTCCGCCATCGCGAACCGCCGCGTTCGTTCTGGAAGCGCTCATCACCGGGCTTCTCGCTGCCTTGCTCGCTGGCTGCGCGGCGCGTCTCTTCGGGATTTGGTTCGGGCTGATGGCCGGGGTTTGTTTTGTATTTTTGCCCGTGGTCCGTCTTTTCACGGGCATGATCATGGCGGATACGCTCATGGCGCTGATCGCATTTGTCGCCATGCTCGCGTTTGCGGCCTACGCTGAAAAGGGCGGATACGGGCGTGCGGCGCTCTTCGGGCTGTTCTGTGGTCTGGCTGTGGCGACCAAAAGCAATGCCGCTGCTTTGGCTCTCCTGCCTCCGATCACAATTGTTCTGTTGCGGAAGTACCGGATGCTGATCGACCCTGCGACCTTCCTCGCGGCTGCGGTTGCGCTCGCCATCGCCATCCCCTGCCAGCTTCTGGTGGTTCATTTCTGGACCGGCGCTGTCAGCCCGTTTAAATACTCGGCTGGCTTTCTGCTGGAAATGCTGCGGATTCACCTGGCGATGTACGTCAGGCTGCCGGGATTCGTTTTGTTACCGCTCGCTATCGTCGGCGCGGCTCATCGGGTGATCCTGCCGTATTTCTCCCGGACTATCGAGCCGCTTTGGGGATCGGTCGCGGGGCTCGTCGCCGCAATGTTCCTTTTCGGTTTCGCGCCCCTGCCGCCGGAACCGCGCTATCACATCGCTGCGATGGCGGCGATTATTCTGTTCGCCTGCGCCGGGCTGTACGCGATCGCTGCTCGTTATCCTGTTCTCGCGCTTGCAGTCGCGGTTCTTTTCGTGATTACCGCGCCCGCCGCGCCACGGCACAAAAACTACGGTTTCATGGCCACTGCTGAAGCCATCGAGAAAAACCCTGCTTACCGGAATTCCGTGATGCTGGTGTCATCCGAGAACTTCGGGGAGGGCATGCTCATCCCCGAAATCGCTCTGCGCGAGCAACGCCCCGGCCACTATGTACTTCGCGGAACGAAGGTCCTGAGCCGGAGCCGCTGGGACCTTGATTCCTACGAACTGCTTTACAAGACCCCCGAAGAAATCGATAAGTATCTCGAATCGATTCCGGTTCGCCTGGTCATTTACGACACGAGTCCCGGCATCGCGCACATGCCGCATCACGTCCTCCTGAAGCAACTCCTCCAGACCCGGACCGATAAGTGGCGGCGTATCGCGACCTACCCCAATGAAGCGGGCGGCAATGTCGAAGTCTATGAGCAGCAGGGCGCCGCGGACCATCCCGGGAAGATCCAGGTGGATATGCGCTATACGCTTCGAACGGTCCTCAAAGACTCGTACGACGGCGAGAAATAACGGCGCAGCTTAAGCGCCTGCTTCTCCACGCAATAATAAGACGCGATCGAGACCGCCAGGACGGCGGCGATATTCCACGGGAAAGCCAACGAAATCCCGCCCGGCGTCATGTCCAACAGCAACTCCTGCCACAGATAGATCGAATAGCTCCAGACGCCGATCTTTGCCATCCACGCGAGATTGAGAACTCGTCCCGAGAGGGAATCGGGCCGCCGCACCCAGTAATCCAGCAGCAGGGCGATTCCGATATTCGCGCCCGATTGTCCCAGGATCAGGTACACGGGCACGCTCACCTTGTGAAGCGCTCCCGACGCGAGGATCAGCGCGAGCGGCAGCAGTGGATACCAGACGCGCCCCTGCAGTTCCACATATCTCCGGACTCCGCCGAGCGCCGAATAGCAGCCGGCCAGCACGCATCCGGTCGCAAGGGAATCGCAGACGGCCTGAAAATACCTGTCGAGCGCCGTCGCATAATACTGCGACATCGGTTGCTCGCGCGCAAAATCCCAATAAATCCACCAACGAATCAGAGGCACGATCACGATGGCCGCCGCAGCCCCTTTTAACGCCCGGCGCGGTCCGGCAATCAGCAGCGCCGCGGGCCAAAGCAGATAGAACTGCTCTTCCACCGAAAGCGACCACAGATGATTCACGTACCAGGAGCGTTCGTGGTGGTAATTCATCGTGTAGGTCAGCGCATGCGGCATGTCGCCGGGCAGCAGCTGAATCCGCCCGGTCCACGCGAGCAGCGCCACAATGCCGACATAAACGTAGAACGCCGGAAAAATCCGGATCACGCGCCGCATATAGAACTTCGGCAGTGAAATCGCTCCCGCCGCCGCATGTTCCTTCAGCAGCAGGCTTGTAATCAGAAATCCTGAGATAAGGAAGAACACTCGAACGCCCGTGTTCCCCAGATGGCCGAATAAAGAAAATGCCGCCGGGTAGCGGCCCGGACTGATCGAATGCGCTCCGACTACCAGGAGGATGCTCACTGCCCGAAGGCCATCGAGCGAAGGCGTCCGGAATCCCGAACCCGCGGCGCCGCGCCGGGCGCGCGGCTCAGCCGCTGTATCTTCCGCGTACAACTCCGACCATCATAATAGGAAAACGAAGTGACCGCACCGACAGCAGCGCCATTCGCTACGAGCCGTTCTTTCCACGTCGAAGCGACTGTCCGGAACCTCGCGATTCTCACGGCGGTTTCGATTCTTGCCTGTTTTCCCGTTCTCCTGCACGGACTGCCCGACTGGAGCAACGACGGCATCGAGCATGTCGTCTGGGGAAAGGCGTTTTTCCAGCAGCTTTGGAACGGTGAATGGTATCCGCGCTGGCTCACGGATATGAACGCGGGTTACGGAAGCCCGGTGCTCTTCATTTACCCGCCCGCGCCCCTTTACGCCACGGCTTTCCTGTGGCCGCTGTTCGCCGGGAGCGATACGCAGGGCTGGTATACCATCGGCCTCTCCGCTGTTTTGTCGATCCTGTGTTCGTCTTTCGCAGTTTATTTCTGGATTCGTGAAAAGTCGGGCGACGCAGCCGCGCTTTTTGCTGGCCTGATTTGCATTTTTCTTCCGTATCACCTCGCGGTCAACGTGTATACCCGCGGCGCTATCGGTGAATTGTGGGCCGTCGTCTGGCCGCCGTTGATTCTGCTTGCCGTAGATCGGCTGCGGAGCGGATCGCGTTTCGCGCTCTTCGGACTTGCCTTAAGTTATGCTGGCCTGATCCTCAGCCATCTGCCGACGACCCTCTGTTTCTCGCTCGTACCGCCCGCCGCCGCCTTTTTCCTCAGCGAGCCCGGCCAGCGGCTGCGGGTGTTCGTCAACACCTTTTTCGGAATGGTTCTGGGGATACTGCTCGGGTCGATTTATCTCATGCCGGCGCTGGCGCAGCGCCATGACATTCAGGAGGCCCTGCTGATCGGGGGCTGGTTCGACCACCGACGCTGGTGGCTGACTCAGATCCAACCTCTCTTCGACGCGCGCATGCGACTGTTGCTGCTAACGGTCGTTACCGTAGCGCTTCTTATCGTCACCTTCCGGGCTGCGCGAAAACTGCGTGAAGCTGCGTTTTATTTCTGGGTCAGCGTTGTAGCCTTATTTCTCGCGACGCAGCTCAGCGGACCGCTTTGGCGCGCTCTTTCCATCCTGGAATCTCTGCAGTTTCCCACGCGCTTTCTGCAGATCCTCGTGTTCACAACCCCCGCCATCGCTGGGCTGAGCTTTCCGATGCTGCGCAACCGAGGCGTAATCACGGCTCTGGGGATCATTTGCGCGACATGGATTGCGGCCGACGTATGGGCCGGTTCCAAAGCATTCTCGGTATGGCGACCGTTTCCCGCCGACAACGCGGTCTTATACGGCAAGATTCTGAAATACCGCCGCAGCAATCTCGAGTACTGGCCCCGGTGGGCTCCGGCGGCGCAGGACGGGAACTTCCCGGAATTCGAAAGCTTCATCGCACTGCATCCCCCTAAAGCGGCGACGTTGACATCCGGGCCAGCCCCGGCGGTTCACGTCGCAAGTCCTCGGCGCCTCTGGCTCGATATCGATTCTCCCCAGCCGTCGACTCTCACCGTGAACCACTTCTACTACACGGGTTGGAAAGCGACCACGGCAGATGGCGCGCCGATCGACGTGAGCCCTTCGCAACCCGAGGGCTTTCTCCGTATGAGCGCGCCTGCCGGACGCTACCGGCTCGATCTCGAACTGTCCCGCACGACGCCCGAACGCGCGGGTCAATGGATCTCTTTCGCTACTCTTTTAGGGATGGCCCTGATCGCCGCCATTCGACTTCGCCAGCCACACTAATGGACCAACCCTATTTCAAACATCCGAATGCGCTCGTCGAAAGCGCATCGATCGGGGCGGGCACTCGCGTGTGGGCTTTCGCTCATGTGCTGCCGGGCGCGAAGATTGGCCGGGACTGCAACATTTGCGATCACACCTTCATCGAGAATGACGTCACGGTCGGCGACCGCGTCACGATCAAATGCGGCGTTCAGCTTTGGGATGGCGTAACGCTGGAAGACGACGTTTTCGTCGGACCGAACGCCACGTTCACTAACGACCGCTTTCCGCGCAGCCGGCAGCATCTCACGCCCGAAATGCTGGGCCGCACGACTGTTCGGCGCGGCGCATCGATTGGCGCCAACGCTACGCTTCTGCCCGGAATCACGATCGGCGAGAAAGCCATGGTGGGCGCCGGCGCAGTGGTCACGCGCGATGTTCCGCCGAACGCCGTTGTCGCCGGAAACCCCGCAAAGATCATCGCGTACTCGGGCGCTCAGCGGACCGCAATCGAGGTTTCGCCCAGGCCTGCGCCTGGCGCCACTGCGACTTCGGTCAAGGGCGTGACATGGCACGCGTTGCCGCACGTCGATGACATGCGCGGGGCTTTGACCTTCGCGGAGAAGGGAACACACGTGCCGTTCGAAATCAAGCGCATGTTCCTCGTTTACGATGTCCGCAGCCGCGAAATTCGCGGCGAGCATGCGCACCGCACGTTGCACCAGTTCCTGATGTGCGTGACCGGAAGCTGTTCGGTCATCGCCGACGACGGAACCAACAGTCTGGAATTCCGGCTGGACTCGCCGAATCAGGGAATTTATCTTCCGCCCATGACCTGGAGCGTGCAGTTCAAACATTCGCCCGACGCCGTGCTGCTGGTGTTGGCTTCCGCCCCTTACGACGCGGCCGATTACATTCGCGACTATGCGGAATTCGTTCGCTTAGTGAGGGAGCGCAATGATTCCACAAAATGATTTCAAGCGTCTCTGGGCAGAGACTGGCCCCGAGGTTCTTCGGGCCGTCGAAACGGTGGGCGCGAGCGGATGGTACATCCTCGGCGAGCGCGTTGCGGCATTCGAGCGCGATCTGGCTCCTCATTTCGGAACGGCGCATGCGATCGGAGTGGCGAGCGGCCTCGACGCGATTGAACTTTCGCTTCGCGCTCTCGGATGCGGACCCGGGGACTTTGTTCTGACGAGTCCGATATCGGCGTTCGCCACGCCGCTGGCGATTCTGAAAACCGGGGCAATACCGGTATTTGCGGACTGCGACGCAGGGGGTCTGATCGATTTCGACGACTGCCGGCGGATTCTTTCCGCCAGACCGGAGATCCGCTATTTTGCGCCCGTCCATCTTTTTGGGCACTGCCTGGACCTCAGCGAACTCCGGAGCCTTCGCGATCGTTTCAACGTTGCCGTCGTGGAAGACTGTGCGCAATCGATCGGCGCGTCTTCGGGTAGCGCGCGATGCGGTTCGATCGGCGATGCTGCGGCCACGAGCTTCTATCCCACCAAGAACCTCGGCGCATTAGGCGACGGCGGCGCCGCGCTGACTTCGTCCGTTGATCTCGACCGAAAGCTCAGACAGCTTCGCGATTATGGTCAGACGTCGAAGTACCGGCATGATGTCTGTGGCTACAACAGTCGGCTGGATGAATTGCACGCGGCCATCCTGCAATCCGTCTTCCTGCCCCGCCTCGCGAAGTGGACGGAAGCGCGCCGGTGCGCGGCGAGCGCCTATCTTGAGAACATTCGTAACAGTGCAATTCAGATTCCTGCTGCGCCGCCCGCATCCGAATCCGTGTGGCACCTGTTTCCAGTCCTGGTCGATGCGGCGCGCAAGAGGGAAGCCATTGACTATTTCAAGAGCAAGGGCGTTGCGGTCGGGGAGCACTATCCTCTGGCGCTGATCGAGCAGAAGGCGATGGAGCCGCATCTCGAAAAATCGGGCGGGTCAAAGTGCGAGAGAGCCAGGAGCTTCTGTCACTCCGAGATTAGTCTTCCGATCCACGCGTATCTCAGCGATCCGGAAATTCAGCAGGTGATTGACGCCGCGAACGGCTGGCGCTGAAGATGGCTGATGCGGGCATGTTATCGATCGTCGTTCCGCTGTACCGCAGCGAGGAGAATCTGCCGAGGCTGTTTCAGGAGCTCGAGCGGATATCGCATCTTTGCGCCGCGCGTCTCGAGATCGTCTTCGTGGTGGACGGAAGCCCCGATCGCTGCGCCGAGATTGTGCGCGGAAAACTGCCCGACTTTCCGGTGAGCGCTCAACTGATCGAGCTAAGCCGAAACTTCGGCGCGTTTGCGGCGATCTCCGCCGGAATGCTTCATGCGCGGGGCGACTACTTCGCCGTGCTCGCGGCGGATCTCCAGGAGCCACCCGAACTGGCGCTGCAGTTCCTCGAAAAGATGCAAGCAGGGGCCGATCTTGTCTTCGGGCAGCGCGTCAACCGGTCCGACCCCGCGTTTTCTCTGATGGCGTCGAATCTCTTCTGGAGCTTGTACCGCCGGCTGGTGAATCCCCAGATTCCTCCCGGAGGCGTCGATGTCTTCGGCTGCAATCGCAAGGTGCGCGACCAGATCTGCTCCATGAAGGAAGTGGAGACGAGTCTTGTGGGACTGCTTTTCTGGCTCGGTTTCAAGCGCGAGTTTGTGCCCTACGAGCGCCGCGTTCGCCTCGAAGGCAAGAGCGCCTGGACGTTCTCGAAGAAGCTTCGTTATCTGATCAACAGCGTTTTCAACTTCACCGATCTGCCGATCCGCCTTCTTCTTGGAATTGGTGTTTTGGGGATGGTTGTCGCTCTTGCGGGCGGGGCGACGGTGGTTTACGCGAAGATCAGCGGTGAGATTCCGATACCCGGATACGCGGCCACCGTTCTCACTGTTATGTTCTTCGGCGGACTATCGGCTCTCGGGTTGGGGACAGTCGGCCAGTATCTCTGGATTTGCCTTCAGAATACGCGCGGGCGTCCGAGCTTTTTGGTCGATACCGTTTGTAGCAACGACCGCGAAGGCAACTCAGGCGCTCAGCCGTAAATCGCCGGGATGCAACGGCTCAACGTGGCACCCGAGCGCTCGGGCGATGAACTCAGTGCGGTCCGAAACAGGACGCCATCCCAACAGGCGCTTCGCTTCCGAGCAGTCGAGCTGGGCGGACATCGTCAGGCTCTCTGCGTCGCGAACCGGTTGCAGTACATTGTCCGGCTTCCCAAACGCCTTCTTGATGTAGTAACGCGAGTTCTCGGCAAGACCCATGCGCATCACGCTACGTGGAAAGTAACGGATGTTCCGCCTGGTCAGGTCTCGCAGGATACGGACATATTCAAGCGCAGTGGGCCGGACGTCTCCCGCAAGGTTGAATGACTTGCCGTCGATTCCGGGCGCGTCCTTTGCGAGGTACAGCGCTGAGGCGACATCTTCCACCAGCACGCAGGGCAGAGGGCTCTTACCGTCACCGAATCCGAGGATGCGCGTCTCATTAACCTTTTCGCCTAACGCAGGATGCACGAGCCATCCCCCTGTACCGAGCACGATGCCGGGCCTGAAGATCACAACGGGGAGCTTGTCTGAGGCATGGAAGCGCATCAGAACGCGCTCGGCTTCGACCTTCGCGCGGCCGTAGAATCCGCGCTTCTCCGGGTGCGGGTCATGTCCGTCCGCGTCACGCAACACGCCGCCGCCGCCCATGAACAGCGCCGAGATCGAACTTGTATAGATCAGGCGCCGTACCTTGTGGCGAAGACAGGCCCTGGCTACGTTGGTGGAACCGCCGATGTAGTCGCGCTCGTAGTCTTCCCATTTCGAGCCCATGCTCATCGAAAGGTCATAAACGACGTCGTGCCCTTCAACCGCGCGCATTACGCCTTCGGCGTCCGCCACATCGGCGCGCGCGTAACGCAGTCGCAGCGAGGATGACACTCCGCTGGATGAGCGGCTGACCACGGTGACGTCGTCGCCATGCTCCAGAAGCGTGTTGACCAGAGCGTTGCCGATAAAGCCGCGCCCGCCGATGACCAGAACTTTATCCACGCGCCGCCGCCTCGAGAAATTCCTCGCTCTCGCGAGAGGCGTGCGCGCTCGCCACGATCGCTTCACACATCCGCACAACGCCCGAACCCTCGGGCGCGCCGACCGGGATCTTTGCGCCGCTGCTCAGAGCTTTGTAGAAGGCTGAGACGCTGTTGTCAATCGAGTTCTGCTGCCAGGAGAACTGCGGCCTTAGTCCAACCGAAGCCAGACTGAATTCTTTGAAATTGGCCAGACTCTGGCGCAAAAGCGAAGCGGCATTTCGCGCGCCATCGACGAGATCATCGACCCGCATGTAGTGGGTTCGTTCGGAAACACGCACGGTGCAGCGCCGGAGATCCACAAACGCCTCGGCGTCTTCGCCGAGGATGTGAATCCATGCGTTTGTATAGGCCTTGCCGACTGAAAGTAGCAACTGGGCCGTGCCGCGCTCACAGGAAAGAGCGCACTGCCAGGAGCTATGGAAATCGACTCCGTTGGTAAGCTTCAGATCGCCTGTGGTCAGGACCCTGACGTCGAACAGGCCTCCGACGAGTTGATAAATCACCGAAAGCGGATGCGGACCGAGTTCGAATACCAGATTGCCGGTGGTCCCGAACATCCAGTGGCGATGCGGGCCTGCGGCGAGGCGCTGAAGTCCCAGATTGAAATTGATGGTGACGTGTTGTATGGCGCCGAACCGGCATTCGCGGATCATTTCGACGACGCGCAGCAGCCCCGGCATGAACGTAAGGTTGTGATTGACTCCGATCTTCGCGCCGGTTCCCCCCGCGAGGCGATCGAGTTCATTGCACTCCGCGGTCGAGACGCAGTAAGGTTTTTCGACGAACACGCCGACGCCGCGCGCAAGGCATGCGCCCGCCATCCTGCCATGCAGATCCGGCGGCAGAAGAATATGAACGACGTCGGGCTTTGCCTTTTCGAGCATAGCCTCGAGGCTTGAAAATGCCTCTACCGGCCCGTGAATTTTCTGAAATTCATCGGTTTTCGCCTGGTCGAGATCGCAGACTGCCGTGAGTTTTGTATTTGGGGCCTTTCGAATCGCCGCGACATGGGCGCTCGAGATGACCCCCGCGCCCAGAATCGCGACCCGACAGGGCGGGGGAGATGATGAACCCATCCAGTTGCGATCTTAGCATCGGCAAAAAACCATGCGGTGTCCCAAAACAGCGCATGGCGCCGCTTTAAGAAGCGACCAGGCGCAAGCCCGCGACGGTTTCGCGGAAATAAAGCGGATCGAGGTTGGGCTCGACCGACAGGCGCTGCAGCAGAAAGCGGTCCGAGCCGGGCGGGTTGAGGCCGCGCGTCGTGGTGACCGCAAGGTGAAACCCCGTCTGCTGTGCGGCTGCGACGCAGCGGGCATCGATGTCGTTCGGCTGTCCGTTGGGATAGCAGAAATGAATCGGCGGCGCGCCGAGTTCCTCGCGAATGCGGCGTGCGGACTCGTGGAATTCACGCGACAGATCCTCATCGCGTTCGACTCTCGAGAGAATCGGGTGCGTCGCGCTGTGCGCGCCGAATTCGACCCCTTCGGACTGAAGGCGCCGGGCATCTTCCCATGTGAGTGGAGCGTCTTCCGGCGGCGGTCCGCCATTTAACGAGACCTCAAGCAGCGCGGGCAGCCCATCGACGAACGCCCGCATCTCCGCATTCGGCAGCGCCTTCAGTTGCTCGGAGACAACGTCCGCGGCGACGAGACGCTGCGCTTTGGTTTCGAGCGGCAGGCTGGTTTCGCGCAACGGTTTCGGAAGACGCACCGAGTTCAGCGGCGTGCTTGTGAACGCGTGGGTGACGCGGTCATACCAAAGCCACAAGCCATCCAGGAAGCCGCTCACGACAAAGACTGTGACCGGAATCGCGTGGCGCCGGAATACCTCGTGAGCTTTTAGAAAATCGCGGTATCCATCGTCGACCGTCACCGCGAGCGCGTAATCGGGCAGGGCTTCGCGGCCCTCCAGCCACGCGGCGATACGGCTCATCGGCACTGGCTGGTACCGATCGCGAAGGTAAGCGCATTGCTTATCCAACGATGGGAGCGAGGCGTCGGCAAACCGGTGGTAGGTGAGTATCCGGGCCGCCTGTTTGGTTCGGGAGCGGATGATGTCGAGCGCGCCGGTCCGGTGGAGCACCGCGCGCGCGGCTGCTTTCGCCAACCGGCGCATCAGCCCGATGATACCCAGTGGCGCCATGATTGTGACAGTGACCAGATCCGATTCCGGCTCGCCGAATGCGGCGCGAGTCCAGCCGGGATGGCCCCCCGCCGTTGTCGCGGGCGCTTACCAGACCGGAATCAACCTCATGCGGGATCTCGCGCGGCGCGGCGTCAGGGTCTGCTGTACGGACTGGCTTCGCGAGCAGCCCGGGTTTTCGACGGTCTATGGACCGGCTCATCTTTGCCCGAACCCCGACGACGCTCCCGCCGAGTGGCTCGCCTTCATGCTGGGCCTGGCCGACAAGCTGGGCGGAAAGCCTGCGCTGATTCCCAGCGCGGATCAGTTCGTTTCAGCGATCGCCGACCATGCCGACGCGCTCGGGGAGCGATTCGTTTTCTGCCGGGGCGGCGTGGCTGCGCAAAGGCTTCTGGCGACCAAGCGGAGGCAGTATGCGGCCGCGGAGCAGCATGGGTTGCCGGTTCCACGCACCCGGCTCATCGGATGCCAAACTGATCTCGAGGCGTTTTGCGAAGAGGCCGCGTTTCCGTGTATCCTCAAACCGATTCACTTCCGCGAGTGGCAGCGGTTGCCGGCATCCCATCCGCTTTACTACGCCAAGCTTCTGCTGGCGGATTCGCCCGACGATCTTCGCGCGAAGTATGCCATGGCAGCGGAAATCAGTCCCGAAGTGATCGCGCAGGAAGTGATCGAAGGGCCCGATACGAACAAACTGGTTTACCTTTCGTGTTACTCCCGGACAGGCGAGCGCCTGGGGCATTGCCTTTTCCGCCAGATGAGAACGTATCCTCCGCATTTCGGTTCGGCGAGCGTGGTGGAACCGGTGTTTGACGATGCGGAGACCGACCGCTTGTGCGACGGATTTCTGCGTAGCCTCGGATACGAGGGAATCTGCGAACTCGAACTGAAACGCGATGATCGTGACGGACGTGTGAAGCTGATCGAGGCGAATCCGCGCTACAGCGTCACAGCGGACGCAGCGCCGTATGCCGGCGTCGATATCGGGTGGCTGCACTATCTCGATCTGATTGGCCAGCCGGTGACGCCGGTCGATCCCACCGTGCGCGAATTTCGGCACGTGGTTCTGGCGCGCGATTTCGCCACGATCCGAAGCCATTTCGCGGAAGGTCTTGCGACGTGGCGCACGGTTCTGCAGTCCTATAAGCCACCCGTGGCTTTCTTCGACTTCGATGTTCGCGACTGGCGCGTCACAGCCGCAAACTCGTTGAATCTGGCGAAGATCGTTGTCCGTGGAGTATTCCCGAAGGGGCCGCAAACACGCGGCTGATGGAATAACCGAATGTTATGATCGAGGGACTTCGTTGTTGATGCACGTCCTCATAACACCGGGGTATCCGCTGTGATCTCCGGGGGGATTCGCAATTTCATCGCGACGATCGTCGCGCAAAGAGCGGAGCTGAAAGAACGCGCGCGGGGCATGGCGCGTCATGCGGTGGTCCGCAACGCGCTCTTGCTCTACATCGTTCAGTTCAGCGGCTACATCATTCCGCTGATCACGCTTCCGTATCTGTCCCACGTGCTGACGACCGAGAAATTCGGGATGGTGGCGTTCGGTCAATCATTCGCGTGGTACTTCGTGATCCTGACGGAATACGGGTTCAATCTCACGGCGACGCGCGAAATTGCGTCGAGCCGGCAGACGCCGGAGGAGGTTTCCCGCGTCTTCAGCGCCGTGATGCTGGCGAAGCTGTTTCTGACGCTGGTGGGGTTTGTCATTCTGGTGATCGCCGTCTTCGCGGCTCCGGCTCTGCGGCCCTACTGGCTGCTGTTTCTGATCTCGTTCGCGGCGGTTATCGGGAACCTGCTGTTTCCACTGTGGCTATATCAGGGGCTGCAGAAGATGGAGCATATCGCGATTCGCGATTTCGCGGCCAAACTGATTTCGATTGCGGCTCTGTTTCTGTTCGTTCACAGCGATCGCGATTATCTGTTCGCGGCGGGGGCTCAGTCCGGCGCGTTTCTGCTCGCGGGCATCATAGGGCTGATTACCGTGCCGTGGAAACTGCGCGTTCCGTTTCGCTGGCCGGGCGTGCGCGCGGTGAGGGAAGAGCTGACGCGGGGGTGGCCCGCTTTCGTGTCGCTCGCGATTTCCGCGTTCAGCACGGTGACCAACCAGTTCATTCTCGGTCTCAAAGGCCCGGCATCCGAGGTCGCCTACTTCGCGGCTTCGAACCGGATCATTTCCGCGATGCGAATGATGGTGAGCCCGATATCCGCGGCGGTTTATCCGCATGCCAGCCAGAAGGCGGCGGATTCAGAGGCCGGCGTGATTCTGTTCGTGCGGAAATACGCCGTGCCGTTATCGCTGCCGTTTCTCGCGGCCGGTCTGCTGATGCTGGCGGGCGCGGGGTTTATTCCGAAGTTTCTTGGCGCGAAGTATGCGCCGGCCGTGCCGGTCATCCGTCTGATGGCGTTTGGTCCTTTGCAGTATTCACTGATTCAGGCGTACTCGACTTATTACATGCTCGCGTGCGGATATGACAAGGCCTGGATGAAGATTATCCTCGTCAACGTGGCGGTGAACTTCGCGATGCTGGGCGTTACTCTGGCACTCCTGCGTGGTTCGATGGCGCTCGCGGTGACGGGACTGGTGACGGATACCGTGGCGGCGCTCCTTTACTGGCGCTTTTACGCGCGCAAAGCAAAGATCGTTCTGGCGCGGAAGCCTCCTTCGGAAGAGAGCCTCTCGCTTGCCTGAACAGATCGGCGGGCTGGCGCTGGCCCTGGCTGCGTTTCCGTTGTTTTTGTGGGTTCCGGGCGCCTCTTTGGGGTACGCGGTCAACCTGCTGGATTTTCGGTCGCGATCCGTTCCCGTTCGGCTGGCGCTGGGGCTGCTGATTTCGCTTTGCTGCTGTCCCATCGTCACGTATTTCCTCGTGCGCTTTGGAGGGTTTTCCGCGGCGTTCGGGTTCTTTGGCGTGGTCTGGATTGTGGCTCTGAGTCTGGCGATCCGGAATGCAAAAGGCCTGGTGGAGGCGGCGGCCTTATTATTTCGGCGGCATTGGGGCGTGCTCGTTGTTTGCGGAGCCTGGATTGTGGCGGGCGGGATCTCGGAGATCGATTTTCTTATGCCCGCCGGCGTGATGCGGAGCCTCAATACAGGTGATGCCGCCGCGCATGTAGCTTTTACGAATGCGTTGACGCGGACCGGGATTCCACCCGTGAATCCGTTTATCTTCCCCGGACATCCGGTTCACCTTTTCTATTACTACTTCTGGTACATGATGTGCAGCCTGGTGGACCAGCTTGGCGGTTCGCTGGTGGACGCGCGCGCGGCGGTTCAGGCGGGGGCAATCTTCTCCGGGTTTGCGGTGTTTGCCGCGATTACGGTTTACGTGGAATTCTTCGGACCTTTGGTGGCGCCGGGGCGCAGGCTGCGCACGGGCGTTGCGCTTGCTCTGGTGACTATCACCGGGCTGGATCTGTTGCCCTGGATCTTTGAGGATTTTCTGTTCCGTGTGTTTGGCAAGGGCAACGGCGCCGGGCTCAGCATCGAATGGTGGAACGAGCAGGTGACTGCATGGCTGGGAGCGGTTGTGATGTCGCCGCATCATCCCGTGGGAATGGCGATTTGCTTTTCAAGTCTGCTGTTTGCGGTGGGGGCGGTCTGGAAGACCGAGGGGCGACAACGGATCTGGGCCATCGCGGTGTCGGCTCTGGGGTTCGCCTCGGCGGCGGGCGTGTCGCTTTATGTGACATTCGCTTTCGGCGCTGGGATCGGGATCTGGATTTGGGTTGCGTTCCTCCGTGGCTGGCGAAAGTACATCTGGCCGTTGGCGATCGCGGGCGTGATCGCCGGGTTGCTCTATCTTCCGTTCGCGACGGAACTGCGGAGCGCTTCGCAGTTCGGAAAATCTCCTGTCGCGCTGACGATCCGCGCTTTCACTCCCGTGGATTACTGGCTGCCTTCGATTCTGCGGTTTCTGAAGCAGCGGCCCGACATCATCATGCTGCTGCGGCTTGTTTGTCTGCCGCTCAACTATTTTCTCGAGCTGGGATTTTTCTTCGTCTGCGCGGTGTTTTACTGGCGCTGGCGGCGCGCCGAGCGGCGTTCTCTCGCGCCGGAAGAGGTTCTTCTTGCGTGTATAGCGGCGGGGAGCATTCTGATCTGCACGTTCCTGAGATCAACGTTTCGATGGAACGATCTTGGATGGCGTGGATTTCTGGTCGCGCAGTTTGTTCTGTTGTTGTGGGCTGTTCCGGTCGCTATGGATCTGGTCGAGAGACGAGGAACAGCGGCATCGCCATCGCGTCGGCTCGTTCTGTGGGCGTGCGCGCTGATCGGGTTCGCCGGTACTGTTGGCGAGCTGGGAAGTATGCGGATCAACTTCGAGGGACCGCATGGTCCGGATACGCTGGGGTGGCGCGCGGCGTATCAGTGGGTGGATCGGAATGCGCCGCCCGATGCGGTGGTGCTGCTGAACGGTGACGTGGCTCTCGATCTGTTCAGCAGCCTTTACGGATACCGGCAGGTGGTCGCGGTGGGGCGGGCGTATGCGACGTTTTTCGCCGTAGGCGATTGGTCGGAGAAGGTTCTGAGCGATACGGCGGAGTTCTACCGGCACGACCGGAGAGCGTCGGATCTGGTGGATTTCTGCAGGCGATATGGGATCACGATCGTCGTGGTGCTGTCCGAAGATCCGATATGGAGCGACCGCAAGTCCTGGGTCTGGCGGCTGCGGCCGGCGATGGCGACCGGGACGGCGCGGGTGTTCCGGGTAGAAGACCTTGCGCGGATGGAGGACCGAAGCTAACGTCGGGCGCCGAAACCCATCGCGAAGATTGCCGCCTATGATAGCGGAATCCCGCGAATTTCCGCGATATGCTGGGCGGTCTATGCGGGAGGTGAGCATGAAATTAGAACGGATTTTCTGCGTCTCTTTGGCGATGCTTCTCTGGGTGGCGTCCGCGTTCGCGCAGGGAGGCGGCCGCCGAGGCGGCATTCCCGATGCGACTCCGGAGCAAACCGCGGCAGTTACGCAGATGAACGCGGGGCTTGCGCTGCTGAATTCAGCGGTCACCGCGGCGCGGTCCGCATTGGTGACGGCCGAGTTTTCCGGCGTCGAGCTGGCTGGAAAGGCCGCAGCTGTGGGCGATGCCGAGTTCGCTCTTGCGAGTGCGCGCGCGGCGGCATTCGAGAAGCTTCAGTCGTCCGCGAACAAGCTCAACGCGGCACAGACGGCGGCGATGGCGAATCTTCCCGCGGGCGGGTTTGGGCGCGGAGGGCGCGGCGCTACCGCTGTTCCGCACACGACCTCCGCCCAGGGCGACGCCCTGTACGCGGTCACGAAATCCACGGCGACATTGAGCCGCGAGGCGGACACGGCGCGCGCGACGCTGACGAAGGCCTCGTTGACTCTGCCCGTCAATACCACGAGCCTGCGGCAATCCGCCGACGCGGTAGCAAAGGCCGAGCTGGCGCTGGCGGTGGCTCGAGCCGAGCGGTTCTCGTCGATTCAGGGTTCCGCGAATCGGATCGATGAAGAGCAAATCAGCGCCGTGGCGGCGATGGGCGGGGCTTTCGGCACAGGCGGGTTCTCAGAACCCGAGCCGATGGACTTCAAAGATCACCGCGGCTACATTTCGTTATTCGACGGGGTCAGCCTGAAGGACTGGGACGGCAACCCGAAGTTCTGGCGCGTGGAGAACGGCGCGATCGTGGGCGAATCCACCGCGACGAATCCGAGCGGCAACACCTATATCGTTTATCGCGGGGTTGAAGCAAAGGACTTCACCCTGAAATTCGAAATCAAGGTGGAAGGAACCGGCGGCAGCGGCTTTCAGTATCGAAGCCAGAGCGGCATTGAATGGTCACGGCCGATCGCAGCCAACGTGATCGCCAATACCGGGCCAGTGAACCTCGCGTGGATGCTCACCGGTCCGCAGGCGGACTTCTGGCCTTCGCAGATCTACACCGGTCAGGTGTATTCCGAAAATACGCCGATGGGAATCGAGGCTTACCGGGGGCAGGTGGTCGAGGGAGCGGGTCTGGGCGCGCGGCGGCTGATGGGGACGATCGGCGACCGGACGGAACTCGGAAAGCTCGTGAAGATGAACGACTGGAATGAGTACACGGTCATCGCGCGGGGCAGCACGGTTCTACACATCGTGAACGGGCAGTTGATGGCGGCGTTTGTGGATGACGATCCGAATTCGTCGAATAACAAGCCGGGTTATTTCGGAATTGAAATCGAGGCGTTAACGAAGATTTCGGTGCGGAATATCTGGTTGAAGAAGCTGAATTAGGGCGCGATCCACTTCAAACCGTTCGCGAAGCGAACCTCGGTGACCCGCGACTTATACCGAACGGGCTTTCCGGTGACCTGATCCTTAGGAAGGGAGCAGCCCGACGCGACGTTCAGATCGCCAGGGCTCTTTACTGTAATCGAGATGGAACAGCCCAGATTCTCAAAGCCGCCCGAGAGGTAGCGGGTCGATACATCGAATCCGACGATCTCTTTCGAAGTCTTGTTCACGAGCGCGTACGAAATGCTGCTTCCATCGTCAGTGGTTTTCAGGAGCACTGGCTCGGCATCGAACGCCGATGCGATCACTGGCAACGTCAGGAAAAGCATGGCCAAAGCCCGCTTCATCACAAATCCCCTCTTGTTTGAAATCTTCCCGCGATAGCCGCGCAAATGCAAGGGCTACAGTCCTTTAGGCAATAAAAAGGGCCGCCGGCGCGGAGTCCCGACGCCGGCGGCCCTGAGGATACAAAGGTGGCTTTTTAGAAAGTCACCCGGACGAGCATCTGCAGAATACGCGAATAACCGAATGCGCCGGGGCCGGACTGCGTCAGGCTCCCGAAGCCGCCGATCTGGGTGCAGCTCAGACCGCTGCAACCCTGCGCGGGGTTGTTGATCGCGAGCGTGGTCGACGTATATCCGGGAAGACCCGTGATAACGCCGCTGCTGTTCGCGGGATAGGGCAGGAAGCTCAGAGTGCTGTTCACGCCGGTGAAGATCGTGTGGTTGAACACGTTGAAGGCGTCAACACGGAACTGGAAGCGAAGCCTGCCTTCGCGAAGCGGCGCGAACTCCTTCTGGAGCGCGAGGTCGAACTCTACTCCACCTGGAGCGTAGACGTAGTTGATGCCCGACTCGAGTCCGATGCTACCCGGGCTCGCTGGGACGAAGCACGACGGGTTCAGGTAGGTTCTCCAGTCGCCCGAGTGGGTGTAGGGATCACATCCTTTAACGAGCACGGGGCGGGAGCCTTCGGTGTAGGAACCAGTGATGATCGGGTTGGACGAGTTCTGTACGCTCACGCCGGGAGTGAACGGCGCGCCCGTCTGAGCGATCGTCACGCCGGAGATCTGCCACCCGTCTGTCGCGAGACGCGTGAAGCTGTTGCCCCACTTGACGCGCGGAGTGTTGTAGACGTAGTTGACAGTGAGCACATGGCGGCGATCGAAGCTGGTCGGCGAATAATTCGCGAACCGGTTGTACTGATCGGGCCGCACAAACGAGTTGTCGTTGGTGGTCCCGCTGAGCGACGTCGCCATGGCCTTGCTCCAGGTGTAGGACACGCCTAAGAACAAGCCATGCGAGGTGCGCTTCTGCAACTGGACCTGCAGCGCGTTATAGTTCGCCGTGGCTGCGCTTTCGTAGAGATTAATGTTGCCGTAGCCATAGATGCGGGCTTCAAAGTTCTGGGGCAGAACGTTGGTGCCGATCGGACGGCTGGAACTGACGCCGGCGACGGTCGGATCGACCGCGGAGGGCGAGAAGGTAGTGCCGAACGCGCTCCAGTTGAGGTTCCGGTTGTCCTGCTGGTGGCGGGACGCGGAGCCGACGTAAGCGGTATCGAGGACCATGCTCCAGGGCAGGCGCTTCTGCACGCTGAACTGGAACGAGTAGGTGGTCGGAATTTTTCCCGTCGGATCGACTTCCACCGCGGAGGGCGGTGAGAGCAGAGCCGTCGAGGGGCTGAGCTGCTGAGCGAAGCCGTACTGCTCGGTGACGCTGAACGCCTCGGGAGGATTCGTCACGGTATCGAAGGTGCGGTTGCCCTGAATGCGGTCATAGTAGATGCCGCCGCCGGTACGGATGACCCAGTCCTGCTTGCCTGTGACATCCCAAGCGACACCGAAGCGCGGACCCCACTGCTCGCCGCGGTTTTTGGTGAGGTATTTGTTGATGCAGCCGCCGGCCTGGCAGATTCCGTTGGTGAAATTGCCGCTGCCGGGAATCAGGAGGCCGATGTCGTTGACCGGGAGGTAGATGTTGTTGACCGCGTCATAAGCGTTGCGCGCGCCGGTCGCCGGGTTGATGGCGGGAACGTAGAGGCGCGGCGCCTGCTTCGGATCCCAGTTCGCGAGGATAAAAGTAGAAGCCTGCAGGGATGAATCGTACTGCGGCTGATACCAGCTTCCGCGCAGACCGTAGTCCAGAGTCAGACGGGGCGTGATCTTCCATGTGTCCTGGACGTACTCTTCGATGTTCCAGTAGCGATATTTGCCGTTGATGTGGTTCTGCGCCTGAGTGAAGCTGTTGTAAACGCCCAGCAGCGCGTTGGCCCATGAGTCGCCGGTATCGAGCGGGTTGGCGCCGGTAAGACCACCGGTGTCGCCGAAGTTATACGAACCGTTGAATGACGCGAAGGAGGTCTGATCCTTCCGGCTGCGCTGCATGTAAAAGCCTGCTTTGATGGTGTGCTTGCCCCAGACTTTGGTCAGACCGTCAGTGAAATCGAAGGTCGTGTTGTAGTTGATGAACGGCGCGTCGCCGCTGCCGAAGGTGGGCGACGAGCCGACGCTGCTGCCGCTGAACGCGACCTGCGGAAGATAGCTGTTCTGGACGGCGTTCGGATAGAGCACCGGAAGCGGATTCGAACCGAGAGCCTGCTGGCTAAGCCCGCTCGTTGTCGCGAAGATGTTGATGCTGTTCCTGGTGTAGCCCCAATTGAATTCGTTGGTCATGCTGGGGCTGATCACGTAGGTGGCGCCCGCCGCCAGGCTGCGGCCCGGAATGGGGTCGGCAATGGGGGCTATCGGAAGGTTCAGGCCAAGCACGAAGGACCCATAGGGAACGACCGTGTTCTGAACATCGTTGATGTAGTGACCGTAGACGCGCAGATTGTTGGTGACGTTGTAATCGAGGCGCAACAGATCTTCGCGGCGGGGCTGAGCTCCGGAAAGCTGCGAAGTGTAGTTGTAGTTCGCGCCGGCGGGCAGGTTGGAGTTCGCCGCCAGTCCTACGTTCGGCTGAGGCAGGATGTTCAGCAGCGCCTGGCCGGGAGCCCAGATGCGGCTGGCGGGGATGACGTTCCCGGCGAAGGGCGTGCGATTGAGCGGATCGTAGATCGTAACGGCGTTGTGGTTGGAGAGCTGGCTCTGGCTGAAGTTCCCTGATCGCTCCAGCGTGGTGGGAACGGTAACATTGCGCGCCGTATTGGGGACGAGCTGTTCCTGCCACTCCTGGCTCCAGAAGAAGAACGCTTTGTTCCGGGCGCGCGTCCAGAGGCCCGGAATCGAGATCGGTCCGCCGATGTTGTAGCCGGGATCGTTGTAGCGGAAAAGCGGCTTCTGGAGCGCGCCCAGGCCGAACTGAGGACGGATGTTGTTGAGGAAGGTGTTGGCGTTGAGCCCTTCGTTGCGGTGATAGAGGTAACCCGAACCGTGATACTGCTCGGTTCCGGTTTTGGTGACGAGCTGGATCTGGGCTCCCGCGCTACGGCCGTATTCGGCCTGATAGGTACCGGTAAGAACCTTAAACTCGGCCACTGCGTCGTTACTGACGCTTACGTTCATACCGCCGTTGTTGCCGGTGTCCACGTCGCCGATACCGTTGATCGTGACCTGATTCTGAGAGGGCCGGGTCCCATTGGCGGTGAACTGATTGGCTCCGTTGGCCGCGTTGCCGACGGCATATGTTGCGCCCGTGGTGAACTGCACTCCGGGGATCAGCTTCGCGAGATCGAGCGGCGTGCGCCCGTCAACCGCGATGTTGGTCATCTGTTCACCGGTTACCGCCGAGCCACGTTCCACGCTTTCGGTCTGCAGCAATGCAGCGGTAGCGCTAACTTCGACCGACTCCGTAACGGCTCCGATTTCCACCGTAAGGTCGCCGAGAGCCAGCTTATCGCTCGCGTTGAGGGTGATGTTGGCGCGCGTGAGCTTCTTAAAGCCTTGGGCCTCCACTGTCAATGTGTAACTGCCCGGCAACAGGCCAGGGATTGAAAAATCGCCCGCCGCCGTTGAATTTGTAGTTGCTTCTGTATTTTTTGCCTGCTCCGTGGCAGTGACTCTTGCGTTCGGAACTGCTGCGCCCTGCTGATCGACCACGCGGCCGTTCAGCGAGCCCGTTATACTTTGCGCGTACCCCTGAATTGTGAGTACGAACAGTACCAGAAGTATCATCACGGATACTCTTCGCATTCTCGTGCTCCTTTCGTTTTTTCCCACCCGACTATCTGTTTGCTGAAGGTGAAGACCGGTTTGCCCGGCCAGGTTGATTTCCGGAATCGGGGCGCAAGGTGCGCACCGAGAAGACGGCCCTCAGTTTTGAGAGACTTTGCTGTTAATTTTATGTCAAAGCGGAAAATGTTGCAAGGTCAAACTAAACTGGCGGACCCTGTCCGTAAGATCCGGTTCAGTGAGTACCGGGTCAGGGGAACCGTGGGCTTGGCGGAAGAATTGCGCGGCGGAACAAGGAGAGATCGGGACCGGCGCCGAATTCCGACCTTCGAGGTTGATTAATTCGTTGAAATCAATTCAAATAGGACTGCGGCGGCTACCCACTTGTCTCCTGGCGCAGTGTCGGAACTGGAATCCCTACGGTCGATTTCCGCCCGAATCGGGCGGGATCCGCTGCTGGTGCAGGCCGCTACGGGTAATACGTCGATCAAGGTGGACGGGGTGCTCTGGATCAAGGCCTCCGGAACCTGGCTGGCGAATGCGGCCACAGACGAGATCATGATCCCGGTCAATCTGGCGGAAACCCGCCGAAAGATCGAGCGGGATATCGATCCCGCGGGACAGATGGTGGTCGTGGACGGAAAACCTTTGGGCACGTCCGTCGAGACGGCGATGCATGCGGCGCTGCCGTGGCGGGTGGTTCTGCATGTGCATTCGGTGAACACGATCGCGTGGGCTGTGCGGCGCGACGGACCAGCGGAACTGGCGCTGCGACTTGAAGGGATTTCGTGGCGCTGGATTCCGTATGTGGCGTCGGGGATGCCTTTGGCGCGAGCGATCGAGGATGCGCTGTGCGCGGAGCCGCGGGCGCGCGTGCTCGCCCTGGCGAATCATGGGCTTGTGGTGTGCGGCGACGATTGCGGGACGGCGGACGCCCTCCTCCAGGAAGTGGAGCGGAGGGTGGCGATTGAGCCACGCCCGACGCGAGAACCGGATTGGCCCGATCTGGCTCGTCTTACCGGGGCGAGCGGGTGGGAACTGCCGCCAGAGTCGGGAGCCCACGCGCTTGGGACCGATGAAGTGGCGCGGCGCATTGTGACGGAGGGGATTCTCTATCCCTGCCAGGCGATTTTTCTAACGCCCCGGGCAGTGGTACTAGGAGAGAGCGCGTCCGGCGTGTCGCCCGACGAGCCATTCGTGATCGTTAAGGATGCGGGGGTAATTACGCGGAATCCGCTGAATCCAGCGGCATCTGCGACCCTTTCGGGTTTGGCGCAGGTGGCGCTGCGGCTTCCCGCCGGCGCGCCGATTCAGTACCTTGGTGAAGATCAGGTCCGCGATCTGTTCTGCGCCGATGTCTATCATTACCGGTCGATGGTCGAGGACAACAGCGGTTCCTTGATGACACGCGGGCCGGTCACGACTATTTAGCGGAAATCCTCAACGCGCGTAAGCTGAGCGTACGCACCGGGTTCGGTCGGCTGAGCTGAGTATCGGCGACGGCCGCGCGGCCGTTCCGGCGTGGCCGTGTGCCAAGTCTTGGGCATGAATTCAGGAATCATTCACCTGATCCGGGGGCGGCTGGCGACGGTGGCGTTGTTGGCGGAAGCCGCGTTCGGGCAAAGCGTAGCCACACTACATGTTTCGGTGAACTATCCACCGAACTCGGTAGTCTCGGCGATGTTCGGGGCGCTGCCGAGGGACGTGGCGCTCATCGAAGTGACTGCCTGCAACGATACGCCGACGGCTATGGCGCTCTCTAACGGACGTCTGGTGCAGGCGTTGCGGAAGAGCGGCGTTCAGGCGCTTTCCCGCGATGCGGCGATCTCGACGATGCAGACGGCTGAGAGCAGGGAATGGAAGAGTATCCTGCTGCGCCACTCCACCCATGCGATGAACATCGTGAACTTTCTGGTGATCTCAAAAGCCGTGTCTCTGGGGCCCGTTCTTAGCCGGACTCTGCCCAGCGCGCAGGCGCTGCTGGATGCGATCGTGCCGGAGTTCGCCAAGGATGCGCCGGATCATCAGTACCTGAACTTCGACCGCGATACGCTGGCCGACAAGGCGCAACTCAATCCGCTGGACTGCGCGAGCGGCATCATGTTCACGATGAAACCGGCGGCAGGAAAGGCTCCAGCGGAATTGACTGTTGATGTGCCCGCGTCGTCCTCGGATGGCAAATGAACCGCTTCGTCATCAATGAAGCGAAGGTGAACTGAACGCAGTCGTCAGCCTTCCCCGCGCGCGATATCGATTTCCAGAACGACCGAAATGTAATCGCTGCCCTTTACGAAAGATTGAGCCGAGTCTGATGCATTTGGCTGATCGGCAGCCGAATTAATTTGACAGGCGCTCGATATTTTCAGGCGGCGGCGCAGGCTTGCAGGAATTTTGCAGAAGGCTGCCCGCGGCGGGCGGTTCGGCTGGAGAGCTTGCGCCGCGCATTCACGATATAGGCCTTGGCTCCGCTCGGGTTGCGCAGCCCGAGATCGCGGGTGATCGCGGCGAGCGGCACGTCGTGAGCGTAGTGGAGGGTCATCACGCGGGCTTCGAGCGGCTCCAGAAGCCGCGTCATCATGGCGGCGAGGCCAGCGGCGAGTTCACGCAGTTCAGCCGCCGCGTCAGGCGCGCGGAGGGCAGTGTCGCGCAAAGACATGGGGGTTGCTGCTTCATACGGAAGCACATCGGGCCCGGGATGGCGCAAGGACGTCAGGCAGTGGTTGCGCGCGATGGCGTACAGCCAGGTGGAGAGCCGCGCGTCGCCTCGAAACGAATGCCGGTGACGATATGCCTTGAGAAATACTTCCTGGGCGAGGTCGTTCGAGCGGTCGCGGTCTTTAGCGATGCGATAGCACCAGGAGACCACGCGTCGGTGATAGCGGTCGAAGACTTCGCCGAAGGCGCTTTCGGCGAGGTCGCGGTCCGCGGCGGAGCACAACACGCGCATTAGTTCCTCGTCACTGACAGACGCCCCCATAAGCTGCATGCCCGATTATTGGAACGGCCCGGGCGGAGCGTATTTACGGAAACGTAAATTGCTTGTAAATTCAGGGCTGGAAGCGGTATCCGACCTTATGGAGCGTAATGAAGTGGCGCGGACGCTCCGGGTCGGGTTCGAGCTTCTGGCGGAGGCGCATTACGTGGGCGTCGACGGTCCGGGTGTTCGGGTCTGTCAAATAGCCCCAGACGGACTGCAGGATTGCGTCGCGGGTCAGTTCCCGATTGGCGTTCATCAGAAAGCAGACGAGAAGTTCGTATTCGGACGGCGTGAGACTGATGAGCTTCCCGTCGCGCGTGACGATTCCGCGGTCGATGTTCACATCCGTCCCCGCGAAGGAAACGATGTAATCGTCGTCAGACTGAGAGTCCGGGCGGCACGCTGCGGGGGTCATCCAAAATCGAAATTACATCGAAACGGCGGGAAATGTCCGCCGCCGGGAGTAAGAAAACCCGCTTTTTACAACTCTTTTACAGCGCAGGCACAAACGTTACAGCCCGCGCGATTTGATACGATGCTGACGGAATGACCCGAAGAAAAGCGCTTAAATCGGTGGCCCTCGCTGGCGCCGCCGTCCTCGCGAAACCCGCCCTTCCCGCGCCGGATGCGGCGCCCGGACGCCTCAAGCAGTCTGTTTGCCTGTGGACGTATTCGCCCAAGTGGTATGACCTCGATGGTTTGTGTAAGGAGGCGGTGCGCATCGGACTGAAGGGACTCGATCTTGTCACGCCGGATCAGTACGCGACGGTGCAGAAATATGGGCTGACGCCCTCGATGACGATGGGCACGGACCCGAACACGATTCCGATCGGCCTGAACCGGCTGGAGAATCACGACCGCGTGCTCGAGAGTCTGAAGCGCGACATCACGCTGGCGTCCGCGGCGAAGGTTCCGAACGTGATCACGTTTTCGGGAAATCGCAAAGGCATGCCGGATGGCGAGGGGATGGCGAACTGCGCGATTGCGCTGAACAAGCTCAAAGCTTTCGCGGAAGAGAAGAATGTGACGGTGAACCTGGAACTGCTGAACAGCAAGGTGAACCACAAGGACTACATGGCGGACCACACCGCATGGGGCGTGGAGCTGATGAAGCGCGTGAATTCGCCGAAGATAAAGCTGCTTTACGACATCTATCACATGCAGATCATGGAAGGTGATCTTATCCGCACCATCCAGGAGAATTACGCTTTTATTGGCCATTTCCATACGGGTGGAAATCCGGGCCGGCACGAGATCGACGGAACGCAGGAAGTAAACTGGCATCCGGTTGCGAAGGCCATCGCCGACCTGGGGTATCAGGGCTTCATCGCGCACGAGTTCATTCCGGTGGACACGCCGCCAATCAAGAGCCTCGAACAAGCTTACGAAATCTGCAAGGTGTGAGCGGCGTCCGGGCGCAGTCCTTACTGCCCCGCGGTAAGGAATTCCAACGTCAGAAACATCTCTGACGATTGCGCCGTAGCGCCGGGCTGCAGCCGGAGGCGCGTCTTCGCAATCGCTTCCGCCCGCTCCATCGCCGCTTGATTTAATGACGAATCGGTGCTGGCAAGAATCTCAGCCTCGCTCAGACGCCCGTCGCCGGCCACATCGCCGTGCAAACATACCACCTGAATCGAGGGGCGCCCACCTGCGCCCGCGAATGACTGCCCCGGGGCCGTCACCACGAGGGGAAAATTCGTTCCGGGATTCATGGCTCGCCCCGATCCGACCGGTGTCAGACCGGCCGCATCGAACATCGGATCGGTGGCGGCCGGAGGGTCGGTTACGCCGACGGTTCTAGCCTCCGCGACCACTTTGCCGTTTTCGAAGATGCTGAACGCCGTGGGAATGAACGTGTTGTGAAACCGGATTCCCGATGAATAGTCATAGCGCACAAACACGCCGGGGGCCGGTGAATACTGGCTCAAAAGACCGGTCTTTGAATCCACGCAGTATTCGGACTCTTCCCAGTTCCGGCTCCCCGAGAAGGTGCGGCTGCCGGCTCCGGTCACGACCAGAACGCAACTCTGCGGCTCGCCATTCAGGGAACCGGTTGCCGTGCGGATGGAAGCCTGAGGGCCCATTCCTGGATAGATGAAGAAGATGGCGGAACGGACCTGAAGCAGACGCAGCGGGAGGATTCCGCCGGGCTGATTGCTGTAAAGTCCGTTCGTTGAGCCTTCCGGATAGAGATTGACGGCCGAGAAATTCGGTCCACTCGCAGTCCATCGATATTTCGGCCCGCGCGCGGCATCCTCGATCATCCAGTTTCCGTCGGAAGGCAACCCGCCGTAAGCAATAAACGAAGTTTTCAGATCGTAAGGTTGGGCTCGGATGTTGGAGAGTTTGTGCGCCTTCACCAGCAGGCCAATCGCCGCGATGCGTTGCTGCGCGTCCTGCACCGGTTGCGCGTCGCCGGCGATCAGTTCCATGGGATCGGGCGGCATCGGGGGACGCGGTATATTGCCGAAGTCGAGAGCCGCAGGCAGACGGCGCGGCGAGGACGCGGGAGGTTGGGCAATCGCCAGACCAGAAAGAATCAGCGTAAATACCGCAGTATTCCGGAAGGTGATCACCATCGGCGCCTCTCTTCAGCGAGAGTATAGCGAATAGAAGTGAGGGCTTCGAATGTGGATTGGCCTTACTGCTTCGGCGCCGGACGCCCGTAGGCTCCCGTAGAAAGATTCGGATCGGAACCGCGCGCCTTCGCATCCGACCACGCCTTCTGCACCTCTGCCGGGAATGTCAGAAGCAGCGCGTTCGCCCTGCGCAGAATCTCTTCGACCACCTTCGGATTCTCGGGAGCCGTATCGTAGCTCTCGTCGGGATCTTTCGCCAGATCGTACAATTCAGGCTTCGCGAGGAGATCGCTGAAACGGCCGCCCGGCGGCGCGGGCGCGTATGCCGCGCTATTGTGGCGCGCTATATGCAGCTTCCAGTTCATCCAGCGTGCGCATTGCAGATCCCAGTTGTCGAAGTAAAGGAGAACTTCGCGGTCGATCGACTGTGTCCTCCCGCTCAACAGCGGCCAGATGTCGATACCGTCGAGAGGCTTCGCCGGCGGCTTCGCTCCGCAAAGGCGCGTCACCGTGGGAAAGATGTCCAGCATGGACGCAAGTCCGTCGCACACTCCGCCCTTGAGGGTTTTGCCAGGCCACACCGCGATGAACGGTTCGCGTACGCCGCCTTCGTAGGTGGTGTTCTTGCGCCCCCTCAGCTTGCCCGGACTTCCCTGATACCAGGGCCCGTTATCGCTCGTGAACATCATGAGCGTGTTCTGTTCGACGCCCGCTCTTTTTAGCGCTGCCCGGATCTCGCCCACGCTCCAGTCAACTTCCTCGACCACGTCGCCGTAGAGGCCCTGCGCGGATTTACCGCGGAAGCGCGCCGACGCCCCGAGCGGGATGTGCGGAAAAGTGTGCGGCATGTAGAGGAAAAAAGGGCCGCTCTTTTTCGCTTCGATAAACTTCGTCGCCTGTTCGGTGTACCGCTGCGTCAGGCTGTCGAGCGGAACATCGTTCTCGATCACCTGCGTGTTGTGCATCAGCACACGAGGATTCATGTCATTGCTGTACGGGATCCCGAAGTATTCGTCGAAACCGCGGCTGGTGGGGAGATATGCGTCCGGGCGGCCGAGATGCCATTTGCCGATGCACATCGTGCTGTAGCCCTGCGACTTCAGAGCGTTGGCAAGAGTCGTTTCGTCGAGAGCCAGACCTTCTTTGTCCTGCGGAAAGAGGACGCGCGGAACGCCCACGCGGGTGGGGTAACGTCCGGTGAGCAGCGCGGCGCGAGAGGGTGAACAGACCGGATCGGCTGAGGTGAAATTGGTAAACCGCACTCCCTCGGCGGCCATACGGTCGAGGTTGGGAGTCCGGATGGTCGATCCGTAACAGCCGAGGTCGCCATAGCCGAGGTCATCGCAGAGAATGAAGACGATGTTCGGCGGGCGGCTGGATTGAGCGAAGACGCCCGATGCGCTCAACAGACCCGTGGTGACCAGAAAGTCTCGACGGTCCATTGTCGGAAAGGTCTGTTCGCTCATATTGGGTACGCGGCGTAGTATACCGCCGGCACCGTCAATGCTTTGACTGAATGGTGATGCTCAATATCGTCACTGGTGTTTTCGGGCGGTCCTGCGCGTCGGTCGGTACTTCTGAAATGGCCACCGCAACTTCCTGCCCCAACACCACCTGCCCGAAAATGGTGTGCTTTCCGTCCAGCCGGCTTTCCCGGCCGACAGTTATGAAGAACTGACACGCGCCGGTGTTCGGTCTGCCGGTATTGGCCATGCCTAGCGTCCCCGGATTGTCGAAACTCACTTTGCTGCTGAATTCATCGCGGATGTTCGGTATTCCGCAGTCTCCGGCTCCAGTACCCTTTACGTCGCCCGTCTGGATCATGAACCCTTTGATGACACGATGAAAGGTCAGGCCGTTGTAATAGGGCCTTTGAACCTTTTTGCCCTTTTTGTCGAGGGTTGCCTTTGCGCCGCGCGCCAGATCTATGAAGTTCTGCACCGTCACCGGAGCGATATCGTCGTAAAGCAAGGCAACGATCCGCCCCATGGACGTTTCGATGACGGCATAAAGGCCAGGCGTATCGGGCAGTTCGACACCGGCGGACTGCGCTGCCGCCTGGCTGACACAGGTCAGAGCGACGGCAGCAACCAGGATCCATTGCGTAGACGTACGCACCAACCCGATTCTATAGCGATTGGTCAGTTTTCGAGCGAGGCGTTAACCGTGATGGCTGCTTTGTAGAGCTTCGAAACGGGGCAGCCGGTTTCCGCGTTCTTGACAGCGGTATCGAAGGCTTCTTTCGACGCGCCGGGGACTTTGGCTTTCAGGTCGAGGTGGCTGGCGGTGATCGAGAATCCGCCTTCGGTTTTCTCCAGGGATATCGTGCAGGTGGTATCGAGACTGTCCGCTTTCAGGCCTGCATTCGCGAGTTGAGCGGAGAGCGCCATCGTAAAGCAGCCCGCGTGGGCGGCGGCGAGGAGTTCCTCGGGATTTGTGCCTTTTTCGTTTTCGAACCGGGTCTGGAACGAATAAGCTGTGTTATTCAGAACGCCGCTGGGAGCGGTAAGGGAGCCTTTCCCGGACTTCAGGTCTCCGGTCCAATGTGCTTGTGCTGTGCGTTTCACCGTTCCATCTTATGACGTGTAGTCAGCCGATTCGGCATGACTGGATCGGGCTGTTTACAATAGGCGCGTGATTTCGGACCTTCTCGAACGTTTGGTGAGGACGCTGAAGGCTCCACATCAATGGATCACCGAGCAGAACCGACGCCAGTTCGATGCCTCGGGCTACATGGTGATCCGAAACGTAATTCCTGCCGGTCTGGCTCGCAATGCAGTCAGAGAGATCGCCGCATTTGTCGGCGCCGATCTGACGGATGGCGCGACCTGGTATCGAAGCTCACCCGAGCTCGACGGCGTCGTGCCGCTGCATCACGCTCAGTCGCTGTGGGACATCCGGCAATGCCCGAATCTCTATGACGTCTTCACGGAGTTTTTTCGAAGTCCCCATTTGATGCTGGATATCAGCCGGTGCATTTTTCGCCCACCCGTTCATCCGGATTTTCCCGGCAGAAGTTACGGAACCATTCATTGGGACACCGACCCCCGGGCGTCCGGGCCACCGTCGCTGCAGGCAGCCGTACTTTTGACCGACGTTCGTCACAATGAAGGCGGCTTCCAATGCCTGCCTGAGGTCTATGTGAATCTGGACGCCTGGTTAAAGCAGTACGCAACTGCGAGCGACTTTGATTTCTTCAATCCGGGATTGAGTGACCGCGCGGCGACGCAGGTAACGGGGAAGGCAGGAGACCTTATTCTCTGGTCGACCCACCTGCCCCATGGTTCCGCGACTAACCTTTCGCGTCGTCCGAGGGTCGCAATGTTCGTGACGATGCAGCCACCGAACCAGAGTCCGGAATATCGGGAGTCAATGAAAGCGTGGTGGCTGACAAAACGCGCTCCCATTCAATGGCGCGGAATGCCGGGACAAATCGATCCTGAGCCCGGGGAGCCGGCCGTACTGTCGGAACTGGGCAAGAAGCTGATCGGCGTATTGCCCTGGTAGTGATTGCAGCGGCTGTGAGGTGGCGATGTGGTCTATTTGGTGTTCACCAAATGAAGCCGGATCGCGTGCTGAATCAACTCGGCGTTGGTCTTTGCGCCTAACGCCTGCATCATTTCGTACTTATGCGTCTCGACGGTCCGGGCCGAGATGTCCAGGATTCCGGCCACTTCTTTGAGCGTCTTGCCTTCGGCGATTAGTTGAAGCACTTCCCGCTGCCGGGGCGTAAGCCTGCTCTCATCCCTGGGCGCTTCTTTGGCCTCGATGAGCACGCTGATCATGTCTTTGGCGATGAGGGGCGTCAGATAGGCTCTGCCCAGCAGGATTTCGCTGATTGCCTGTTCCAGTTCTTCGCCGACCGATTCTTTCAGCAGGAACGCTGAGCCTCCCGCCCGGAATGCCTCGGCGGCGAGACCGGCGTCGGCGTGCATGGTGAGGAAGACAACTTTCGCCTCCACGCCGCTGCTCTTGAACTGACGGACAGCGTCGAGCCCGTTCAGGAGCGGCATGGAGATGTCCGTCACAACGACGTCCGGCTTGAGGCGAATGGCGGCGTCGAGTAACGCCCGTCCGTCGTTCACGGTCCCGACGAAGTCGTAAGAGTCCCTCAGGAGCGACTCGATGCCCTGAGCGACGATTTTGTGATCGTCGGCAAGCAAAACCCGAGGTATAGCCATGCGTTCTTTCTCGACTGACTCATTTGGATGAATCCGAACGATGAAAGTCGGAAAGAATTCCGGAGGGGGGCTTAGTAGACGGGCAGGTCGACGCCGGGAGAGATGAAGGTTTCTCCTCGAAGAGCGCCCTGCGCGGCCGGTATCAGTTCGTCCGCGGCGGAAAACTTCAGGACATATCCACTGATACCGGCTTCAAGCGCTTCCTGCGCAAGGTGGGGGTCGGGGTGGGCAGTGAGGAGCACAATGGGTTGGCGGGGATTGATTTTGAGTGTCTCGCGGCTCGCCTGAGGCCGTCCATTCCCGGCATCTCGAAGTCAGTGACGATCAAGTCGGGCCGCAGCCGCATCGCTTGCTCAACCAGCGCAAGACCGGTAGCTGCTTTGCCGACGATTTCAAAATCGTCGGCCATCAGCAGTTCGATCTCGCGGATGACCGCCTCGGAGTCATCGGCCAAGAGCACTCGGAACCGGCGCGGGGTTCCGCTTTGTGCTCGCTCGCTGGTTGAGAACGGGGTCATGAGGCTTGGTTGACGCTACTACTTTCCGAAGCTGAAGCTTACGCTGGTCGGCCCGGCGCCGTATTGATTGATCGGGAGGCCGAACGTGGGGTCGACGCGAGCGGACATTGGGAAGGAAGTGGGGCCGGCGTTGAACCACGAGGCGGTCTTGGCGGTTGTAGTCGGCGTGGCCGGCGCTTCAATCCGAGCGCCGCCGTTCTTCTGCATGTCCTTAACCGCGGCGGCGGCCGCTGCCTCGACTGACAAGGGAGCCTGCTTCAGGAGAGCCACAGCGGCCGCCGCTTTCGCTTCCGCCTGGGCCGTCGATTCGGCGGGAGCAGCATTTGTTTGGGCCGAGGCGCTGCGCACCTTCAGGCCAGAAGTCGTTTCGGAAGTCGTGGTGTAATTTACGCTCGGCTCCAGGGCGGCGGAGTCGGCGGCGTAGAGAAGACTGCTCGAGAAAAGGGAAATCGCGTTGCCGATCACGAGACCAGCGATTCGAACCATCCGTCCGGCTGTCATGTTTCTCATTTGCGTCCTCATGGTTTGAGAATAGGCCGGGGCGAAAAAATCGGGGATCAGGAGTTCTCCCGAATTTCACGTACGAAATGCACGTATGCCTACGTGATCTCTACGGGGGAAACAGCGGGATTGGCCGCGAGGATGCCGCAAAAGTCCCGATACGCTGCGGCCGTCCGGATTGCAAGTCTTGTGAAGCATTGGCGGACGCCGGAGAGAAGCCTAATAGACGGGCAGGTCGACGCCGGGCGAGATGAAGGTTTCACCTCGAAGAGCGCCCTGCGCGGCCGGTATCAGTTCGTCCGCGGCGGAAAACTTCAGGACATATCCACTGATACCGGCTTCGAGCGCTTCCTGCGCAAGGTGGGGGTCGGGGTGGGCAGTGAGGAGCACAATGGGTTGGCGGGGATTGATTTTGAGTGTTTCGCGGCTCGCCTGGAGGCCGTCCATTCCCGGCATCTCGAAGTCAGTGACGATCAAGTCGGGCCGCAGCCGCATCGCTTGCTCAACCAGCGCAAGACCGTTAGCTGCTTTGCCGACAATTTCAAAATCGTCGGCCATGAGCAGTTCGATCTCGCGGATGACCGCCTCGGAGTCATCGGCCAAGAGCACACGGAACCGGCGCGGGGTTCCGCTTTGTGCTCGCTCGCTGGTTGAGAACGGGGTCATGAGGCTGGTTGACGCTACTACTTTCCGAAGCTGAAGCTTACGCTGGTCGGCCCGGCGCCGTATTGATTGAGCGGAAGGCCGAACGTGGGGTCGACGCGAGCGGTCATCGGGAAGGACGTCGGGCCAGCGTTGAACCAGGAGGCGGTCTTGGCGGTTGTTGTCGGGGTGGCCGGAGCTTCAATCCGAGCGCCGCCATTCTTCTGGATGTCCTTAACCGCGGCGGCGGCCGCTGCCTCGACTGACAAGGGAGCCTGCTTCAGGAGAGCCACAGCGGCCGCCGCTTTCGCTTCCGCCTGGGCCGTCGATTGGGCGGGAGCAGCATTTGTTTGGGCCGAGGCGCCGCGCACCTTCAGGCCAGAAGTGGTTTCGGAAGTCGTCACGTAATTTACGCTCGGCTCCAAGGCCGCCGAGTCAGCAGCGTACAGCGGGCTGATCGTGAAAAGGGAAATCGTGTTGCCGATCACGAGACCAGCGATTCGAACCATCCGTCCGGCTGTCATGTTTCTCATTTGCGTCCTCATGGTTTGAGAATAGGCTGGCGCGAAAAACTCGGGGATCAGGAGTTCTCCCGAATTTCACGTACGAAATGCACGTATGCCTACGGGATCTCTACGGGTGAAACAGGCGAGATTGACCGCGACGACCACGCAAAAAGTTCCATTGGTCCTCCGGAATATTCATCCAAGTAGCTACAGCGACAAGGAGTTACGATGCCTTACGCGAAAAGAACCGAAATCTCTCCCGATACGCCGCGGCCGTCCGGATTGCAAGTCTGTGAAGCATTGGCGGACGCAGTGGACGGGATGGCCTGGGAGATTTCGCTGCCTTCGCTTGCGTTCACGTTCGTCAGCCCGCGGGCGGAACAGATTCTCGGGTATGCGCAGGAAAGGTGGCTGGGCGATGCCAATTTTCTCTCCGATCATCTGCACCCGCGAGACGCGTGGGTAATCGAGAGGCTTCGCGGTCTGGCTGAGAGCGCGGGCGAAGAGCGTCCGATCGAATTCCGAATGATCTCCGGCGATCGGAAAGCGCGGTGGCTGACGGATCTGGTTCGTCTCCAGGCGGCCGATGAGAGGCCTTTGTGCGCTCGCGGGGTGCTCGTCGACATCACCATCCAGAAGAAAAAGGAAATTCTGCATGCGGGACAAATGCGCGTGCTCGAGACGATCGCTGGTGGCGCGCCTCTGCATGGCATACTCGCGAGCATCGTTGATCTGATCGAGCCGCAGTCGGACGGCATGCTGTGCTCCATTCTGCTGTTGAGGGATGACGGAAAGCACGTCATGCACGGCGCTGCGCCCAATCTTCCGGAGGGCTACATCGGAGCGATCAACGGGGCTCCGATCGGTCCGAAGGCCGGGTCATGCGGGACCGCGATGTTCCGCGGGAAGCAGGTCATTGTTACCGACATAATGGAAGACCTGCTTTGGGAGGATTATCGCGGGTTGGCATCGCAGTTCGGGCTGCGGGCGTGCTGGTCGACGCCGATTATTTCCCATAAGGGGCAGGTGCTGGGATCGTTCGCCATGTACTATCACGAGCCGCGAAGCCCCGGGCCGGAAGAGATTCATCTGATCGATGTGGCGACGCATGTTGCGGCGATCGCGATCGAGCGGCAACAGGCTGAGGAAAAGATTCGCAGCAGCGAGGAACGTTATCGCAACATTGTGGACACCGCAAATGAAGGGATCTGGATCATCGATGCGGCCAACAGGCTTTCGTTCGTGAACAGTCGAATGGCGGAAATGTTCGGCTATTCGGTGGAAGAGATGAAAGGCAGGCCCTCGCGGGATTTCATCAAGGCGGATGTAGCTGAACAAGCAACTCAGCTGCTCGCGCGCCGCCGTGAGGGGATACGGGAGCAATTCGATTTTCCTTTTGTCACGAAGGATGGGTCGGAGCTTTGGGGGCTCGTCTCAACGACGCCCATGCGGGACGAGGAAGGGCAATTTTCGGGTGCTCTCGCGATGATCACCGACATCACGGAGCGCAAACGGGCCGAGGCGGAACTGCGCAGCAGCCGTGATCAGATTCGCGAGATGGCGAATAAAGTTTTGCGGGCGCAGGAGGAGGAGCGGCGGCGGATCTCGCGTGAGCTGCACGATGACATCGTTCAGAAGGTGGCGGCGCTCGCGATGGGAGTGAGCCGGGTCAAGCGTAAGGCCGCAGCCGTGGATGAGTCGATCGCCCCGGAATTCGTGGGGTTGCAGCACAGCATTCACAACCTCGCCGGTGACGTTCGGCGGCTTTCACATCGCCTGCATCCGGCGGTGCTGGAGCACGGCGGCCTGATGGCTGCCCTAAAGTCTTTCACCGAGGAGTTCAGCCAGAGTGAGGGGCTGGAGGTGGCGCTCACGGTTCCGGATACCAGAGAGCCAATTCCGCAGGAGGTGGGGGCGTGCGTTTATCGGGTAACGCAGGAGTGGCTGAGGAATATTGCGAAGTATGCGCGCGCGAAATCGGCGGTGGCGGTCGCAATCGATGGCGGTCACCTGCGGCTCGTAATTAAGGACGAAGGGCCGGGTTTTGATGTCGAACGGGCGCGGGGCAAAGGCTTGGGGCTGGTGAGCATTGAAGAGCGCGTTCGGTTCTGTCAGGGGACGGTCCGGATTAGTTCGGAACCGGGGCGTGGTTCGACGCTGGAGGCGATAATACCCGTCGGATGAAAGTGTTCGACCTGGCGCTGATGTGCGGCAATCAGGATAATCGGACAGCGGGCATGTCGCGTCCAGCTTTGCGCAGAACAAGGCTCGTGGCTCGGCCATCGGGGCCGGTTTCAAAGGCGATCTGGCTGTCAGACACCCTGGTGAAGAAGTTCTTCTCGCCTTCCGCAAACAGTTCAAATTTAGGCAGACCGGTCAAATCGCCAGGGCGATTGTGAGGAAGCTGCGCGAACCCCTGTGCGAAGAAGCGGCCGCCTTCGCGGGTGATTTCCAAAATGAGGTTCGGCGTTACTTGATAGCGCCCGGTGTAGTTGTCGAGGAGCTTGGGGTCAACATGAATCTCAGTGTGCGGCATTGGGGGCTCAGGATTGGCAAGCGGCGCCTTTGGGTTGAGGAGGTGAAGACCGATGTCATCGACGCCGGTCGGAGTAGAAGCATTGGACAGAACAACGACCCCGATACGTTCCTCAGCACTGCATCCGATGGTTGAGCAAAACCCTCCTGTGCGTCCGTTGTGCCCGACGATCTCGCGGCCGTCCGTTGAGTAAATAAGCCACCCCAGACCGACCTTGCCGCGGCCCGCGGGACGGCGCACTTCGAGCATCGCTTTCATCGCTGGCGCGAGGGGCGAATCCTTATATCCGAGGAATGCTTCCAGGAACGTCAGCATGTCATTGACGGAGGAATGCAGCGCGCCGGCGCCGGCAAGCGGCGCCGGAAGGTCCGAATCAGCGACAGGCGCGAGAGTCGCGGTATGACCGGTGGCGATGCGCTGCCTCATGGAAGAGGAGAGCGCAATACCTGTGTCCGACATGCGAAGCGGCTGCGTAATGCGCACTCCGATCAAGTTCTCATAATCCGTTCCGGCGCGACGCGCCAGGATGTGGCCGAGGAGTCCTGCGCCCAGGTTTGAATATTCGAATTGGGAACCAGGATCGCGTGGCAGAGTATAGCCGGAAAGAAACTGATACAGATCGTCCACGCTGTAATCGACGTCCCCGAGCTTCAGGTTGGCGGGAAGGGGCGGAAGCCCGGAGCTGTGGGTGGCAAGATCAAGCAGTGTGATGACTTTGCCGCTTCGTTCAGACATCCTGACATGTTCGGGAAGATACTTGGCGGCCGGATCGTCGAGGGCGACCTCTTTGCTGCTCACCATGTCCGCCAGCAGCAGCGAAGTGAAGACTTTGGAGATGGATCCGATTTCAAAGATGGTGTCTCCGTCGAGTGTGCGTGGATCGCCTTTGGCGAGGTTGCCATAGGCGACGACGCGGCGGCCTTCGGGTTCAAGGATGCCCACGGCAACGCCGACCGCTTGCTTTTGTTGGTCAACGCGTTTTACGAGGATTTCGCGGATTTGGTCGGTTCCGGGGACGATAAGTGGCTGGAAGATCTTCGGATTCATAATTTGGAAATAGACTCGACACACTTCGGCTATGGCGCCGAACTTTGTTCGGAGGGTTGGGCTAGCGAGGAAGGGCGGAAAGCAGGCAATCCTGAATCGCGCCGATCATCGCTTTATTAAGCGGATTCCATGCGTAACGCATAACGGATGTACCTCCTTTTCCAGGCTGTCTTAAGAACGCGACAATAGTATCACGAGTGCGTCTATAAATTTCAGCCGCGCCGCAGACACTGATCGAGCCGGTCGAGCGTTTGCATGGCGGTGAGGCATTGCGCGACGCTGGCGTTGGGCGCGCGGTTTTCCCGAATCGCCGCGAAAAATTCGCGGTCCTGCAGTTCGATGCCGTTCATTGAGACATCGACTTTCGAGAGATCGATCGGATTCTGGTCGCCGTCGACGAGGTCATCGTAGCGGGCGATGTAGGTTCCGTTGTCGCAAATGTAGCGGAAGAAGGTTCCGAGCGGTCCTTTGTTGTTGAAGGAAAGGGAGAGCGTGCAAATCGCTCCCGAGGGGACTTTGAGGCCGATGCTCATGTCCATTGCGATGCCGAGGCTCGGGTGTATGGGGCCCTGCAGCGCGTACGAACGGGAAACGATTTCACCGGTCTGGTATTGGAACAGGTCGATTGTGTGGCAGGCGTGGTGCCAGAGCAGATGGTCGGTCCAGCTTCGCGGTTTTCCCGCGGCGTTCGTGTTGGTGCGGCGGAAGAAGTAGGTCTGCACATCCATTTGCTGGATTTTGAGTTCGCCCGCGAGGATGCGCTTGTGAATCCACTGGTGGCTCGGATTGAAGCGCCTCGTATGGCCTCCCATAGCGACCAGACCGGTTTCCTTCTGGACGCGCACAAGGCGCTCGGAATCCGCGAGATTGTCGGCGATGGGAATTTCAATCATGACGTGCTTGCCTGCGCGGAGACATTGTTCGCCCTGCGCGGCGTGCATCTGGGTGGGCGTTGCGAGGATCGCCGCTTCGACGCCTGGCTGCGCGAGGCTCTCCGCGAGGTCGCTCGTCCAGTGAGGAATGTTGAATCTGCGGGCGACTTCTTCGGTCGAGACGGGATTGCCTCCCGCCAGCGAAACGACTTCGACGCCTTCGATCTTCTGAAGCGCGTCGAGATGTTTGATGCCAAAGGCGCCTTGTCCGGCGACACAGATTTTCATAGTTCTAGAGACGATCGTGGTCGGCGCGCCAGGATTTGACGGCCTGTTTGATCGCGGCGGGCGTCATGTTTTCGGCGGCGGCGCGTTGGGCGAGAGCGGGAAATTCGGCATCGGATGCGAAACGAAGGCCGATGATCTGGCGGATGGTAAGACGCGGATCGAGTAGTTTGCCCGTGAGGACGTAATGACGAAGATTTTCTTCGGCGCGAATCGCGCGGTCCTGCGCTTTCAACGGGAAGATGCGGATGAACCAGAACATGATCATCAGGGCAACCGTGATGGCCGTGATGAGAGCGGCGCTGTAGAGACGGGAATGATCGCCGAGGGATTCATAGAGGTTGACGAGAGAACCGATGAACGTGACGACGATCAGGAGGGAGAGAACAAAATGAAACAGCGGGACGGTTTTTGTGTGATTCGAGTAGCTTTGTTCGGGCATAAGGGCGGCGCTTTAGCGAATTATAGCGGGGGGCGGGACCATTTCGTCCGCGTATAAGCGATGCGGAAGCCTTCGCGCTCGGCATTTCGTTGCGAGGTGTCTCCGGGCGCAGCGCCCATGGCAGCGATGCGGCAATCCGCTTCGAGGGCGTAGCGGAGGCGGGCAGTCAGGAGCGCCCGCTGCGCGCCTTGCCTGCGTGCCTCGGGTACGGTGGCGCCGCCTGCCAGGAGCGCGACGTTGTTCTGGATGTAGAGAACGGCCGTGGCGATGGGAGTTCCGTTGAGCCTTGCGAGAAACGTAGTGGCGCCGCGCACGGAGGCGGCAGTGCGCATCAGCCGCGGCAGGATTTCTGCAAGTTCCAGCGATTCGGACCAACCACGTGCAGCGGTGGCGGCCCAGAGTTCACGTTCCTCTGTGCCGGCGGTCGATACCTTAACTTCCGAAAGCTCGGGCGCGTCGGGCGCAAGGTGGCTGAGATCGCGATACAGCAGGCTGGTGAATTCGATCGGGCGGTAGCCGCGATCATGAATGAGTTTCCAAAGAGCAGCGTCGGCCATGGGGCTGATTTCGTGATTGGCTGGCGCGCCTTTCTCGAAGAAGAACGCTTCGATGCGATCGAGCGATGAGGGCGTCACCGGGTCGAAAAGACCGAGGCCGAAAGTCTGGGTGACGGGAGACTCGGGACCATCGAACATCGCGTAAGCGCCGGCCTCGGAAATCCAGCAAGGAGCGGCCGCGGGCTCAAGCCGGGCGCGCGCTTCGACATAAGCGGCTCCGGCGAGCCCTTCGGCGCGTTCGAGGCATTGAGAGAGTCCCACGTCGCTGAAGATCATCTGCTTACGAAGGGGTTTCCGCGGATGAGAAAGCGCAGAGGCAGGTCCGGGCATTTGGTAATCCCGATGCGCCTGGTCACTTCGATTTCGAAGAGCCGCGGATGCTCGGGGCGATGCACGGTGAGAGAGCCGTGTGTGAGGTCGGCTCCGTTGTCCGCTCGTGTAATTTCCATCGCGCGAGTCAGTTTTCCCGGGCCGGAAGTGAGGTCACGATCGGTTCGCGCGCCGGGACGGCGATGGCGCATTTCTTCCAGACCGGCAAGCGGCTCAAGAGCCCGAATGAGGACGCACCCGGGCTTGCCGTCCGGCTCGGCGACGATGTTGAGGCACTCGTGCATCCCATAAGAAAGATACACGTAGGCGTGGCCTGGCGGACCGAAGATTACGCGAGTCCGCGCAGTGATTCCAACCGCCGACTGCGAGGCGAGGTCATCACCGCCGAGGTAGCCTTCGGTTTCCACGATGATTCCCGCGACGTTGTTATGCACGAGGACCTTGCCGAGAAGGCCGCGCGAGACTTCGACGGTCGAACGTTCATAGAAGGACCGCGGCAAGATCGCGCCCGTCACGATTTCTTTCGGGCGAAGAGAATTCCGCTCCACTGCGGGTCGAGGGAACAGATTTTGTAGTCCACGAGGCCAGCTTCGATGCCCGCTTCGCGGATCGTGTTCTGGGAGATGCCTCCTTCGGGACCTTTGCGCCACGCGATCCAGAGTTTCGTTTTGGCCGCAATGGCGCGCATGCGCGGAAGGGCGGCGAGCAGAACGTCGTAGTCCGTAATGAACCAAAGGGTCACGGGATGGACGGCAGCGGGATCTTCCGCGACTTCAGCCCCTTCTGGCAGCGGGCCGAGAGTAGAGGCGTAGCCGCGAGGCGCATCCATGACCGAGATGACGGATGCGGGAGCGATGCCGAGTTTCTGGGCGGTGGTTCTCCCTGAGTAGCGCTGCATCATCGGCGCAGGAACTACGACCGACTCAGACTGTGTCTTACATGCTTTCTTCAGCGCGGGGCCGATTCGCGCGGTCGTCGTGTAAATAGCATCCGGCAGCAGTTCGCGGATCTTCGCCAGCTTTTCTTCTTCACCGTTTACGAAGACGAGAGGGATGTGGCGCGTCGTTTTGAGATTCCGCATCCATACGGCCATTTCGCGGCCGTGGCTGGGAAGACGCGAGAGGTCGACCGCCACCGCGTCGGGAAGCGTCGCGCGAATTGCGCGCGCTAACTCCGAAGTATTCCAATCGCCATCGTATTCGGGCGTGAATCCGCTTTTCCGTACCGCTTCGACGAGCGGGGCGGCGTCCTCTTTGCGCCAGTGGATGATGCGGACGCGGCGCATCGCCACTCAGAATACCAGCGCGTCAGACGGCGATGGCGCACTTCAGATCGCTGACCGGAAGAGCAATGATGTCGCCATCGACGCCACCGATAACGGCTGCGGTGTGCTCGTATGCGATGGGGTCGCCCGTAACGAAGTGTGTAATCCGGCCTTCGGGCAAGCGCGGGTCCTCACTGAGAGTTGCGCGGACATACTCAGCGGCGACGGTGGCGCTTTCGACCAGACGAATTCCGGAGCCGAGCACCCGGCCGAGCATCGGGGCCAGCACAGGGTAGTGAGTGCAACCGAGGATCAGGGTGTCAATTGCGGGCATGTCGGCGAGATAGTGGCGGGCGACGAGTTCCGCTTCCGGCGAATCGGCAAGATCCTCTTCGACGAGGTGAACGAAGAGCGGGCACTCGCGGGCCCATACGGTCATGCCGAGCGCTTCCAGGCGGCGCTGATAGGCCGCGCTGCGGATCGTTCCCTTGGTTCCGATAACGCCGACACGGCCAGTTCTGGTGGCTCGCACGGCGGCTTCGACGCCGGGGTCGATGACGCCCCAAATGGGCAATTTGTATTCGCGCTGAAGATCGGGCAGCGCAACCGCTGTGGCGGTGTTGCATGCGACCACGATGGCTTCCGCGCCTCGCTGTTCGAGAAAACCGGTAATCTCGCGCGCGAATTCGCGAACCATGGCGGGCGGTTTGCGGCCATAGGGCACGCGCGCCGTGTCGCCGAGATAGAGGAAATCGCGATGCGGCATGGCCCGGCGCAGCGCCTTGAGGACAGTAAGCCCCCCGACGCCGGAATCGAAGACGCCGATTGCTTTTTGATCAGATGTGGTCACTCAACGTTCTTTCCTGCAAACTCGCGCGTTTCCGCGCGTTCGCCCTTTCCCGTGGATGTGTGTGCGCCGGCGTACTCGCCTGTGATCAACCGCGCCCCGCGGTTGTGAGTGAAATAGTCATAAGCCCACTGGAACACGATCAGCACGCGGGATTCAAATTCGATGATGTAGAGCAGGTGAACAAACAGCCAGATCAGCCATGCGAGATAGCCGGAGAATCGGAGGCCTCCGATGTCGGCGACCGCGCGGGCGCGCCCGATGGTAGCGAGGCTTCCCTTGTCCCAATAGTGAAACGGCTGGATACTCTCACGAGTTTCATTGCTGAGGCGTTTCTGGATCAGCTTTGCCGCATAGCGGCCCTGCTGCATTGCGGTTGGCGCCACGCCGGGAACTTGTTTCCCGCCCTGCTCAAAGTGGGCGAGATCGCCAATAATGAGAATCTCGGGATGGCCGGGAACCGAAAGATCGGGTTGGACCACTATGCGGCCAACTTTATCCAACGCTACGCCGGATCGGTTGGCTAGCAAATGGCCGAGGGGCGATGCCTGAACTCCGGCGGCCCAAAGCACGGTGCGCGCCTCAATGCGCGCGCGATTTCCGTTCGATTCGATAATGACCCCGCCCTCATCGATGTCAACTACGCGGGCGCCGTCGCGCGTCTGAACACCGAGTTCAATGAGCGCTTTCTCGGCGGCCTTTGAGAGTTCGGGCGGATACGGAGGCAGAACGCGGTTCTCGCCCTCAATGAGAAAGATCCGCGCATCGGCGGGGTTGATGCTGCGGAAGTCTTTCCGGAGCGTATCGCGGGAAATTTCACCGAGCGCGCCCGCGAGTTCGACGCCGGTGGGGCCGGCGCCTACGACGATGAAGGTCAATTCGGCGCGGCGTTTCTCGGGGTCCTGTTCTTTCTCGGCGCGCTCGAAGGCAAGCAGCACGCGGGTGCGAATTTCGGTCGCGTCCTCCACTGTCTTCAGACCGGGAGCGAGGCTGGCCCACTCGGGGTGACCGAAATAGTGATGCGTTGACCCCGTCGCGACGATGAGGGTGTCATAAGGCAGCAGGCTGTTATCGCTGAGAATCACCTCGCGGGCGGTGGGGTCGATATCGACCACTTCGCCGAGCAGCACGCGGGTGTTCTTTTGGTGGTTCAGCACATAGCGAAGGGGCGCGGCGATTTCTCCGGGAGAAAGAGCGCCGGTCGCAACCTGATAAAGCAGCGGCTGGAACAGGTGGAAATTACGGCGGTCGACAAGCGTCAGATCGATGTCGGCCTTACCCAGCGAGCGCGCCGCGTAGAGGCCGCCGAACCCTCCGCCGATAATGACGACGCGATGTTTCATGGCCTGCTCTTATGATCTCAGGCAAGCCTGGAAGGATGCGGTTTCAGATCAGGTCGGCGAACGATTTTCGTAACTTATAAAACCACGCGTGGCCGACGAGGAACACTGCGATGGCTACTATCGCGAGCCATCCGAGGGTGGGCCAATTTGGAGGCTGAGCATCGAGCAATACCGCGCGGTACGAATGCACCAGCGTGAAGATGGGGTTTACCCGCTGAATGGCGGCGGCGAACGCGGGCAGAGCGCTTTCCGGATAGAAGATCGGCGTGGCGAACATCAGGACCGTGAGCAGGTATCCGATGATCTGACCGAGATCGCGAACGAACACGCCGAGCGCGGCCAGGAACCACGTCAGTCCGGCAGTGAACATAATCTGCGGAACGATGATGAGCGGCAGGTAGAGGATGGTCAGCGGCACGCGCCCGCGAATTACGGCGAGGGCGATGGCGAAGAGGATCATACCGAAGAATTCGGTAACGAGGCCCGCCATGACGACGTTCACCGGCAATGTCTCGACGGGGAATACGAGTTTCTTGATGAAATTGCGGTGTTCGAGGAGGACGAACGGCGCGCGCGCGACCGCTTCATTGAAGGCAAGCCAGGGCAGCATGCCCGCAAGGAAGTAGAGCGCGAATCCGGTGAGGCTGGGGTCGCCTGCGACCTTTTGCTTCATCACGACTCCGAAGACGAAGAAGTAGGTCAACATCATCAGAAGGGGATTCAGGACCGTCCAGAAAGCGCCAGCGAAGGATCCGGTGTAGCGGCTGAGGACGTCCCGGCGGACCAGCGTTCGAATCAGGGCGCGGTTCACCCAGATAGAGGAGAACGGAAGCCACAACGCGCGGCCGAGGCTACGTAGCGCGCGACGCGCCCGGACGGAGCGCATGTCCGCCACGCGCCAGCGGCGCATCGCGCGGCGCCCACTCTCATCCACGGTGAAATCGATGAGGAGAAACGGCCAGCCTTTTTCGTAGAACCACGCGACGTGCTCGCGCATGGGCGAGACGTAAACGGAGTATTCGCCGGGTTCGGGTGGAGTGGCGATGGTCATTTCAAAGCGACGTTTTTCGTGCGGTCGAAGGTTCAACGGCGTCCGCTCTCCATCGACCACGAGAGTGCCGGTCGGGTCATCGAAGAGGTGATATCCGACTGCCCAGCCCTGCTCCGGCAGCCATTGTTCTTCGGATTGGTTGGCTAGTTCGCCGCCGATACGCAGAGCGTTGTTTTCGAGAACGACGGTAAGTGAGCCAAACTCCGCGCTCATGCGTAAAGCCAGGCCGGCCAGCGGTTCTTCACAGGTCCCGATTTGCGACCGACGGCGTAGATGCCGTCGCCGCGCAGATCGTGGCCGAGTCGGTATCGCTTGAGCAGGTGCGTGACCCAGCCGAACTCGGGGTGCGGCTCATCGAGGAACTCGCCGGTTTCGAGGCGCACGAGTTCAAATCCCGAATCTTCGAGCAGATGCTGAATTTCCATCGGGACGTATTCGCGATTGTGCCGAGCTTCAGCCTCCTCGTCTTCCTTGCGCGGACGGATATAGGCGGGGAAAAAGCCGGGATGATAACCGAGAAGAATCGCGGAGACTGCCCGGAGCGAGCCGATGTTCGGCGTCGTTAGGACCAGGTGTCCGCCCGGCTTGAGGATTCGGTTGATCTCGCCCATCATGTGCATCGGGTCGCTGAAAAGATGCTCGATCAGCTCGCAGCAGAGCACAGTATCGAAGGACTCGTCGTCGTAGGGATAGATGTGCTTTTCAGCGTCGAAGTGATCGATGTCGCATTCGAAAATTTCGCCGGTTTCCGAATGCGAGGTCTTGTGATCGATGCGGCCTGGCTCGCCATAGTAACAGCCCCGCACATAACCATAACCCAATTGAAAGCGAAGCGCGGGCGTGATCTGCATATAGGCGCCCATTTCGAGTATCGACTTCGATTCGTCCCCGGGAGGAATGATTTCGAGGGTATGGACAAAGCGCGACTTGTGTCGTCCAGCGTAGTCTTTGTCCTCGGGACCCAACCACGTCGCGACGGATTCATACTCAATTTCCGGAACGCGGTCCTCGGTGGGTTTAGGAGACAAGGGCTCTGGGTCAATTTCCGGGGAAGCCAGGGGCTCGGATGGGGCGATGGCAGGCTCCGGGACCGAAAAGGGAGCAACCAGCTCTTCAGGCTCTCCTTCCGATCTCGTTTCCGATCTCGTTTCCGATCTCTTCAGTGGCCAATCGCCCGACACGCAGGTCTGAAGGAAATCGACATACCTTCCAGCCACCGAACTCCACGAGCATTCGCGCGCAATCCAATCTCTCGCGCGGGCTCCCATAGCGCGGGCGAGGTCGGGGCGCGAGACGAGCGTGTTGAGGTATTCGAAAATGGTGTCTTCTTCTTCGCGGCCCACCGGAACTTTGAGGCAGATGTCGTCCCGTAGTTCCGAGAAAGATCCGATGTCGCTGACGATGACTGCCTTGCCGAGACCGAGCGCGCGCTGGAGACTTCCCGACGTTTCGCCCACCGTGGGATTACGCAGGTTGAGGATGATGTCGCAGGCGCCGATGTAGTCCACAAACCGTTCGATCGGGACGAAGCCGAGGATGCGAACGTGTTCAGTGAGGCCGAGGGTGCGGATGAGGCGCTCGACGGGCAGATCGGGATGAGGTTCGCCGACAAGAATCATGCGGACGCGCGGATCGAGGCGTACGAGCCTGCGGAGGGCGCGCAACGATTCGGCGATACGCTTGTAGGGCTTGAGGAAACCGAAGGCGCCGATCAGCGGCGTCGATTCATCGATCCCTAGCTGATAGCGGGTTGCGTTGAGGTTCGTCTCCGGGACGGATGCGCCGTGCGGAATGATGGCTACGGGACCGGCGAACCCCTGCCGTTGTGCCTCACACGCGACGAATCCGCTGTGAGCCACTATGCCGCGGGCATTTTCGAACAGACGCCGGGTCATGGCGATGCCTTCGTAGTCGGGGCCGACTTCGAGCCGGCGCACGCGCTGCGCGTAGGCAAGAGCAGCCGGTCCTGCGTTGTACTCGCATTCGGCGAGATAACCATCCCAATCGCCCCGGCGAATGGTGACGTGAGCGACAAGATGGTGCAGGTTCGCCTCATGCATAACGACGACGCCGGGATGGCGGAGCGCGGCGTCGTAGACGAAATCGTGAAAAGGATTGTTGCCGAGATGATAAAGCGCGATATCGAAATTCGAAGGATTGTAGTGGGCGGACGCGCTGTCGAAGACGGTAACGTCCGCGCGTTTCGACATTTCGGCGATCAGAGCCTGGGAGTAATCGGCGATCCCGCTTTTGGAAGGCGGCATCGGCGAGTAAAACGCGACGCGAAGCCGATTCAGCGGACGAGCTCCATCGAGAATGCGCCGACCGACAGAGGAACCTTAACGAGCAGAGGCGTGCGCGCGGGATCGCGCGCGAAATAGATCTCGAACTGTTGGCTGGAGGCGGGACCTTTCACGCTGCCGACGAGCTTGTCGGTGACGACGGGCTTCTTCGCAATCTGAATCGTCTGTTCGCCGGCGTAGACGAGGGACACATCATAAAGGCCGCCGAAAAGCGTCCGCTGGGCCGTCGGAACGCGGCCCTGCCCCATCTCGCGCCGCGTGTAAAACAGGAATGTCAGCGCGTCTTTCACGCAGTCCGGAATCGAGAATTCGCTTTGACCGCCGCCGTTCGGGATGGTCTTGCGGGTCGCGGTTTCTATCGAGCGATCGATCGTCGTCTTCTCGGTGCTCTTACGGGCGCCGTGTGAGAAGTCGCGCTCGAATTCCGTGGAGCAGAAATCGGCGTTGGCTCGACCGGAATAGTTGTCCTTGATCGGGAAACCCGGGATACCCGCATCAATGGAGAAGCTGAACTCCCATCCGCCCGAGTCGCGATGCGCCCTGGTGCGCACTTCGCCGAGATTCAGCCCGCTGGGCCAGCTAATCGTGTAGGACAGACTTTCGTCGGTGAAGGGAAAACCCGTCAGTGGCCCCTCGGCTAAACAAGCAACCGCGGAAACTAAGGTCAGAATGGGAATGGCGATTCGCATCAGTGCGGCCGGGCGGCCAGCGGAACGCTGACGCGCACCTTTTCACGGCTCGTCCGCACTTCCGCAACTTCCTTATATATGTCGAGCGTAGCGCGGGCGCTCTTTTGCCAACTGAAGTGAGCCGCGCGGTGTAATCCAAGACGTTCCTGGCGCGCTTTCAGTTCCGGATCGAGGAGGATATCTTCCATACAGCGGCGAATGTCTTCCGGATCATTCGGGTTGAAGAGAATTCCGGCCCCATCGGCGACTTCCGGCATGGCGGATGTGTTCGAGCAGAGGACGGCGCGGCCGCAGGCCATCGCCTCCAGGATCGGCATTCCGAAGCCTTCATAGAAGGACGGAAAGACGAAACATTCGCACGCGTTGTAAAGTTGCCGAAGCTCCTCGTCGGTGACGAAACCGGTGAAATGGATGCGGTGCGCATAGCCGGACTTTTGGGCTTCCTGTCGGACTTTGGGAGCGAACCAGGTTTCCTGCCCGGCCAATACGAGGTGATGTTTCAGGGACGGGCGCGCTGCAAGCATGCTGGCGAACGCGCGAATCAGTCCGATCTGGTTTTTGCGTGGCTGAAGATCGCCGACGGACAAGACCAACGGGCCGCCGATCCCCCATTTTTTCTGAACGGACGCGATCGCCCGCTCACGTCCTATGACGCGAAATTCCGGGCTGGCCGCATTGGGGACCACGCGCACTTTGTCGGGGGAAATATCGTAATGCCGCAGAATCGCATCGCGCGAATAGCTGCTTACCGTGATCACGCGCTCCGCCCTCTCGATGGTCCGGGCGACAGTCAGCCGAAGCTGAACGCGTCGAGATAAACGAAAGTATTCGGGATTCTCAAGAAAACTGACGTCGTGCACGGTGACGACTACCGGAACACTGACATTCAGCGGCGCTGTGTACTGGACGTGGAGCAGATCGGGCCGGTCATGATCGACCAAACGTCCTAGTTGCCACCCAAGACGCGGCCAGGGATTGGGAGACACATAGCGCGTGGGGAAGTGTTTCGGTATCCATGCCTGCGCCTCGCGCGCCGAAATGTAGGCGTAGAATTCCGACGCGTTTTCCTGTTCTGCAAACGCCCGCAACAAGCTGCGGATGTAAACCTCGTTCCCCGTGAGGTGCCTTCCGATGGCGTGGGCGTCAACGGCGAAGCGCATCCAATTCACCCAGTATATCGATCCATCGAGGCGTGCCTGGTAAACGGCAAGGTCAGATCGAGCGCTTCCCAGGCCGCTTCCCAAGTGTAGTTTGCCAAGAAAGTCAGACGTCCGCTGGTCCCAATACGTTGATTTTCTTTGCGGTCGCGCGCAACGCGGGATATTGCCTGTAGGAATTCGACAGGTGTTTCCGCGAAAAGGATGTTCTCGCCGTCCTGAGTGGACAAGCCTTCGGCGGCGAGCCGGGTAGCAATGACCGGGCGGCCCGCGGCCCATGCTTCGAGAATCTTTATTCTTGTGCCGCTACCCACGCGGAGCGGGGCCACGATGATGTCGGCGGCCGCAATTTCCATCAACGCGTTTTCGATAGGACCCGTCGTTTCGATTCCCTTTCCGGAAATTAATTTGCCGATGAAACTATCGCCGCGCCCGATCAGGCGCAAACGAAACTGTGGGAATTCACGCCTGATCAGCGGCCAAATCTCATTTGCGAGAAAGCGCACGGCATCCACGTTCGGATGATATTCAAAATTACCCGAAAAGGCGATGACCGGCTGCGCGGAAACGTGAGGTATTTCAATTCGCGGGATCGAATTTGGATACACCCGCACATTCGCCGTGGGAGCGATATCTTTGGCGCGCCGCGCATCGTCGGGAGAAGCGGCGAGAACGGCAGAGTAGCGCGGAAGGAGGTCGCCTTCACGCTTTTGCGATGACGCGGCGAAACGGCGATGACCCGCGGCGACAAAACCATGCGATACGGCGGCGCATTTCTCATGCAGCGTGGATTCGATATTGTGCAGGTCGAGCCATACGCTATCGCAGAACGACCCTAGGACATTTAGGTAAGGCGCGCACCAGAAATGCTCAATAAGACCCAGATCGTATCGGCGCCCACCTATGGCTCGCCCGATTGCCGGACCGAATCCGGAGAGGCGATCGATCAACGGCGGAACTCCGGCCGCGGCGCGCCTCGCATTCCGTAGATAGCGCCGGAGGATGTCCTTCTTGTTCCGCGGCAGCGGGATGACGGTCTGAGACCGTACAAGTCCGGGCGGTAGCAACGCCGGAAGGCCGCTTTCCGAGAGAAGAATGAGATCAACCTCACTGAATCGCGCGAAATAGTGGAGGAGAGAAGCCGTCCGGAACGCGCCGCCTCCGTGAAGCGGGTACGGCGCTTCCGGAGACAGCATGAGGACGCTGATCAGATGGATTCTCCCAGGATCTCGGCGTAGAGAGCGCGTGTGTCGCGGGCTGTGGCCGGCCAGGAGAAGCTCGCCGCACGCGCGATACCCGCTCGCCGAAGGTCCTCCCGAAGGCGCGGGTGCGCCGCGATGCTGCGCATGGCGTCGGCCAGCTCGAGCGCGCTGTCGGCGTGGATGGCAGCTCCGCCGGAGACCTCTTTCACCGCCGGATCGTTCGAAGTGATTACCGGGCAGCCGCATTGCATCGCTTCAAGGACGGGCAATCCGAACCCCTCATACAGGGTGGGATAGACAAACGCAAGAGCGTCCGAATAGAGGCGCGGTAGTTCGTCATCCGGGACTTCACCCAGTAGGTTCAGACCGTCGTGCTCGGGAATGGGAACAAAATCTGAGCGGCAGCGTCCGGCGATGACCAGGTCGGCGCCGGTTTGCTCACGGGTCTCCCACCAGGCTTCAACGAGGGCCGCGACATTCTTGCGGGGTTCGAGCGTGCCAACAAAAAGGAAGAATGGGCGGGAGGGGGCGGTATTCGGGTCCAGGCGAGGGCGGAAGACGGGCGCGGCGGCCAGCGGCACTGCCCGCACCGTGTGTTCCGACACGCCAAAAAACGAGATCACTTCCCGGCGCACCGCTTCGCTTACCGTGAGAATCATACGCGCCCGACGCAACCGGACCAGCCAGGGGGTCCGCCGGCGGACGCGGTCTGCCGAGTCGTGCCAGGCGCGGTTGCGCCAGGGCGAAAGGTCATGAATGGTCAGAATGGCCGGGGTGTTTCCTAAGTAAGGGACTTCATAGTTCGTTCCGTGGAATAACTGCGCGCCGGTTCGTGCGATGGCCTGGCGGATGCCCCAGAACCACCAGCGCCGATCGACGTCGTCGTGAGGACCGCGGCCGCGGACGAGATTCGGAGGCGCGCCTTCCGGTATGGCGAAGGGCTGGTCAGACAGGAGTTGATAGACGTCTTCGGGATACTCGCGGGCCAGCGCCAGCGACAGCTCGGTTACGTACCGGGGAAGCCCGCCGGAGGTCAGAATCAGCGGCGTTGCGTCCAGCGCGACCTTCAGGGCACATCCCCCTTGGGCGAAGCGCTCATTTGTGCTGCAGTTCCCAGTCGTAATTGAGCGACGGATCGTTGTACGGGATGCGGCCTTCGTCGGATGGATCGTAGAATCGGTCCGTCATGTAGATCAGGGTGGAAGGCGTGTTCCCGATGACCTTATAGCCGTGCGCGACTCCGGGCGGAATGAGAATCTGCCAGGGACGCAGACTTCCTACATATAAGGTGTTGCGCCAGCTGAAGGTCCGTGAGTCGGGCCGAAGGTCGACCAGGACAACCTGAAGAAGACCTGCCGCGGGCGTCCAGCAGTCTGTCTGATGCTTGTGAATGTGGAACGCCTTGATGATTCCCGGATAGTTCACTGCCGCTGAGATCTGTGTCGTGTCGGCTGGAAAGTCGGCGGCGAGGCCACGGCCCATGCGCTGGACCTCAAGAAAATATCCGCGGTCGTCGGGCCAGAGCGCGAACGGCGCGCAGCGCACTCCGGAGATCAGCTTGGGCGAATCGGGCTGCAGAATCACATCTCCTATACCCTTCGGGCAGGAAGGCAGGCTGGTTTCGGTAACGGGAGATACGATACTCTGCATGAAACAACCAGGATAACCCAACATGAATGTTTACGACTGGAACGCACTCCCGGAAGAGCGGCTGAATCCGAAGGTGACGCGGCGTGTTGTGCACACCGAGCGCATGACGATCGCGAAGCTGAAATTAACGAAAGGCGCGATTGTGCCATTGCACCATCACGAGAACGAACAGGTGACCATGATGGATAACGGCGCGCTCCGATTCGAGATCGGGGGCCGCGACATTATCGTGCGCGCGGGAGAGTCTCTCGTGATTCCTTCGAACGTTCCGCACCTTGTGGAAGCGCTGGAGGATTCGGCCGCAACGGACCTGTTTACGCCGCCGCGCCAGGACTGGATCTCGGGTGACGACGCTTATCTGAGGAAGTAAGATGCGCAGTCTTGCGGCTCTGTTTGCGGTGACGATCGCGCTGACGGCTTCAGATGCGTGCGCGCAGTCGCTGACCACGATCGCGGGAGATGGCACAGCGGGCACGTCGGGGGGCAGAATCGATCAGCCTTTCGGTTTAGCGATCGGTCCGGACGGCAAGCTGTATTTCTGCGAAGTCGGAAATCACCGCATCAGCCGCCTCGATTTGAAAAGTCGCGCGATCGAGATTGTGGCGGGTACCGGTCAAAAAGGCTATTCGGGCGATGGCGGACCGGCGAAAGCCGCTCTCATGGATGAGCCCTATGAGATCGCTTTCGATCGCGCGGGGGATCTGTTCTTCTGCGACCGCACGAATCACGCGGTGCGGCGGATTTCGAAGAAGACGGGCATCATCGAAACAGCGGCCGGCACGGGCAGGGAAGGGTATTCGGGGGATAACGGCCCGGGGACCTCGGCGCAGTTTCGACAGCCGCACAGCATCGCGTTCGCGCCGGACGGGCATCTGCTGATCTGCGACATCCTGAATTTCCGAATCCGGTCCCTCGACCTCAAGACCGGAACAATTTCAACGTGGGCGGGGATCGGGACGCGAGGAACTGCCGAAGACGGCGCGGCGATTGCAGGAACTCCGCTCGATGGACCTCGCGCGCTGGCGATCGACAAGGCTGGCAACTTTTACCTCGCGCTGCGCGAGGGCAATGCGATCTATCGGATGGACGTGAAGCAGGGCCGGCTATTCCGATTCGCAGGCACTGGGGAGAAGGGCTACAGCGGTGATGGCGGTGACGCGCGGTCCGCAAAGCTTTCGGGGCCTAAGGGCGTAGCGTGCGCTCCGGACGGTAGTCTGTACATCGCCGATACGGAGAATCATGCGATCCGACGTGTCGATACACGCGGCGTGATTTCCACGGTTGCAGGAACGGGAGAGCGCGGGGATGGACCGGATGGTGACCCCTTGCGCGCCAAACTCGCGCGGCCGCATGGAGTGTTCGTCGATGGCGGTGGAGTCCTCTATATATCCGATACGGAAAACCACCGCGTTCGCGTCCTGCGTTAGTGGGAGAGGTCGTAGACGAAGTAATTCATCGCAATGCGGTATGCGAGTGAGGCCCACTGCTCTTTGTATTCGGCTTCGTCCGAGTGTTCCCAGGCGTCGCCGAGGTCCATGTTGTGGCAGATGGCCACCATGATGCGCCCGCGGTCATCGTAGACGGCGCGCCAGTGCGGGGTCTTGCCGGTGTTGATGTCGTTGTGGAGGTTCGAGTCGCCCGCCTCGTAAGTGTGGCCGCTCTCGAAATACTGCGCTCCGGGAACCTGAAAACGCTCGTCGAGATCGTAGAGCGTATGGAAGATCGCGTCGGAGTTCGGGATGTCGACCGGTTCGCGCTCCGGAAAGACCTTGCGCAGGCTGGCCTCGAAGAGGCGCCATTCGCCGTCGGTGTGGAAGTCGTCGACCATTAAGAATCCGCCGCGCAACAGGTATTCGCGCAACTGTTGCGCCTGTTCGTCGGGAAGGCGCCAGTGGCCCACTTCGACGGCGTACATCACCGGCCAGTTGTAGACTTCGTTGGTTCCGTCGAGCGAAACCACCTGCTCGACCGAGCGGGCGTCAATGCGGGTCAGTCGCCGCACGCCCTGGAGGAGATGGCGGTCGGACCGCGGATAGTCCATCGTCCAGTAACCGGGATACTCGCGACCGTCTCCCATCATGAGCATCCGATTCGGATAGCCGTAGATATCGGGATAGCGCAGCCGCGCCCGCGTCCATTCGGTCTTTTGCTGCCAGTCAGTGGGGACGGGGAAATGATCGTATTCGATCCCCGGGTACTCTTTGAAAGGCGCCTGCGCGGCCACGAAGCCGACCGCCGCCAGGCCCAGCAAAGCGACGAGAACAACTGTTTGAAGCCGCATTTAACAGCGCGTGAACCGACTTCAGAATAACACGCGCGGCGAAAACGCTATTGCCGTTTGCTGCGCCCGTCGTCCTTGAAATTGATCGCGAAATAGGGGTAGGTGTAGTTCGGTCCCCTGGTGGTTGCGGCGAGGAAAGAGCCGGGGAAGATATGACCCACGCCGAATCCGAAGTTGACGTGGCGATTCAGTTCGAACCACGTGTAAGCATCGAACTCGTCGCCGATGTGCGTGCCCGATTTCCCCGTGGCGTCGCGTACAATTGCGCCGCCCGAGGTGTTGTAGGCGGCGTCGGTCGCGCTGGCGAGCCAGAAGCCCAGATATTGCGCGGTCACGGTCCAGCGACGGCGCGGTTCCAGCGTGAAGCCGCCACGCGCCGCCTCGATGTTTTGCCATCCGAACTGGTCCGCTACGCCGAAACGGTCGTGGGCCGTCGGATACATGGTGTCGAAAGTCTGATGGACGCCGTCGTTCGGGTTGCGGTCTCCGGAGGCGTAATCGTATTGTCCGAAGGCTCGGGGATGGAGATACCAGTTGTCAAATCGATATCCTCCGCCGAACGTATGGCCCCAGGCGCGGATCGGGTTCGGACCGTTTGAGCCGCGTTCGATGACGCCTTCGTAGGAATAGTCGAAGCCGTTCGCCACGCGGCCCTTGAAACGGAAGCCGTAAGCCTTTTCGTCCTGTCTGCCGGTTTTGGTTTTGGACGTGGTTTCGATCGCCACGCTGGGCTGCACGCGCCATAGCACAAAGGGCTCCAGGGTGGACTTGGGCAGGATGTCGTCAATATGTCCGTAGAGTCCGTAGATGTTGTTGCCGTCCTGATGATGGCTGATCCCGGAGATCAACGGAACTACCGCCGATGCGGCGAAGATGCCAAGGCGGTAGCGATTGTAATGCAGATTGGTCACGACGGCGTCGTACGAGCGTCCCTGGTTACGCCATTCGGAGTTGGCGATGATCGTGTTGTTGTAGTTGATCAACTGCCGGCCGACCCGCAGGCTGATCCAGTGCTTTTCGGGATCGCCGAACTCGGCGTACGCCAGTTTCAAGTCCCATCGGACTTCGTTGGGCGGTCCATAGGGCGGGTTCTGAGAAATGGGCCGCGCATCCTGGGTTTGGGTAACGATCCTGAACCAGTTTGTGAACTGCAGGTTCATCTGAAAGCGGAAGCGGTTGAGCGCGTAGGTATCGTCGGCGCCGGTCTTAAATCCCGAGTTGTGGGGACTCTCGATGCGGAACCTTTCTTCCGCGCCGAAGCTGATCCAGGCGGGAAGATGCTCATTGAGTTCGCTCGCCGGCCTGAAGTCGGGAATCAGGTAACGGGATTTCGAGGCAAACGTCCGGTAGGCGGCGCCATTGAGGAAGCTCAGGGGGTTGGACGCAGGCCCGGTAATGTAACCGCCGCCGTAAGCACTGGCGCCGTCGCGGGTAGTTACGTCGTCCTGGGCGAGGGAGATTCCGGCTCCAAGGACTCCCAGAAGCGCAATCAGTGACGCTCGACTCATGTTCCATAAGTCTATCAACATAATATAGATTTTGACAAGAGAAAAATGGAGGATGAGCCAAATGAAGGCTGCGGCAAAACGACGAAATCGTTCGGATCGCCGCCGACTACGATCTCGTTATCGATAACTGGGGAACGGTGTGCAGTAAGCGGCGCTCAGAAGATCAGCTTCATCACGATCTGCAATTGGCGCGAGGTGCCGCCGTCGCCCGCGGGGAAGCGCGTTCCTCCGGTGATCAGCCCCAACGTGGAACTGCCCACGGTCGACACCGGTTGGGCGAAGTTCACCTGGTTGAGCAGATCGAAGGCATCGATGCGCACTTGCCACGTAAGACTTTCAAGAATCTTCGTATTCTTAACGAGCGCGAGGTCGAGGTTCGAAAAGCCCGGTCCGATGATGACATTCCGGCCGAGATTGCCGAACGCGTTGCCCTGGTTCACAAATACGGTCGGATTCTGAATGTATGTGACCGACGTTGCGCTGCCGTTCGTGGCCGGGGTGAAGCCCGTCTGCACGGTTCCCGTCACGTTTGGCCGGAGAAGAGCAGACCCGGTAAACGCCGCGTTCGAGGTGTGGAAGTTGATCGGATTGCCGCTCTGCGTCTGCTCGATGAGCGAAATCTCCCATCCACTCTTCAGCCGGTTGCCGGTGAAGGGAAGCTCATACACGCCGCTCACGACAATGCGGTGCCGAGCGTCGAAATCGGATAGCCCACGGTCACCCCGGATATTGTTGCTGTCCTGAAGGACCAGCCCCTGAACGTTGCGCGAGTTGTCGTCGATCGATTTCGAGAGCGTGTAAGACGCGTTGAGATTCAGACCACGGGCGAAGCGCTTGGTCGCGGTGACCCATAGCCCGTTGTAAGAAGAGTTCGCATCGCTCTCGTAGACGCCGATGTTCGCGAGCGGCATGCCGGGGTCGATGGGGCTGTTCGCCGCAAGCGCCGGATATGGCCGCACTCCGTTGGTGATCTGGTTGTAGTTCCGTTCGACATTCAGGTGCGTGCCTTTGGTTCCGAAGTATCCGACGGTCAGGCCGTAGTCGTGCGCGAATTCCTGCTGGATGTTGAAGTTCCATTCAGAGAAGTAGGCATCCTGATAGCTGTGGGCAATAGAGACGGGAGCGACGCTTCCGCCCGCCAGCGGATAAGCATTCGCGAAAGTCACGAACGGAACCGCCGAACTTGGCGAAAACGAGACCGGAAACGCATAAGGCGGGTTCGCCGCCAGACCAGTGACGAGCCCGAGGGTTGGCTGATCGGTCATGATCGCATAGGCCGTCCGGAAAACAGTCTTTTCACCGAAGGGGCTCCACGCCAGTCCGACGCGCGGCTGGAAATTCGCCGCGCTCTGCTGATAGGCGCGCGCCGGGCCAGCCCCGGTCCCGACATGGCGAAGAGTGACGGTGGCCGGATCGAAGACGACGTAGCGGTTTTCCGCTTCGGTCGGTGTGCCGTACCAGTCATAACGAAGGCCGAGCGTCGCAGTGAAATGCGGCGAGATTTTCCATGCGTCGGCGAAGAAGAACCCGAGCGAGTTCGCGTAAGTGCGATTCGAGCGGTTGGAAGCATTCGCCGTGAACCCTGTGGCCTGGTCGGCGAGGAACGCGTTGACCGAGGGGAACGTAAATGTGCCCGGAGTGTAGGAAAAATTGTCGGTATTCGCGAGCCGGTATTCGCCGCCGAACTTAATGCTGTGGTTTCCCTGAATCCAGCTCAGCGTATCCGAAAGAACGATTGTGTCGTCGCCGCGCCCCTGGGGGAATCCTCCGACGCCGCCGAACGTAAAGGCGCCTGTGACAGTAATCTGAGGCAGGCCGATGGGAGCGTTTACGCCGCTGTTGATGCCGAAGTCGGCCGGATTCAGATTGTTGTCGGCCAGAAATGTGATGTGAATACGGTTATAGCCCACGCGCGCTTCGTTCACGACCGACGGACTGGCCACCCAGGTCTCGTTAAAAGTCAGGAGCTGGCGCTTGCCGTTCCGCATATCGCCTCCGCCCGGGAAGCTGTTGCCGTCGGTGGAAGGAGGCTCGTTGCGTTGATCCTTCTGAATCGCGTAATAGACATTGATGCGGTTCGCCTGCGAAAAGAGATGGCTGAAGTTAGCGGTACCCTGGTCGATGTTGACCGGCGCAACCGCGGAGCTGACGAACTGATTCGTCCCGGAGTTTACCGCGGGTATGAACTGCAGAAGGCTTTTGACAATGGGATCGCTTGACGCCTGCGCCTGAGCGACCTGCGCCGGCGTTAAGGTCGTAGCTGAGATCGGTACTGACTGGCGTTGTCGCAGCGCTTCGTAACTCAGAAACAGGAACGTTTTGTCTTTACGCAGCGCGCCGCCGCCATCGCCGCCGAACTGATTGCGCTTGAACGGAGACTGCGGATTGGGCGTGAGAGTGGCTCCCGTGCCGACGAAGGTAGGATTGCTGAAATTCCGAGCATCCAGATCGTTATTGCGCAGGAATTCGTACGCTTCCCCGTGCCATCTGTTTACTCCGGCGCGGGTCGCGATATTAACGATGGAGCCGGAGTTACGGCCATACTCGGCGCTGAAGGTAGAGTTGTCGATCTTGAACTGATCGATGGTATTGATCGTCGGCTGGAAGGTGATCTGGTTCTGATTCGGATCACTTAGATTGATGCCGTTGATCATGAAGTTCACGCTGTCTTCACGCGCTCCGGCCGAGTTAAAGGAAAACGATCCCTGGCCGCGGAGGGGGGCCGTGAGAAATCCATTGGCGGGAGGCGTGACTGTTCCGGTGGTGAGCAGCGCGAGATCCACGAAGTGGCGGCCGTTCAGCGGCACCTCCTGAACCGTGGTCTGGCTGATGGTGGTACCCACGGAGACAGAACTGCTTTCGACGAGCGGCGCGGCGGCTACGACTTCGACCGATTCCGCCGCGGACGCGATTTTCATAACGGCGTCCTGCTTCGTGGTGCCGCCGACGGTCACCGCAAGCCCCGTGACCGCGAGTGGGGCCATGCCGGGCGCTTTAATGTCGAGGCGGTAATTGCCAACGGGCAGGGATGGGATCAGGTAATCGCCCGAGGATTCGGTTGTGGTGGTTCGTTCCTCGCCCGTGCCTTCGCTGCGCGCGGTGACGGACGCCCCTGGAATAGGCGCTCCTGCCGGATCGGTAACGATACCTTGAATTCCGCCAGTCGACTGGCAGAATGCCGACGGAAGAAGAAAGACGACAGCAGAAAGCCATGCGAAGCGGGTGCGCTGCGACATGAAGGTCTACCTCCGGAACAGAAGTTGAGCCCAGGGAAGCTGTAATCCGAGGCTAACACCGGCAAGGCGGGTAGCGCTATCTAAGCTTTTGATCGGGACGATTACGCACAATCATTCTCGGTTCATCATGAAGGTCGCGACGGACCCGAGAAATTCTCGCAGCACCGCGTCAGCGGGCGCGGGCAGTTGGGTTTCGTCCAGAGCGGCGGTCATCAGTTGCATCCAACGGTCACGCGCTCTCTGGTCGATGGCAAATGGCGCGTGGCGCATCCGAAGACGCGGATGTCCACGGCGCTCGAGGTAGCGCGGTGGACCGCCGAAGCGGAAGATCAGGAATTCCTTAAGGCGCTGTTCCGCGCCCTGAAGGTCGTGTTTCGGATACATAGGACCCAGGATGTCGTCCTGCGGGACTCTCCGGTAGAACGCGGCGACGAGACGCGTGAAACCGTCTTCGCCGACAAGTCCGTACACCTCCTGGTCGTCGATCGGGGACCCTGCCACAACGATAATGGTACAGAACACCGATCCTGGGCCTTCGATGGATATCGCTCAGCAAATCAAATCGCAGCTCGATATCGTACGGGTCATTTCCGACTACGTGCCGCGCATGCGGCGCTTTGGAAACCGGTACTCCTGCCTTTGCCCGTTTCACAACGAGAAGACGCCCTCGTTTTCCGTTTACGCGGATCATCAGTTCTACAAATGCTTTGGCTGCGACGCAAAAGGCGATGTTTTCAATTTCGTGATGTCGATCGAGAACATCACGTTCTGGGAGGCGCTGAAAAAGCTCGCTGAGCAGAATGGCATTCCGCTGCCGAAGCAGTCTCAGGTCTCCGACGAGAAGACGCGCGCCCGCGGCGCGCTGCGCGAAATGCATGAGATTGCGGTGCAGCACTTTCGGACGAATCTCGCGGGACCAAACGGCGCGCGGGCGCGTGAGTATCTCACTGGGCGCGGAGTGACCCCCGCCTCGATCGAAGGTTTTCAGTTGGGGCTGGCGGATGGGTCGGGTCGGGGTTTAATTCGGTTGTTGGAGCAGCGCGGATTCCGCCAGGAACAGCTTGCGGAATCGGGGCTGTTCGGGCGGCGTGATGACGGAACTCTGTATGACCGGTTCCGCAACCGTCTCATGTTTCCGATTCATGACGAATCGGGCAAGCCGATCGCATTCGGCGGCCGCGCGCTCGAACCGGGCGAGAGCGCGAAGTATGTCAATTCGTCTGAAACCGAAATCTACAAGAAATCGAACGTCCTCTACAATCTGAACCGCGCGAAGCAAACCGCGGCGAAGGTCGATCGTATCGTCATGGTGGAAGGGTACATGGACGTGATCGGCGCGACACAGGCGGGCGTGGCGGAAGTGGTCGCCATCTGCGGAACGGCGCTGACCATCGAGCAGACTCGCGCAATGAAGCGTCATTCTCAGAATCTCCACCTGAATCTGGATGCTGATTCGGCGGGGAATAAGGCTGCCGAGCGCTCGGTAAAGCTGTTGCTCGACGAGAATGTGCGGGTGCGGGTGGTCGAGCTTGAGGGCGGTCTCGACCCCGACGAATACTGCAAGGAGCACGGCGCGGAGACTTATCGCGAGCGCATCGCGAAAGCGAAGCCTTATTTCTATTGGCTCGCCGACCGCGCGCGCAGTAAATTCGACCTTCGAGACCCGCAGGGTCGAAACGATATTTTTCAGTTCCTGCTTCCCGCGATTCAGGCGCTGCGCGACAAGATTGAACGCGTTTCGGTGGCGAACGATCTGGCGTCTTATCTGGGCATTGAATCGGGTCTTGTTCTGGAACACTTCCGCAAGATGGCGGCGGACAAATCGGAACGCGCTCCCACGCCACCGAAGGCGGATTCAAATCGGCCTGCTGACCGAATTCTTTTGTTGTCACTGCTTGGCGATCAGGAAGGCCGCTCCGAACTCGTCGAGGCGCTGCGCGGCGTTTCGGGATGGAATCAATCGCCGGCAGCGGCGATTTATCGGGCCATTATTTCCCTGCATGACTCGGGTTCCGCGATCGCATTCCATTCGCTGCATGAACGACTCGAGCCCGGGGATCAGGATCTCCTGGCCTCACTGGTGCTTGATGCGGAGGGGAGCGCGGCAACCGCCGAAGACGGCATGGCCTGCATTGAAACGATGCGTCGCGAGGAGCGAGAGTCGCTTGCGCGTGATTTGAAAGTAAAGATCAAGGCGGCCGAAAGAGAGGGGAAGCTTGCGGAAGCTTTCGAGCTGATGCGTCAACTTGCGGAGATGGGTAAAACAGCGGGCGCGGGCTGAAACGCAGCGTCGATTCTCGTCACCAGGTCTACGTTGCCAGGTGTACAATGAATCAAAATCGCGCCGGGAACGGGGGTATTCCAGTGGCGGAAGATAAATTCGATCTTATCGATCCGCTCTCTCGGGTGAGCAAGCAGGGCACATACGTCCTCTTCGAAGAAGAAGTCGAACTGAGCCCGCAGGACCTCGAAGAGATTCCCGTAGACATCCCCGGTCTGGACGAAAAGCAGGACGATCGCCGTTTCGACGAGAACGACGAACTTTTCGAAACCGACATCTTTGACAAGACGCACGACCCTGTTCGCCTCTATCTCCGCGAAATGGGCGCCGTGCCGCTGCTGAACCGCGAAGGCGAAATCGAGATCGCCCGGCGGATCGAGCGCGGCATGACCAAGGTGCGGCGGACGCTATCGCGTTGCCCCCTGATCATTCAGGAGATCATCCGGATCGGCGAAGATGTGCGGCGCGGCGTGGTTTCGGTTCGCGACGTACTTCAGTGCAACGACCCGCTGCCAACCGACGAAGTCTGGGACGCGGCGGCTGCCGAACTGCACGACTTCTGCGAGCAGCTCGCAACGATGCGGAGGAAGTTTTTGCAGTTGCGCCAGAAGCTGGTTGCGGTGCCCCGACAGTCGAAGCCGAAACAGAACCGCCGTTTGCGCTGGGAACTGGGACGACTCGCCGTCGAGATATCCAGGGCGGCGTGCGCTATCCGGTTCCAGAGTTGTGTGTCCCGCGACATGATCGCGGCGCTGCGGAACGCGGTGGATGAGATCAAGCCCGTCGAGTATCAGCTTGCGCGCAATCAGCGGGCCATCGAAGGCGCCACCAGCGGTCCGGTGGATGCGATGCGGGATCTGCGGCGTGAACAGCGGCAACTGAACCAGTCGCTGCAGACCCTCGAGGACAAATTCGGTTCCCCGGCGACCGATCTGCGGCGCGCGCTTGACCTCGTAACCCGCGCAGACCGGCAGGCCGAATCCGCGCGTCAGGAACTGATCGAAGCGAATCTTCGGTTAGTCGTCAGCATTGCGAAGCGTTACAACAACCGCGGGCTGCAGTTTCTCGACCTGATTCAGGAAGGCAACATCGGGTTGATGAAAGCGGTGGAGAAGTTCGAGTACCGCCGGGGTTACAAGTTCTCCACCTACGCGACGTGGTGGGTACGTCAGGCGATTACGCGCGCGATCGCGGACCAGGCAAGGACCATTCGCATTCCGGTCCACATGATCGAGACGATTAACAAGCTGATTCGCACGTCGCGGTCGATGGTTCAGGAACTCGGACGTGAGCCGACCAGCGAAGAACTTTCCGCTCGGATGGAGTTACCGGTTCAGAAGATCCGAAAGGTGATGCGTATCGCGCAGGAGCCGGTTTCGCTCGAAACGCCTGTGGGCGAAGAGGAGGAGTCGCATCTTGGCGATTTCATCGTCGATCAGACGAACGTCTCCCCAAGCGAGCAGATGATCAACGTCAACCTGCACGAACAAACGGCGGAAGTGTTAAAGAGCCTTTCTCCGCGTGAGGAGAAGATCATCCGGCTGCGTTTCGGCCTGGAGGACGGCAGCGAGCATACATTGGAAGAAGTCGGCCAGACGTTCTGCGTCACCCGAGAGCGGATTCGTCAGATCGAAGCGAAAGCGATTCGCAAGCTGCGGCATCCCAGCCGAAGCTACCGGCTGAAGACTTTCCTCGAAGAAGTCTGATTACCAGGCATCGCGGTTCGTAACGCCCACGCGGAACACGGGTTTCGCTCGTTCCGCTTCTTCTATTTCGTAAGCCTGAGAAGTCTTCGCCGGATCGTAATCCCGCCATAACCAGACGAGCGATTCAGGCAAGTCGAGCGCGCCCTGCGCAATGGCATGCATACCCACGCCGAAACGGAAGTGGAAATCGTAGCCCTTCAGCTTCAGGGCATTCGCGAGCATGATGTTATTCAGCGGCCAACTTCCCGCGCCGACTTCCTGATCGTCTGAGCCATCGGACACCCACACGCGCAGGTTCTTCTTCGCGTCGCGTCGGACCTTGTTGGAAACGATGTAACCGCCATCGAGCCCCTGGTCGGGATGCCATTGCAGAGCTACGTAGCTGCCGATGTGCGACAGCACCCGGCTGAATCGGTCGGGGAAATACCAAGCCACGTTGAACGCGCAGATGGCCCCGGAGGAAGCGCCCGCGATGGCGCGCGAATAGGCATCCTGTCGCAGTTTGTAGGTCTTTTCGACCTCGGGCAGGATTTCTTCCAGCAGATATTTTCCGTAGCGGTCCGAAACAGTGTCGTACTGGATGCTGCGCATGCGCGTGCCAGTGGCTTCGCCGCCGCTGCCCGGCGAAATCAGCACGTGCACCATCGGCGGGATCAGTTTTTTGTAGACGAGATTGTCGGAGACGATCTGCATGCGCAGCCGCAAAAGATCCTGATTGCCCACGATCGTTTCGCCGTCCTGCCAGACCATCAGCGGCGCACCGTTTGTGAGGTCGGCGCCCGGGTTCACGTACACCCAGTAATTCGCCGACATGCCTGGACAGGTTTTGCTGACGAGAGTTTTCATCTCGGAAAGCTTGCCGCGCGGCGCGCCGGGGACTGGGTAGGAGTCCGGGTTGTAACCCGCGACATCGTACGTGCCCAGCGACTTGCCTTCGGCGAAGTAGTTGTAGTTGTGCGTTGTGCCCAGACGCAGTGTGGCGAGGCGATACCAGTAGTTCGTGCCGGGGACGTTGGTCATTGCAAGCGGCGGCTGATGATCGATGGAAACCGTCGCTGGTTTCTCGGACTGAACGGCGAAGAGAAACTCCTGACCGAAAACGACGGCGCCGTCGCGTCCGTTGAGTTGCGGGAGCCCCGAGGCGAGCAATTCTTTCAGGCGCGGAGAATGCGCGCGCGCCGCGTCAATCAGGTCGTGCAATGGGTCGGTCTGTGCGAAGACAAGGCTTTGGATTGCGAACAGAAATACGAGCGCGCGTTTCATGCTCGTTTGAGCATATCTCCTACGGGAACCAGTACGGCGTCTGCTTCGCCCAGGTCGTCGAGCCGTAGCGGCTATGCAGCAGATCAAAGGCGGCTTTCGAGATCGCGCCGTTGCCATCGATGCCGCGGCAGCCGTAACGCGTGATGCGGACGAGACGGTAGAGCGACTCGGGAACGCGCGGGTCGTCCGGATGGGCTTTCGCCCAGTTCATGACGATCGGCGCCAGGAAAGTCTGCGTTGCGCCGGCGGAATTCACGCGTGTCCACTGCCGCATGGCCTCGGCGCGCTCAGATTGTGACAGCGCGGCATCGGGAGGCATCGGCTGCGGGGCCGTGGCGTCCGCTGATTGCGGGCACCACCAGCTTTGACGAAGAGGGTCGTCTTTTTCCGTGGGCCGGAATTCGGGTTGCAGCGCTGTAGTTGCTTCGCTGTGCCGCTCGATGAGAAACGCGTCTGCGAAGCGTCTTTCTTCGTTCGTGGCTTTTTGAACGACAGCGAGATCCTGCGCCCAGTCCGGACGTGTTTTCGCGAGAACCGGTATAACGCGGTTCGCGATCGCATCATCGTTCAAAATGAACGCGCGCGTCCAGGCGACATTCGCGATCTGAGTTCGTGGCCATTCCGTCAATCGCGCGCTCTCGGCGGCCTCGGCGAGTTTCACTGCCGGAGTCGAGCGGTTCAGAATGGCGGCGCTGTCCGGGCCGAGAATGAACGAAGGGTCCGGGGCTGGTAGTCCGTCGTAGTCGTCGACGTATCCGATGGGCCGGCGTTGAGCCCATTGCAGGAAATCATGAAAGCTCGTCGCGAGCGACATGCGTTCGGACCGTAGAGCATTATCGAATGAATCGAGGTCGTGCGGGCTCCCGGACAGGAGCGCGTCGAGTTGTTTACGCGCCTGGTCGCGCCGGCCCGCCTCGATTTTCAAGCGAATCGCGTGGAAGGTCACTGTGTCGAAGGCGGGCGAGTCTGAAGACGTCATATCGGCGGCGCGAATCAGATCCGGCGCGGATGGATTCTTCGCGTCCGCCCGAATGATTGCGGCGGTCAGCCAAAGCGTCGAAGGCGTGCGACGCCAGCGCGAGATCGCGGCATCCGGCGTTTTCGCTTCGATGGCATTTATCCATGCGAACAGTTCGGGCGCGTCCGGCGATTCGATCACTTTGCGGAACCGCTCGCTCGCCAGCACATAAATCCCGTCGCGATAGGTTGCCCCGAATGCCGCGCCGGGATGCGGGTCGGCCAATTTCGCGGCGAGGGATTTCACCGCGGCGGCTGGATCGCTTAGCGAATCTATATAGCCGATCAGATCCTGCGCTGAATCACGTAACGCGGGATCGTCGACCCTGGTGAGGATCGCGCGGGCCTCCGCAAGCGCGCTCTGACGATGTAGAAGCGAGTTTTCGCGGATCAGCGTTCGGGCAATCAGGTACGTGGCCGTGGTTCGCCACGGCGAATTCCGATCCTTCTCGATTTCAGCGAATCGGCTCTTCGCGCCTTCCAGATCCTCCGCGTAGAAATGCGCGGCCGCAATCTGATAAACCCGGTCGGCGCGCGCCAGCGGCGTCATTGCAGGTTCCGGGTCTGCCGGATAGACCGGCTGAACGCCTCCGCAGTTCTCAAAGACCTGGTTCTGAGACGTGATCCAATCGTTCAGCAGTCTCGCATTGCCATAACGTGTCCGGCGGTCATTCAGCGTCTTTATCGCGGAGGCGAATGCTCCGGAGGAGCAATTGAAATAGAACACGTTCTGATCCAGACGGCTTTGCTTGCCGAGGCTGACGAAAGGGGCCTTGACTCCAGCGGTCTCGAGGGCCTGCCCCCAGTCGTTGTCCGATGCAGAGGAGTTATCCGGACCTGGACCATCGAGCACCGCCTTCTGTTCCTCGGCGCTCAAAGGCAAGCCCGCCAGATACCGCCACGCGATGACCTTGTAACGCGCCGAAAGCGTGACGGGAATGATGCCGAGCTTTCCGGCGAGAAAGCTCTTTTCGAACTTTTCCGGAACGTGGCGAGGCAGAAACGCGGGCGTCGTGTCGAACGAACATGGCATCACCGCGAGTACAAAGAACGAAGCGGCCGCGAGCCGATACGGAACTCTCATCTCAACCTCCCGATCCGGCATATTGCGTCGTCGTAATCGGCCTTGGTCCAGGCGCGAGGACTGAACACGTAGACACGCGCGCCTGGAGACAGATGAGACGGCCATGTTTCATCTGTCGAAAGGCCCACCGACGCGCGGCACGCGGCGGCCCGCACCTTCATATCCTTCGACTCATTCGGACCCATGCGAAAGAACATCGGAATCGCCTCCGCAATGGGGTCACCCGCAAACCAGGCATCCGAGTCGCACCATGACGCAAGCGCCGTGATTCCGAACGGAATCGGGGATGCGGCGCGCAAGCCGCGCAACAAGGAGCGATAGAAGGGACGTTCGGACGCGCGGGCGTCATAATCGATCTGTAGTGCTGTAACTCGGGAGTTCGCGGCGATCTTCGCAATGGTTTCAGACAAAAGCGAGGCATCGGGAAATACGTGTCGCGCCGGCGTTTCGATCCGCACCACCGCTGTGCGCCACGCGCGTGGCGGCGCGTATAACGGCTGTAGACGCGGCCGGACCATGAATGACCCGTCCGGTTGGAGCCGAACCGTTGCCGCGAGGTAGGCGATCCCGGTCGTGTCGGGGTCGATGACACGAAGATCTTCGGAACGTTCCCAGGCCCACAGGATCACTTTCGGGCCAGGAATTCGCGGCTCGTGAGGCGCGACGCTGCAAAACAGCAACGCGGCGGCGGCCAGAAAAGCTGTGGCGGGCCCGCGCGTCATGCGCCGATTATCGCAGGCCCTTAGTTTGATTGCGCCTAGCGCTGAATGCGGGCGGATCCGCCTTTTGCGAAGGAGCGCACCTGATCGAGCGAAGCCATCGTCGTGTCGCCGGGGAACGTTGTGAGCAACGCGCCGTGGGCCCAACCCAGTTTCACGGATTCGTCGGGCGTCTCGCCATTGAGCAGCCCGTAGATGAGTCCGGAAGCGAACCCGTCCCCGCCGCCCACGCGGTCGTGAACGTCGAGTTCGGCGTGGGGTGCGTGATGGATTTTTCCGTTCACCCACGCGACCGCGCTCCAGGTGTGCCGCGACGTGGAATGCACTTCGCGCAGCGTGGTGGCCACGATCTTAACGTTGGGGTGCTTCTTCACCACGTTGTCCATCATGCCGACAAACGCGGACGTGTCGAGTTTCGAAGTCGCCTCGACGGCAGGTCCCTTGATACCGAGTCCCTTCTGGAGGTCCTCTTCGTTGCCGACCAGCACATCCACATGATCGACGATGCGGCCGAGAGTCTTAACCGCGCGTTCCACACCGCCCGAGATCTTCCAGAGCTTCTCGCGGTAATTTAGATCCAACGAGGTGATCGCCCCGGCGGCCTTGGCGGCCTGCATGGCTTCGATGATCAGTTCGCCGGTGGTTTCCGAAAGCGCCGCGAAAATGCCCCCGGAGTGAAACCAGCGAACGCCCGCGCTGAAGATTTCCTTCCAGTCGAAATCGCCCGGCTTGAGGAGCGCGCCGGCCTCGTTCGCGCGGTTATAGAACACGACTGGAGCGCGAACGCCATGGCCGCGGTCACTGTATACCGCGGCCATGTTCGGACCGTTCACCCCGTTGTGCTCGAAGCGCTTGTAAAACGGCTTCACGCCCATGGCGCGCACGCGTTCGGCGATCAGGTCGCCGATCGGGTAATTCACCATTGCGGTTGCGACGCCGGTCGATAGCTCGAAACAATCCGCGAGATTGGCGGCGCAGTTGAATTCGCCGCCGCTGACGTGGATCTCGCACTCCCTCGCCTTACGGAAGGGAATGATGCCGGGATCGAGGCGATGTACCAGCGCGCCAAGCGCAAGAAAATCCAGTCCGCCCTTTGCCGCAGGGCGGATCTTCAAACCGTGACTCATTGTGTTATCCGTTCTCTAAACGTTATAAGTAGTCGACGAAACTCGGCCACCGCGCCCGGTCCAGTTTGTGTGGAAGAACTGGCCGCGAGGCTTGTCGATGCGTTCGTAAGTGTGAGCGCCGAAGAAGTCGCGCTGCGCCTGCAGCAAGTTCGCGGGCAAGCGCGCCGTCCGGAAACCGTCATAGAAAGAAAGCGCCGTGGAGAACGCGGGCGTCGGAACACCGTATTCGATTGCGCGGATCACGGCCCGGCGCCAGCCTTCCTGGTATTCGTTCAGCGTCCTGCTGAAGAAGTCGTCGAGCAACAGGTTGTGCAGATTCGGGTTCTTGTCAAATGCTTCCTTGATCTTGCCCAGGAACCGGCTTCGGATGATACAGCCGCCGCGCCACATGAGCGCGATTCCGCCGAAGTTCAGATGCCAGTTCTGCTCTTTGGCGATTTCGCGCAGGAGCATATAGCCCTGCGCATAGGAGATGATTTTCGAGCAGTAAAGCGCGCGGCGGGTGTCTTCAATAAACTCCTTGCGATCGGAAGCCTTGACTTTCTTCGGGCCCTGAAGGACTTTGGAAGCTTCCACGCGGGTGTCCTTGATAGCCGAGAGGCAACGCCCGAAAACGGCTTCGCCGATGAGCGTGACCGGCATTCCGAGATCGAGCGCGCTCACGCACGTCCACTTACCCGTGCCCTTCTGTCCCGCGGTGTCGAGGATCTTGTCAACCAGCGGCTGACCGTCTTCATCTTTCTTCGAGAAGATTTCGGCGCTGATTTCGATGAGATAACTGTCGAGTTCTGTTTTGTTCCAGTCGCTGAAGATCTGGTGCAAATCGTCCGGGGAGACGCCCAGGCCGTCGCGCATCAATTGATAGGCTTCACAGATCAACTGCATGTCGCCGTACTCGATGCCGTTGTGGACCATCTTCACGTAATGGCCCGCGCCCTCCTCGCCGACCCAGTCGCAGCATGGCGTGCCGTCTTCGACCTTGGCAGCAATGGACTGGAAGATCTCCTTCACGTGCGGCCATGCCGCAGGGTTGCCGCCGGGCATGATGGAGGGGCCGTTGCGCGCGCCCTCTTCTCCGCCTGAAACGCCGGAGCCCACGAACAAAATGCCTCTCTCCGCGAGCGCCTTCGCGCGTCGCGTGGAATCCGGAAAATGCGAGTTGCCGCCGTCGATCACGATGTCGCCCGGCTCGAGGTGGGGAGTGACGGCGTCGATCATCTGATCGACCGTTTCACCCGCCTTGACCATCATCATGACGCGGCGCGGCTTTTTAAGCATCGACGCGAGCTCTTCAATCGAGTGCGCGCCGGCCACTTTCGTACCTTTTGCTTCGTTATTGATGAACTCGTCGACCTTGGAAACGGTTCTGTTGAAAACGGCCACCTTATATCCGTGGTCGTTCATATTCAGAACGAGATTCTGGCCCATAACGGCGAGCCCGATCAGTCCGATGTCGCAATCTGCCGGCATATTTCTCCTGAAGTTGGTTGAGGAACGAATCCTCTATTCTATCCACGCGTGCGAATCTCCGGGCTTACAAGCGAGCTACTTCGGCCATTACGTTCGCCAGCGCGTGGCGGAACTCTTCCGGACTGACCGCGCTGTACATGCGGGCATCGAGCGCTTTAAGCGTGTGCTCGAGGTCGTCTTCGGGAAGGGAGGACGCCACCGGCCTTGGCAATTCGCCTTCCATCAGGCGGCGGACGGGCGGCGTGGGCCGGTATCTGAGATAGAAGACCCGGCGGTTGGGATCTTTGGGGACGGATGCCGGCTCGACTCTGAACTGATGGCCCAGATATGCAGGAGCGCTGAGCACGATGACAACCCGCGGATCATCGGCTGATGGCGTTACCACCCGTTCCAGAATGCGGTCCCAGAAGAACTGTGTCATGCGGCCGTTCTCGGCCAGCGATTGAACGTCGATCACGCCGGGGTTGGCCTCGGCGAAGGGAAGGCGCATTTTGTTCCAATCGAGCCCTCGCGCGCTCTTTTGTTCCCAGGTTTTCTGGCGGGCAAGGTCGAGTACCGCGACGTCGAGACTCCCTTGACTAAGGTCGAGGCCCGAAAGGAGTTTGAGCGCGGGCACGAGCACGCTCATGTTGCTCCGGAAGCCGTGGACCGAAGCGCCGAGACGCTCGGACGGAGTCATGTTCATGACGACGTCGATGTGCACGGGGCGTCGCGTGGCCACCGGAAGACAGATTCTGCCGCGTACGTAGGGCTGAAACCAGACATCGGGCGCGCCGAAGCGCTCCACGAATTCCACCGGAGGGAGGTCATTCCATGCGGAAGGCAGGGGATCGGAGTGGAGCGGCGGCACGTGGAGTTTCCGCCGCACGATGCTGTGCTCACGCGTGTGGCTGTCAGCCACCGCCAGGGTGAGAGTGTAATCTCCGGGAAGCACGAAAACATCCTGGGCGTGGCTGAAGCCGCGAGCTTTCTCCTCTTCCGGGATGCCCGTCAGCCGAAGTGAATTATGCACGCGCCAGCGCTCGTTTCCAGCGTCCTCAATCTGGATGAGCGAAGCGATTTCCCCGCGCCCACGCCGCTTTTCGATCTCCCTGGCGTCGACCGCAATTTCCACACGCGCTGTCAGGCGCTGATGCGGGGACAGGTGGACTCCCTCCACCCTGGCCGTCCAGCGGATCTGGGCCCGCTCGCTTTGGGCCGCCCACTCATCGACCGGGTAACGGCTGAAATACCGATCGCGAAATCCCGTTTGAGCGGCGGCCGCCGAAGCTACGAGCCCGATTGCCTCGCGTCTGGTCATGGCAGCTTCGATAACTGATCGAGCAAAGCCGCAAGGACGCGACGGAACTGTTTCGCGGATGCAGCGTCGAAGATCCGGGCATTCAGAGGAAGAATCGCGCGCTCGAGGTCGTCTGTCGGCATCGGAGGCAGAAGATCGTCGTCGCCGGGGCCACTGAAGGTCGGCGGCCGCCGGCCTGAACGACCCATCATCGTATCGCGAAGCAGCCTTGGGCGGGTGTTCGACGGATAAATCGGACTGCGATAACGAATATAAAAGAGTCGAGGGGCTCCTGCGAAGGGAACCCCCGGTTCCACGGGCTCCTGGTCTTCGAGAAATGCGGGTCCGCTGAGGACGATTACAACGGACCCATCTGAAAGCTGGCGATTCACTTCATCGAAGAAGAAGCGCCGCATCTTCCACTGGCCAGACAGAGCGGCGGCGTCGATCACACCCGGACGGGTCTCCACGAAAAACGCCCGCATGCGCGGCCAGTCCAGCCGTCGCGCGTCTTTTTGCGAAAAAATGACTTTCTGGTGAGTGAGGTCGACCATTTCCGCATCAACCATTCCACCGGGAATTTGCATCCGGGTGAGAACTTTGAGCGCGGGAATCAGCAGATTCATATTGGCCCTCAGCGCGGTGAGCGAGCCCGAGGAGCGCTGCGAGGGCGTGGTGTTAAGAATGACGCGGACACGTAGCGGTCTCTGCGTTTGCGCGCGGAGGGTGAGCCCGGTCGTGATGTCTGGCAGGTACCAAACGTCCGGCGGATCGAAAGGGGGAGAGATCATTTCCACGGCGGGAAGACCTTCCCAGGAGTCCGGCAACGGATCGCCTTTAAGTGAGTCGATATGGAGCTTACGGACCGAAGCGCTGTGCTCGAGGGTTTTCGAATCGCAGACTGCGACCGACAGAGTGTAGTCACCCGGCAGCAGGAATGAGAAGAACGACCACTCGAGGTATTTGCGCTCTACGCCCGGTTGCGCCGTGGCAAGGTCGAACGAAGTGTGGTTCTGCCAGACGCGTCCGGCGGAATCGCGGTACTGAATCATCGCGAGTAACTCGCCTTCGCCACGGCGCTTTTCGATATCTTTGCCGTCCACCGAAAGCGTGACGCGCTGCAATAAGCGCTGATGCGTAGAGAGGCGGACGGGCGGAACGGAGACGGTCCAATGAATACGATTGCCGCCCTGGCTGACCCATTTGTCGAACGGCACCCTTGCGAATTCGGGGTCGCGGTAACCGGCTTCGGCGCCATGGAGCGCGGAACAGGCAAGCAGCGCTCCGGCGCAGATCGTGACGAGAAGCCGTTCCGCTCTACGTCTGCAGCGTCGGGCGTTTGGTGTGCCAGTCCGTCGCCTGCTCATACGCATAGGCCAGCCGCATGGCTGCGCCTTCCTCGAATAACCGGCTCGTGAACAGAAGTCCCTGCGGCAGATTGTCCACGAAGCCACAGGGTACAACGGCCTGCGGGTTTCCGGTGAGGTTGGTCGCAGTGAGGCATGGGCTGTTGGTTGGAGACACGAACGCGTCCCACCGATCCATGAATTCGTGAAATTTCCGCATGTAAATGGTCCGGGCCCGCTGCGCGCGGATGTACTCCACGGCTGGAATCATCCGCGAACTGCGGAACTGATTCGGCCAGTCGGAGGGCGCCTGTCCGGAGAGCTGATCGAGACCGCCGGGCTGCCGGGTGAGGTCGTCGAACGCGGTAGCGGCCTCCGCATCGAGCACGAAATTGATCGCGTTGAGCGGGAACTCGGGGAGGGTCAGCGGTTCGAGCGAAAGGCCGGTTTTGCGCAGGTCGGCGAGCGCGGCATCGTATATCGGCTTTGCTTTTTCGCGGAGGCGCTCGAAATCGGCGGAAAGATAGCCGACTCGCATCTTTTTCACTGGGCGGCGAGCGTCCCAGTTGAGCGGCGCGTTGATTACGGTCAGGTCCTTGCCGTCCTGCCCCGCGATGAGGCGCAGGACTTCGGCGCAGTCGGCCATCGATCGGCAGATGGGGCCGATTTTGTCCATCGACCAGCTCAGCGCCATGGCTCCCGCGCGGCTCACACGTCCGAAAGTGGGGCGTACTCCGGCTACGCCGCAGCGTGTGCTTGGTGAAACGATCGAGCCGAGCGTTTCCGTTCCGATCGAGAACCCTACAAGGCCAGCCGACGTGGCGGCCGCCGAACCTGCGGAAGAGCCGCTCGAAGACTGCGTGTAGTCCCACGGCGTATGCGTCATGCCGCCGAACCAGAGACCGCCTTGGGCGAGAGCTCCCATCGAGAGCTTGGCGACCAGCACGGCGCCCGCCGCACGGAGCTTTTCGATTACGGTGGCATCGGAATCCGCAACGCGTTTCTGATAAGGCTCCGCGCCCCAGGTGGTGAGGATGCCTTTTGTGTCGAACAGATCCTTCGCGCCGTAAGGAACGCCGTGAAGCGAACTCAGGCGCTTGCCGCGGCGCAGGGACGTATCCGCGTCCTTCGCCTGTTCCAAGGCGAGGTCTTCGGTGAGAGTGATAACACAGTTCAGCTTCGGACCGTAGGTCTTCAGCCGGTCGAGATACATCTTCGTGAGCGCGGTTGACGTGATGCGTTTCGAGCGAACCATCGCAGCGAGCTGAACCGCTGGTTGAAAGGCGAGTTCTTCCGGGCTTGCGAAACGGACGAGAGTTGGCGCTTTCGGAGGGCGGAAGGTGGAATTGCCCCGGGGAGCCGGATAGCCGGCGATGACCGGCGAGAACGACACGGCGGGCGGCGTATCGAGCGGAACATCGAGCTGCCGGAGCGCCTCATATTGCGCGTAGAACCGGTTGACGGACGGAAGCAACATTTCTATCTGCGCGTCCGTGAACGACAACCCGATGGCGGCAAGCGCCGCTACCGCCATTTCCTTGGTCACGCGTTGCGGAACGGGCTCTCCGCGGCCCGTCTGCTGGGGAGCGGGCGCGGGCGCCTGCGCGCGAAGTTGGGGCATAGCCGCGAGGGCTCCCATGATCTGCAGCCAGAGCCTGCGGGGAACTTTCGGCATCGGAATGTTGATCAGAGTAGCAGAACGTGAAATGTGCCATGTGGCACGCTGTTAGAGATCATGCGGATCATTATGGCGGCAGCCGCGATGCTGCTCTTTGGATGTGGCTCGGGCCCTCAGGCGGCTGCGCGCGAATACGGATACAAGGTGGTTCACGCCTATCCGCACGATCCGGAAGCGTTCACGGAAGGGCTGTTCTATCGCGACGGATTCCTCTACGAGAGCACTGGGCTGGAGGGGCATTCCTCAGTGCGGAAAGTACGACCGGAGACCGGCGAGATCGTGCAGAAGTACGATCTGCCGCCGCAGTATTTCGGGGAGGGAATCGTGAGCTGGAAGAACGATCTGATTCAGCTGACGTACAAGTCTGAGGCTGGATTCGTTTACGACTTCGCGAGCTTCGCGGTGAAGAGGAAATTCGAGTACACGGGTGAAGGCTGGGCGCTCACGCATGATGGTTCTCGGCTCATCATGAGCGACGGCACTCCGGAGTTGCGATTCTGGAATCCCGAAACAGAGGCGGAACTCGGGCGGATCACTGTGACGGACAACGGGACGCCCGTGAAGAATGTGAACGAGCTGGAGTGGATCAAGGGCAGGATCTACGCCAATGTGTGGATGACGGATCGCATCGCGATTATCGATCCTGCAAACGGGAAAGTAGAGAGCTGGATCGATCTGACCGGGCTGCTGTCGGACGCTGATCGGACGGGCAGAACGGATGTGCTCAACGGCATTGCTTACGACGAGAAGGGCGATCGGTTGTTTGTGACCGGCAAGCTTTGGCCGAAGCTGTTCGAGATCAAAGCGGTCCCAAAGTAGCTCGGCCGGCAGGGCGACGCGTACGTTGCCGAACAGACCGAACCATCATAACTAGGTCATTTAAAATCGACCACGGGCTTCGACCGCGCATCCGAACGACGTGGAGCGACGGGGAGGGGCGGGGAAGACGCTCACTACGCCACCGGCGGCTGCTGTCGCCGGAATCGTATTCTCGGTGTTGCTGACCACGAGTCTGCTGATCGTGCACTTGACGATGCGAGCGAACAGTGGCCAGGCCGGGCACGTGCTGGCCGATCCGGCCCACAGGCAGGCCCTCAAAATTGCCTTTCAACTGGTTCCCATCGCCGCAATCGCATTCCTCTGGTGCATGGGAGTGCTGCGAAACCGGTTCGGAACTTACGAGGACCAGTTCTTCGCGACAGTGTTTCTGGGCAGTGGGCTCGGATTCGTCGCGAGCTTGTTTTGCGCGACCGCTATCGCGGGCGCGCTCCTGCAGGACCCCGGGCTCGCCAACGGGGCTCCGACGAACCCGGAGGTCTACGCCTTCGCCCGCCGGACGGCATGGGCTTTCATGAACATTTTCGCCATAAAAATGGCGGCGACATTCATGTTCTCTACGTGTACCATCGCGCTCCGCACGGGTATTCTTCCGCGATGGTTGATCTTTTCGGGATTCGGCTGTGGAATCGTGCTTCTCGTCGTCTACTCTTCCACTTGGCCGGGGGCGGCTCTGGTGTTTCCCGCCTGGATGTTTCTGCTGAGTGTCTACATTCTGATCAACCGGTGGCTCGATACTCGCGCGTCCCGCCGTGCTTTGGCGGAAGCATAAAAAAAAGCGGCATACCCGAAGGCATGCCGCTTCTTTCGAGCCAGTCTGAACGTCCGTCAGAAGATCAGCTTGCCGCCGAGTTGGAAGACGCGAGGGTCCCACACCGAAGTCACGGCGCCGAAATTGCTCGAGGAGAAACTCGTGCTGACTCCGTTGAACTGCGTGTGGTTCCACGTGTTGAAGCTCTCGGCCCGGAACTCGAAGCGGCTGCCTCGCGCCTCGCTGAATACGAAGCTCTTGAACAGCGACACGTTCCAGTTGTCGCGGCCGGGACCCCGAACGGCTCCCTTAGTCAGGGTTCCCCACTGTCCGGGAGCGGGTACCGAGAACACGGCGGTTGTGAACCACTGATTCACGCTCTCCTGGTAACCAATCGCGCCATTAAGGTTGGGACGATTGGTGGCGTTCGCAAGGCCATTACTGCCCTGGTTGCCGCCCAAGGTAATATTCAGCGGCAGACCGCTTTCCATCGTTACGATGCCGGAGAGTTCCCATCCGCCGAGAATGCTCTTGACGGCCTTGTTCGATGAGCTGCGAAACACCGGGATCTGGTAGATGAAGTTGACCAGCCCGATGTGCGTACGATCGGCCGCGCTGGGTCCGTTGTCGTAGGCGCGGTTATATGGGTTCGAGACAGTGTACAGGTCTCCTCCGAAACTAGTCGACGGATCAATCGACTGCGACAGGGTGTAGGCGAACTGCATGCTGAGATCGTGGTAGGTCTGAGTGTGGAAGTTGATCTGGAGCGAATTGTAGTGAGAGTTTTCCGCGTTCTCGGCTAGGGTGATCGAGTGAAAGCCCAGGTACGGCACCACAGTGTTATACGAAACCGTGCCGGCGATCAGGCTGGGCAGAACGCTCGGGTTCGGCAGATTGATATCGCGATAGTCGTTCTGGTGCCGGTTGAAATTCCCGACGTAAGCAACCGAGATCACCGAGCCCGGCGTAATCTCATGCTGCACGCCGGCGCTGTACTGATAGCTGGTCGGCAGCTTATAGTCCGTCAACGAAAGGCCTGTGATGCTGCCGACGGTAATAGGAGCGGTCAGCGTCTGGCCGGTCAGGATGCTCATGTTGGGGTTCGAAAGCGACACATTGTTGAACGTCACGCTCGCGCTGAAGGGCTGATTCGGGCCCGCGTTGTACATATCGTTGCCCTGGATGCGCTCGAACATTGAACCGAATCCTCCGCGGATTACGGTTTTGCCGTTCCCCGACAGATCATAGGCAAAGCCGACGCGGGGTCCGAAGGCGGCCCAGTGGTTGTTTACCAAGCCCTTTGGCACGCCGTTCTGGTCCGCGATGCCAATGCCGTTCAGGTAAAACTGCACGCCCTGCAGAATGGGATTGGGGCTTGTTCCCAACCCGGGGCTGGACGGGCTGATGTTGCCGCTCGGCAGGATAATGGCGGCCTTCGAGGGGTCGTACAAGTTCGGATAGAAGTTCGCCATCCGGTTGTTGGCTTCATAGGTGTGAGGAACGCCGTCCCACCGCAGACCCAGGTTGAGGGTCAGACGCTGGTTGACACGGTAATTGTCCTGGAAGTAAGCGGCCCAGGAAACGTTGTTCCAATGACCGCTATCCTGGACCGCCAGCTCGGTATAGGAGTTCGAGAAGCCAAGCAGAAAATCGGCAAAGTCGTTGCCGGTGTAATTGCCATTGAAGTTGAACGACCCTTGGGTGTTTCCGAAGAGGTCCTGGATCTTCTTATAGATGGCCCAGCTCGCGCCCATCTTGATCTGGTGCTTGCCCTTCGTCCAGGAGACGTCGTCGCGGACCTGATAGTCGTCGGCCTTATTGTTCCAAGGCCAGCTCGCTACGTCGTATGTCGTGCCCGTCGAGCCCGCCAGTGAGATGCCGGGAATACGGTTCAGGTTGTTGCCCGGGAAGAGTTCCGGGATGCTCAGTCCCTGCGGCCGCGCAACGACGCCGTTCGGAATGATATTGATGCGGTTGCCGTTGTAATTGAAGGCCGTCTCGTTCAGCAGACTGGGGCTGATCGAATAGGTCGCGTGGATGACGCCGCTGTAGGAGGGATTGCCGAACGTGTCGCCGACCGTCGGGACATTGTCTCCACTCCATTGAGACGTGCCGAAACTCTGGCTGATCTGCTCGGATACCCAGTGGCCAAAGATCCAGAACTTGTCTCCGAACTGATGATCGACACGGAAAATCTGTTCACTGACATCAGTCGGAAGCTTGTTGCCGCCAACAAACTGGGCTCCGTTGTTCGGAGCGGGGAAGATGCCTGCCTTCAGCAGTGTCTGCGCGTTGGGGTCGAGCAACGAGGTTGGAATGGCGTTGTTGGGGAATGGCTTGCCAGGTACGAGCCCCAAAGCGGTGAACTTCGCCAGAATAGCGGGGGACACCTGACTGGCGCTGGGAACATTTATGGTCGTGTTGAACTGCCCGCCATAGGTGCTGGGCAGGGGAACCGTCTGATTGACGAGACCGCCCTGGACTAACTTTCGCCACTCAATGTTCGAGAAGAAGAAAGTCTTCTGACGCACCGGATGATAAATGTGCGGAATGATCACCGGTCCGCCGACATTGAAACCGAATGTGTTGAATCGGAGTTCCGGGGCCTTCGCGGCGGCCGCGTTCGTGAAGTAGTTGCCGGCGTCGAGCGCGTCGTTGCGCACGAACTCCCAGGCGGCGGCGTGCAGCGTCTTCGTGCCCGACTTGAATGCCATCGTCATCGTGCCGGCGGAGGAAAGGCCGAATTCGGCGCTGTAGTTTGAGGTCAACGCACGGAATTCAGCAATCGAATCGACTGAGGGCATGATGCTGATGCCGCCTGCGCCCCCGCGGTCATCGTTCTCGCCTCCATCCACCAGCCAGATATTGTGGTTCTGACGGAGCCCATTGAAGCTGACGCTCGAATCGCCGCCCACGGGTGTGGGGCTTTGGAAGTCGACCATGTTACTGGACGCTCCGGCGGTGAGGACCGCAAGTGAATACACGCTCCGGCCGTTAGTTGCCAACTGCGAGACCTGTTGGCCGTCGATAACGTCACTCACCTCACTCGTTTCCGATTGCACCGCGATCGCTTTGGCCTCGACATTGATGCTTTCGGTCGCCGCCCCGACTTCCAGTCTGAAATCGACGCGATCCCGGTCGCCGACGTTAAGAGTGATGTTCTTCTGTTCGCCGATCTTGAAGCCAGGAGCTTCCGCGCGAACCGTATATTGGCCGATCTGCAGCCCAGGCGCTTGGTATTGGCCGGAGCCGTCACCCGTTACGCGCCGGATCTGCCCGGTTGCCTGGTTTGTAATCGTGATCGCCACGTTGGGTACTGCGGCGCTCGTGGGATCCGTAATGGTGCCGAGGATCGTTGCCTCCTGCGCTGCGGCGCCTGTAACGAATATGGCCGGCAATGCACAGATCAGCAAAAACTTACGTAGTCTTGATGGACTCATCTGTCTTCTAAAACCCCCTTGCTATCAAAAGAAGTACAGGTCCGGCGCAGGCGCGGAGAACGCTTTGGCCGTAACTCCCGATCGGAATTACAGTGTGCGACCCGCCCACCTTTTGACAAGGTATGTACTGTACATGCGGAAAAGGCCGAAAAATTCGTAGGATTTTGACAGTTTTGACACTGACTTACTTCGCATGTAAGGAATGTAAGGTACCAGTCGGATACGTATTATTCACCCATCAGTGGTAGAATTCCTTTCCAGAACTGTTCTATGAAGAACACCGGAATCTCCGAGGTTCCGCCCGGCTTTCCTACCGAGCGCGAGCGAGAGGCGATCCGGAGCCAGCTTGAGCGGATGCTGGCGAGCCCCCTGTTTCGCAATAGCAAACGCTGCGCGAGCCTGCTCCGATATGTCGTGGATCAGACGCTCGACGGCCGCACCGTCATTCTCAAGGAGCGAACCCTCGGCGTTGAGGTTTTCTCCCGCGATGCGGACTACGATACTGCGGCAGATCCCATCGTGCGCGCGACGGCGGCAGAAGTCCGCAAAAGAATCGCCCAGTATTATCACGACCATACTCATCAGGCTGAGATTCGGATCGATCTATCGCCTCGTTCATACATTCCGGAGTTTTCTCCCGCCGAAACACAGCCCGCGCCAGAAGCGGCAACGCCTGCGATTCAAGCGCCGCCCGTTACGCATGGTCGGACCAAAATGCTGGCCATCGCCGCTGGAGTGGTTGCGGTAGCAGTCAGCCTCTGGTGGTTTGGACCCTGGGCTCCAAAGAACGCGCTCGACCGTTTCTGGGCTCCTGTGGTTGCCTCGCCCAGCAAAGTGGTGTTGTGTATCGGCCAAAGACAGTTTGTCGCTCCGAACAAGGAATTGCCCGCCGAATCCAATGAAGCTCTCGCGCGCGTCGGCGACGCCCCGCGGCCTCATTGGGCTGTATCTCTTGCGCAACTCTACTATCTCGGCAGCCAGAACGTCGCGCTCAGCGACGCCACCACTCTGGCGCGTCTGGCGGGCCTGCTCGATCTGCGCAAGAGGCCCTTCCGGGTGCTAGGCGAAAGGTCCACCAGCTATTCGGATCTGCAGGATGGGCCAGTAATCCTGATCGGCGGCCTGAACAACGATTGGACGATTCGCCTGATGGGCCCGCTGCGATTCAGCTTCGAGCGGAACAATCAGATGTTCTGGATCAAGGATCGGGAGAATCCCGCGAAAGCGGAGTACGCGCTCGACTATGACACGCCATACATGAGCCTGACGCAGGACTACGCGCTGATCTCGCGCGCCTTCGAGCCCAGCACGCAGCGCATGGTTGTGGTCGCCGCAGGCCTGACGGGATACGGGACTCTCGCGGCGGGCGAATTCCTGACCAATGAGAGCTATATGGAGGAGGCCGTGAAGGGCGCGCCTGCGGGGTGGCAGCGCAAAAACCTTCAGTTCGTCATCGCCACTGAGGTAATCAAGGGCAACTCGGGGCCCCCGCACGTCGTGAACCGATATTTCTGGTAACGTTCGCGGTTAGTCGGCGAATTCCAGGCACTCACCGATTTCGCGCTCCGAAATCGCGCCTTCCTTGATGACCTTCCATTCGGGGTCTGTGATATCCACCGTACTCGCGCCGACGCCTTCGCAAGGGCCGCCGTCGAGCACGAGGTCAACGCGCCCGTCCATGACGCCGAATACTTCAATGCCGGTGCGGCATGTGGGCACGCCCGAGATGTTCGCGCTGGTCGCGATTACGGGCTGATTGAGGCGCGCGATGAGTTCATCCGCTATCCGGCAGTTCGCCTGACGAACCGCGAGGCGCCCCGTGTTTCCCGTGGCGCGCAGAGGCACGCGGGGCGACGCGGGCATGATGATCGTCAGCGGCCCCGGCCAGAAGCGCCGCGTGAGAAGACGAAAGCGCGGCGTGATTTCGCGGGCGAGTTCCTCGACCATGATCACGTCGCGCACGAGAATAGGAAGCGCCCGCTGGATCTCGCGATCCTTGGCCTCATAGACCCTGCGCACAGCCGGCACGCTGAACGGGTCGGCGATCAAAGCATAGAGCGCGTCAGTCGGAATGGCGACAATCCTGCCTGCCCGGATCGCCTTCTCAGCCCTGTCGAGCGCTTGACAGGAAGGCTCGGCGGGGTCGATCTCGATCAGGTCCGTGGCCACGTGGGCCAGCGTAGCACGCAGATCGCCTTTTCAGCGCGTCCGGCTTGCAGACGCGTTTAGCTGGCGGCTTCGAGAGTCACTTCGGCGGGCCGGCTCGCGGCGCCGCGCGGCTCGAACGTATACCCGAAGCCTCGCACCGAATGGATCAGCAGCGGCGAAGTCGGATCCCGCTCGACCTTCTGGCGCAGACGCAGGATGTAAACATCCACCGTGCGGTCGGTGATGGCGCGGTCCTGGCCCCAGACGGCGTTCAGCAACTGTTCACGGCTGAAGACCACGCCGGGCCGCGACATCAGATATTCGAGCAACCGGAACTCGGTGGCGGTGAGCGTGAGGGGCTCGCCCTCCAGTTTTACCTGGCAACCGCTACGATCAAGTTCGAGGTCCGCCGCTTTCAGCACGCGCGCGGGCGCGGCCTGCGAGCGGAACTGCAGCCGGATACGGGCGATGACTTCGCGGATGAAGAACGGCTTAACGATGTAATCGTTCGCGCCGAGTTCCAGGCCGACGATGCGGTCCGTTTCCGAAGCGCGCGCGGTGAGGAAAATAATCGGCGTCTGTGCGAGTTCCGGATTACTGCGGATGCCCTTGCAGATATCAAGGCCATCGGCGTCCGGAAGCATGATGTCGAGGAGAATCAGGTCGGGCCTGAGGCGGCGGCACAGCTCGATAGCTCCGCGCCCCGTTTGCGAGCCCACGAAGCTGAAGCCTTCCTTTTCGAGGTTGTACTTCAGCAGCGCATAGAGATCAGCGTCGTCTTCAATTACTGCAATTCTCTTTGTCACGGCAATTTCAGCGTAGCCGGATGCGCGTTACAGGCTGGTTAAGGCGTGGTGAACTATGGGTGAAGCCTGAGGCCGCTCGGATTTCGCCCGAAAGCGCTTTGATAGGATACGCTGGACCCGGGAAAAAGACATGAAAAAAACATCAATTTCGAGAGCCGCTGTCGCCGTTTTCACGGCTTTGTTGTGCTCTGCTGCAGCGATGGCGCAGGCGCCTGGGCTGAACAAAACGGGTCCGGCAAAGAACCGGGATCTCGGGTATGACGATACGCCGATCATCCCGGGCCAGCCCTATCGCGTTCACGACATCACGCGTCCGCATCCGCGCGTCGTAGAGCCCGCAGCGAAACCAGGGGGACCGCCCTCCGACGCGATTGTTCTCTTCGATGGAAAAGATCTTTCCAAATGGACTAAAGGCAAGTCGCATTTGACCGGAACGACGCCTTTCAGTAGCGCGGAACCGCCGGAATGGAAGGTCGAAAACGGATACTTCGAGGTCGTGCCCGGCAAAGGCGATATCGCCACCCGGGAGAAGTTCGGAGATTGTCAGGTGCACGTGGAGTGGGCTGCGCCCGCCGATGCTGCCGGCAAAAGCCAGGGACGCGGCAACAGCGGCGTCTTCATGATGGGTCGGTATGAGGTCGAAATTCTGGATTCGTACAACAACCCGACCTATGCGGACGGCGAAGCGGGCGCGATTTACGGTCAATGGCCGCCGCTGGTAAACCCGTCGAGAAAGCCGGGCGAGTGGCAGACGTTCGATATCGTTTGGGAAGCGCCGAAATTTGAAGGCACGAAGCTGGTGAAGCCCGCCTATCTGACGCTGTTTATGAACGGCGTCGTGGTGCATAACCGCAAGGAACTCGTCTCGCCCACAAAGCACGCGGGGCTCGATCAGTATCAGCCGCAGCCGGCGGAGGACGTGATTGTTCTGCAAAACCACGGCAATCCCGAGCGCTTCCGGAATATCTGGGTGAGGCGGCTGGGCTCTTACGATCAGCCGGAGAAATAAGCCGTCGAAATTTTAAGGCTGAGGGGCCGTTTCGATTTTCGGGGGATCGGGGACTTGCGCCGGGGGAGTGGCGGCGACAGGATGAGTCTCGTTTCGGGGCCCGAGACCGAGATCGATTAACGCCGCTGCCGTAAGTTTTCCGCTCGGCTCGAGCTTTCGGTCGGTCTGATATTGGCGCATGGCTTCCATCGACTGCGCATCCCATACCCCGCTGGGCGCGGTCTTCAGATAACCCTTATCAGCCAACGCCTGCTGAATCTCTTTGTATCGTTCGGGGGTCGGCGCAGCCTGCCGCGGTGGCCCGGCCGCAACGCGGCGAACCGGCTTCTTGCCGGAGTTTGCCCGCGAACCGGCTGATGAGGATCGGGCACCCGTCTTCGTAGTCCCGGCTTTGCCGGAAACGGCCTTACTCGGCGCGCTCTTGCCCGAAGATTTTTTTGTGGACGAAGAAGTCTGCGCGCTCCCGATCGAGAGAGTTACTCCGAAGACGGCAAGGAAGAGTACAAACGAGACGAATTTCATTGGCGCAAAGAAAAGGGGAGCGATCCAATTCGCCCCCCTCGGTGCAGTGCTTCGGCGCGGCCAGCGCTTAGTTGCCGCCCTCCGGTACGCGACCGGCCGGGAAGAAGGACACCCAGTCGCCGCCGCCGCGAATGCCCGGCGCCTGGCGCATAACGTGAAATGCCACGGCGTCACCGGGTTTCAGCGCGGATTGAATGCGCCGAATATCTTCGGTGCTGTTGACCGGCTGGCGGTTCAGTTCTACGATCACGTCACCTTTGCGGAGGTCGAGATCGTAAGCGAACGAGCCGTCCTCAACGTCGGTCACCTGCACGCCGCCGTTGATCTTGAGGCCCATCTGCTCGCGTTCCGCGGGCCGGATCCCGGAAACCGACATGCCGAACTTCACCTGAGCGCTCTCGGGAGCGTGCTCGGGAGTGTTCTTCGCCCCTCCATAGAGGCTGGCGAATGTACGGGTACGGTCGCCGACGACCACGTTCACGGTTACCGGCTTTTTGTCGCGCACGACGCCGAGCTTCAGGGTGCTGCCCACCGGGCTGTCCGCCACTATGTCGATCAACTGCTGACCGGCAGTCACAGGCTTTCCGTCGATCGAGGTAATGATGTCCTGACTCTTCAGACCAGCCTTCTCGGCGGGGCCATCCGGCGTGATCTCCGAGACGAATACGCCGTGGTCGGCGCCGTAAACCGAGAGCAGGTCCTTACTGTCGTCGGCGCGGAAGGTGATACCGATGGAACCGCGCGTCACGTGGCCTTCGCGGATGATGCTGTTGTAAACCTTGGCCGCAGTATTGATGGGCATCGCGAAGCCAATACCCTGATATCCGCCGCTACGGCTGGCGATCATCGTGTTGATTCCGATCACCTCGCCGTTCATATTGATGAGCGGGCCGCCGCTGTTGCCGGGGTTGATCGCGGCATCGGTCTGAACAAAGTGCTGGAAGCTCTTTCCGGGATTGTCGTTATCGGGGATGTCACGCGAGAGCGCGCTGATAATGCCCGCGGTGACCGTCGCCTGGAAACCGAACGGAGACCCGATTGCCATCGCCCAATCGCCCACCTGCAGCGCGTCGGAGTTGCCGATCTTCGCGGGGATCACGTTCTTTTTGTCAACGTGGATAACCGCCAGATCCGTATCGGAGTCGGTGCCAACCACCGTCGCCGGATACTCCGTCGCATCGTTCATGAACTTCACTTTGATGCGGGTGGCTTTCTCGACCACGTGATTGTTCGTCAAAATGTACCCGTTCTTATCGACGACCACGCCGGAACCCAGCGCGGCGCTCGGCGTATCCTGCGGCTCAGGCATATTGAAACCACCGCCGCCCCCGAAGAACTGGCGCAGGAAGCCCTGCATTCCGTTATCGTCCTGATCGTCGTCCTGCGGCTGCTGCTGGCGCCGACGCAGGTTCGGATTCTGCTGGCGATTCTGGCTGGTATTCCGCTTTGGAATATATTCGGTTGAGATATTGACGACCGATGGTTCCAACCGCTTGGCGATCTTCGAAAAATCGTTCTGGATTATGACGGGAGCCGGGACTGTGAGCGGCGTCGCGTCGGGGGCCGCATTCTGTTCCCGCGCGGCTTTCGCGCCTGTCTGCGCGAGAGAACCGATCAGGATCCCGATCGCAAGCGTAAAGAGAATCAGCGAAAACGACAGGAACTTCTGTCGCCGCGCCTTATCGTAGAAATTCATTTTCACCTAACTCCTCGTATGCCCAAATCATACATCCGGGCGTCTATCTCTATCAATTCGATGTATTTCCGCTCGCCTCAGTTACACTCCCGCTGCGCTTCAGTTCCACCAGAAGCACGCCTGCCAGGATTGCTACCGCTCCCACTTTACCTCTCAAATCGAGTCTCTCTCCCAGCAGGACCCAGGATGTCATCCAGGCCACGACCGGCTCCAGAGCGAATATGAGAGCGGACCGGGTCGCCGTGGTGTATCGCAGAGCCCACGCCATCGTGGTGAAAGCCAGCGCAGTAGCCAACAAACCGGTGATCAGCACGGCTGCTGCCACACCCCAGTTTGCGTGAAGCCGCATTGGTTCGGCGAACCCGAACGTCGCCGCGCCCAGGAAGGCCGCAGTCGCCACCTGAAGCACCGCAACGCTTTCGTATCCCACCAGCGGAGAGAAATGGCTCACCACAACAATGTGCAAAGCAAAAGTAACCGCGCACAGAAAGCTCAGAAAATCGCCGCGCCCGATGGAAAAACCTTCAGCGGGCAAGGTCATTAGGCCCATGCCCGTCGAAGCAATCAGGACTCCGACGATCTCGAACAGCCGCGGTCTTATTTTATAGACGAGCGAACTTGCCAAAGGTACCATCGGTATCGCAAGGCCCGTCAGGAACGCGGATTTTGACGGCGTCGTAGACTCAAGCCCTTTGGTCTGAAAGAAATACGCCACGAAAAGCAGAGCACCCGCCAGGATACCCGGCCGAACGCTCTCGCGTCGCACAGCTTTCTTGTAAATAAGCGTAAGAGCGAAGGTCGCGACCGAGAACCTCAGGGTCAGGAAGACGACCGTCGAGATGTCCGCGAGCGCCGACTTAACGAGAACGAACGTAGAGCCCCAGATCACGGTCACGCCGGCAAGAGCTAGTTCGGCGCGCGACGATTCCGAGAGGCGCGAACGCCTAAACGGCATCTTTTTCGGAATCTTTCAACAACAGTGCGGCGGTGAGAAGGATGCGCTTCAATCCCAGATCGCGGCCATCGGGGCGGTACCATTCCGACGTCGTGTGCGCCCCGCCGCCCTGGCCTCCCGCGCCGATCGAGATGGCCGGAACACCCAGCGAAAGTGGAATGTTCGCATCAGTCGAAGCGCAGTCGAGTCGCGCGCGAATCCCGAGATGCGCGTCTACGGCCCGAATGTGGTGGAGCACCGCGGCGTCCGACGGCAACTTCGCCGCGGGCCGGTTGCCGATTTCGCGGATCTTCGCAGCGACCTTGTTCCCGACCGCTCGCGCGTTTTCGATCTCCTCGGCCCGCGCGACCGCAGAGTGCAGGGATACCACTAACTCCTCGATCTTTTCGTTGCTTTCGGACCGGATGTCGATCTTCGCGCGCGCGGCTGCGGCAATGGAGTTTACGCTCGAACCGCCTTCGAGAAGGCCGACGTTGATCGATACTTTCGGCGTCGTGCGCGGATCAAGTGGCCTGTGATCGACAAAGGACGCGACCGCGCGGCTCAGCGCATGGACCGGGTTGCCGATACCGAAATCGCTCCAGCTATGACCCCCGGGCCCGGTGAATGACACCTCGAAACGGCGGCTGCCGAGCGCCTGCGAAGTGATGTGATCCGTGGCTGCGCCGTCAAGCACGAGAAATGCGGAAATCCGCGACAAAAGATCGGACTGCCTGCAGACGTATCGAATGCCGGAAAGATTGCCTTCACCCTCTTCGCCGACGTTCGCGATCAGTAGCAACCGGTTCCACAGCCCGTGCAGGCTGTCCGAAGACGGCGGCACCGATTTCACGCACCGGGCGATGGCGAGAAGCGCGGCTAGCCCGGCTCCGTTATCGGATACGCCGGGTCCGCGCAGGTCGCCGTCGCGATCGATGGCGACATCTTCTTTAGTGCGCGGCGCGAGAACCGTGTCGAGATGTGCGGTAATCGCCACCATGCGGTCCGAAAGATCGGCGCCGAGCGATGCGAGCACGTTACCGGCGCGGTCGATGGCGGCGTGCCAGCCGATGGAGCGGAACTGCGCCAACATCCATTCGGCCCGCTGTTGTTCCAGAAATGTCGGCGCGGCCACACGGCAAAGCTGGAGATGCTGGTCGTTGACCCATTGCTTTTCTCGTGTGAACCACTGGAGCGCCTCGCGAATCCCGGGGCGGTCAGCGAGTTCGCCGGGTGTCGCGGCCGCCGACAAAAGATTAGCCGCCACATTCTGAGTGTATCCGCAGGGCCTCAGAGGCTGGATCGGAGGGACGCTGCGGCCCGAATCGCCATGCTAATCTTGGACTTCCAAGACATCCGTGCGATATGCCCGCTCGCGTGAGCGAATCCTTTGTATTGCAAACATGGCCATTTCGTGAGGGCGATCTGATCGTCAGCTTTCTCACGCGTGACCTCGGCAAGATGCGCGGCGTCGCGAGGCGAGCCCGCAGGCCGAAGAGCGGTTTCGGTTCGGGGCTGGAGCGCTTGTCGCATATCCGGATGTCTTACTTTCAGCGCGAGAATCGCGAACTCGTGAATCTCGATTCGTGCGAGCTGATGGAATCGCAGTTTGCCGTCCTGAATGATTTCGCAGCCGCCTGCGCGCTTGATTACCTCGCGGAAGTTTCCGAACAGATGCTGCCCGCCGCAGAGCCGAGCGAGAAATTTTTCCGGCTTCTATCAACGGTGCTCGAACACATGCGCTCAGGTGGCCCCGGCGCTCCCTGGCGCGCCGTCACATATTTCAGCGTGTGGGCTGTGCGGCTCGCCGGTATTCTGCCGGAACTCCATGCCTGTATGGGCTGCGGCTCCTGGCTGGAAGATCCCGAATCTCCGCGGCGCGCCTTTTTCAGCCGGCATCGCGCCGGGCTCTATTGTTCCGACTGCCGCCGCTCGCTTGACCTTCGCGACACATGGGAACTCGACGCCGATTCGCGCGCGCTCGCCGAAGAGATCCTTCACAAACCGGTTGCGGAACTTACGCCGCGCTCGTGGACTCAGTCCACTGCCGCATTGCTGCGCCGTTTTCTCGCTCAACAAATTGAATCGCATATTGAACGGAAACTCATTACGCTTCCCGTGCTGGAAGCAGCCGCGTAACGTCCATGTCAGATAACCGCGTACCAACATTTCAGGAGAACGTCTTCCGTCTTAAGAAATACTGGAGTGATCGCGGTTGCGTCATTCAGGAACCCTACGACGTTGAGGTCGGAGCCGGAACTTCGTGCCCCGAAACATTCCTGCGGGCTCTCGGGCCGCAGCCCTGGCGAACGGCGTATGTGCAGCCGAGCCGCCGTCCCGCGGACGGACGTTACGGCGATAATCCGAACCGCCTCTACAAGCACATGCAGCTTCAGGTGATTCTGAAGCCGACGCCCGCCGATGTGATCGAGCAGTATATGGGCAGCCTCGAAGCGGTCGGGATCGACCTCCGCAAGCACGATATCAAGCTTGAGGAAGACAACTGGGAGAATCCTTCGCTCGGCGCGTGGGGCGTGGGCTGGCAAGTGATGCTCGATGGTCTCGAGATCACGCAGTTCACTTACTTTCAGCAGTGCGGCGGGATCGATCTCGATCTGGTTCCGGCGGAGATTACCTACGGGCTCGAACGGCTCACCGCATTTCTGCAGGGCGTAGACAGCCTGTACGACATAGAGTGGACGAAGGGCGTGAAGTACCGCGACGTGCGCTACGCGGATGAACTCCAATACTCCGTCTACAACTTCGAAGCGGCGCATGTGCCAACTCTGTGGAAGCTCTTCGAGATCCACGAGGGCGAAGCGAAGCGATTGCTCGACCTGTATAAAGATTCGGATGAAAAGGCGCGTTTTCCGCTGCTCGCGACTTACGATCACGTGCTGAAGTGCAGCAATCTCTTCAACACTCTCGATGCCCGCGGCGCCATCAGCGTGACGGAGCGTGTGGCGGTGATTGGCCGCATCCGTAAGTTGGCCGTGCAGGTGGCTGAATCGTGGCTCGATCAGCAATCGCTGACGGCGAAGGTCGAGGCGGAGGCAGCCTGATGAATCTCCTTCTGGAAATCGGCTGTGAAGAGATTCCGGACTGGATGCTTGCCGGCGCGCTGGACTACCTTTCCGGCGCCATTGGTCCGCTGGTAGGCGGCGCGCAGGTTCGCACGGATGCGACCCCGCGGCGCCTGACTGTTCGCGCGGATGGAATCGCCGAGCGTGAGCCGGATACCGAAGAGCGCGTCTGGGGTCCCGCGAAATCCGCTCCGCAGGCTGCTGTCGCCGGCTTCGCGAAAAAGCAGGGTATCGCGCCCGAACAACTCGAAGTCCTCAGCGACGGCAAAAACGAAAAGTACACGCTCGTGCGGAAGACCGCCGGGCGGGCGACGATCGAAATCCTGGCCGGTGCGCTTCCTCAGTTGATTCTCAGGACGCCGTTCCCGAAGACCATGTACTGGCCTGGCAAGGGCGGCGCGCGCTTTATCCGGCCCATTCGGTGGATTGTCGCCTTGCTGGGCGATCGCGTCATTCCGTTCGAAATCGCCGGCGTGAAATCGAGCAACGAATCGAGCGGGCACCGCAAACTGGGCGCGTCGCGTTTTCCCGTTACGTACGCCGACTACGAGCAGAAGCTCCGCGACAACTACGTTCTGATCTCTGCGGAAGAGCGGGAACATCGCATCCGCGCGGTTCCGACGAAATACAAGTGCGATAAAGATCTGCTGAACACTCTGGTCAACCTGACCGAGTGGCCGACGCCCATCACGGGCTCGTTCGATCCCGCATTTCTCGACCTGCCAAAGGAAGTGCTGATCACGGTGATGCGTGTGCATCAGAAGTACTTCTCGGTGGAAGGGGCGGACGGCAAACTCGCGCCGCAGTTTGTCGCGGTCACCAACACAGACGGTGACCCGGAAGGTTTTATCCGGCTGGGTAACGAGCGCGTGCTTTTCGCCCGTTTCAACGACGCGCGCTTCTTCTGGGACTCGGACCAGAAAAAGCCTCTCACCGACCGGGTACCGGATCTCGCGAACGTTACCTTTCAGCAGAAGCTCGGTACCTATCGCGAGAAGACGGATCGCATCGTCGATCTTGTGAAACAGATGGGCGGTTCGGTTTCCGCCGAACGCGCCGCGCTGCTCTGCAAGACTGATCTCACAACCGAACTGGTCAAGGAGTTTACCGAGCTTCAGGGCGTAATCGGCGGCCTTTACGCCCGAGCGCAAGGTGAACTGGCGGAAGTTGCCGACGCCATCTACGACCAATACAAGCCCGCGAGCATGGAAGACTCGATTCCGCGTACGCGTGAGGGCCAGATCGTTTCAATCGCTGACAAGCTGGACACTCTGCGCGGCTGTTTCCGCGTCGGGCTGATTCCAACGGGTACAAAAGATCCCTTCGCGCTGCGCCGCGCAGCACAGGGCGTCGTGCGGATTCTGGTGGAAGGTAAGCTTCGTCTGCCAATTCGTGAACTGCTAAGTGGCGATGCACAGTTAGAAGACTTTTTCCTCGATCGCGTCCGTTATTACTTTCGCGAGATCCGCGGCTTCGCCTACGACGAAGTGAACGCCGTGCTGGCGAGCGGCTGGAACGATCTTGTGGACGTGGAGGAGCGCCTTGAAGGCGTACGTGCCGTCCGGGGTACCGAAAACTTCGAACCCGTTGCAGCCGCGTTCAAGCGTATTAAGAACATCCTCAAACAAGCGGAATTCGCATCCGACGGTTCCGTTGCGGATCCGTCGCTTCTCGAAGCCGGACCTGAAGCGTCTCTCGCGACGGCGTATGAGACCGCCCGCGCACGGCTTGCGCCCCTGAGTTACGCAGGCAAACTCGAATCAGTGGCGGCTCTGCGTCCGCAGATCGATCTCTTCTTCGACAAGGTTCTCGTGAACGCGCCCGACCCGGCCGTTCGCCGCAACCGGCTGACATTGCTGCACGCGATGCTCAGCGAGTTTTCAACCATAGCGGATTTTTCCGAAATCGTAACCTCTTCACAGAAAGTAACAGGAGAATAAATGAGCAAGAACGTTTACTCGTTCGGCGGCGGAACGGCCGACGGCGACGGCAAGATGAAGGATGTGCTCGGCGGCAAAGGCGCCGGACTGGCCGAGATGTCTCGCGCCAAGCTCCCCGTGCCGGCCGGCTTCACCATCGCGACGCACGTTTGCAACGCCTACTTCGATAACGGCAAGCAGATTCCCGAGAACGTCCAGGAAGAAATCGAGACCGCCCTCGAAAAGCTCGAAAAGGAAATGGACCAGACGCTGGGCGATGCGTCGAATCCTCTGCTCCTCAGCGTGCGCTCGGGCGCGAAGTTCTCGATGCCCGGCATGATGAACACCATCCTGAACCTCGGGCTGAACGACGAAACCACTGCCGGTCTGGCCGAGAAGAGCGGCAATGAACGATTCGCTTACGACTGCTACCGCCGGTTTATCCAGATGTTCGGCGAAGTCGCGCTCGGCATCGAGATGGAGAAGTTCGATCACATCTTCGATTCGCGCAAAGCCAAGGCGAAGACCAAGCTCGATACCGACCTGACCGCGGCCGACCTCAAGGCGATCATTGCCGAATACAAGAAGCTGGTCCAGAAGGAAACGAAGAAGCCGTTCCCGACCGATCCCCGCCAGCAGCTTGCGCTAGCGGTCGGCGCCGTGTTCGGATCCTGGTGGAATGACAAAGCCGCCTATTACCGGAAGATGGAAAAGATTCCGGACGAAATCGGAACCGCAGCAAACGTGCAGGCGATGGTGTTCGGCAACATGGGCGAGACTTCCGCCACGGGTGTCGGCTTCACGCGCGACCCCGGTTCGGGCGAGAAAGTCTTCTACGGCGAGTTCCTGATCAATGCGCAGGGCGAAGACGTGGTCGCCGGTATCCGCACGCCGGAGCCGATCTCCGATCTCGAAACCGTTCTGCCCGAAGCGTACGCGCAGCTTCGCGAGATCACCACGAATCTCGAAAAGCATTACAAGGATATGCAGGACTTCGAGTTCACCATTCAGGACAAGAAGCTCTACATGCTCCAGACGCGCAACGGTAAGCGCACGGGTCCCGCCGCTGTCCGCATCGCCGTCGACATGGTCAATGAAGGCATGATCACGAAGAAGGAAGCGGTGCTCCGCGTCGCGCCTGCGCAGCTTGATCAGCTTCTGCACCCGGTCTTCGATACCAAGACGATCAAAGAACTGACCAAGCTGACCACTGGCATTTCCGCTTCGCCGGGCGCCGCGGTGGGTCGCGTGGCGTTCTCCGCCGAAGACGCCGTGGAGATGTCGGCCGACGGGCCCGTGCTGCTGGTCCGCAAAGAGACCACGCCGGACGATATTCACGGCATGGACGTTTCGAAGGGCATCCTTACCGCGATCGGCGGCAAATCGAGTCACGCCGCCGTTGTCGCGCGCGGCATGGGACGTCCCTGTGTGGTCGGCGCGGGTTCGATTCGCATCGATGAGAAAAGCAAGGTCTTCACCGCCGAAGTTGCGGGCAAGACTGTGACCGTGAAGGAAGGCGACTTCATTTCTATCGATGGCACGACGGGCGATGTTTACCTCGGGCAGGCGAAGACGATGGAACCGGACCTCACCCACGCCTGGATTGGCACCTTCATGTCCTGGACCGATGAGTTCCGCGGCAACTTCGGCGTGCGCGCCAACGCTGACATTCCGCGCGACGCGAAGGTTGCGCGTACGTTCGGCGCGGAAGGCATCGGCCTGTGCCGCACCGAGCACATGTTCTTCGCGGAAGACCGTTTGCCGCACGTGCAGGCCATGATTCTCGCGCGCGATGAGAAGACCCGCCGCAAGGCTCTCGCGAAGCTCCTGCCGATGCAACGCTCGGATTTCGCCGGGCTCTTTAAAGCGATGGACGGTTTCCCGGTCGTTATCCGCACCCTCGATCCCCCGCTGCACGAGTTCCTGCCCAAACGGGAGAACCTGATGGTGGATCTCGCGATTCTGCCCTACGCGGACATCAAGAAGAAAAAAGAGATGTCGGAGCAGTACAGCATTCCCGTGAAAGACCTGAAGAAGCAGCTTCCCGAGCTTCTGCACCGCGTGGAAGAATTGCACGAGTTCAACCCCATGCTGGGCCACCGCGGCTGCCGTCTGGGCGTCACTTATCCCGAGATCACCGAAATGCAGGCCCGCGCAATCTTCGAAGCCGCCGTTCAGGTGGCCAAGAAGGGCGTTAAGGTCATTCCCGAGGTGATGATCCCGCTGATCGGGTCCGTCGAGGAACTCGAAAATCAGAAGAAGATCGTCACCCGCGTCGCCGATGAAGTGTTCGAGAAGGCGGGTCAGAAAGTCGAGTACATGGTCGGCACGATGATCGAAATCCCGCGCGCCGCTCTCACGGCCGATCGCGTGGCTGGCTCCGCCGAGTTTTTCTCGTTCGGCACCAACGATCTCACCCAGACCACGATGGGCCTTTCGCGTGACGACTACACGAAATTCCAGAAAGACTACGAGAAGGAGAAGATCTTCAAGGCCGATCCCTTCGCCGTGCTCGATCAGGAAGGCGTGGGCAAGCTCGTCGAATTTGCGGTGAAAGCGGGACGCGGCGCGCGTAACGACCTCGAAGTCGGTATCTGCGGCGAACACGGTGGTGAGCCGAGTTCGGTCGGCTTCTGCTACAAAATCGGCATGGATTACGTCTCGTGCTCGCCGTATCGCGTGCCGATCGCGCGTCTGGCCGCGGCGCAGGCGGCAATCTCCGGCGATCAGTCGGAAGCCATGCGCACTGCGTGATCCCCGACGTCATCGAGTTCCCGGACCGCAAGGCGTGGGCGCAGTGGCTTGACCGTCACTGCGCCTCGTCTTCCGGGGTCTGGGTTCGTTTGGCGAAGAAGGATTATCAAAGCAAACTACTTTCCTACGGCGACGCTCTCGAAGAGGCGCTCGCGTACGGCTGGATCGACGCGCAGAAGCGCGGCGAAGGCGCGACCACGTGGCTGCAGCGCTTCACGCCCCGCGGACCGCGCAGCATCTGGTCGAAAATCAACTGCGGCAAAGCCGAGTCTCTGATCGAGCGCGGCTTGATGAAACCATCAGGCCTTCGCGAAGTCGAACGCGCAAAGACGGATGGCCGTTGGGAACGGGCTTACGACGGCGCAAAAACCGCAACCGTTCCGCCCGATCTGGAAGCCGCGCTGAAGGCGAGCCCCAAAGCGCGGAGTTTCTTCCAGACACTGGACGCCGCGAATCGGTACGCGATCCTATGGCGGATTCAGACCGCTAAAAAAACGGAGACACGCGCTGCGCGCATCGATAGATTCGTCGCAATGTGCGCGCGCGGCGAGAAAATCCATCCTCAGCCAAAGTAATCCGCCGGTCTGGCTCTCGAATGGCTCAGCGTTGCGACGCATTTCAGGAAACCGTCGATATGAAACGGTTTGGCCAGAAATCCCCATCCGTTCGGGATCTCGACTTTTGGACTATCGGAGCCAGAGATCAGCAGAACCCTCATGGACGGATTGAGCGTCCGGAGTTCCCGTGCGAGTTCAATCCCATTCATTGATGCCGATAAATCGATATCGGAAATCAAAAGGTCAACGGGCCGATTCATTTTGCGCGCGATGGCCAAAGCCGTATCCGGGCTCCCGGACTCGACTACTACTGCCGACGTGAGGTGCCGAAGGAGCACGGAGATGAAGTGGCGAACACCGGCTTCATCATCCACCACGAATATGACCGGTTCGCCCAGGACGAAATCGCCCGGAGTAAGGGAAGCGTACCGGCTCATTTTGTTTTCAGTTCGGACAGCAATGGGAAGCATTTTGGAGTTCTCATCAGGAATGACGCGCCTGTCAGGTCAGACGCTGTGGCGAGAATGTCAGAGAGTGTAAGTCTGCTGAGGCAAAATGGATCTCATGTCTCTAACGAGCGGTGAAATTACTCACGTCAGCGACACGGCTCTGATGGTGGCCGCGATCCGCGCCCATGAAACCGGACTCGAAGATGCATTCGTGCGCGATCCTTTTGCGGCGCGGCTGGCCGGAGAACGCGGTAAAGCCATTCTCGACGCGATGCCGCATGCCGCGATCCTGCGTTTCGGGCTTGCTCTCCGCACTCGTTTCATCGACGACTTGCTGCTGGAGGCGCTGACGAGTCATTCAATAACGACCGTGCTGAGCGTGGGCTGCGGTCTCGACACGCGCCCGTGGCGACTCGCCCTCAAGCCGAACCTGCGCTGGATCGAAGTGGACTTTGCTGACATGCTGGATTACAAGGACGGTCTGATGTCCGGCGAAACTCCCCACTGCCGCCGCGAGCGGCTCGTCGCGGACTTGAACGACCCCACGCAACGTCGCGCTCTGTACGAAGCGGCTGGTTCGGCTCCCGCGCTGATGATCACGGAAGGCTTGCTCCTGTACCTCCCCGCCGCAACGGTGGGGGCGTTGGCCGGCGAAATCGGAAATCAGAGCGGCGTCGCCCACTGGATCAGCGACATCGGAACCACTGCGTTCGCTAAGGCGCTGGGCGGCGGCGATTCAATGCAGTCCATACGTCACGTGCAGGCGCCCGACGCTCTGAAGGGCGAGGAGATTCTCGATGTTCTCCAAAGCCGCGGCTGGAGAACTGCGTCATGGCGCAGCTATATCACCGATGTCGGGTTCGCGAAGGAGCGCATCCTGCGCATGACCGGCGGTACGACGCCTCCCGCGCCACCGATTCCGCCGGACGATCCCACGGGCGTGCACCGCTTCTCGCGCGCGTAGGCCCGAATTAATTCGCGGACGGATGCTCGACGCGGTCGATCACGAGCACTGCTGGTACATTCAGGTACGGAGGACGAACCATTGGCTCTTTCGGCGAGAAATCAACTCCAGGGCACAATCGAAGATATTCAGATCGGCGACATCATGGCCCATGTCGTTGTGAAAGTCGGCGACAATCTGATCGAAAGCATCATCACCCGCAACAGCGCCGAGGAACTGAAGCTGAAAAAAGGCGACTCGGTCCGCGCGGTGATCAAATCCACCGAAGTCATGATCCAGAAGGGCTAAGCCACCTCCTGAATCCTTGTTATTTTCCGCGATACATCACGCGCCAGATCTTCCCTTTCTGGCTGTCGCTGATGTAGAGCGATCCGTCTGGTCCCTGCGCAACGCCGTCTGCGCGCGCTTCGGCCTTGCCCGGACTCATGAGCGGAGTAACTCCGGCAAACCCGTCGGCGAAGATCTCGAACTCGCCGGACGGCTTTCCATCCTTGAACGGCTGAAACGTCACGTTGTATCCGTCCATCGGCATGGGCGCGCGGTTCCACGAACCATGAAACGCAACAAACGCGCCGCCCCGGTATTTCGCGGGAAATTGCGAACCCGTGTAGAACATCAGATCGACCGGCGCCCAATGCGCGGGAAATGCCGCCACCGGCAGGTCGAACTGACTGCAACGCCCGATTGCTTTGCCGTCGCCGCCGTACTCGGGATTGAGCAGAAGCTTCTTTAAGCCATAGTCGTAGAAGCAATAGGGCCATCCGAAGTTCGAGCCCTGCGTCGCGCGGTACATCGGTTCCGCGGGTCGCTCCGCGTTCTCTTTGGCGGTGAACATGTTGCCCCACAGCGTATCCAGTTGGTCGCGGTTGTTCATCACCAGAAAGAGCGCGTTTCCGTTCCACGCGATGGCCAGCGGCTGTCGAAGCCCCGTCGCGAACCGCGTGCCGTCGGACTGTTTCTGCCCGAGTTTGCTCTCGTCGAATTTCCAGATGCCGCCCGAGTTCTCAAGCAGCGGGCAGGGGTCTGTGCCCTTCGTCATCTTGCTCCGGTCGGGAGTCTGGCAGGCGTTTGCCGGAGCCCCCACATTTACATACAGCGAGCCCTTTCCGTCGAAGGCGATCCCCTTATCCGAGTGATCACGTCCCGCCACGAGACCCGATACGACGACCTCCATCGCGCCGGTCGGCTTCAGTTGACCGGGCGTCATCTTGTAACGGATCACCGAATCCGTGCGCGCCACGTACAAATATCCGTTATGCAGCGCGACGCCCGTGCTGCTCCCGTCGCCGATCTTCTCCTTCACGTCGAAGTGCCCGTTGCCGGACGAATCGTGAAGAGCGACGACGCCGCCGCTTTGCAGCGCGACATACAAATCGCCGTTCGGAGCCACGGCCATATGCCGCGCCGTACCGAGATCGTTCGCCACCACCGTCGCGCAGAACCCGGACGGGAGTTTGATTTTTCCGTTGTCGCCGTCGCATGCAGGAGGGCCGGCAGCGAACGCCGCAGAGCTTGCGCCGATCGCGGCGCAAAGAATCAGAGTGCGTACGAGCTCAGTGAAAATCATGGGAACCCCGCAATTCTATCCTGATATGCGTCTAAGCTACGCGTTGTCCGGATACTTTCGTGTCGTACCCGCCAAGCGATTCGAGTTCGCGGCGGAATCCGGCGCGATTGAGCGTATCCAGAACGTTTTGCATCCGCGGCGAATCGAGTTGCTGCTTCCGGATCACAAGGTCGTATCGTTCGCTCACCAGCGGAATGAAATGCAGCCCGAAGATTCGCGCCGCCGCTCCCGTGGCGACGCAACAATCGGCGCTGCCTGAGAGCACCTGCCACGCTGCCGCAAGGTGCCCGGGAGCCAGCCGATCGTAGCCTTGTATTTTTCTCCAGTCAATCCCCGCCCGTTTCAGCCGTGAATCCAGCAGCACCCGGCTTCCTGAGCCCTTTTCCCGGTTTGCGATCGAAACATCTTTTCGGGCCAAATCCTCGATGCCTTGTATCTTCTTCGGGTTCCCCCTCGCCGCAAGGATTCCCTCCTCCCACACGGCGAACGAAATAACCGCCACCGAGTTTTTCGCAAACAAACGATCAATTTCCGGCAGGTTTGACTCGCCGCTCGTTTCGTCCTTGAGGTGCGTCCCCGCAACGTGCACGCTGCCCTCCTTCAACAGCGCCAGCGCCTGCGAGCTGTTCCGATGCGCCAGCACCAGTTCGATACCCGCCGCCTGCGCATGTCGCGCAAGCACCGAGATCCCGGGGTCGCATCCGGCCACCAGAATCCGGTGCGAAAAATCGTCCTCTGTGTTAAAGACCTGAACCTTCGTTTTGCGCTGCGGCCCCGGTTTTTCCGCCACCACCGCGTCCGTCGCTGGAAAGTACCAGGGCAGGGGAGACGGCGGCGTGGCGATCAGCCGCTTGTCCACGCGGCAAAGCTGGACCGGCTGCCCGCATTGCGGGGCATCGGAACCGGACAGCAGGATACTCGTCTCCGTGCGCAGGTGTGGCTCAGGTGTATCGCCTGTCAGCGCGAACAGTTCCTCCACGGTGGTTTCGAGGGTGCGGGCCAGCCGTAAAGCGAGCGCCGTGTTCGGAACATAGGCCCCCGATTCCATCGCATAGATCGTCTGGCGGCTTACCCCGATCGCCTGCGCGAGCTGCATAACCGGTATTCCCCGCTTTTTCCGCAGCTCCCCAAGCGTAGTTCTGACGTGATCGCTGTCGCCTTCCGCCATTCGTGATGTCGTCATTCTATCCGGCGCCAGTCGCCTCTCTTTTGTTGTAGCTCAAGAAAGACACTGGTATTCTTACGTGACATGAGGGTTTTTCACGCTGTTATTGCGCTCGCTGTGTCGCCGCTCCTGTGCCTCGCGCAGGTCGGACAGGCGGAACTGTTCGGAACCGTCCGGGATCCCTCCGCGCTGGCTATCAAGGGCGCGAAAGTCACAGTCGACGAGTTATCCACCGGGGCGCGATTTCAGACGAACAGCGACGACCGCGGCGATTATCATCTGCTCGGCCTTCCCTCGGGACAGTATTCGATCAGCGTGGAACAGCCCGGCTTCAAAACGTACAAGCGGACCGGAATCGCCCTTCGGCTTGCCGATCAGATTCAGATCGACGTGGATCTGCAGATCGGACAGCCCACTCAAGAGGTGAGCGTCTCTGCGGAAGCGCCCCTCCTGCAAACCGCCGCGGGTTCTGTGACGTACAACGTCGATCAAACGAAAATCGAAACCCTTCCGCTCGATGGCCGCAACTTCATCCCGTTGGTCGCCCTCTCTCCGGGAGTCGCGCTTCCCGGCGGAGGCTCTCTCCTCCCCCGAATCGACGGCAGCCGCCCTCGCACCAACGAATACATTTATGACGGCATTTCGGTCCTTCAGCCTGAGCCGGGACAGGTGGTTCTCTATCCGATCATCGACGCGATGGAGGAGTTCAAGCTAAACATCAATTCCTACTCACCGGAGTACGGGCGCTCCAACGGAGGAACCGTAATGGTAGTGGGCAAGTCAGGATCGAACGAGTTCCACGGCGATTTCTTCGAATTCATCCGCAATGAAGCTCTGAACGCCCGAAACTACTTTGCCCAGCCGGGTCCGAAGCCGGAGTTCCGCCGCAATCAGTACGGCCTCACTGCGGGAGGCCCCATCCACAAAGGCAAGACATTTTTCTTCGGCGCCTGGCAAGGTACGCGGCTCCTCACCGGCATCACTCGCTTCAGCACCGTTCCAACCGTTGCTCAGCGCAACGGCGTCTTCACCACCACGATCTACGATCCCGCCACAAGCCCGCGCACGCCCTTCCCGTCTAACACCGTTCCCATGAGCCGGTGGGATTCCATCGCTCAGGAAGTCCTGCAACACTATCCCGTGCCAAACCTCCCCGGCGCAGCTAACAATTTCGTTCGGACGGCAGTCGAGCCCGACAGCCAGGATCAGTTCGACACTCGTCTCGATCACTACTTCAGCGACAAGCACCGCGTCTTTGCGCGCTACTCCTGGTTCCGCGATGACGATAATCCCGTTACGCCTCTTCCCGACGGTAGTGGTTCGCTCACCACTGGCGTAATCGGCCACGCAATCACACGCGGCGACAGCGTCGCCTCTGAGTATGACTGGACCTTGTCTCCCTCCATGCTCAATCAGGCGCGCTTCGGCTGGTCGCGTCGAAATGTAAATCAGTCATCGCTCCAGAACGGGGACATTACGGTGCCCGGAGTGCCGCCGAACTCATTTGATTCCACGCTGCCGATCTTCACGGTAACCGGTTACCAGCAGATCGGGCCCACTACCGCGGCGAATTCGCTCTTCACTACATCCGTCACGGAATACATGGACACGTTCTCTTGGGTTCATGGCCGCCACACCGTCAAATTCGGAACCGATATCCGCCGTGAGGCGATGGACATCGTGAATCCGGCCAATCCTACGGGTTCTTACGCCTTCACCACGACCGGAAGCAATTCATCGACCGGCACGTCCGGCAACGCTCTCGCGTCCCTTTTGCTCGGGCAGGTCAATGCGTTCAGCATCGACATCCAAAACAATGTCCTCCAGCCCCGCGCGCACGTTGCGGAATTCTTCATTGGTGACGACTGGAAAGTCACGGATCGTCTTTACCTGAACATCGGCACGCGCTACACCCTGAACTTTCCCTCCACCGAGGTTCACAATCAGACGGCCATCTTCAACCTGAACACGCAAGTGCTCGACTATCCGCACACCGGCCGCGAACTCGACTGCTGCGATTTCGGCCCGCGAGTCGGCGTCGCTTATCGGCTGAGCAATTCGTGGGTTGTTCGCTCCGGCTACGGCATCGTCTGGTTCGAACAGACCGGCATCACCACGCCGTTTACTCTCCCGCAGTTCCCGTTCGTCCAGACCATCGGCCAGCTGTCACAGGACAACATCAACGCGGCGTTTGCTCTCGCGCATGGACCTACCGTTCAGGTCGTATCTCCAACCAATCCCAACGCGGGCCTGGGACAGGGTGTCTTCGGCGTTCAGCGCGACTCCGGTTCCGGTTACTCCCAGCAATGGAACTTCACGCTCCAGAAAACCTTCGGCAATGACTGGAATGTCGAAGCCGGCTATCTCGGCTCGAAGAACACGCATCTCGGCCTGCCCGAATGGAACCTGAACCAACTGCCGGTAGCGGATCTTTCGATGGGCGCCGCGCTCCTCGCGAAGGTGCCGAATCCTTATTACGGCCAGATTCCGCCGTCTTCATCGCTCGGGCAACCCACCATTGCTGCGCAGCAACTCCTGCGCGCCTATCCCCGGTTTACCAACGTCGCGATGTTTCGCGACAACGTGGCGGACTCCAGCTATAACGCGCTGCAACTCAAGCTGGAAAAACGCTTGTCCCATGGCCTGACGATGACGTTCGCGTATACCTTTTCAAAGCTGATCGACGACGCGTCGACTTACTTCTCGCAGACGATCTTCACGGGCCCCACTCTGACTACCATCGGCGCCGCCGATGCCTTCAATCGCAGTCTGGAGCGGGACGTTTCGAGTGGTGATATCCCGAGCGTGTTCTCCGCCGGATGGATCTATAACATTCCCCGAATCTGGAAGATCTCCGGTTGGCAGATAGGCGGCCTCGTGCGCGTCCAGGCGGGTGACGCCGTTCCCATCTCGCAGGCGACCAACTTCAACTCCGCGTTTGGATTCGCGCTCCAGCGGCCGAATCGCATCAGCAATCCCAATGTGATCGCCCAGCGCTCGGCATCGGAGTGGTTCAACACCGCCGCATTTACGATGGCGCCTCAATTTACCATTGGCAACAGTTCGCGCAATCCCATCCGCGGGCCGGGCTTGCAGAACGCCGACGTCATGATCGGCAAGACCTTCCGCATCACCGAGAGAGTCGGCTTCGAGTTCCGCGCGGAGGCATTCAACGTAAGCAACACCCCGCCCCTGAACGACCCGAACGCCTCCTTTGGTTCCGCCGCTTTCGGCACTATCACAAGCGCGGGCAATCCCCGGGACTTCGAATTCGTAGGGAAGATTCACTACTGAGGCCTAAGGCGCCACGTCAGCGGCGCCTTAAGCTGCCTGCTTAGCCGCGTGAGGGGTAAGATCCGACGAGCGCGATGATAAAGCTAACGGCCAGTGATGGTGATCGGATCCCGACCGGTAGGCTGCCGCCCGCAGACCCTGTCGGGGCCGTAGTCGTGTTGGCTTTCGCCGGCGCTGTGTAGGTGTTGAAGGTATCGTGGCCCTTGCCCGACGTCACAGCGAGAACATTGCCCTGCGGCGAACTCTGATCTCCGTTGTTGGAGCATGCGCTGATGGTGTGATTGTGCGACGGCATCTGCTGCGCGGTCAGTGTCGTCGTTTCATTGCCAACCTGTTCGCCGAGCAGGAAGTTCGAAAGTCCTTGTCCTTGCCCCTGGTTGATCGGGCAGCGTCCCCGGAGGTCGGGCAGCGCGAAATCCTGCACTCCATTTCCTCCGTAGGTCGTTCCGAGAACGGAGAAGAGCGCAGTATTCTGCGCAATGGGCAGGAGCTGGCCATTGCAAAGAGCCCAGCCCTGAGGCGCGAAATTTCCGGCGAACATTCGAATTTCGCCGATAAACGGATCTGGCATCTGTATATTTTTATCCTTCCTTTTTTGGTACTACGCATGGAATCCGGAGCCTTTGACGCCGGACACCAATGCCGATCGTACACTTGATAGCAACGCGCCGCGAGTAGTTTTTGAATTCGTTGTCGCCTTTGACTTCCGTCAGGCGCGTCCCTGATAAAGGTAGGTCGGTTTGCGGTGATCGACGCCCATCAGCCGCAGGATGGTCGCGTCGACATCACGGGCATCTACGCGCATCTCGGCTGGCCGCACGCCGAACTCGTCCGTAGCTCCGAAAACGCGCCCGCCCTTGACACCGTCCCCCGCCATCCACGTCGAGAACCCATTAAGGATGATGGGTCCCTTCCGTTGTCGCCCCGCGACAACGGCGTTCGTCCGAATTCTCCGCTCCAGATGACAAGTATCGAATCCAAAAGTCCGTGGCTCTTCTGCCCCACGTTGGTACCCGAAATCAGTTCTGCAAAACGAACTCCCCGCTCCACCAGCCGGCGGGCCAGCAGGCATTTGCGGCCGAAATCATCGGTCGTGCCCTCCCCGATACCGTAAAAGCTTTTTGGCCGCCTCGGTTTCTTTCGTAATGTCAACGGCTTCGGGCGCTGAACTCTGCATTCGCCACGGCAGCTCATAAGAGGCAATGCGGGCTTCGACCGTTTTCGGGATCCTTCTCGCGCGCCGCGGGAGTCTGGTTGGAACTGCGCTGATACGCTTCCGATGTTATGATCAAGCTCCCCGCGACTTCGAATTCGTGGGAAAACCGCACTACCGAGTTGGGCAAAGCGCGGGTTTGATGTCCACGACGGGTGTGCCGTCGATCGCTTCGATGGGAGCGACTTTAATCCGGCCCCTTTCGATTTCCAATATGGTTACCGGGTGCAGTCCGATCGGATTCGGACGGTCGGGCGAGCGCGTCGCGAAAACGCCGGTGAGAGGGCTATTCGGGTTGCCGCGCGGATGGACCTTCAGGACATCACGCTTCGATTCGTGAAGCCACGTCAGGACGATGATTTCGTCGCCCACTGCGAGTCGTTCGAGAGCGGGGGCTGCGAACTCCTGGATTTCAAGCCATGCTTCCGGAGCGCCTTCCGAACCTTGTCTCGGTGCGCCTTTTCTGCTCGTGAGAGTCGAACGAATCACACCGACCGGCTGGAGTTCGAACGTCGTCAGGCTACTGGCGGTTCGAGGTGATTGACTCAATTGACCCTCCGTCCGAGAATTGTCGCGCATGAAGGCTGGACTCTGGATTGCCCGACAATGAACAGACCGGAGGAAGTCGACGAAAATGAACCCCTCTGCATTTCTTCTTTTGAATATGGCATTGGCCTTTTACAACATCGGCACGATCTGGGCGCACGAAGTGGATATATTTCGCTCCTGGAAGTTCGTCTGCCCCAGCTCTTTTCGTCAGATACAGAGCGTCCACTGGCGGAAGCTGCCCTATTGGATCTTTCTGCCCCTGGGGCTCGCGCTGATCGGCTCAATCATCTTGATCTGGTATCAGCCCTCCCGTTCGCCTAAATGGGCGGCTGGGTTGGCTCTTGGTTTTCAAATGGCATCCCACGTTCTCACCGCACTGCTCTGGGGGAGATGGCAGGCGAAACTCAGCAAGGACCCGCTCGGCCCCGAAAGCCCCTACCTCACAAAAATCCTTTCCACACATTGGGTGCGCACGCTGCTGATCAACGCGTACGGGTTCACCCTTCTCTGTTGGGCATTGATGAGCGTTGCGTAGTAGGCGCAGTCGTTTTTACGGCATCCTCGCTCCCAAAGACCGCCTGATCAAAACTTTCTTGTTTTCCGCCTAACCGGCGCAAATTTCCGTCGTCCCATAATCAGACCGTCTATGGGAACGGAAAAAAACCGAACCGATCTCCTGCCCGGCACGCTGGACATGCTGGTTCTGAAAATCCTGCTGCGCGGCCACCTTCACGGGTATGCCATTGCGCAGTTGATTCAGCAACTGTCCGACGACCTGCTCCGTGTGGAAGAAGGCTCTCTGTATCCCGCTCTTCAGCGCCTGGAACTGAACGGCTGGATCGAAGGCGAATGGGGCATGTCAGCCAACAACCGGCGCGCTCGGTTTTACAAGCTGACGCCCGACGGTCGTAAGCATCTCGCGGCAGAGTCCGCCCGTTACCGCCAGGTCACCGGAGCCGTGGCCCGCATCATGGGGTTCGCATGATCGCCGGTTCGCGATGGAAGCGTTTTCGGCGCCGCCTGCGCTATTGGCTAAACCACAGCGAAAGAAGCCGCCTGCTGTGGGAGGAGATGGAATTCCACGTCGAATCGATGGTCGACGACCTCACCGCACACGGCATATCCCAAGATGACGCCCGCGCCGCGGCTCACCGAAAGTTTGGAAACATGACTCAACAATCCGAAGACGCTCGTTCCACCTGGATCGCCAGATGGCTGGCCGACCTTGCGCAGGATCTGCGCTATTCCTTTCGCGGCATGCGGCGCGACGCCGGGTTTACCGCGTTTACGATTCTCATCGCAGGTCTCGGTATCGGAGCCAGTTCGATGGTTTTCAGTGTGGTCAATGCCATGCTGCTGCGCCCGCTTCCGTTCCGCGATCCCGCAAGGCTGGTATGGATCACTAACGGCGATGACTTTACCAGCACGCAAACGGAACACTATTCGGACCTCCGGCAACTGAACCGATCTTTCTCCGATCTGGCCGCCTGGTCCGGGTTCTACCGGGCAGGCGACAAAGAACTGACGGGGAGCGGCGAACCGGAGCGAATCACGAGTGTTCCCGTGACCGGAAACCTCTTTGCGGTGCTGGGTGTCGAACCCGTAATCGGAAGATCGTTCAGCAAAGAGGAGTGCGAAGGGCAGTATTCCGCTCCGCCAGCCACCGTGCTGAGCTACAGCTTTTGGCGGCGCCGGTTTGCGGCCGAACCAGGCATCGTCGGCCGCAGCCTGATGTTAAACAACCATCCTGTGACCGTGGTGGGCGTGCTGCCTGAATCCTTCGATTTCGCGAGCATCTTTGCTCCTGGCATCCCGGTCGACGTCTTTATTCCCTGGCCGCTGGCTGACCCACGAAAACCCAGAGGAAACACGCTAAAGCTAGTGGGAAGACTGAAGCCAGGCGCAACCGTGGAAAGCGCGAAGGCTGAGTTTGCGCTGCTGGGGAAGCAACTGGTGAGCCAGCACCCCGAGCGCAACAATCTCGATCCCAGGCTGGCGCTCCTGTCCACGCACGTGAGCGGACAAATGCGGTCGGCTTTGTTCGTGCTGGCTTGCGCAGTGGGCGTCGTGATGTTGATTGTGTGCGCGAACCTTTCGAGTTTGCAGTTGGCAAGGTTAGGCCGGCGGCACAAGGAAATGACCATGCGGACCGCGCTCGGAGCGGGACGTTCGCGGCTTCTACGGCAGATGCTTACGGAGAGCGTCGCGCTCTCGTGCTGCGGCGCCGTGCTGGGAGTGATCATCGCCGTGGCTGGCGCGCGCGCACTGGCGCATTCCCACGCGTTCAATCTTCCCTTGCTCGAAAGCGTTCGGATCGATGGGAGCGCGCTCGTCTTCACGTTGATCGCCGCAGTCTGTTCCGGAGTCCTGTTTGGTCTCTTGCCTGCGTTCCGGGTCACAGCGCTGTCGCTTTTGGGCGGGCTGCAGGACTCCAGTCGCGGGTCGACCGGCGGCAAAGGGCATGGCTGGATCCGCGAGGGGCTCATCATCTCCGAACTCGCCTTCGCCTGCATACTGCTGGTCGGAGCCGGGCTCCTGATCCGAAGTTTTGTCCGCGTTCTCGACGTGAACCTCGGATTTCAACCCGAGCGTGCGGCCGCGCTGCGGATTGACCCGAGTTTCCGGATATCGAGTCAGGAGCAGCAGAACTCCTTTATCGATGATGCGCTGAACCGCGTCCGCTCGGTCCCGGGCATTTTGGCGGCCGGGATTACCGACGTTCTGCCGCTGCGCGACGATCGGTCGTGGGGTGTCTCCGGCGTTGGGCAGGTTTACCCCAGAGGCCACATGCCGGAGGCATACATTCGTGTTGTGAGCGACGGTTACTTCGCGGCGGCGGGAATTCCGTTGCGGATGGGCAGGACATTCACCGAGCGGGATCGGGCATCGAGCGAGCGCGTTGTGGTGGTCAATGAAACCCTGGCCCGAACTTTGTGGCCGGGGCAGAACCCGTTGAATCAAATGATCACCACTGATGGCGGCAGGCGGGTTATTGGTGTCGTCGCCGACGTGCGGCACACGGCTCTGGAAGCAGCAGGCGGGTCGGAGATGTATTTGCCGATGCG
>DATFSM010000113.1:0-88049 GCA_035262625.1 Bryobacteraceae bacterium
GGCGTGCTGCCGTTTCGCGCCAGTGCTTCCAGTTCCGATTTCTGTTCCGGGCTCAGGGCAAGCGCGGCTGCCGAACCGGGCATGGTCCAGTATAAAGCGACTTTGCTTATATGTAAACAATTATATGAGACAGGACACTAGTGTTCGCAAATCCGGACGGGACCGAGAGTTCCCGGATATGCATCCAGCACGCCTTTCAACGCAGTTCAGCGCAATCGGGAAGTCGCACGGCAAGTTCCCTAGTTGAGGATGCGCGAGAATATTGCCGCGAAAAGTATGCCCCCGCCAAAATCAAGACGAGTGGATAACGATTGAGGCGATGACGTGAACGGCGCGCAGCACTTGGAGATTGGGGTTGAACGAGATCGATCACCGCACCGAGCAGACGTAGAATTCTTTGTCGTGGGTTTCAAGCCTGAACATGCGTTCGTGATGATTTAGCAGGGCCGATCCGACGTATACTGTTGGCAATCTCCGGCCATGGCTGAAGAGGATTCAACTGAGACAGCCTTCCCGGCGCAAACCGCAGCGTTACCGCGTGCCGGCAAATACCGGGTCGTGGGGCGGATTGGCCAGGGCGGCATGGGCATCGTCTACCGCGCCATAGACGACGACCTGGGACGTACCGTCGCGCTGAAGTTTATCCCTCCGCAATTGGACGTCGATTCAGGCGCGGCGCAGCGATTCTTGCGCGAGGCGCGGGCCGCCTCCGCGCTCGACCACTTGAACATCGGCACGATCTTCGGGATTGAGGAGACGGACGACCATCGCCGTTTCATTGTCATGGCCTACTATGAAGGCCAGAATCTTGGCCAGCGTATGGCGGACCATGCGCGGCCGCTCGCACCAGCGGAAGCGATCGCAATCGCCATACAGGTCGCTCGCGGGCTCGCGGAAGCGCATGGGCGGGCCATCGTTCATCGCGACATCAAGCCCTCGAACATTCTGCTCACGCAACAGGGCGTGGTCAAGATCGTGGATTTCGGATTGGCCGCCATGCCCGGCGCGGAGATCCTGACGACAACCGGGCGCACCATGGGAACGCCCGCCTACATGTCGCCGGAGCAAGCCGCAGGCAAACCGCTCGATGGCCGCACGGACATATGGTCGCTGGGGATTGTGCTGCTGGAGATGCTGACCGGCGAGCGGGTTTTTCAGGCCGAGACCATGGCCGGCATACTTTCCCAAGTGGTCCGGGGAAAAATCACAGCGCTGGATCGGCTACAGCCGCCTTTTCGTTCGGTGGTAGCGAAGTCGCTCGAGAGGAATCCGGAGAAACGGTATCGTTCGGCCGCCGAGTTCCTGGCGGCTTTGGAGGCGGCGGCGCCTGAGACCATCGCCGTTCGCCAGGCGCCTCCGTCCGCATGGCGAACCTGGCGTTTGGCCCTCGGGGCTCTCCTGCTGTCGGCCCTGCTGGGTGGCGCGGGATGGTATTGGCGGAATACGCGCCACCAGGTGTTTCCGGGGGCGCCGGGCTCGGCGGGCGTTTTCGATCAGTACCAAAAGGGCCTGGAACTCATGAGGCGCTGGGACAGAGAGGGTAACCTCGACCGGGCAATTACTTTGTTCACGGAGGCCACCAAATCGAACCCTGGGTTCGCGTTGGGATTTGCGCGGCTGGCGGAGGCGTATCGGCTGCGCTATGCCTTATCGAGGGACCCCGCCTACCTGGACACCGCCACCCGCAATGCCGAAGAAGCCATGCGCCTGAATCCCGACCTGGCAGCCGTCCAGGTGGTATGGGGTCGGATTCAGAGCCTGAAAGGGAAGAATGACCTGGCTACCGCGAGCATCGAGCGCGCGATCGCGATCGACCCCAACGACGCCGATGCGCAGCTTGCCATCGCCCGGCAATACGAGCGCCTGGGGCGTCAGGCGGACGCCGAAGCGGCGTTCCAGAAGGCGAAGGCGCTCGATCCCGATGGCATCGCGCCTCACGACTTCTACGCCAACTGGCTGCTCCGCCAGGGACGCACTGCCGATGCCATTCGCGAGTGGCAGACTGTAATTCGCATCGCGCCCGACGATGCGGCGGCCTGGGTTAACCTGGGCACGGCCTTCTCCGACAGCGGACGCACCGCGGAATCGGTGACCGCCTACGAGCGCGCGCTCCAGTACAAGCCGACCGATATGGGCTACAACAATCTCGGCAATGCGTACGTGCGCTCGGGGCGGTATGCGGAAGCGGTCGACGCATACCGCAAGGCGATTGCGCTGAGCGGCAGGAATTATCTGTTCCACGGCAACCTGGCTGAGGCCTATACACGCATAAAGGGTTACGAGGGCCAGGCGAAACCGGCCTTCGAGCATGCGATCGAGCTGGCGGAGGAGGAGCGGAAGCGGAATCCCCGCGATTCGGCCGTGCTGCGGGACTTGGCTTCTTATTACGCCGACACCGGCAACCCGGCGCTGGCCCAAGAGCGGATCGCGACCGCTCTGTTACTGTCACCCCAGTCGCCCGACATTGAGGCGAACGCGGCGGAAGTCTACGAATTGCTGGGGCAGCGCGAGAAGGCGCTCGGGTTCGCCAAACAGGCGCTGGAGCACGGATTTCCTCGTCAGCGGCTGCAACAGAACCCCGCTTTAGCTGGTCTATTGTCCGCTTTACAATGACTTTTACGCTGGTATTTCTGTCGCACCATCCACTACACTGTTAAACGTCCGTGGAATTGGTCCGCCAGCGTATAGGTCGCTAAGCGGACGGGATGAGCGGCAAAGGAGAGTGAACGTGGCAAGCCACCCGATCATGATGCATGACAACGGGCCGAGACCGGCCCATCAACCAGCCAACCCGGGAGACACGATTACTTGGACCAACAAAGCTTCGACCGCCCAAGACCTCACCTACCCGGCTTGCGTTTCGAACGGCGGCAGCATAGCGAATATCCCAAAGGACGGCTCAGTCATGCAAACCGTCAATAACGGTGCCACCACAGGGCCATATACATACAGCTATAAAGACCACACCAAGAAGAAGCGCATGCCGCAGAACGGGACCATAGACGTTTCGTAAGACAAGTTCTTCGGCAACCCCGCACACGCTCCGGAGTGATCTTGCTGGTGTTTTCCGCACCATGCATTACAGGCTGTAGGCTTGCGTCATCGCGGTCCGGGCATGTGGCTCTTAGCCGAAGAAAATATCTTCCGATATGTCGTCTTAACACTGGCCTTCCATGGAGGACGGTCACGACGGCAGCGTCGTAACTTTCTCAATCCGTACATAAAGACAAAGAAGCCTCGCCGCCGACTCGCCTTACTCCGGATTTGTCACGACAACCGCCGGAGCGTCGGAATCGTGGATCGTCTTATTGAAGGCCGCGACATCTTCTGTCAGTAGCCCATTTAATTCCCTGAGCTTTCCGTTCACCCGAGTCGCCAGGTCCTCGTACACCATGTACGACTGTGCTGTCGGCTGGCTCTCGGAATTCGCGACTGTTCCTAGAACGTAAGCGAGCCTGTTGTTCAGTTTGATCGGGAAATTCAGGGGATCTTCACTCGCGCGATTCTTCGTCTGATAGAGATCTTCTTCGATCGCTGTGAGTTTTGCGATCAGTGCCTTAGCCGCATCGGCGACCTTTTTATCGTCTCGTTTTGTGTACTCTTCGAGTTGCCGGCGCACCTCGCGAATCCTGATCACTCCCGCGTTAGTCTCGGAAAGCTTGTCGCGAATCTGAAGGGCGAGCGAGAGCTGCTTCGCATATTCCTCAGGCGTGGTCTTCAGGCGGGGATCCGGCTTCACGTCGAATTCCACCGTCTGCGTCCTGCCGTCAACCGTCATGCGCGCGCGGTAATGCCCGGGCGCGATTCGCGGCCCCTGCACGTCACCTGCCCACATTATGAGTCCCGGAAATGTCGTGGCATCCCGATATCGCATATTCCAGACGTATCGATTCATGCCCTGTTGTGCGGTAAGCCGCGCCGGCGCAATGGCCTGCGGTGTCTCCTCGTCGCCTTCGCCGGCCGGATTCTGTACGGGACGCGGAGCAGTTTCAGCCTTGCTGGAGACTTCATTGACACGCTGTCCTGCCGAATCGAGAAACTCAAGATTCACGTCGCCTTTCGGGCGATCCTTGAGCCAGTAATAAACGACTACGCCCGCTGCGGGATTTTCGCCCGCCGCGCCGACCGCGCCGCGTCCACCGCGTCCACCCGCGCCGAAGCGGTATGCGTCTCTGGGCTGATAGAGATGGAAGTCTTCAGTGACCGGTTTGTTGTCGATCTGGTAGAGCAGCGGAAGATCGTCGAGAACCCAGAACGCGCGCCCCTGAGTGGCGACGACGAGCTCTTTTTCGCGCTTATGGAATGCGAGGTCCGTGATCGGAGTGACGGGCAGATTGAGTTGCAACTGTTTCCAATCTTCGCCGTCGTCGTACGAAACGAACAGCCCAAATTCGGTTCCGGCGAACAGCAGACCGCGGTGGTTCGGGTCCTGGCGAATCACGCGCGTGAAGTAGGATTCAGGAATTCCGTTCACGATCTTCTTCCAGGTCTTTCCGTAGTCGGTGGTCTTAAAGAGGTAGGGCCGGAAATCGTCCTGCTGGTAATTGGTTGCGGCCACGTAAGCGGCGCCCGGGTCGAAAGGAGAAGGATCGATCGCATTAATGCGAACCCATTCGGGCATGCCCGGAGGCATTACATTGATCCAGGTCTTTCCGGCATCGCGGCTGAGTTGCACGAGGCCGTCATCGGTCCCGACCCAGATCTGACCTTTCGCGACCTGCGACTCCGCAACCGTGAAGATCGTGTCGTAATACTCGATCGAGGTGTTGTCCTGAGTGATCGGACCGCCGGATGACTTCTGCTTCGATTTGTCGTTGCGGGTGAGATCGGGACTGATATTTGCCCAGTTCTGCCCCTCGTTCTCCGTCTTCATCAGTACGTTGGAGCCGATGTACAGCGTCTTCGGATCGTTTGGCGAAAAGACAATCGGGAAGCTCCATTGGAATCGATATTTAAGCGATTCCGCCCCGTATCCCATCGGATTCTCCGGCCACGCATTGATGTTGCGGCGCTGTCCGGTGCGGTGATCCTGGCGCGTGATCAGGTTGCCGTACGATCCCGCATAAACGATCTCGGAATCCCGCGGATCAGGCGCAATCCATCCGCTTTCACCGCCGCCCACGTCGTACCAGTCACGATCGGTGATGCCGCCGGTCATGGTGCGGGTCGCGATCCGGACGGTCGTATTATCCTGCTGCGCGCCGTACGCGTGATAGGGAAAATCTTCGTCGAGCGCTACGCGATAGAATTGCGCGGTCGGCTGGTTGTCGACGGACGACCATGTCTTGCCCCCGTCGAGCGTGACGGCCGCGCCGCCGTCGTTGGCCTCGATCATGCGATCGGGATCTTCGGGGGAAATCCAGAGGCCATGGTTATCGGCATGCGGGGTGGGCATCCCCGTGAAGGTCCGGCCGCCATCTATGGAACGGAACGCGCCAACGTTCAGGGCATAAATTTCGTCGGCGTTTTTTGTGTCGGCAAAAATATGCGAAAAATACCAGGCGCGTTGCCGAAGCATGTTCTGATCGTTGACCCTGGTCCAGTTTCGGCCGCCGTTATCGGAACGGAACAGTCCGCCGTCAGAAGCTTCGACCATTGCCCAAACGCGCTCCGGACTCACCGGCGAAACCGTCACTGCGACACGGCCTTCGACACCCTGCGGCAGACCGGGAGCATGCGAAAGATCGGTCCAGGTATCGCCACCATCGGTGGTTTTCCAGAGCCCGCTGCCGGGACCGCCGCTGTCGAATCGCCACGGCTGACGCCGTACCTGCCAAAACGCCGCGTAAATAACGCGGGGATTGGAACGATCCATGGCGAGATCGACAGCGCCGGCATCGACGCCCTTCGTCAGTACCTGTTTCCATGTCTTGCCGCCGTCCATGCTGCGATAGACGCCCCGCTCTGCGTTCGGCCCCCAAAGGTGGCCGAGCGCCGCGACGTAGACAATATCGGGGTTCTTCGGATGAATGACGACCGAACCGATGTGATAGGTCTCGCGCAGCCCGATATTGGTCCACGTTCGTCCACCGTCCACAGATTTGTAAACGCCGTCGCCGTTCGAGGCATTACCGCGCACGCAGGCTTCGCCCATCCCGACGTACACCGTATTGGGGTCGGAATCCGACGCCGCGATCGCTCCCACTGAAGATGTTTTGAAGACGCCTCCATCCGACACCGCCTGCCACGAGCGGCCTGCGTCCGTTGTCTTCCAGACGCCGCCCCCGACCGAGCCAAAGAAATACTCTTTGGGATTCGATGCGACGCCGGCGACCGCGACCGAACGCCCGCCGCGAAACGGCCCGATCAGACGGAATCGGAGGTCCTTGAGCGGATCGGTCTGCTGCTGCGCAAAGGCAATGGCAAAAAGGATCAGAGGCGCGAGGAAGCGATTCATAGCGTAGATTGTTGCGCACCCATGTGTTGGGCGCCACTTAGGAAATCGTAAATTGCGGGTGGTCAAACCATTGGTTCTTCACCTTAATTGGGAACCAGTGTGATACCCCGGAAATAACTGGACAAGCCTCGGCTTTTGGCTCCCCGGCCGTGTTCGACCCAGGCCTATTGCAAGGACACACCGGAGGTTCAGCATCCTACTCATCGTCGCGACGAGTACCGGCCGGCTATTCGTTAGCGGCTTGCTCGCCAGCATTGCCCGCCATTCCGGGATCGGCCACAATGAATCTTTAGCGAACGGTCAACGGTGTCTTGACCGTTTGTCGCAGCCCAGGGGGCCACGCCATTTTCGCAAAACAAAACCGAGACAGATCGGATTTGGGCATGAGTGGTGAGCGTTAAGCCCGCTGCTCGCCTAGCCTGTGTCGGATGACCCCGTTAATCCTATCCGGGACTTCGCGACCTTTCACGATCCTACGTTCAACAATGGAACGGAAACCTTCCAGGAGGTATTCGGCGGCGGTCGCCTGGATCTGCTGGTAGTCTCCACCACGCCTCCTGCAGTGGCCGAGCCATCGACGCTGGGAATGCTGGCCTGGGCTCTGCCGCTCCTTGTGGTCGGGGGCAGAGCCGTCCGGCGGTACGGGCCCTCCGCACGTGCGCGATGAGCGCGCGGGCCGGGAATCAGTACTGGTAGTATGCGTAGTACGAAAGTCAATGCAGTAACGGTAATTTTGCTTTACTGATCCCTTACGCCGGAGCACAATAGACACGACACTTATCGAGGCCTTGCAACAGCGCTTCGGAGGGCGCTAGAGATGTTTTCTGACCGCCGAACGTATTGGGTTCGAACACTGTCGCAGATTGCCGTCGTAGCAGTGCTGATCGTGCATTCCGATCTGACCGCCAGCACCATTTCCTGGAATGGCGGAGCGGGAAACTACAGCAATGCGGGGAACTGGACCTGCGCTTCGTGTCCCTCGGCGACCTTTCCGAACAACGGCAATCTCGGCCTTACCTTCGACGCCACCATCAATTCCGGCTTGGCTGACTCTGTACTCCTCGATATTACGGGTGTTGTGGTCAACAGCATGAGCATTGGCGGCAGCGGGCCGACCGCGCCCTCGACGCTCAACGTCAACGGCAAGAGTCTGACGCTGGGCACGCCGTCTGTGACTTCGGGCAACGTTCTTACCATCAGCAACGGCGGGACGTTCAGCGTCGGCAGCGGCAGCGCGACGCTGGAACTCTCCGGCGGCGCCAGCGCGCTCAATGACGTGGGCGGCCAGATCAGCGTGGCGGATGGCGGCAAGCTGATACTGCAAAACCTGAACATGGGCGGGGCGGCAACGCTGGTCAACAACGGCAACATCAGCGTCACGGGAGTTTCGACTCCCGCAAGCCTGATTCTGAACGGCGCGAGTGGTTCGTCGTTTACGCTGTCCGGCACAGGCGCTCTGACACTGAGCGGCAAAGGCCAGATCGCGGAACAGACCGGGGCCGAGAGCCTGATCAATGACGTCAGCCACACGATCGCGGGCGACGGGCTGATTTCGGGCCTGACGAGTATTACGAATAACGGAACCCTGCACGCCACCACATCCGGAGCGGCGCTGATCGCCGGAAGCAGCCTAACCAACTGGGACACGACGACGAACACGCTGACCGGCGGTTCGTATGTCGTGGAGAACGGTTCGACGCTGCAACTGTCGAGTATCGGCGCGGGGAATACGATTCAGAATCTGAACAGCGCGGCGGTAACAGTGAACGGGACGGGCGTTCTGACGGGCGGTGGGGGGACCAACGCCCTGACTGGTCTGGCGAACATTAATCAGTCGAGTCTGACATTGAACGGCGGCAATCTGGCGCTTGGACAGGCGTTGACCGTCTCGGCCATCGCCCCGCCGTCCGACAACGCAGCCGCGCAGTTGCAGCTCAATTCTTCCACCTTAACAATTGCGGGCGACCTGACTAATTCCGCGAGTTCCCCCAACGGTAACAACACTGTCAGTACGGTTGCTCTCGGCGGCGGCAGCAGCCTCACCGTCAACAACCTGAGCAACAACGCGATCAACGGCGGTGTCTCCGGGAACACCTCCGCTATTGTTAACCTAACGGGGGGAAGCAGCCTTGCCGTTACCGGCGACGTAAATAACAGCGCCACTGGTTTTCCTACTTGCTGTGGCCAACAAACAACGTCCGCAATCAACCTCGACGGTGGCAGCAGTCTGACGGTGGCCGGCGCGTTCACCAACGCAGCCGCCCCAAGTTTCTTCGCTCTCGGGCCGATTTCCGCATCCCTGACCCTGACGAATAACAGTACAGCGAGCGTCACCGGGCTTTACGACAACAACAATGGAACTATTACGCTGCAGGGCGGTTCCAGCCTTACCGTCGGGCAGTCTCTGTCGAATTTTTCTTTCGCTACCGGCGCCGACTTTGGAGCCTCGCTGCTGGAACTTGATTCCTCGTCAACCGCAGTTGTTGTCGGCAACCTGAATAACACCGCACAGGGAACCGGGGATGACACGTCAGCCTTCAGTACCGTTTCTTTGAACGGAGGCAGTTCCCTAACGGTAGATAATCTGATTAACACCGCGATCTCCGGCTTCAATGAGTCGGGTGGCCCCCCCTTAGGCACCGGTGTCGCGTCGGTCGCGCTGACGGGTGGAAGCAGCCTCGCGGTCAACGGGAATGTGACCAACACGGGTCCCGAGGGCGATGGTCACGCCGGGATCAGCCTCGACGGCGGCAGCAGTCTGAACGTCGCCGGCACGTTCTTTAGCCAAGGCACGTTCCAAGGGGCGTTCATCGCGGGGTTAAACCTGACGAACAACAGCACGGCTACGGTAACGGGACTGTTCACTAACCAGATTGGCTCTTTGGTGAGCCTCGATACCGCCAGCACGCTCATCACGAAGGGCGGATTCTCCAACTCCGATGCAGTGACGCTTAATCTCAACAGCACCTTGGCGAACACGGGGACGTTCTCCAACTCCGGCTCTATAGATTTATCTAATGGCAGCAAGCTGACCACCAGCGGGTTGTTTGACAACACAGGCGGCACGCTGACTTTGCACGGCGGGGGCAATAGCGTCACGGCGGGCTCGTTTAACAACCCCGGCTCGGTGATTCTGGGTGACAACGACACGATCACGGTTACAGGTCAATTTCAGAACTCGGGCGTCATCGCCTTCACGGGAACCAACGGAATAGTGTCATCGGGCGGAGATTTCACCAATGCCGCCTCGGGCATGATGACGGTGGACGGAACGGGCAACGCGTTTTCGACGATGGGCAACCTGATGAATGCGGGCACGATCGAGATTTCCGGCGGCGGCAGTGTCACTGTCGCAGGCTCCTACACGCAGACTGCGGGCACGACCGCGGCTAATACAGGCGGCACGCTCACCGCGGGAACAATCGACCTGCAGGGCGGCACGCTTACTGGCGGAGGCACAATCAACGGCGATCTGACGGTGGACGGAGGAACGCTGAATCCGGGCGATCCGCAGTCGATTACCATTAACGGCAATTACGATCAGACGCTCCTGGGAATACTGGACGTCGATCTCGCCAGCGCAACCAGCTATGACCACGTGACGGTGAACGGACACGCCACGCTCGGAGGCACGCTCGATCTGACGATCGAGACGGGCTTCAGCGCCTCGATCGGAACCACCTTCAACATTTTCAGTTGGCTCTCGGAGACGGGCGACTTCGCGACCTTTAACGATCCTACGTTCAACAATGGAACGGAAACCTTCCGGGAAGTATTCAGCGGCAATCAGCTGGATCTGCTGGTGGTATCGACAACCGCCCCGCCGGTGGCCGAACCATCAACGCTGGGAATGCTTGCCTGCGGTCTGTTCCTCCTCGTGGTCGGAGTCAAGGCTCGCCAGCGGTATTGGCGATCGACGAGTGCGCGATGAGCCCCGGCGTCAGCACGCTCGAAACCGATAAACTAACGCCACCAGCTATGGGTACGTCTTTCTCTGCCTGGTTGCGCCGCGTCGTCATCGTAATCGGAATTCTGGCGATTCTTGCGGGCGCCGGAGCGTGGCTGTACGGAAGAAACCGGGAGGTAGCCATGACGACTCCCTATCAGGCGGTATTACTGACCAACGGATCGGCGTACTTCGGGCGCCTCGAAGGGCTCGGAACGCCTTTCCCGGTGTTGAAGGAAGTGTATTACGTTCAAACCCGCCAGAATCCGGACACGAAGCAGAATGTCAACGTTCTCGTCAAACGAGGCAAGGAATGGCATGCGCCGGACCGGATGATTCTGAATTCCAACATGATCGTGCTGGTCGAGCCGGTCAACCCCTCGTCTCGGGTCGCGCAGTTAATCGCCGAAGCGAAGAATCAATAGGCCAACAAGGCCGTTGAAGTGGTGACTCCCCGAAGGCGGCTAGCTTAAGCCATCGTGGAGCGCTCGCCGGATCGCTATTTCCACCGGTGAGTAAGCGCCATCCTCACGGTGAAGCCGGTAGGGCTCTCGCAAACCCAACGGCGGCTGCGCCATGAAGCGCGGCATTGAACCGCGATGACGCTGCGCCGCATGGACAAGGAAAGGATGGCATAGATATACGGTCCCAGCCTCTCCTGTCGCCAGGGCCAGCGGCCGATCGGCGCCCATTTCGTTGAGGTTCATGCGCGACCTACCCGATTCGCCCGCAGGTTCGAGAAACCGTGCCATGTCCCGATGCGAGCCTACCCTGATCCTCGTTGGGGCATCCTCCTCCCCGACATCGGAAAAAAGAAACAACATCAGCAGGGCGCGGCCCCGCGATGTCACGTTTACGCGCCAGGCGGAAAAATCGTGCTGCTCGTTCGGATCGCAGTCGTCACCGGGAAAGCTGACATCGACGTGCCAGCCGGTATCGCCGGGATCGTCCGGATGCGGGAAACGTACAGGAAAGCTCCCGAGGCCGTCACGCGGCGCCCACCGCCCCTTTCCAACAAGGCGATCGAAAGCGGCATGGAGTACGGGCGTGTTCGCTGCCTTCTGGAATGGTCCTCCTCCATAGCCGGGCAGCCGGACTACGGGTTTGGTCCATTTCGCCGGATCATGCGAATCGAAGCCAATGTCCCGCCACATTATGGCGCAGCATTCCTCGGCCAGTTCCCGAGGAAAGGCGCAGTTGATAGGGATAAACCCGTCCTGAATGAATTGCTCTACCTGCGCGTTGCTGAGCGCGCTCGGGCGCAAACCATCATCGTCTGTCATGACATTTCACCTGCGCGATCTGAGCAATTGGTTGCCTTGATGGCCTCAGTGGCGACTTCGGCCTTCAGACTCGTTGTATCCAGGCAATCCGGTCCACCACAATTTCGCGCGCACTACCTCTTCCGGGGCAAACACCATTCCAGCAAATGTGATCCGTCTTCTCAGCGACTTATATCCGAACCTGTTGGACTCCGTGGCACACTCGCAGTCGGAAGCAGCCCATGATCGCGCGGCTGGCGCTTCTACGATCTTTGAAAACGCGAGGAAGGTCCGGCGACTCCATTGCGGCGCAAACCATGCATTTGCAAAACAAAGCCAATTCGAAACAAAAAAATAGAGGATCGAACCGATTTCTCGATCGGAGCCGGCCACATAAGGGCTAATTCGACCCGCTGCCGCGAACACGAGAGGGACGCCCGAGCTGCGTCCGCAGTCAAATCGAACTGATCGATTCCGGCGGCGGCGTTAGGGCGCGAATGCCTCCGTTGCAAAAGGAAGCCAATCCGAAAGCAAAAATCGAGGAACGAACCGATTTCAGAATGGAGCCAGCCATGTGAGCGCAGATTCGCGGCGCTCATGCGCTGGTTTTGCCTTGTCGGCTATTTCCCGACCTCAATAATCGAGAACGACCCGGGAACCATCTGTCCCCTGCCCCGCCCTCGACCTGGCGCGGGTGGCGGCGCTCCGGCGGGCGGCGCGGGAGGCGGCGTGTATTCGGCCGCAATGAGAAGAATATGTCCGGTCTTCCCGTCAAGCGTGAGGGTCTTGGCGCCCTGCATCGTGTCGAGATTCTGTTCCACCGCGAAGGTTGTCGGACTGTTCTCTTTCACGATCGTCAACGTGCCATCACCCTGCGAACTGAAAGCCTCCATAGTCGAGGGATTGAACACAGCCCCGTCGGTTCCGCGCCCGATCGGCAGCGTATCCAGGATCTTCCCGTCCTTCGCGCTCAGCACGACCATCGTCTGCGGATTCCGGCACGCCGCGAAGAGAATCTCGTTCTTCACATCGAGCGCAAGTCCGGCGCAGGTGCCGCCCTTGCCCGCCAGATCGTAATGGCCGGTCACGGTGAGGGCCTTCGCGTCCACAACCGCGATGTTGTCCTTGTCCTCGATATCGATATATATGTGACCCTTCCCGTCCGTCGCGCCCTGTTCGGGAGCACCTCCGAGGTCGAGCGTTCCCGCGATCGATCCGTCGGACGCATTGATCACAGTCGCATGAGGAGAGCTATGGCTCAGGATCCAGATCCGGTCGTTGAACCCGTCATAAAGGATGCCGTCCGGCCCGCCCTGAACGTCGATTTTCTTCATCAGGGACATATTCTTGGTGTCCCACATCGCCACCGGCTTGCTGCTCCCGAAGCCGTGCTGGGTCTTCGCCGAAACCGCCGCGCCGTGGGCATTTACGTCCGCAATTTCGCCCGCCGGCTCCAGGGTATCGAGGTTGAATACCGTAATCCGGCCTCCGGGGCCGGATCGCGGCACATAAAGGCGGCGTCCCGCCGTGTCAGCGTAGACGTAATCGAACCCGCCGTCTCCGCCCACCTTCGCGGTCCTGAGGACCTTATAGGGACCCTGTTGTGAGAAAACCGGCTGAACCAGAACAATCGCCACGCCGACCGCAATCGCGGCGAACGGATACGCCTTGGGCATCGTAGACCTCCTTTTGGGTTCTATGATCCGCCGGGATTCTGAAAGCATCCTGAAGTCTTGCAAATAAGTAAGTAATTACTTACAATCAGGAGATGGCACTGGACCAGGCCACTCCTCGGGCGCACAGTCAACCCCGAATGTCGGGTGATGACCGGCGGCGGCAACTGATCGAGGTTGCTATCGATCTGTTTTCGAAGAATGGATTCGCCGGAACGACCACCAAGGAAATCGCCGCAGCAGCCGGGGTCACCGAGGCGATCATTTTTCGACATTTCGCGACGAAACAGGATCTCTACAAAGCGATCCTCGACTACAAATGCGGGGAGTCCTCCATCGAGAACTGGATGGACGAGGCTCAAGTTCTCATGGATGCGGAGGATGACATCGGTCTGTTCCGGTTTCTGATCGAAAAGATGGTGAGTTTCAGCCGGGACGAGACAAAATTCGCGCGGCTGCTCGCGCACGCGGCGCTCGAAGGACACGAACTGGCGATCATGCATCACGATCAACTGGCGATGCCCATCGGCATGAAGTTTAAGGACTACATCGCGCGGCGTCAGGCGGCCGGGGCAATCCGGGGCACGGATGCCGGAATCGTGCTTCTCGCGCTGGCCGGAGTGGGGTGTCATTACGCGAATCAGAAGTATGTTTACCGCCAATCCAAATTTCCCGGGGGGGATGACGATTGCGTGATCGACGGGCTTTTGCGGATTTTGCAGGAGGGCCTGCTGACGCAGCCCGAGCCGAATGTTCAGGGGAGAGATTGAGGAAAATGAGGGGTTTCATTTCGAGCGCTGCGATTTGCGCCGCTCTTGTTGCGGCCGGGTGCGGATCGAAAAGCAACACCGTGCAGGCAGTGTCGGCGAACACGGCTCAACCGGTCGCCGTCGCGGTCGGTACCGCGGATCAGCGTGAGGTGCCCGCAAGCTTCGACGCCAATGGCACGTTCATGGCGGACGAATCGTCGGACATCGCGCCTCTGGTCGCCGGACGCGTGATTTCCACGCCGGTTGATGTCGGCGCGAGGGTCCACGAAGGTCAGGTGATCTGCGAGCTCGATCATCGCGATGCGCAACTCAAGCTCGACCAGGCGCGCGCGCAACTCGCGGAAGCGACTGCGGCGCTGAGGCAGGCGCAGTCGCGCATCGGATGGAGCAGCGGCGCGTTTGACCCCGCGAAGGTTCCCGAAGTAGCTGCCGCGCTGGCGAATTATCAATCCGCGCAGGCATCGGCAAAGATGGCCGCGGCCGACGCCCAAAGGTACGCCAATCTCGTGGCGACCGGCGACGTTTCGAAGAGCGCTTACGACAAAGCAAAAACCACGCAGGAAACGGCCGAGGCGCAGGCCAACGCGGCGAAGCAACAGTATGAAGCCGCGGCAAACGGAGCGCGGCAGAGCTACGAAGTTATTTCGACCTCGCAGGCCTCGCTCGACAACGTAAAGGCGCAGCTCGCAGTCGCGGAAAAAGGTCTGGCCGACACCACCATTCGTGCCCCGTTCGACGGCTACGTCACGGCGCGACCCGTTGCGGCAGGCGAGTATGTGGCGCTGACGAACAAGATCGCCACCATCGTCCGGATTGGCACACTGAAACTCGACCTGCAGGCCCCGGAACAGCGCGCGGCTATCGCCCATCTCGGGGACAAGGTTACGGCGCGTGTGGCGGCGTATCCCGAGCGGGAATTCGCCGGAAAGGTGACCGCCATCAATCAGTCGGTGGATCCGAATTCGCGGATCTTCATTCTCCGTGCTCTCTTCGACAACCCCGATGCCGCGTTGAAGCCAGGGATGTTCGCCACCGCGCGCGTAATGCAGCCGGGGGGTGTTCAGGCGGTATTCGTTCCGGCCAAGGCTGTGGTCCGGGACAAAACGACGGACTCCAATCAGGTTTTCGTGGTGTCCGATGGAAAAGCTCGCCTTCGCGTCGCCCAGGTCGGCGAAACGATCGGCGATTCGGTCCGCGTGCTCTCCGGGATTTCCGGTGGTGAAGTTGTCGCGCTCGAGCGACAGAACGAGCTCTACGACGGCGCGCCCGTAAAGGTGAGGTAGTCCGACATGCACGCACTCGCGCAGCTTTGCATTAAGCGGCCGGTCTTCGCCACGATGCTCATCATGTCGCTCGTGGTGGTGGGGATTTTCTCGTATTTCAGCCTCGGCGTGGACCTGTTCCCGAAGGTAGACGTCCCGACGGTGCAGGTAACGGTGTCGGACCCCGGAGCATCGCCCGAAGAGATCGAAACCGAGATCACGAAACCCCTCGAAGACACGGTCAACACGATCAGTCAGATCGACGAAGTACGGTCCATTTCTTCGGAGGGCCAGTCGCTCGTTCTGGTTACCTTCGAACTCTCCAAGAACGGCGACGTCGCGGCGCAGGAAGTCCAGAACAAAGTCAATCTGATCGTCAACAATCTGCCTCAGACGGCGAAACAGCCGGTAGTGCTGAAGTTCGATCCGGACGCCGCGCCCGTGGTTCAGATCGCGGTTTCCGCGCCGCGCACACTGCGCGACCTGACGATGATCGCCGATAAGCTCATCAAGCAGAAGCTGGAAAACGCCAAGGGCGTAGGTCAGATCACGATCGTCGGCGGCGCGAAGCGCGAGATACATGTACTCGTAGATCCCGCCAAACTGCGCGCGTACAACCTCACGGTTAACGACGTCTTCAACGCGCTGCGGGCCCAGAACCTCGAACTTCCCGGCGGAAGCCTCAAAGAAGGCGCGCGTGACTTCACGATCCGCACGAACGGGCGCATCACCGAGCCCGCGCAGTTCAACCAGATCGCCATCGCGCCGCGTGAAGGCTATGTCGTAAAGGTCAGCGATATCGGATACGCCGAAGACAGCTACGAGGAACCCACGACGGCTGCCCGCCTCGACGGAGTCGCAGCCGTAACGCTCATCGTTTCCAAGCAGTCCGGTGAGAATACAGTCGCGACAGCGCGCGACATCAAAGAACGCCTCGCGGAGATCATCCCGACGCTGCCGAAGGACGTTCAGCCGCGCATCATCGCGGATCAGTCGGTCTTTATCGAAGCCGCTGTGGACAGCATCAAACACCACCTTGTGCTCGGCAGCTTTTTCGCTTCGATCGTGATCTTCATGTTCCTCGCCAACTGGCGAACCACGCTGATCGCCTCGATCGCGATTCCGACTTCGATCATCTCGGCCTTCGCCCTGATGGCGGCTATGGGACTGACGATGAATCAGATCACGATGCTCGCGCTGACCCTCATGGTCGGTATCGTCATCGACGACGCGATCATCGTGCTCGAAAACATCTTCCGCTTCATGGAAGAAAAAGGCATGGGGCCAGTCCAGGCAGCGATCGAAGGCACGCGCGAAATCGGCCTCGCCGTCATGGCGACCACCCTGTCGCTGCTGGCCGTCTTCCTGCCCGTCGGATTCATGGGCGGCATCGTGGGCCGCTTCATGAGTTCGTTCGGGTTCACCGCCTCCTTCGCAATTGCGGTCTCGCTGCTCGTGTCATTCACGATGACGCCGATGCTGACATCCCGCTTCGTGAAGCCGCCTTCGAAGCACGGCAAAGACGCCCATTCCTCAAAGGAATCGCACATCTTCCACTGGATCGACATTCGCTACACCCGCATGCTCCGCTGGGCGATGGCGCATCGGAAATGGATGCTGGCTTTCAGCGTCCTGACCATCCTCAGCATCGTGCCGCTGTTTATGTTCGTCGGCAAGAACTTCCTTCCCAGCGACGACCAGTCGCAGTTCAACGTTCTGGTGCGAACTCCGGAAGGAACCTCGCTCGCCGCAACCACCGCCATTACTGAACAGATCGCCCACGATATCCGCGAAATGCCGGGCGTGCTGCATACGCTGGCGACCGTCGGCGGTACGGCGGATAAATCCGCCAATAACTCGACCATTTACGTGAAGCTCACGGACATCGATCAACGCAAGGTCTCGCAGGTCGATCTCATGCAGCAGACCAGGCAGTTGCTGAAGAAGTATCCGCCCGAAATTCACTCCGGTGTGGAGTTGGTCTCGGCAATCGGCGGCAATCAGAGCAACGCCGAAATTCAGTTTTACATTCAGGGGCCTGATCTGAATCAGTTGGCGAAGTATTCCGACACCCTGCTCGCCAAAATGAAATCGATCCCGGGAGTCGCTGATCCCGATACGACGCTGCGCAGCGGCAAGCCTGAGGTGCGCCTCGTGATCAACCGTGCCCGCGCGGCCGACCTCGGCGTTTCGGTCATGGATATCGAACAGGCGCTGAACACCCTTGTCGCCGGACAGGTCGCGTCAACCTTCAATGCGGGCGAAGACCAATACGACGTTCGCGTTCGCGCTGCGGAAGAATTCCGCACGGATGAAGCCGGTCTTGCTTCGATGACGGTTCCTTCTTCGAAGCGCGGCTCGGTTGGGCTCGACGAAGTCGTGGATATCAAATCCGGATCGGGCCCGTCATCGGTGAACCGCATCAACCGCCAGCGGCAGGTCACGCTCACCTGCAACACGCTGCCGGGTGGCTCGCAGGCGGCCATCCTTGCGGCGCTCCAGCAGGCTTCCGACGATCTTCACATGGGACCGGATTACCGTTCGGGACGGACGGGCGCATCCAAAGAACTCGCGCGCACCGGTTTGTACTTCCTGATCGCGTTCTCACTGACGTTCATCTTCATGTACATCGTCCTGGCGGCGCAGTTCGAATCGTTCATCCATCCGATCACAATCCTGCTCACGTTGCCGCTCGCGATTCCGTTCGGTATTCTTTCGCTGCTGATCGCGCACCAGACGGTCAACATTTTCTCCGGGCTCGGATTGCTCCTGCTGTTCGGCATCGTGAAGAAGAACGCGATTCTGCAGATCGATCACACGAACGGTTTGCGCGCGGCGGGTTACACGCGATACGACGCCATCATGCAGGCGAACCGCGATCGTCTGCGTCCCATCCTGATGACCACCATCGCGCTGGTCGCCGGCATGTTGCCGCTCGTCATGTCGGGCGGAACCGGATCAGCCACCAACCGCTCCATCGGCGTGCTGGTGGTGGGTGGCCAATCGCTCTGCCTGTTGTTGACGCTGCTCGCCGTACCGGTCTTTTATTCGGTCTTCGAAGACCTGAAGTCGTGGCGTCCGCGATTCCTGCGGAAGAAGACGCCCGTTGCTGAAGAGGTGCACGTTTGAAGTCGGGGAAGTTCCTTTTAATAGCTTTCTTATCGTTCCTGGCGTTCGGTTCATTTGCGGGAAAGGGGGCGGAGCAGACCGTTCCGCCGGCCCGTGCGCTCGCGCTCCCGACCCGTATCGGGATTCTGGGGACGACCAACATCACGCTCGATGAAGTGATCCATCGCGTGCTGGCCAACGACAAGGACCTGGCGGTGTCGCGCATTCTGAAAGAAGAAGCCGTCCTCAACGTGAAGGGCGCGAAGGGTTATTTCGATCCGAAGCTGGGCTTCACCGGCCACAGCCTCCGTCAGGTATCGCCCGCGAGTTCGTCGCTTTCGGGTTCGACCAACGGCAAGCTCACGAACAAAGAGTTGCTCGCCGATCCGCAGGTCAGCGGCGAGTCGCCCTTCCTCGGCACATCGTACAAGCTCGATTTCTCGTCGGCGCGTCAAACGACGGACAGCACGTTTTTCACGCTTAACCCGCAGTTCCCCACATCCGTCAACCTCAACCTGACGCAGCCGCTATGGCGCGGTCTGTTCATCGATGACAATCGGCACCGCCTGCTGGTAGCGAAGCAGAACGTGCGGCTCAGCAACGAACAGTTGCGTCAGCAGGTGATACAGGTGGTTACGCAGGCCATTTCCGCATATTGGGAACTTCAGTATGCGTACCGCAACCTTGACGTTCAGATCCAGGCGGTGCGTCTCGCTCAACAGCAGGACGAGAGCAATCGCCGACAGGTGGAACAAGGGCTTCTCGCGCCGGTGGATGTGGTGCAGTCGCAGACGCAGATCGCGACGTTCGAGCAGAACGTCTACATTGCGCAGAACAATCTCACCAACGCCGAGAACGCGCTTAAGACCTTCATGCTCCCGGACCGTAACGATCTGATGTGGGGCATGGCGCTGATTCCCGAAGAACGCCCCGATGCGCGGCTGGAAATGCCCAATCTTCAGGAGGCGGTGAAGCAGGCGCTCGCGTCGCGTCCGGAGCTGAAAGAGGCTGCGATCACCATCGATACGAATCGGATTGACACGCGCCTGGCTCACGACCAGGCCAAACCTCAGGTGGACGCATTCGCGACGTTCAGCGTGGCCGGCCTCGCGGGGCACCCGGTACCGCCATCCGGATCCAATCCCTTTGTGTCGGCGTTCGCTCCGATCGTGAACCAGGTCAATGAGCTTTCAACCATTGCCGGCCTTCAGCCCCTTCCGCCGCTTTCGTTCGGGTCGGCGACAATACCGCCGATTCTCGTCGGAGGTTACGGGCAGTCGCTGAGCGCTCTCGGAAGCGGACAGTTCACCAGCGCTGTCGTGGGCGTCAATATTTCACTGCCGCTCCGCAACCGGACAGCGACCGCAAACGAAGCCGTAGCTCTCGCCGAAGGCCGGCGGCTTGAGACGCAGCGCCAGCAGACCGAGATGGCGATCGAGCAGGACGTGCGCAACGCTCTCCAGGGAGCGGCTTCCGCGCAGCAAAGGCTGGACGCGGCCGTCAATGCGCGCAGGTTCGCCGAAGACCAGTATTCGAGTGAGCAGCGTCAATTCCAGGCGGGCACATCCACCGTCTTCCTCGTACTCCAGCGGCAGACCGATCTGACCGTGGCGAGAACGCGCGAAGTGCGCGCAGAGTCCGACATGGGGGAGGCCTCCGCGAATCTCGACCGCGCGCTCGCGCGGACGCTCGAAGCCCACGACATTCATTTGGCGCAATAACGGTTCGAAATCGAACCATTTCGCCGGAACGGCGGTGATCGAAAGGCGGGCGATATCATTCTTTAACAGAGGTACATGTCCGCCACTGTCGGAGTCCCCGCCGAGACCTTTCCCGGAGAGCGAAGGGTCGCTCTCACCCCTAAAGCCTGCGATGTTCTGATCAAGCAAAAAGCCGAAGTCGTTGTCGAATACTCGGCAGGCGCCGAGGCCGGGTTCCCGGATGACGAGTACGCCCGCCGGGGCGTTCGGCTTGCATCGCGCGGTGAGGTATTCGCCGCGGCAGACATCATCGCCCAGGCCCGAACGCTGGGGGCAAATCCGGAATTCGGGAGAACTGATATTCCACTCCTTCGATCAGGGCAAGTCCTGATCGGCTTCGGCGATCCCCTCACGGCGCTTCGCGAATGTGCGGAACTGAGCGAAGCAGGTGTTTCGTTCTTCGCGATGGAGATGGTGCCGCGCATCACGCGCGCGCAGGCAATGGACGCGCTGTCCTCGATGGCCAGTATCGCGGGATACGAAGCCGTTCTGATCGCTGCTGCCGCCTTGCCGAAGATGTTCCCGATGATGATGACAGCCGCGGGAACCATCACGCCCGCCAAGGTTCTCGTTCTGGGCGCGGGCGTTGCGGGTCTCCAGGCCATCGCCACAGCCCGGCGCTTGGGTGCGGTCGTTTCAGCGTACGATCTCCGTGCTGCCGTGAAGGAGCAGATCGAAAGTCTGGGCGCGCGCTTTGTTGTTCTCGACCTCGACGCCGGAGACTCGCAGGATAAGGGAGGCTATGCGCGGGCGATGGACGAGGCTTTCTACCGCCGGCAACGGGAATTGCTGACAGACGTCATTAAGGAGCAGGACGTCGTGATCACGACCGCCGCGGTCCCCGGAAAGAAGGCGCCGGTTCTGATCACTACTGAAATGGCAGAAGCTATGGCTGCCGGTTCGGTGATTGTCGATATCGCCGCCGAGCGAGGCGGAAACTGCGAGCTAACGCGCGCCGGCGAGACGGTGACGCGCCAGGGAATCGCCATCATCGGTCCTACGAATCTGCCCTCCCGCGCGCCGTTCCACGCCAGCCAGATGTACGCGACCAATATCGTGAACCTGCTGAAGCTGATCGTGCGGGAAGGGGCCGTAAATATCGACACCAGCGACGAGGTTATCCGCGAGACTCTGATCACTCACGGAGGAAGAGTGGTCCACGAGCGCGTCGCCGCAATGCTGGCGCAGGAGGTGGCAAGGTGAATTACGAACTCGGACTGTACGTCTTCATGCTGGCGGCGTTTCTCGGATTCGAACTGATCCGGAAGGTATCGCCGCTGTTGCACACGCCGTTGATGTCGCTGACCAACGCGATCGCATCCATTTCCGTCGTAGGAGCGATTCTGATCAGCGGCGACAAGGACGCCACGACGCTCTCTCGCGTGCTTGGCTTCATCGCCGTGGTCTCTGCCACCACGAACCTTGTCAGCGGATACCTGATTACGGACCGGATGCTGAAGATGTTCAAAAAGCGGGAGCCCAAAAAGTAGATGAGCATCTTTCAGGCGCTTTACATAGCCGCCGCAGCGCTCTTCATTCTGGCGCTCAAATGGATGAGCGCGCCAGCGACGTCTCGCCGAGGCGTGATCTCGGCCGAGGTAGGCATGCTCCTCGCGGTGGTGGGAACGCTGCTGCGCCATGAGATCGTGAACTACGAGTGGATTGTCATCGCGCTCCTTGTGGGTACGGCGATCGGCATCCCACTCGCGATCCTGATGCCGATGACCGCGGTGCCGCAGCGGACCGCGATTTCGCAGGCGTGCGGCGCCTTCGCCTCCGCTCTTATCGGAACGGCCGAGTATTATCGCCTGCACCCACACGGCTTCACGATGGCCGCTCTGACGATCGAAATCCTGCTCGGATTTCTGACTACAACGGCGAGCCTAATGGCGTTCGGAAAACTGCACGAGATCCTGCCTTCCCGGCCGATCGTCTATCGCGGTCAGAACTACGTCAACCTGGGGCTGTTTTGTGTCGCGGTAATCATCGGCGGTATGATCATCGCGAATCCCGAAAACTCCGCGCTCTTCCCCTTCTTCGCCGGGCTCGCGCTCTTGTTCGGCGTGCTCTTGATCATTCCGATCGGCGGCGCTGACATGCCGACGGTGATTGCGCTGCTGAACTCCTACGCCGGCTTGTCCGCCTGCGCGATGGGGTTCGCCCTCGATAACAAGCTTTTGATCATCGCCGGCGCGCTCGACGGATCCTCGGGTTTCATCCTCTCGATCATCATGTGCCGGGCGATGAATCGCTCGTTCACGAACGTCCTGTTCGGCGGGTTCGGACAGCTTCAGACCTACGGCGGAACAACCGAGGCGAAGCCGGTTCGATCCGCCAGCCCCGAAGAGGCGGCGTCCATCCTCAGCGACGCCCGCAGCGTCGTGGTCATTCCGGGATATGGCATGGCCGTGGCCCAGGCGCAGCACAAGATCCGCGAACTCTATGATGCTCTGACCAAACGCGGTGTGGACGTCCGGTTCGCAATTCACCCCGTCGCGGGCCGAATGCCCGGGCATATGAACGTCCTCCTCGCCGAAGCCGATGTTCCTTACGACAAGCTCATCGAGATGGACGACATCAACCCCGAACTTGGGATGACGGATGTGGCATTGATCGTCGGAGCGAACGATATCGTGAACCCAGCGGCAAAGAACGACCCCTCCAGCCCGATCGCGGGGATGCCGATTCTGGACGCCTATAAATCTCGCACCGTAATGATCATCAAGCGCGGCATGAGCGCGGGATTCGCGGGGATTGATAATGAGTTGTATTACATGCCCAATACGCTCATGTTGTTCGGGGACGCGAAATCATTTGTCGCCAGCCTGGTGAAAGAGATCGGAGCGGCGGTTCTCGCCTGATCCAATGCGCTTATTCGTAACCGGCGGGGCCGGATTCATCGGCTCTCAGTTTGTCCGCGACTGGCTGACGCAGAATCCGACCGACACAGTCATCAACTTTGACGCCCTGACGTACGCGGCCAATCTGGAAAATCTGGAGAGCATTGCGCGTGCGCCCGGGTACCAACTGGTCAAGGGCGACATCTGCGACGAGAAACAAGTGCTGGAAGCCATGCCGCACGCCTGTGACGCAGTGGTCCACTTCGCCGCCGAATCGCACGTGGATCGCAGCATCCTGAGCGCGACCGAATTCGTCCGCACCAATGTTCTCGGGACTCAGACGCTGCTCGATATCGCGCGACATCGGAAGGTCGGGCGCTTCCTTCACATCTCCACTGATGAAGTAGGCGGCAGCATGAGTCCGGGGCAATGGTTTACCGAAGAGATGCCGCTGAATCCGTCGAGCCCTTACGCCGCGAGCAAAACATCGGCCGAGCACATGGTGCGCGCGGCCGCCCACACCTTCGGGTTTGATGCCGTAATCACCCGGACCAGCAACAATTACGGACCGTATCAGTTCCCGGAAAAGCTTCTGCCCCTCGCGATCGCGAATGCGATGCGAGGCGAATCGATCCCCGTGTACGGAGATGGGCTTCAGGAACGCGACTGGATCCACGTCGCCGACAACACCCGCGCGCTTTCGGCTGTGCTGCTCAACGGCCGCGCCGGAGAGACCTATCACATCGGCGGCCGTAATCCGCTGCCGAATCTGGAAGTTCTGCGATTACTGCTACGGATCGCGGGACAGCCCGAGTCGCTCCTTACGCATGTGACCGATCGCCTGGGCCACGACCGGCGGTATGCGGTCGATTGTTCGAAGATCGCCCGCGAACTCGGATGGCAGCCGGAGATTCCGTTTGAAGACGGCCTGCGGTCAACGGTCGAATGGTATCGCGACAATCACGCCTGGGTGGAGCACGCGCGTAGCGGCGAATATCGTGGCTATTACGAGCGCATGTACGGCCAGCGTCCAGCGGTCGCTTAATTAACGCGGCCTCCGCCGCGTAGTGCTTTGGACACGCAGCCGCATCGGCATTCCGGATCGCCCGATACCGGCCGATTCGCCAGCCGATGCATAAACGCACCAAACCCGTCGACCAGAGGCCACAGCGGCGCCGACGCCGTCGGTGAAGGCTGTCGGCCGGGTCAGATTGTCTTCGGCGCGTTGGGACGACTCGCGCAAACCGCGTATCGCTTCCTGTCGACGCCCATCTGGCTGAAGCGCTTGGTCCGCCATCAGCGCCATCATCGAGATGATTTCCTAGCCGCAGACGTTGAAATCAGAGCCCGGTGCGCGGACTTGCTCCCCCGGGTGGCGCGCCACCGCGGACCGCATTACGGAGCCAGCGACCGTCATCTTCGCGCAACGGCGGTATCCGGCCACCCGGCACAAATCTCTTCCATCGTGGGCGGTGCCATGTTCGCCGAGTGTTAAGGTCTTCACATTCTAACTTGGGCGAAGATTTTCATCGTGTCGCCTTTTGGCTTGCCAGGCTGGCCGGACTCAGCTATATCTTATAGTTCTCGGAATATAACGGAGGCTCGGATGATTGTTCCACAAAACGGAAGTAACGCCATTGAAGACACGATAGGCCAACTTCGCGCTTGCAATGCGCTTCAAACCGAAATGATCACGAAAATGGAGGAATATGGTTGCGCCGTGAGCGGGGCGGGGGCAGAAGAGAGCGAGTCGGGACGCCAGTACAGCTACACCTCGGAAATTGCCTATCTCCGGCGTTGGTATGCCGCGCTCGAAGCGCTGATCAAGTCGCTGGAGCGCTATGCAGAGACGGCCGGAGCAGGGGCTAAATCGGTAGTGAGGTGGTATTCAGGTTCCGCTGAATAGCAAAACGAACCAGTCCGGCGATTCCCTCCACCTCAAGCTTTCTCATGATATTCGCGCGGTAAGTATCCACCGTCTTGGGGCTGATCTCAAGGACTTTGGCGATATCGCGCGGACGCATTCCGTCCACGAGGAATGAGAAAACTTCGTACTCACGTTTGCTGAGCAGGGCGAGGGGATCGCGTTTTTCCCTTGGTCTTTCCACCTGTTCGCGACGGAGCAATGGGGTAAGATATTGGCCGCCGTCCGCGACATAGCGAATCGCCTCGAACAGGTGACGCGAGGGACCATCCTTTAGCACGTAGCCGTCGGCTCCCGCGCGAAAGAGTTCGCGGATCACGTTCTCCTCGCGGTTGATTGAAAGGATGATCAGTTTGGTCGGGGTCTGCGCGTGCCGGACCCTCCGAACAACCTCCGCCCCATTCAGTCGGGGCATGTTCAGATCGAGAATCGCGAAATCGGGTTTGAGGGACAGAATCAGATCCAACGCCGTCTCGCCATCAGAGCATTCGCCAATCACCTTCAGATCGGGGTGCTCGCGGAATTTCGCGGCAATACCTTCTCGAACAATACCGTGATCGTCAGCCAGGACGACGGTAATCGGATTCAGCGGATCCGTCAAGTCGCTCATCGCAATAGCACTCTGCCGGTTGACTATTATTCCCCATCCAGGGGGAGTCCGACCAGTATTGTAGTACCGCCCAGCCCAGTAGATATCCTTACAAATCCACCTAGCGCTTTCACGTTTTCGCGAATGGCCTTCAATCCGATGCCCGAATGGCTCGTTCGGGAGGCGATAAAGCCACGGCCGTTATCCGAGACCCGCAAAGACAACCGGTCCGTCCGGATTTCCAGACGAAGGCCGAAGCGACTGGCGCCAGCGTGGCGAAGAACATTCGAAAGGGATTCCTGCGCGCAGCGGTAGAGGGTCACCTTGACCGGAAGGGGCGGGTCGAAGGGCAACGGCTGAATATCGATGGAAACATCGCAGCGCGCCGCGATTCCGCTTCGGTCAATGAGATCGCGAAGGGCGTCTTCGATTCGGAGTTCCTGCCACCGAGGCGGATGCAGTCTGTGGGACACCGAGCGAATCTGCTCAAGCGCGACATCGGCCAGTTGCTTGAGGCGCTCGACTGCAGCGAATGTATCCGCCGGCATGGATTGGCTCCATGCTTCGAGCAATTCCAGATTCAGCTTGATCGCCGCGAGAGGTTGACCGGCGCCCGCGTGTAACTCACGGGCGATGCGCGCACGCTCCTGCTCGACGGCATCCACTACGGGAACTCCGGATGCAAATCGACGGAGCCTTCTTACAGACTTAGATGTCGGAACTACGACGGCGCGCGATACAGGGCCCGCCAGCACCTCCGGCAGGGCTTGTGGCTGTCGCGCCTGAGCGACTGACATCGACGACGGCTGCCTCAACTGGAATCCGCCCCCCTGCGGAGTTCTTCAATATTTATAGCGGCAAAAATGAGGGATTTCCTTGGTTTCGCAATATTTCCCGTACCGGTACTCTCAGGGCAGCGCAGGTAGGGTCGAATTAACTCTTACCAACGTTTTTTTAAGAACCAAATCGAGCATTGTTTGGCGCGCGACCAGGCAATAAAGTCGAACTAGTATGGATGATCGCCGCGCTAAGAGCCGCCTCGATCTTCAATTGATCTGTAGAGTGAGGGGCGGCCGAGTTGTTTCTACGCCACTATCCACTGAGGACGTTCTGATGTCCGAGAATTTCAGCCGCGCCGGAATTCTGCTCCGATGGCTCCCGGGAATTCCGCTCCCTGAGGTTGGTTCGCCGCTCACAGTTGATGTGGAACTTCCAAGTGCGCCGGGACGCGCGCCACGCGTGATGCGATGTGATACGGAAATCGTAAGGATTCAAGGGGCGGGAGGCTCCGCGCCGAAGGTCGCGCTTACCATCGAAAAGGTGCGATTTGAATCGCGCCCGCACCGGGCGGCAGTCGCCGACCTCGGAAAAATGCTTCCGCTCTCCACGCGTCCGAACTAGCTGCCAATCTGGCAGATTACTTCTCGCGGACGCGTTCGGCTACCACCGTTACCTGCATATCGCGGGCAAGATCCACCAGCAGATTCACCTCGCGGGCGGCGCGCGTTACGTAAATCTGGGTGATGCCGCGGCGGCGGGCTGATTCGACGATCGCGCGCGGGACGTCGTGACCGTCCACGCAGTAGGTTTCGATACGGAGTTCGCGGCAGAAACGCAGCCACTGCTCGACGCCTGCGGAGTCCGGTCGCGCATACACCGCAGTGCAAGAGGCGCCAAGGTAGTCGGCTACTCGCCAGGCACGGCGTATGAGCGCCGCGCAGGAGCGGTCGGGCGTGAGCCACAGCAGAATTTTCTCCGCGGCGGGAGCACGGAACCAGGGGGACGGTTCGTATGAGGTTTCGATTTTCGCATCCAGATGGTGGGCGGCCTGTCGCATGGCCAGCTCACGAAGCGCAGTCAGGTTGGATTCAGTGAAGAAATGCTCCATGGCGCTGCGTGCTTTATCCGGAGCGTAGACGACTCCGCGTTCCAGACGATGCAGCAGCGCGCGGGGCGTGACGTCCACCATCACCACCTCAGCAGCCTCCCGCACCACCCAGTCCGGCACGGTCTCGCGCACGCGAATGCCAGTGATGTACCAGACCTGATCGTTGAGGCTCTCGATGTGCTGAACATTCATACTGGTCAGAACGTCGATACCAGCCGAGCGAATTTCCATCACATCCTGCCATCGCTTGACGCGGGGCGCGCCGGGGGCGTTGGTGTGCGCGAACTCGTCCACAGCCGCCACCTCCGGCTTGCGCGCGATCACGCCTTCCGTGTCCATGTCTTCGAAGATCGCGCCGCGATACTCGTAGCGTTTGCGCGGTATAGCATCGAGACCTTCGGTGAGCGCAATCGTGTCCTTGCGGGCGTGAGGCTCGAAATATGCGATCGCTACATCATGGCCGAGGTCCCGGAGGTGACGCGTCTCCGTGAGCATCTGGTAAGTCTTGCCTACGCCCGCCGCATATCCGAGAAAGATCTTAAGCTTGCCCTGCCGTTCCCCCGCCCCCATCTCACGCGCCATCCCGGTGGGGGAATATCCGGACATCGATTCCTTCGGCGGCCGCGACCAGCCTTTCGGCCAGCGACTGCGACCAGATTTTCCAGCGCTGTCGTCCGCTATGGCCGATATAAAGCTGGGTAACGCGGTTTTCGCGTGCGTATTTCACGATGGCGGATACCGGATCGGACGCTTCCATCTCGTAAATGTCCGCGCCGGCTTCTTTCGCAAGCTGCAGGTTTTCGGCGAGCGACGCCTGATCCTCCTCGGAAAGTTTCGCCTGGCGCACGACGAGGGCCAGCAGATGGCCATGGAAACGCCGCACGGCGGCCGCCGCACTTCCGATCATGGGCCTCGCGTTGCTGCGTGGCGTAATGCAGACCAGAATGCGCTCCTGCGTGCCCCAGCTTTCGAGGATTCCGTGCGTGTCCATGTAATGCTGAATCCCCTGCTCGACCACCTCCGCGGCAAGCAGAAGCGCGAGTTCACGCAACTCGGTGAGTTGCGCGGCAGAGAGGTTTCCGGCGCCCACCGCGATATCCTCCGCAGGAACATCCACGATGACGATCTCGTCCGCGGAGAGCATGAATGAAAGAGGAACGCAGTTCTTCGCGCGGCGACCCGTGATGGCCTCGACCGCATCCTGTCGCTCGCAAACGTGCTGCAGGTTGAGCGCGCCGACAACGTTGATTCCCGCAGCGCGCAGTTCGTTCACGTCCTGCCATCGCTGCGGATTCCGCGAGCCAGGCGGGTTCTCGCGCGCCAATTCATCGATCAGGCAGACATGCGGGGCGCGGCGGATAATCGCCGGAACGTCGAGAGTTTCGAACTTTTCCAGATCCCCGATGGCGCGTGTGATGTCGTCGGAGACAACTGATTGAACCGCGCCGATGACGACGTCCTGGCCGCGCGCGCGCCGGCGTGTTCCCTCATCGAACATCCGGAGAGATTTTCCCACGCGCGGCGCGTAGCCCAGGAAAATCTTAAGGCGGCCACTGCCCTCCGCGTGTTCTTCAGCCTGAATGCGCCGGAGGAGCTCGTCCGGATCGGGACGGCACGCGTCTCGCGGGGTCATCAGCGGTTTGCGGCGGAAGCGTCCAAGTCCATATTGATACGCAGTACGTTGACCCTAGGCTCGCCGATAAATCCGAGATCGCGGCCCTGCGTGTCGCGGGCGATCAGGTCGTTTACCACATTAAGTGATATACCGCGAGCCTTCGCGACGCGCGGCACCTGAGCCAGGGCATTCGCCGGAGAAATGTCCGGGTCGAGCCCACTGCCGGAGGTGGTGATCGCATCGGCGGGGATGGGTCCTGAATAATCGGGATTGTCTTTGCGAAACTGCGCGGCGTCCTTGGCGAGCCGGTCCGCCAGGGCGGGGTTCGTTGGCCCGAGGTTGGAGCCGCTGGAGTTGGCGGCGTCATAGCCATTGCCCGCCGCCGAGGGACGCGGATGGAAATACTCGGGCTTCGAGAAGTTCTGTCCGATCAGTTCCGACCCGACAACCTTGCCTCCCCGCTCAATCAGGCTGCCTGCCGCCTGCTTAGGGAACAGGACGCGGGCCGCGCCCGTGATGGCCAGCGGATAAATCACACCGCACAACGCCGTCAATAAGAACGTAATGATGATTGCCGGTTTAAATTCACGCCACATAGTTTTCTCCTTACGCCAGGTGCAGCAGCCCCAGAAGCCGGTCGATAACCCAGATGCCCGGGAAGGGCGCCAGCACGCCGCCCGCTCCGTAGATCAGGAGATTCCGGCGCAGCAGCGCGCCTGCGGACAACGGGCGGTACTTGACGCCGCGCAGAGCGAGCGGCACCAGCGCGATGATGATCAGCGCATTGAAAATGACCGCCGCCAGAATCGCGCTCTCCGGTGAATGCAGCCGCATGATGTTGATGCGGTTCAGCGCCGGATAGGTAACCGCGAACATCGCCGGAATGATCGCGAAGTATTTGGCGACGTCGTTGGCAATCGAGAACGTCGTCAGCGCGCCTCGGGTAATTAACAACTGCTTGCCGATGGCCACGACCTCGATCAGCTTGGTCGGATTGCTGTCGAGATCCACCATGTTGCCGGCTTCCTTCGCCGCCATGGTTCCGGTGTTCATCGCGACACCGACATCGGCTTGCGCCAGCGCGGGCGCATCGTTCGTCCCGTCGCCCGTCATGGCTACGAGTCTGCCTCCCGCCTGCTCGCGCCGGATGAGTTCCAGCTTGTCTTTCGGCGTGGCCTGCGCAAGGAAATCGTCAACGCCCGCTTCTGAGGCGATCGCCGCCGCTGTCAGGGGATTATCGCCCGTAATCATCACGGTCCGGATTCCCATGACGCGCATCTGAGCGAACCGCTCGCGCATCCCGCCTTTCACTACGTCTTTCAGGTGAATCACGCCCAGAGCGCGATTGTCCCGCGAGACCACCAAGGGCGTGCCGCCGCTTCGCGCAATCTCGTCGGAGAGTTTCGCGACTGATTCGGGGAACGCGCCGCCGAGTTCTTCGACGTAAGCCTTCACGGAAGCGGTGGCGCCCTTGCGAATCGCGCTGCCTTCAAAGTTGAGGCCGCTCATGCGGGTCTGTGCGGTGAATGGAATGAATTCCGCGTCATGCTCCGCGATCTCACGGCCTCTCAGACCGTACTTTTCCTTCGCGAGCACCACGATGCTTCGGCCTTCCGGGGTTTCGTCGGCCAGGCTCGAAAGCTGCGCGGCTTCGGCCAGTTCCGTTTCACTCACGCCTTCCGCGGGAATGAATTCCACAGCCTGCCTGCTGCCTAGCGTAATTGTGCCGGTTTTATCGAGCAAGAGCGTATTCACGTCGCCGGCAGCTTCCACAGCTTTACCGCTCATGGCGAGCACGTTGTGCTGCATCACTCGGTCCATGCCCGCGATACCTATAGCGGAGAGCAAGCCACCGATCGTGGTCGGAATCAGGCAGACCAGCAGCGAAATCAGCACCACCACGCTGGGGGCGAATCCCTCCTTAGCCTGCCCGACGCTGTACAGGGCGAACGGCGCGAGCGTCATCACGGCGAACATGAAAATGAGCGTCAGGCCCGCGATCATGATGTTGAGCGCAATCTCGTTCGGTGTCTTCTGCCGCTGCGCGCCTTCCACCAACGCGATCATGCGGTCGAGGAAGGTCTCGCCGGGGTTCGAGGTAATCCGAACCTTGATGTAGTCCGACAGCACCTTCGTGCCGCCGGTCACAGCGCTGCGGTCACCGCCCGATTCGCGGATCACCGGCGCGCTTTCGCCCGTGATCACCGACTCGTCAACGCTGGCGATTCCTTCGACTACTTCACCGTCTCCGGGGATGATGTCGTTGGGCTCGCAGAGGCAGAGATCGTCCTTCCGCAGAGTCGCCGCGGGAACCACGGTGACCGAACCGCCCGGGCCTAGTTTCTTCGCGCTCGCATCGGATTTCGTTTTGCGAAGGCTGTCGGCCTGGGCTTTGCCGCGCCCTTCGGCCATCGCTTCGGCGAAATTCGCAAACAGAACCGTGAACCACAGCCATGCTGAAATCTGCGCCTGGAAGGCCAGTCTTTCGCCGCCGGCGAACATTGTCCGAAAGGTCAGGATCGTGGTGAGCGCCGCCCCGACTTCCACGACGAACATTACGGGGTTCTTGACCAGCGTGGCTGGATTCAGTTTGATCAGACAATCGATTAGCGCGCGGCGCACTATAGGCGGATCGAACAGCGGTCTCGCGCGTTTGCCGCGGCCCAACGCCGTCTCGATACCGGCGTCGCCTGTATGGTCCGCCAGCGTCCTCTCGAGGTGCGGCGCGCTAAGCTGCGTTGCCATTTCTTATCCTTTCTCCTCTTACAGCATCAGATGCTCGGCAATGGGCCCGAGTGAGAGCGCCGGGAAGTATGTCAGTGCGCCCACGATAACCACCACGCCGACGAGCAGCGCGGCGAACAACGGTCCGTGCGTCGGAAACGTGCCCGACGAAACCGGCGATTGCTTTTTACTCGCAAGCGATCCGGCGATCGCCAGCAGCGGCAGAAGCATCAGGAAGCGTCCGATCAGCATCGCGTACCCGATGGTCAGGTTGTACCAGGGAGTGTTGGCGCTGATGCCCGCGAATGCGCTTCCGTTATTGCCCGTGCCGCTCGTATAGGCGTAGAGAATTTCCGAAAGCCCATGCGCGCCGGGGTTGGCGGTGTTCGCGACGGCAGGTCCTGGCGGATTCCAATAGCTGTTCTTCGCAAATTCGACGACGGAACTCGACGCTGAGAAGAAGAGAATACTGGCCGCGAGGACCAGCATGGCGATCATCGCCATTTTGACTTCTTTCTGTTCGATCTTTTTACCGAGGTACTCCGGCGTTCGTCCCACCATGAGTCCGGCGATGAACACGGCGAGGATGGCGAACATGAGCATCCCGTACAACCCAGCGCCGACGCCGCCAAAGACGACTTCGCCTAACTGAATGTTGAATAGCGGAACCAGACCGCCCATCGGCGTGAAGCTGTCGTGCATGCCGTTAACAGCGCCGCAACTTGCATCGGTGGTGACCGTGGCGAACAGCGCGCTATCCGCGATTCCGAAGCGAGTCTCCTTGCCCTCCATGTTGCCGCCGGGCTGCTGGCTGCTCGCCGACAGCTCGATGCCACTCTTCGAAAGCGTGGGCGTGCCCCGCTGCTCAAAATGGTAGGCGGTTACGACGCCCGCAAGCCACAAGAAAGACATCGCGGCGAAAAGCGCCCATCCCTGGCGCGTATCCCTGACCATCTTCCCGAACGTGTAAGTGAGCGCGGCGGGAATCAGGAAGATGAAGAACATTTCGGCCATGTTGCTGAGCGGCGTCGGGTTCTCGAAGGGGTGAGCCGAATTCGCGTTGAAAAATCCTCCGCCGTTGGTCCCCAGCATCTTGATCACTTCCTGCGATGCCACGGGCCCCTGCGCGATCGTCTGCTTTGCGCCTTCAATCGTCGCCGCCGCGGTATAAGGGCTCAGATTCTGAATCACGCCCTGAGAGCAGAGAAACAGCGCGCCGACAACCGAGATCGGAAGCAGAATGTATAGCGTGGCGCGCGTCATGTCGGCCCAGAAGTTGCCGATCGTGCTGACGGAGTGGCGCGCGAAGCCGCGCACCAGGGCGACCGCGATTCCGATCCCCGCCGCGGCCGAAAGGAAGTTGTGGACCGTCAGCCCGGCCATCTCAACGAAGTAGCTCAGCGTAGTCTCAGGTACATAGCTCTGCCAGTTGGTGTTCGTGGTGAAGCTGACCGACGTGTTGAACGCCAGGTCCGGGCTTACGTTTCCGGCTGAATAAGCCTGCGGATTCCAGGGGAACCAGATCTGGAGCCGCTGGATGGCATATAGCAGCGCGGCGCTGAACGCGCTGAACGCGAGCAGTCCTCCCGCGTAGCGCGTCCAGCGCTGCTCCTCCGGCTGGCCATCCGGATCGACACGAACCCCGCAGATCCGGTAGATCAGGCGCTCAAGCCAGCCGAAAACCGGCGTCAGGAAGTGCCTTCGGCCTTCCATGACATTGGCGATATAGCTGCCGAGAGGCTTCGCGCAAAGAACGATCAGCGCGAAGAAGAAAGCGATCTGAGCCCACCCGTTGAGCGTCATTCAGAACTTCTCCGGGCGCACCAGCGCGTATAACAGATAAATGCAAAGAACTGTGGCGATCAGGCCGGCAACGGCGTATTCCATGGCGTTACAACCTTTCGCACGCGAGCGTGAAATACCACGCCGCGATGAAGAACAGCAGGATCAGCAGGCAATAGATAATGTCAGGCATTCTGTTCACTCACGACAAACACATGCGAGCCATCCTTCCGGAGCCGAGCGGCCAGTCGCTCTACGCGGGTTGGCCAGGGACGCTTTTTTGACGCCAACACTGTGATAGAGCGCGCGGAAATGGCCCTCTTCAGTCCCTGTTCGAATTCGCGGGCCAGGCGGACTTCGCAGTCCACGTCAAAGCCTCTCGTCAAAGCGCTCATCTGATTGCGTAGAAAACTCACCGGAATGTGTGGATGGTTGGTGTCCAGAGGATAGGGCACAACCTGGACGCGCACGACTCGAATCCGCGCCTTGAGCCCTTCGCCGAGCCAACTCGCCGCACGCAGGGCTGCGATCGTCTCGCGCGGGTTTGTAAATGGCACGACGATATCGAGCGGATCCTCCGCGCGGTCGCGCGGCTGTAGATCGAGGAGTGCTTGGTTTTCTCTCATGGCCTTCCCTACCCTGACCCGAGAGTAAAACCAAGGACATTAGAAGTTCATAAGAACTTCGTCAGGACTTCCTATGCGCTACGACGTATTTTAAGCGCCGTCGGGCGGGACTTCGGCTTTCGGAGCGGCGTGCCCGGAGAGAGAAAACCGGTAGCCAACCCATGGCTCTGTAAGGAGATAGCGTGGACTTGAGGGCACGGGCTCGATCTTCCGGCGCAACTGATTAACCACCACCCGGAGATACTCGACCTCGTCTCCGTAATCCGGTCCCCACACGGTCTGAAGTAATTTTCGGTGTGGTACCGGCTTGTCGGCGTGGTCCACTAAGAACTTCAGAAGATCGAACTCCTTGGGAGTGAGACGCATGGGCCGGCCGGAACGAAGCACACGCCGCGCGGCGAAGTCGATTTCCAGATCGTCGCTCAGGACGACGTGGTCACCCGATTCGGAGGACGACGCCGGGGCCCGGCGCATAGCCGCGCGAATGCGCGCCAGAAGTTCCTGAATGCCGAAGGGTTTGGTCACGTAATCGTCAGCGCCGGCGTCTAGAGCCTGAACCTTGTCGCGCTCGGTGTTCCGCACCGACAGCACGATGATCGGGATATCGGACGCCTCCCGGATCGCGCGGCATGCCTCGAGCCCACCGATGCCCGGCATGTTCAGATCGAGCAGCACAAGATCGGGCGCGTCGTTGCGAAGCACTTCGAGCGCCTCTTCGCCGCTGCGCGCCTCAATGACGGAATAACCGAGGTCGGCGAGCGTGGCGCGAATGGTGCGCCGCAACTGCGGCTCGTCATCTACTACCAGAACTGTAGCGGTATTCAGGATTTCACCTCGGCCAGCGGGAGGGCGATTTCGATAGCCGCGCCGCCATCGGCGCGATTGGACGCCCGGATCTTTCCGCCGTGCGCTTCCACGATGCTGCGGGCGATCGCGAGACCCATACCCGTACCTTCGACTGTATCCCGCCCGCGTTTACCGCGATAAAACTTCTCGAAAATGCGATCCAGTTCATCGTTCGCGAAGCCGGCGCCACGATCGAGCACCGTAATGGAGGCCCTGTCGTTCTTGCGCGCGACTTCGATCCTGACCGGAGAACCCGGCGGCGAGTACTTCCGCGCATTTTCGAGCACCTGTCGCAGCGCCTGACGCATGACTTCGGCATCAACCTCGACTTCGAGCCCGGGGCCTTTCACTTCATATCGGCTGCTTTCGTTATCGCGGAGCTCAGAGAGCGCTGAATCGATGAGTTCCGGGATTTCGATTCGCCTGCGGTCGAGCTTGAGCTCAGTGGACTGGATCCGCGCCAGTTCGATCGCTTCGGTAATGGAAGCCTGAAGGCGCTCAGACTCCTGGTCGATGATGCTCAGGAGTTCGCGGCGCACTTCCTCGGTGCGTGGCGGGATCGTAATCAACCTCGTGATGCAGGTGCGGATCGCGCTGAGCGGCGTTTTGAGGTCATGAGCGAGCCCATCCAGAAGCGAAGAGCGAAACGCTTCATGCCGGCGGGCCGCTTCGGCCGCCGCGGCTCGGTCGAGCGCGCGCGCCCGCTCATAGTTGATGGCGAGCAGGCTGGCCACTGAATCGCGAACCGCGGCCCGCGGAGGCGCGGACGTCATGCCGAGGCTCCCGATGGTGTGATTTCCCAATCTCACCGGGACTGCGACGGCGTCATCCGCAATGAGCGGTTGACCGTTCTCGGCAACCGCCATCAGATCCGCGATGGGAACTTTCCTTTCGTCGATCGAGCCGTAGACCTGATTCGCGGCGCGGTCATAAAACGCGATCTCGGGAATATGCAGAATCTGTCCCGCCTGGAGAACCGAGTGCCGTACCGCGTCGCGGCCTTCGTCCATCAGCAAGGCGCGGCTCAGTTCATACAGACGCATCATCTCTTCGTGACCGGCGACGGCTTCTTCGGCGCGCCGCTTGGCATTCGAAGAGAGCTTGCTAGCCGTTACTGCCGTCGCGAGGAACGCGATGAGCGCGACCCAGTTTTCAGGGTCGGCGATCGTGAAGGCGCCGATGGGAGGGAGAAAAAAAAAGTTGAAGATGAGCATCCCGGCGACGGATGCGAAGATCGACTCGACGAGTCCCCACTGCGCCGCCGCCCCGAGAACCACCAACAGCAGATACAGTCCGGCCGTGGTCGCATTCAGCGGCCACAGCCAACGACTGATTCCAACAACGGCGAACAGCGCGGCCAGACACGTCAGGCCGCGCTTCGCCCGTTTGGCAGCCTGGCCCATCAACGAAATTCTAAAACGCCCGGGTTATCTGAGGCCTCCCGACACTCTCACCGTTTCCCCGGTGATCCAGCGCGAATCGTCCGAAGCAAGGAACACCACAGCCTTCGCGATGTCGTCCGGCTGACCGACGCGCCCCAGCGGCGTACTCGCCAGGACCTGCTTTTCCTGATCCCCACCGAGGAACCCCGCCGTATGTAAGCCCTCGGTTTCGGTCAAGCCGGGATTCACGGAATTGACACGAATCTTCTTCGGCGCAAGCTCGCGCGAAAGAGCCACCGTAAGAGTATCAATCGCCCCCTTGGTCGCGGAATAGACCGAGGACATTGGCGGAGGACCGGTGCTGACAACCGAGCTTACGTTTACGACACTACCGCCATCGGGACCGAACAGCTTCAGAGCCTGCTGAGTGGCAAGCACCGTGCCCAGCACGTTGATGTTGAACTGCCGGTGGAACTCCTTTTCCGTGACAGCTTCGAGCGGCTCGAAATGAAAGACCCCGGCGTTATTAACAAGGATGTCGAGTTTGCCGAACGTCTTCTTCGTATCGGCGAACAGCTTTTCTACGCCTGCCGAATTCCCAACGTCGCCGTGCGCGCTGATTGCCTTTCCTCCGGCACCAGTGATGTCCGCAACGACTTTGTCCGCGCCTTCTTTGCTCGACGCGTAATTCACGACAACCGAAGCGCCTTCCGCCGCGAGCGCCTTCGCAATGCCCGCGCCGATTCCCTTCGACGCACCGGTGACAACCGCTACTTTGCCCTTTAATCGACTCATTTCATTCCCTTTCAATCGGTTGATGCCGGATACCCGTTGTGTAATTGTTCGCGAACACTGTCAAAGATGCAGGCGAATCGGAAGAAGTCGCAGTCGGCGCGTGAAAAGGCCGCGGGCTCATTCCTTCTCAGGACGAGCCCGCGCCGTTAAGGCAGATTACTGGACGCAGCTTCCCGTCAGAGAGCCGCCGTTATATGACGCGAGGGTTGCGCCCCTTTGGGTCATATAAGAACCCGCCGAGGAGCCAGGACTCACATTGAACGGTAGCGATCCGGAGAGCTGAGCCAGAAGATTATCGCCGGCAACAACTACAGACGCAACCGGGCTGCGGTCCGCACCATTCGCAATATTGAGCTTGGCCGCGATCAACTGAACGGCCAAAATCATACTCGCATCGCCGCCGCCCGGCGTCCCGAGCAGTTGAAGCAACTGCTGCTGGCTGTAGGTCTGCGCGCCGATGTTGAGGGATGTTACAGGCCAGGAACCGGGGTGATTCTTCCAATAGCCCGGACTCTGAGGGCAGCGGGCTGGTCCCTGCCAGGTCTGTTGCGCGACGTTGGACACGACTGACGCAACGCTTGCCTGAATCGTATCGATACCGCGTCCGCCGTTATCGGGATAGGTGAACGACGCTTTGCCGCTGGCATCGGTGGTTCCTGCTCCTTCGGCTCCCACATTCGGGCCGGAGGTGACGCTGAACCGAACCGGTGCGTTTGGCATTGCGTTGTTGTTGGCATCCATGACGGTGGCGGTCAAGGTGTCTGTACCGCCAATAGCGGCCGTATTGGAGGCCGGGCTGAGCGCGACAGTTCCGACCGCCGGGGGGAGCGAGGAGCTCGGGGGGTTATCGACAACGGTGAAGCCCGAAACGGGATTACCGGAATCGTCCGTAAAGAGATTGGGAGAAGGTGAAAGCGTGTCGAGGAAGTAAGCTTCGCTTCCGCTTTCCGTTCCGTCAGCGAACCCCGTGAGCAGCGTTGCGGTTGTAACGTCGAAGACGACGGTTATGACGTCCTGCGGATTGACCTGAAACGAAGTGGTTGAGAACGTCACCGGTAAGGTTGCAGGGATCGCGAGAGACAGATACGTGGCGCCGGTTCCCAGGACTTGGTTAGGGAACAACGAATCCAGTTGTGGAATGACGGTTTGAGGCGATTCGGCAGCGGTCTCAGTGTAGGCGCCGAGCATGAACTGGCTCGCGGTCTTGCCACTGGCCTGAATGGCGGATTGAAAGCCGCTCGCCTTGTAAACGTGGATCGCGGCACCCACGAACGCGGGGCCGTTCGGAAGGCCGAACGGGGCATTTTGAAATTCCCCGTCGAGCACCGCGTTGAGCCGGACTCTGGTCGGGGCAGTGCCTGTGTATTGCACGTTCCGAAATGCAAGTCCACGGGCAGCGCCGCTCGCCTGCGCTGTTTCAGACCAGGCCCCGGTTGCAAGTCCGTAGGGATTGGTCGCCGTCGGGGAAACAAGCCTCGGATAGGCGGCCTGAATCCCGACGGTCGAGTAGAGAGTAAACGGAGACTGTGCGATCCCGAGGTCGCCGATCGTAGTGTCGAAATTATCCCCGGGGAACTGATCGTGAACGAAAACTCTGGTCGCCGTTCCGTAAGTGGGGCCTCCGGAACCGGACCCGCCGCTCGGGCCCCAAGTCCCTGGCTTGAGGCTGAGTGCGCCGTTGTATGGGGTGTTCGGATAGCTGTAAGAAGCCGCCGAGAGGAATCCTGTATCACCGGCGAGCGGCCCTTGCGGATTATCAGGCGCATATTCGGTTGAGACGCCGTTGTTCGGGTAGAAGCAGCAGTTGACGCCAAAGATCCATTCCGTGATATTGCCCGAGGCATCCGTCGAGACCTTGGCGTTGAAGCCTCCGGTGTAACCGGCGGTGGCGGTCATCGTCTGATGACCATCATTGAGGGAGATCTGAAATCCCGCGAGCCCGCTGATGTCCTGCAAATTCAGCCCGGCGGGCAATGACGTCGCGAGAGTCAATGTTCCCGTGACTTTGTCGGTTGGGGTGTAAGAGGAATTCGCGTTTGGTCCAGGCGTGGGGCAAAGGCTGTTACCTCCGCAAGTGAATAGCGTGAATGGATTACCCGTGTATTGGTATGTGACCTGAGCGTTGGCCGACGAAGACCAGCAGGCTCCGATCAGCGATAGAAGGATCAGACGGTTTTGTATAGACATTTACATAGCTCCGATAGGCAGACTGTGTTTGCGAAAACTCTTGCAATGGCATGCCGCCGCTGCCCGCCGGACCGACTGCAGCTTTGTATAAAATTACGGCTGTCGAAAAGCGGGCGTTGTCGATGCTGCCAGAAAATCGGCTTGCGAGTCCTGAAGGTGTTCTTAAGAAATTCTCAAGAAATGTAAGTCGATGTTTTTGAACACCCCGGGATCTGAAAGAAAGGAAGCGGCCGGCAGAATCTGGCGCTTCGGGCCGTGCGAATTCGATGAATCGAGCCGCGAATTACGCGTTAACGGGCAACCCGCGGACCTCGAATCGAAGCCGCTTGACGTTCTTCATCAACTGCTGATTCACGCGGGCGAGGTGGTGACGCGCGACGAACTGTTCGAGGCCGTGTGGCCGGGTACCGCGGTTGTCGATAGTTCGCTGGCGACCGCGGTCTCCAAACTGCGCAAGGCGATCGGCGACGATGACCAGGCGATCGTCGTCACGGTTCATCGAATCGGCTACCGCCTCGGAGCGCCTGCTCAATCAAGATACGTCACAGCGCCGGCTGCGGAGCTTTCTCTAAAGCCGGGCGATCCGGCGCCGGGCCGCGAGCAGTGGCGTTTGCTGCGTCGTCTGGCCGTGTCGGCCGCTAACGAGATCTGGTTGGCGGAGCACCCTAAAACGCAGGAGTTGCGCGTCTTCAAATTCGCAGGCGACGGAATCCGGCTGAAGGGGCTGAAGCGCGAAGCCACGCTCGCGCGCTTTCTCAGAGAATCGCTGGGGGAACGGCAGGACTTTGTTCGGGTTCTCGAATGGAATTTCGATGTTCCTCCCTTCTATCTCGAAAGCCAGTACGCCGGACGAAATCTCGAAGAATGGGCCGAGTATCACGAAGGTCTGCGTCGCATTCCGATGCAGACCCGGCTCGATATCCTGGTTTGCGTAGCCAACGCTGTTTCCGCGGCGCACGGCGTAGGAGTGCTCCACAAAGACCTGAAACCGGGAAACATTCTGGTTTCGGCGCAAGGCTCACCGGCGCCAGAGACGCACAGTAGCTTGCAGGTCCGTGTTGCAGATTTTGGAAGCGCTGCTCTGACCGACCCTGGGCGACTGAGCGCGATGGGCATCACGAATCTGGGATTCACCCAGCCGGAGAATGCCGACGCTCAGGCCCTGACCGGAACGGTTCTGTACCTCGCGCCCGAAGTTGTAGCGGGACACTCCTCCACTGCGGGCGCGGACGTATACGCCCTGGGCGTTCTCTTGTATCAGTTGGTGGTCGGCGATTTTCGGCGGCCCTTGTCGCCTGGCTGGGAGGCGGAAATCGACGATCCGCTTATTCGCGAGGACATCGCGGATGCGGCTTGCGGCGATCCGGCGCGTCGTCTGGCGAGCGCAGCCCTTCTTGCGAAGCGCCTCGAGACGCTCGAAGAACGGCGAAAGAAAGCAGCAGAACATCGGGCTGCAAGGGAGCTATCGGCTGCGAATGAGGCGCGGCTCGCGCGCGCGCGAATGCGCCGCCCCTGGCTGATTGCGGCGACCATCGCGCTGGTCGCGGGACTGGCGGCGAGCCTGATCCTGTATCGGCGGGCTTCGAGTGAAAGAGACCGGGCCAACCATGAGACGGAGATCGCGGGCGCCGTCAGCAGCTTTTTGGTCGGCGACCTTCTGGGAAGAGGCGATCCGTTTTCGACCGGGAAATCGGACGAGAGCCTCATCGAAGCCGTGAGACACGCCTCGTCCAGCATCGATACGAGATTTCGGGACGCGCCCGAAATCGCAGCGCGGCTCCACCAGGCGATCGGCCACGCCATGGACAGCCGGACCGCGTACGCGGATGCGATGCCGGAGTACAGTCATGCCGCGGCGCTGTTTGAAAAAACGGGTGGACCCCTAGACCAGAGCGCAATTATTGTCCAACTGCAACGGGCGGCCGCGGAGGCACGCAGGTTTGAGAAAGGCTCAACGGAAGAAGCCAGATCGATCCTCGCAGGCGAAGAGAAACGGATTTCCGCAATTTCGAAGCCATCGCCCGAGGTCCTGATCTGGCTCGCGTATGCGCGCGGCATGATCGCGCTGATTGACGGCGATGTCAAATCAGCGCGGACGGAATTCGCTGGCGCCCTGGATGGGGCCTCGAGGTTGCCGTCCTTTGACCAGCGCGCAGTTCTCGTCATGAAGCAGCGGCTGGCATTTACATACATTCGCCTTGGTGAAGGAGCCAGGGCAGAAGAACTGTTTCGGGATCTGATCCGGGCGTTCTCCCGAACCGATGGACCCGAGAGCCCGAATGTTCTTCGCGTTCGCCTGAATCTGGCCCAGGCCTACATGGTGGAGCAGAAGCATCAGCAGGCGATTGACGAGACGACGCGGATTTATCCCGCGTACATCGCGAAGCTGGGCGAGGAACACGAACTCTCCATGCAGGTCCTGAGCACGCGCGCGGAATCCGAAGGCAGTATCGGACGCTGGGACGATGCCATTCGGGATGACATGAAAATCCATGCGATTGCGGCGCACAAGCAGGGACCCGAATCGTTCTTCGCAATTGCGACGCTTTCGGATGCTTCGCTCGCGCAGTGCCGATCGGGGCGGCTGAAAGAAGGCGCAGTGAACGCGCGGGAGGCTTATGAGACATCAGTCCGGGCCTTCGGAGCGAAGGCGGGTCTGACAGGCGGCGCGGCTCACACCCTTGCGAGCTGTCTCATCGAGCTCGGCCGGTTAGATGACGCCTCGCGGTTGCTGAAAAGTATCGACGCAAACGCTGTGGGGCAACTGGCCGGCGTTAAGAACTGGTCGACCAATGTCGATCTTGCGGAAGCCGACATCGCGTATCGTAGAAAGGATTATTCGACGGCGCGGCGCTTGCTTGCGAACGCCGCGCCCATGCTCTCGGACCCATCGGCCGAGCCTTACCAGAAGCAGTTGCTGACCCGGCTGACCGCGGCTACAGCTGGGAAATAGAGCGGGCAGCAAACCCGCAAGCAACAGCGTCATCCAATTCTTCCGCCTTCCGAAAGTCCGCCAGTTCAGGCGCTTTGCGTACGTCCTCATTCTGAGCGTGGGTTTCGGCTCTCGGCAGCGTAATGCCAACGTCGATTTTCAGTCACTTCGGGATCAACCAGCTGGTGGTTGGATCAAAGAGCGCCTGAAATATTACCTCGATTCCGCGAAAGAATCTGTCAACAAAGCACGCCGAAGAGCGGTCAGATCCAGTCGGGCCATTACTCTCGCTGATCAGACCGGACCAAAGACGACGATACTAGAAATGTTCTCGTCCCATGACGCGGCAAGCGATCAGGTCGTCCCTTCGGCTGTACGGACTTAGTCTGGCCGTCTGGACTGTGATCGGCCTGTTCTTCTTCAGCCAGGATGCAGCGCGCATTGTTCTCTGGAAAGAACGCAGGTCGTTCAGCGAAGTATTTCTCGCAAGAATGCTGGCTTCGTGGATTCTGGCCCTCCTGACGCCGCTCGTACTCGCGATCGCGGGACGATTGCGAATCGAGCGAAGCAACTGGCCGCGAATGATGACAGCGCACGTGGTCCTCTCGCTTCTGTTCGCTTTGGTGGAACTGGCGCTCGAAGCGGTGGTCTATATCAAGGCGTCTCTGATGAGGGATTTGCTGACGAGTTCCTTTTCCGCCGCCTATGCGGAACTGGCGCCGGCAGGATTCCATCAAAACGTGGTGATCTACTGGCTCCTGGTCGGAGTGGAGACGGCAGGGCGCTATTACAGACGCTACCGGGAGCATGAATCAGTGGCCCTTCGGCTTCGCGTGGATGCGGCGGAGCTGAAGGCGCAGCTGGTTGCTTCAAGACTGAACGCGCTCAAAATGCAATTGCAGCCGCATTTTCTCTTCAACACGTTGAACGCGATCGTGGTATTGATTCGTCAGGGTAACGCCAGAGCTGCGGAAGAGATGCTCTCGCGGCTCAGCGATCTGCTGAGGGCAATTCTCGAACATGCCGAAGCGCAGGAGATTCCGCTGCGAAGGGAACTCGACTGCCTCAAACTCTATCTGGGGATCGAAAAGGTGAGGTTCGGAGACCGGCTGAACACCGGCTTCCGGATCGATTCGGACACGCTCGATGCGGCTGTACCTCATATGAGCCTGCAGCCTCTGGTGGAGAACGCGGTGCGCCACGGCATCTGCCGGCGCGCCGCGCCTGGGACGATCGATGTCAGCGCACGGCGGGTGGACGGACACCTTCAGATCCGTATCGCGGACGATGGGCCGGGTCCGGCCGCAAACGGCGGCGCGCCATCGAATCCGGCGGGCATCGGGCTTCCGAATACGCGGGCGCGACTCCGGCAGCTTTACGGCGAGGCCGCGGTTCTGAGATTCGAAGAAGGCCACCCCTGCGGAGCGGTGGTTACGGTCGAGATCCCGTTCCGGAAGCTGACCGATCCGGACGAGCCACAAAGGATCGAACTGAATGAGCTTTAGGGCGCTGATTGTGGATGACGAGCCTCTTGCGCTGGACGGATTGCGGATTCTTCTGACTCAGGATCCCGAGATTACGGCCATAGAAGAAGCCTGCAGCGGGAAACAGGCAGTCGCCGCGATACAGTCACGCCCGCCGGATCTCGTTTTTCTGGATGTGCAGATGCCTGAGATGGACGGGTTCGATGTGGTTAACGCGATCGGCGCGGAGAACATGCCTGCTGTGGTATTCGCGACCGCGCACGACCGGCACGCGGTGCGCGCGTTTGAGGCGAACGCCGTCGATTACCTTCTGAAACCCATTCAGCGTGAACGCTTCCTCGCTGCATTGAGGCGCGCAAAGACGCATGCGAAGGCGGGGCCGAACTGGGCGGACCGCCGAATTGTGACTCTGCTGGAATCTTTTGGAAAAGCGCCACGACGGCTGCGTCGCGTAGCCGTCCGGTCGGGTGGCCGGACCACGTTCGTGAGCATCGACGATATCGATTGGATCGGAGCCGCCGACAACTATGTCGAGTTGCATTGCGGCGGCGTTTGTCATCTGGTGCGATGCTCCCTGAGCGAGATCGAATCCGCGCTCGACCCGGAGGAGTTTCTTCGGATTCACCGATCGACGATCGTGAATGCATGCCGCGTGAAAGAAGTAAGGGCCGCGGCGGCAGGCGAATACACAATTCTTATGGAAGGCGGCGAACGATTGGAATCCAGCCGAAGCCATCTGGAGAACGTCAGGGCCCTGATTCGAAATCCGTTTTAGAAAGTCGCCGGGCTGCGCCGGCGTTTCGCGACAAAAACCTGTCGGTTCACCCCAAAGCAGCTTCCAGCCGCATATCGGAGCCGCAAAATCCTATTGACTGGCTATGCGAACACACTACAAACCTGCAATCGTGATAGCCGCCGCCCTCGCGGGATGCTGCGCACTCGCGGGGACCGGCGATACCATTTCTTATCCAGCCGGGTTCCGTCAATGGGTTCACGTCAAAAGCGCGATCGTCGGAGCGCAGAACTCCCTATTCGACAAGGAGCCTTGTACGAAGCCCTGCGTGGGGGGAATTTTCCACTTTTACGCCAACGCGAAAGCATTGGAGGGATATCGGACCGGGAAGTTTCCGGACGGCGCGATGATTGTGGACGAGTTTCTCGAATTGCGCGAGGTTCCGAACCAGTCGAACGCGTCGATCGAAGGTCCGAAACGCGGCACGGGCCTCATGCTCAAGGATAGTCGGCGCTATGAGGCGACGGGCGGCTGGGGATTCGAGACTTTCAAAAGCGATAGTCATACCGACGGCCGCTTGTCCGAAAAGGAGGCGGCGCAATGCTACGCGTGCCATCAGTCGAGCAAAGATCGCGATGGCGTGTTCAGTAGTTATAAGGAATAATCGCGACTCAAGGGGGGGATCGCGGCCCGAGGCTACGAGAACCTCGGGCCGTTCGCGGATGGCATCCGCGTCGGGTTAAGATTCAACGGCGTACTTTAAAACAGGGAAGAACCTGGGCGACCCGGTCGTCTCAACGTCATGCGAATCGAATTCGTTCGATTGGCCGCGATCGCCACCCTTGCCGCTGCATTGATGCTTACCACCGCTCCGGCAGCGCAGGAGGGCGAAATTCTGCGGGTGAGTCAGCCGGCTCCGCCCTTTTCATTCATCACCGAGCAGGGGCAGCGGATAAGCCCGGCTTCATTCGGAGGCGAGCTGCTCGTAATAAATTTCTGGGAAACGGCCTGCGCGCCCTGCGTCAAAGAACTGCCGTCGCTGACTGAATTTGCCCGTGCGTTTCGGTCCAAAGGCGTCGTCGTGGTCGCCGTCGCAGCAGACGCAGATCGCGAAAGTTATCAGAAATTCCTGGCAGACCATCACGTCCACCTTGAAACCTACCGCGATCCGGCCCGCAGGATCAGCAGGGCGTTCGGCGCAAATGCCTTTCCTGAGACATACCTCGTTCAAAAGGGAAGCATCGTCGGAAAGGTAGTTGGGGGGACCGACTGGAACGGCAAAGACATCAACTCCTTTGTTCAGGAACATCTTGGCCGGAATTAACGCCGATGGCGACACGCCCAAGCCGTTCCTTCCCGCTATACTCGCTGACAATGACATTCCGCTCCGCACTGCTAATCGCATTTGCGTCGTTTCTTCCGGCCCTCGCGCAAACGCCGGAGCGCCTCGGCGCCGTCGCTTTCGCGACCTCCTGTACGACGTCGCAGCAGGCTGCCATCAACCGCGGCATCGCCCTTGTGCACGACTTCTGGTATGAGGAATCCCAGCGCCAGTTCGAACAGATCCTGAAGGCCGATCCGGCGTGCGCCATAGCCCACTGGGGAATCGCGATGAGCCTTTATCATCAGATCTGGAACCGCCCTGGGGACGCTGTAATGACCCAAGGCTGGTCTGAACTTCAGAAGGCGACTGGCGCAGCGACTCAGCGCGAAAAGGAATACATCGCGGCTCTCGCGGTCTTTTATAAGCCCGGCCCGCTGAAGTACCAGCAGCGCGTCGATCTGTACTCCGCAGCCATGCGCGATCTCTACGCGCACTACCCCGAAGATATCGATGCCGCCGCTTTCTTCGCTCTCTCACTCCTCGCCGATGTCGCTCCTGACGACACCAGCCTCAGCAAAGCGCGCCAGGCGCTCGCGCTTCTGACGCCGCTCTTTGAAAAGTACCCGGATCATCCGGGCCTCGCGCACTACATCATCCACGCCTGCGACAACCCATCCATGGCGCAGCAGGGACTGCACGCCGCCGAACGCTACGGCGTCATCGCCTCCTCCGGCGCGCACGCCGCTCACATGGGCGGCCACATCTTCGCTCGACTCGGCATGTGGCCTGAAGACATCAGGGCCAACCTCGCCGCTGTTTCAGCCGCAGAGAGGGCAGCCGAGAACAACCGCGGCGGAGGCTTCGACCAGCTCCATCCGGATGACTTCCTGCTCTATGCCTACCTGCAGAGCGGACAGGATGCTGCGGCCAAGGCTCTCCTCGATAACACCGCCGCGTTACTGAAGCATATGGCATCCATGCCCGGCATGATCGGAGACGGCATGGAAACCATGTTGGCCGGCTACAGCACTGAGTTCCCTGTCATCTACGCGCTCGAACGTCGCGACTGGAAGACTGCCGCCGCCATACCGCCCGTCGCCGGCGCTCCGGCTGACGTTCAGATCCTGACTTACTGGGGGCGGGCCATCGCCGACGGCCATCTGAAGGACGGAGCCGCCGCCAGGGCAGACCTCGCGAAGTACGAAACCCTCATGGAACAGGTGAAGAAGGGCCCGCGCGCATATCTCGCGGAAGGCGCCGGACCGCAGATCGAAAACGGCGCCGTCCGCGCATGGGCCGCATACGCCCAGAGCGATTTTCCGAAGGCGCTCAGCATGATGCGCGAGACCGCCGATCTTCAGGACAAGGTGGGACAGGGAGAAGTCGATATTCCGGTGCGCGAAATGCTGGCCGACATGCTGCTGGAATTGAAACGGCCGCAGGACGCGCTCATCGAGTACGAACGTAGCCTGCGACTCAGCCCCAATCGTTTCAATGGCCTCTACAACGCGGGCATGGCCGCCGAAGCCGCGGGCGACGGGACCAAAGCCCGCCAGTACTACACAACGCTGCTCAAAGTGACGGACAACGGAATCCACACCACACGTTTCGAAACAGCTCACGCGAAGGCGTTTCTAGCGAACGGCGCTGCGGAGGCGAAGAATTAGTTTCAGGAGATCCGGTTTTGATACGAGCAATCAGGCCAGTCGGCCTCCCGCTTAAGGCATGATCAAAACATGCAACCCGTCTCTCCCTCTCACGCGTATTAGCCTGCAGACCCGCAGATGAGATCCTTCGCCTGGCTGCTTCTCCCGCTAGTCCTCGCTGCCCAGGACCAGGTTGCGGTTTTCGGCACAACGGTCGTCATTCCCGGAGGACTCAAGGGCGACATCTACTATCTTCCCCAGGGTACGCCGTCCCTCCGATCACTGGCCCATCTCACTCCGAAAGGCTCTCTATACACGACTTCGCTGAACGTCCCGCCGCAGGACTTCACGCTCGGCTTCCCCGGTGTCACAGACCGCATTGAATGGTTCGCCATCGATTATTCCGGCCGCTTCTGGATCGAAAACCCAGGCCTCTACCGCTTTCGCCTTGTCTCCGACGACGGCGCCATGCTTTACATCGACGGTCAGTTGATCTGCGATAACGACGGCGTCCACTCGCCGGAGGTCCGGCTCGGCAGCATCCGGCTCGCCGGCGGCATGCACACGATTCATATCCCCTACTTCCAGGGGCCCAGGACCACGGTAGCCCTTATGCTCGAAGTCGCGGGACCGGGAGAGGAGCCCCGCATCTTCAGCACCGATGAATTCAAACCGCCGGCCAATCCGGAGTCATGGCGCTTCTCGGACAGTGCGCCCCTCGCAGCCCCCGACCCAGACCTTCCACGCATTTACCCGGAACGTATTCCAGGGCCCGAAGGCTCAGACTCCCGAAGGCGCAAATCGAAGAAGAGATCCGCACAAAAGTAACGCAGCGCCTCGGATCGCATCATCGAAGCCTTGAGAGCGGTGTCTTCCCGACACGGGTAGGGAAGTTGTCTGGATCGCTGGATGAATTTCGAACAGAAGGTAGCCGGAGCGCTTTGGGTGATGGAGGTGGGCTGGCTGTAAGTCGCCTCGCCTCTAGGTCCAGCCAAGGTCCTTGAGCGCAAGACCAGCATTCCATATTTTGGTCATGTGGCTGATCCGGTCTCCATCGAATTGCATCACGTAAACGTAATCCGTGCTGATCTTCCGGCCCGTAGGCGGCACAGGCCCACCATCGCCAGTATGTGTTGCGTGGAAAACCCCGTATGCCGCGACATTGTTCCGAGCACTATCCATCGCAAACGATTTCACTTCATAACGGGCGTCCGGGAGTACCGTCAGCATGCCTTTCATCCAGTCGGTGTACTCTTCGAGTGTTCTTATGTCGAGCAATGGTTCAGCCTGCGCCGAAAACGTTGCGTCCGGCGTGCAATAGTTGCTACAGACTGCCCAGCCTTTGCCGGTCTCGCAGGCAGCAAAAAACGATTCTGCTACGTCTTTGATCGATGTAGTCTTCGGCGTCATAGTTGAATCGGCCTCCACTTCGAATGACCTTTTGTTCAGTTGCCTCCGCGGAGGATATCATGGTTCGGCCGCAAACGTCCGGGAGGCCAGCGGGCGAGGCGCCTGTCTATCCCGTCTTCGCGGATTGCGCCTTCGCAGCTTCAGCCTTTTCCGCCCTCGGCAGTTTGAAGTACCCCACGACGCCGATTCCCACCAGCATCGCGGCGCTTCCGTAGTAGAGGTTCGGAATCCCGATCTTTTCCGCCAGAGGACCAGCCACGAACATCGAGATCACCTGCGACCCTGCCACCAAAGACATGAGGCAGCTCATCACGCGCCCTAAGAGGTCGTGCGGGGTCTCGTGCTGGATCAGCGTCGTCGCCGTGATGAAAATCGCGGATGCGCACAGGCCCAACCCGAACATCCCCGCCGCAGTCGATCCCATAGTGCCGAACGCCGCCGTGATCAATACTGCTATACCCATCCCGCCCAGCCCGTACACCACCAGGTTCTGCTGCGGGATGCGACGCGCAAACCGAGTGAGCAACTGCGTCCCGATAATCATGCCTACGCCAATCAGGGTATTCAGCACACCGAACACCGCCGCGGTCGAGCGCAGCACATCGCGCACGTAGATCGAGAGCAGCGCGCCGAAACAGCGCATCGCGAACATCCCTGCCGTCATCGCGAGAATTACGAACGAGATCGTCGAGTGCCTGAAGATGAAGCCGAATCCCTGCCGCATCGAATCGAGCACCGCGCTCGAGGCGGTGCTCGGCTCCTGTCGCTCGATGGTCAACGTCATCACCAGCGCCGCCGAAAAGAAGAAACTGAAGCTGTCGTAGAGAAAGCACGAGTTCGCGCCTGCAAGCTGCACCAGTTCTCCCGCGACGCTCGGCGCCAAAATCAGCGACCCTTGCTGCGCCTGCGACATCAATCCATTGACTGCCATCAGGCCCGCCATCGGAACCAGCGTGCGCACCGCCACCGATTGCGCCGGAACGAAGAAGGCCGAGACCACGCTCATCGTGAACAGAACGGCGTAGATCACGTACATGTCGTGCGCAAACACAAGTACCAGCACCAGCACACCGCGGACCAGGTCGCTTACGATCATCGTCCGCTTCAGGGGCCATCGGTCAACGAAGACGCCGGCGAGCGGGCTGACGATCGCCAGCGGCGCCATAAAGGACACCAGAACCATCGCCACCTGCGTCGCTGTACCGTGCAACTGAAACGTCACAACGGCGATAATCGCGAATACTGCCAGAAAGTCCCCGAACACGCTGACGATCTGCGCAATCCACAGGCGCCGCACTGGCCGAAGCCGGAGTACGTCACTGAAAGATAAAGGTGTCACTGGCGTGGACATGTGTACGAGGATCCTCCTTCTACATCAGGCGATTGTGCGGACTATCGAGGCCGCGACGCTGGTTGCTGTTATCAGTTTTCGGGAAAGGCTGGGCTAATGAGACCGCCGCGATGTCTACTCAGTCAGCCTAACCGAATCCGGGCTGGAAATCGAGGGATTTGTATCGGCAGTGATCGAGTCTATCTACCGCAGTATCAATCGGTTAGACTTTGGACTGGGCGGGCTGCTATCCTTGAACTGAGGGAAGCGAAGGGGCCTGCCGGACTCGACGAGTGCCTGCAGAATGGCTCATTTCGCAGTCGCCATCAATGGCCCGCTGCTTTCGCATTCGACTCGCCGGCTGCGAGCGTGTCATCGCGGCGCTCTCAGGATTAGCAAGTCATAACAGCTCGCCCTACAAGCCGTGTCGGCTCGGGTCCGCCAGTGTGACTGGCGATGTCTGAGCCAGATTTTGCTGGCGCGGGCTGATACGATTCGAAGGCAGCGGAGGGGTTTTTCCCTTCCATCGACATCTGGAGAACAATATGGCTCGACGACGCGATTTGCTGAAACTGTTACCCGCCACCCCGTTCGCTTTCGCGGCGGCGGGCGCATCCAAACTGCCGAATACCGTAGTCGATCCAGAGACGGCGCCACTGAAGAAACTTCCCATGGGCGACGAACACGTTTACTTCGAGGGCGCGACCGATCAGGTCCGATCGATGGTCGGCGGGAGCGTTCTGCTCGCGGTTGGTAAGAGCGATCCACCTCATCATCATGAGGAGGAGGAGTTCATGGTGATCGCCGACGGTACGGCCGACATCCTCGTAGATGGCAAAACCGTAAAAGCGAAGCCCGGTTCGATGATGTACTGCGCTGCAAACAAAACGCACGGTATCACCAACACCGGCAAGGTTCCGGTGCTCTTCTACTTTTACAAGTGGAAGGTCTGACCCGCGGACGCCGCAAGAATCTTTTGGCTAACTCTATCTAAAATTCGTATGTGAATCCGATCCGGGTAAATCGCGCAGGCTGAATCGCCACAGGCAACCGCAGATTGAATGAAGGGCCGCTTAAGTCGTTTTCCTGAATCCGCTGGCCCGCATTCGTAACGTTAAGGATATCTGCTCGCAAGGTAAATCTGCCGCCTGCAAACTCAAATTCGCGGCTGAACCCGAGATTCCAGTTGATTGCATACTGAGCACGGTTGCCGCCCTCCGGGCTTCCTCGCACCGTAGTAGCTACCAGGAAGGGCCCTTGCGGCAAGCCGTTGACCAGCAACTGGCGGGCAAAGACCAGCCCATCCATGTAGTCCGCGATGCTGGCGACCTTTACGCGGCCCAGAATTGGCGGGAGGCGATACGTTGCCTGAACCTTGCCAACGTAGGCGCGGTCCATAAAAGTCCGGCCCGCGGCGTGGATCAGGGTATTGGGGTCGAGAAACAGGGCGCCGATGATGCCGGGATCATTCTCATAAACGCCGTTTCCGGGGTTGGTCGGCCCGTACGACTTCTCCGCGACAAATGATGCGTGCAGAGTCAATCCGCGCCACTGAGCGTGGACCTCGGTCACCAATCCCATGTTCAGCATTCGAAGACCTGCCGGATTCGTCAGCAGATACCGGTCCTGCCCGAGCGTGCCCGGATTCTGCGCGTAGACAACCAGGCGCTGGTCGTCAAACGTGCCCGGAATCCCGTCCGGCCCAGGATCGAGTATCGAGATCGGCGTGAACGCAGTGGCCGGAACTCCGACGTCGATGGCCGCGATGCGATCTTTGCTGTCGCGTCGAAACAGATGGATGCTCGCGGCGCTTCGCGGTGATAAAGGGAACTGAGCGCCAACATTAATTTCGTCCACGTAAGGCCTGTGAAGCGACGGGGAGATTGTCGAATAGGGTCCACCGAACCGCACAAGCAGATTTCCCTGTTGAACTGGTTGAATGGGGACCGTCGAGTTGGCCGCGTTCCATTGATAGATTGCTCCGCCGAGCGCATTGGGATTTCCAAAGTCCAAATACCTCCCTGCCAGCGGCTGAAACAAACGCGCGTACGCACTGCGAACAATCAAACCGTGGGAATGAGGAATCTCCCATGTCAAACCCACGCGCGGCGACACGCTCCTCCATGCGATCAGATCCGGATCTGCAGTGAAGCTTCTCTCCGAAACGAAGTGACCGCCGGGGCTCGACTGCGCTGGAAGCGACCCGTGCGAGAAGTCAGCGAGGACGCCCAGGTCGAGGTCCAGCCATGACGCCAAAGTCATGTGGTCCCCAAGCCACGCGGAGAATGAACGAATAATTTCGCGCGAGTCGAGCGGCGTGTTGAAATCCACTACGAAGGCCGGTGCGCCGTCAGCCGTAATCAAATTCATATCGGAAGGAATTGTGAAGCGGTTTCGCACTTCGGAGGTTTTCCAGCCGCCTCCGGCGGCAAGCCGGTTGCGAGTTGCGAAGACGCGCATAACGGCTGGTTGCCAGGTGGCCGCAATTTCCTGGCGGGAGCGGACGGCCAAATTCGCAAGCGGCGCCGGTCCCGTAACCGCGCCGCCCAATAGTTCGATACGGCTTTGCCCGTTTGCATCCGTCGTCGTATCCAAATGCGCCGTCGAAGCTCCATAACGGACCTCGAGAATTCCGGCGCCGCAGGTCGCGGGAAGAATGCGTGTCCAGCCGAGTTGGCCAAGATCGAGGTGGTCTGTTTCCGATTGGCCGCTGAATCCGCCCGGCAGGGCGAAGTACGGCATCATGCGGTTACCGGTCAACGCTTCGATGCCGGTGGGTAGCCCGTCATCCGCCAGGTCGATTCTCGAACCGCTGTAAACCGCCTCGATTCGGTCTTCATCTGTGACTCGGATACGTACCCGCGCATTTCCAGTCAGCACGCGGCTGCCGTAATTCGTTCCGGGAGCCCGGAGCGGCGCCGTCTGCGATGCCCATTGTCCCGTTGCAGCGAGGTACAGGTCGGCCCTCCGGCTTAACATGCCTCCGACGTTCAACCCGTCCCGCGTGAGCCATCGAAACCGGTCCGCCTGCTGTACAGAACCCCGGTAGGCAGGCGGTGGCAGATTCGCGGACGATAGTAGACCGCCCCCATCAGCGCTCCAAAGCGCGCCGTTCCAAAACCTGAAGTTCGACAGAGTCGGAGGCGGTTCAGCCAGGAAGACTCCAACTTCGGCGCCGGCGCCCGACGACGCTGTCTGCTCGAAGCCCTCGCGTACGACGATGGAATCGACGGCCTGATCCGGTATCGCCACCGGAAGCCCGGGCTGCCAGGAATCGGTGGCATCCATTCCCTCGAATTTGTATTGCGTATCCGTCCAGGAGAATGCGCGCTGCGATTCCAGTGCGAGCCGATTGTCGCTAAGGCCGGTGAAGTTGAGGGGCTCGGTTACGCTGGAAGGTTCGCGGCTAAGAAGAAGACCCTGCAATGAGAATGCTTCGGGGTACCGGGGGCCGCTGGCGAAATTACTCCACGCGCCGGGAGTGTTGTCCGGCTGTGTCGAACTGCGAACCGCGCCGGCCGTGTCGATCGCCAGATCGAGATGGAGGGTTTGCAGCGGACCGACAAACACGCTGACCTCTGGCGATTGGGGCGCCTGCCGGGCTTCGCTTGAGAACCGATATCGTCCGCTGGGCAGGGCGACAGTAAATTCGCCGCGGGGATCGGCGCGAATCAACTCACGAAAGCCGGCGCCGCCCGTGATTAGAATCGTTGCGTTGACGAGCGGGCGGCCGTCGGGAGCATGAATCGCGCCCTCTACTACGCCGCTCGTCAATTGAGCAAGTTCGATTGCGGCGGTTAACGCCGTCATTACCAACAGCGAGGCAGCCCGCGGCGCCCAGCGTCTATTGCCGCAGGACCGCGAAACGGCTGGTCGAGTACCCAAGCGCAGCACCCATAAAAACATCCGAGGCGAAGTGGGATGACAGAGTCAACCGTGAAAATCCCACCAGAGACGCCAGGCCATATGAAACGTAAGGAACCCATCGCCGATTCCTGTAACGACTCGCGACTACCGTTGCGACCGAAAAGGCTGCAATCGTGTGTCCGGAGGGAAAGCTGCCATTACCGCGAAGGACTGAACCGTGGCTTTCGAACCAAGTGTCCCAATAGTTACCATGCACAGGAACGTCTGCGGGCCGCAGGCGTCTTGTAGAACTCTTCATGACTGTTGCCAGGATCTCTGCGTCAGCGACGGCTTCACCCGCAAACAACGCCGTCTGTTGCATCCTGGAGTCTTTGTGGATGAGTCCAACTCCATAAAGCGTGAGCGGGGCAACGATCGTGCCAATCGCGGTGGCCTTGCTGGTGAAGATGTTATTGAACGAATGGAAGGTTGCTGTTTGGCGAAAATATTCGCCCGCGATTGGGTCCAGCGCCTGCAGACCCCCGGCAACTCCGAGAACCGCCGTGGTCCCGATCCAGTTCTGCCCCTGCGCGAGTCTGCCAGGAAACGACCAGAGGTACTTCTGGTCGTCGAGGAGGTTGGGGAGGAGCAGCTTCCACGAAACCTGCCGGGTCGAGGCAGTTTGCGGCGGGACGGGCGCTGCCTGTGGTATCTGAGCCGGGGACGGTGCGGGAACCGCTGCCGGTCCCGAGGGAACCGGCTGGGTCGTTTGACTTGACGTCTGAAGAGGAAACACGAAAGCGGCGAGGACAGCCACGGCCACCCCGCACCCGACAGTCCGCTCCATGATGTTCTAAGGAAGCCCTCAGAAGAAAATAGGTTCACAGATCCTGAGACCTCGGGGTCTGGAATTGTGCATTAACAAACAGCCGCGGCGAGGACGCTCTCAAGCAATTGTCCAGGCCTTTCGTGCGGCGGCTGCGGGAACCCACATCATCGCCAATACAGAATTAGGCCGGCATTGTTCCCGCGACGGAACGCTGAAACGTACCGGCCAAATGAGCTTGCGTAGATCCTCCACCGGGACGGAGGATGCGCCACTCGGAAACTCGCGCGGTGTGCGCTTCACAGGCGAACGCGCGCAGAAGTAATGAACCGGAACGGATGCCCGATCGCGGAATTGACCGTCGCGCCCCGCTCCGACTTTAGCTCTTTCAGATCGCGCAGGCTCGAGCTAACGCCACATGATCTCATTGCATCACCGCACTACGTCCGTGGCTGCACAATTGCCGCACAGTTGCTCCGAGCAGTCGGGCGCGGCTAGACTATGGCGCACAAGAATTTTTATATGGGTATCGTTTTATTTATTTTCGTTTTCGCGGGCGCCTCGTTGGCGCAGACTCCTGCTGCGGAAGAGAGGGATCGGCTGGGTCGAGACACGCCCCAGGATATGGTTTTCCACTTCCTGGAGGCTTGCCACGCACGCAATTACACGACAGCGATGCATTACCTCGACTTGCGGAACATGTCTTCTGCAGAGCAGGCAAAAAACGGGCCGGAGATCGCGCGTCAACTGGAGGACCTGCTCGACGACACCCCATTCGACATCAGCACGTTGAGCCGTGATCCAGAGGGGGATCAGTCAGATAATCTTGCGGCAGGCCTGGAACGGCTTGAAACTTTTCAAATCCATGGTGAGACGGTAGAACTGGAACTCCAGCGTGTACAGTTGCGGCCAGGCTCCCATGTATGGCTCGTATCAGCGGACAGTATTCCTTTAATCCCGAAAGCGCATCAACTGATCCGGGAGACACCGATTGAGAGCAAGCTGCCGCAGGTTCTGGTGACTACCGAAGTCTTCGATACGCCACTCTGGCGATGGATCGCGCTGGTCCTCGCGGGCGCGCTGATTTGGCCCGCCAGCGCGGTAATCTCCTGGGCATTGATGACCGCTACGCGGTCGGTAAAGTATGTCTCGGCTTTTCGTGGGCCCTTCCGTTTTGCGCTGGCGATAGCGGCAGTTCGCGCCGTCATGGCGTACATACCGCCGGCGACGCTCGCCCGAATGTTCCTGGAGCGCGCGTTGGCAATGCTTTTCACTCTTGCGCTCGCGTGGGCTGGAGCAGTCGTCATTGACTTGTTCGCCGCGCGTTGGCAGACCCGTCTCGATCCTCGAGTGCAGGCGGTCAGTTATTCCGTTCTCCCACTCGGCAGACAAATGATAAAGGTGTTGCTGTTCCTCCTCGCGATTCTGAGCGTCGTCAGCGCCTGGGGGTATAACACTTCCACGATCCTGGCGGGACTGGGAGTGGGCGGACTCGCAGTTGCCCTGGCGGCGCAGAAAACAATCGAAAATCTGTTCGGCGGCATTTCCGTGATCGGCGACCGGCCGGTCCTGGTAGGCGATTTCTGCCGCTTCGGCGATCGCATCGGCACCGTTACAAACATTGGCCTGCGCTCCACGCGGATTCGCACGCTGGATCGCACGATGATTAGCGTTCCCAACGCCCAGTTTTCGTCGATGGAACTTGAAAACTATTCGATACGCGACAAGATCTGGTTCCACCCCACGCTCAGCTTGCGCATCGATACAGCCAGAGAACAATTGCTCAAAGTGGTGTCGTCTGTGGAGGAGATTCTCAAACATCACCCAAAGATTGAAACAGGAACACTGCCGGTGCGCTTTGTCGGCGTCGGGACATTTTCGCTGAATGTCGAGACGTTCGCCTATATTCTGACCAGCGACTATGACGAATTCCTCGCATTACAGCAGCAAGTGCTGCTCAAAATATTGCAGGCAGTTGAGGAGGCGGGTACGGCTCTGGCTGTGCCGCTGCAGGAGCATTTTGTTCGGCCGGGTGAGTCAAAACCATAGCGGTATTGCCTTTTTCCTTTCCAGCGGCGTAGACCGCAACTCCGTTCTATGGCGCGGCGTATGACGCATCCACCGGCATAGCGGTCAGGATCTCTAACTGACGCTCGAGCTCAGCCCACTTCTTCGCATCCCGCTTCGTGGAGATCGGAGCGTCGGGGTCGGCGTAATAGTGCGCGATGTCCTGCTTGAGGCCTTCTGGAATCGCCTGGGCAGGATCTCTCGTCACCCTGGCGAGGAGTCGGGCGTAAGTAGCGTCGGTCAGAGGATACCCGCCCGGAACGACGCGCTGTCCCGTGTCGAGATCGCGGTTGGGAACCAGACTCGCGGGCAAGGTCACACCGGAGTCGTGGGCCGGAACCGCAACTGTTGCGCGGCCGGCGCCGGTGATGACCGCGTTCTCGCTTCGAGTTGCCTCAACCATTTCGCGGTCGGTGAGGTCGCGGGCTTGGTCGACGCCGAGTTGCCTGAGCACCAGGGCAAGCGCAGTCGTGGAGAGGTTCGTGCTCTCGATGTAGCGAGCCTCCGCACGCACGGTCGGCCCCTTGATCGCGAGCATTTTGATGGGCCCAACCTTCGGCATAATCACAATGAGTCCCGCCAGCAGATGGGTACCTGCGCCCGGGTTCTTACGATAGCGGGCCCACTCGGCCTCCTGAGCTAACCGGGCCGTGCGCTGTTCAAACGAGTCGAACTGCGGACCGGGCGTGTCATCCGGGAAGCGACGCTGATGGAGCAGCGCCTCCGCGTAAGTGAATTCCGGTATAAAGCGACGGGTACCGAAGCGATAAGACCGGAGGGCATCCTGATAGTTTCCGAGTATGTCCTGAATCGCGAACCCGTACGTCTCGTGGAACGCGGTGGCAATCTGGTCCCAGGGGATTTCCAAACCAATCGAGGAGATGTAATCGTAGGGAGCTAAACGCCGTTTCGACGCCTGATTGATGTCAAATGCAAATTCGACCTGGCCATGGGCGTTCTTGCCCTGCGCATAGTTCCCCGACGAGCCGTATTTCGCGCCGAGTTTGGGGAACGCTTCGGCCACTGAAGGATTGGTGGCCTGGGAGTGGCCGATGGCGTCGCCGATGTAATGCGTGAGGGCGCCAATCGCAAATGCCAGTTCGTTGGCATTGTGTGAGTTGCGAAACAGGCTGCGGACGAAATCGCCCGAGCGCACGTAATGTGTGAGATCCGAGAAGAATGCGTTGCTGAAGGGATAGTAGCCGAGGTCCTGAATGACGGAGCCGCCGTAGGCGTATGCGTGCGCACGCTTTAGCTCATCGGGCGTGAGTTGCGGATATCGGCTCAGCAGGATCGGAACGATTGTGGAGCCCCACGACTGATCAATTAGCTGGTGGTGAGTTAACAGCCCGTACGCTTCAGCCGGTCGTGAGCCAATCGTCAATAGCGTAAGCAGGAGGCTGGCGATCCGAACCGCCGGCGCAAATGAGACCTGCTTCGCAATTCTTTCAACGGCGTCCCTGATCCTGAACAGCAAAATCGCCATCCGTGACACATTGATGTTGGACATTCGCCCATGATTCAGTCTTTGGATCAGGTGCGGCCGTCGTCGGGCGCCGACACACCGACTGTGCGCGAGACGGAGAGCCACCGATACCGGGTCACGCAACGGAGCGGAGGTCCAGGAGTTGCTCTTCCGATCGTGTGCGAGCCCAAAGGGGCATCAACATCAGCGCCGCGATCGCTGCGAAGCTCAAATTAAAGTGGTTTTGTGACCCGAAGAACCGCAATCGGAGAGACTGCCGCGCTCGCAGCGACGGCGATCAGCAGCCTGCGTGCGCAAGGTAGCGTCGAACAGGAATTCTTCCTGAGGCTTCTGAACAGCAGCAATGAGACCGTGCCGCGGTTGCTGGACGGTTTTGGCGCTTCCATCCGTGGACTCGGACGCGGGGAAAACCTGGCGGCGCTGGCGGCTGCTTATTGCGCGCCTGAGTCTTCTTATTACCAAAACGCGACACTTGTGCCGGCGATGGAGCGTGAGGCGTCCCGATTCGTTACGGCACAGCATTCGGATGGGACCATCGACGCGGGGAATCTGTCATCGCCCCCGGACACGGCGTTCGTGGTCGAGGGACTCGCGACGGTTCTGGCAGTCCTGCGCGGGGCCAGGGACGCGCGGTTAGCGACTACAGAAGCGACCCTGAGAAAGTTTCTCCTGTTGGCGGGTGAGGCCCTTGTCACTGGAGGAGTCCATACGCCTAACCATCGCTGGGTCGTGTGCTCGGCGCTGGCGCGGATTCATTCGCTGTTTCCATCGGCAAAGTATGTCCATCGCATCGACGACTGGCTGGGTGAGGGTGTCTATCAGGATCCCGATGGACAGTTCGAGGAACGCAGCACGGGGATTTATTCGCGTGTTACAGACAACGCGCTGGTGACGATAGCGCGCTTGCTGAACCGGCCGCGGTTGCTTGAGCCGGTGCGGCGCAATCTGGAGATGACTCTGTATTATCTGCATCCGGACGGCGAACTGGAATCGGTGGCGTCCCGGAGGCAGGATTACAACGCTTCTCTGTCGATTTCGAACTACTATCTGCAATACCGATACATGGCTGTGCGCGATGGTAATGCGCGGTTCGCGGCGGCGGCGCGGCTGGTGGAGAGACTCCCGGGAGAGAGGCTCGTGGAGAACGTCAACCCCGTGATTTTCTTTCTGGAGGAGCCCATGCTTCGCCGGCCGTTGCCCGCAGGCGGAGAGATTCCCGAGGATTATGCGCGGGTGTTTGCGGGCAGCGGACTGGCGAGGGTCCGCAGAGGCGAGGTGAGTGCGACCGTGTTCGGGGGATCGGACTGGCCGTTGGGCGTGGCATCAGGGTTATCGAGCAACCCAACGTTCTTCACGTTCCGAAAAGGGAAGGCCGTGTTGCATTCGGTGCGCATGGGAGCACAGTTTTTCGGCGAAGGCGCGTTTCATGCGGAGGGGCTGCTGGCAGCGGGGGACGGGTACGCGCTGCATCAACGCTACGAAGTTCCTTACTACCAGCCGCTGCCAGCGCGATTGCGGAATGCGCGTGGCGACTATCGATTGACGCCGGCGCGCGATGCGCGGTTCTGGAGCAAGCTCGATTTCCCGAACCGGCCGATGAGCAATGTGCAGACGCTCGATCAGAAGGTGGAGATTGTGGAGGAGCGTGGCGCGTTCGAACTGCGGTTTGACATCAGCGGCGCCGAGCGCGTTCCATTTGTAATTGAACTGGCTTTCCGGAGTGGTGGGGAATTTCAGGGTCAGTTTGAGGAAGCCGGAACCGGCGCGAACCGCATTCTGTTTCTGAAGGATGGGATGGGTAAATATCGGCTGGGAGAAGATGCCATTGAGTTTGGCCCCGGTGTCGCGGAGCATCGCTTCGTGAATCTGAGTGGTCCCTCTTACGCGGCGCACGGCGCGACGCTGGCGGCAGGCGGCGATTGCGCTTATATCGCGGGGTTTACACCGTTCCGAAGAGTAGTGACTGTGCGGGCACTGTGAGCGACCGCAGGAAAAACGGCCTTTCGGACCTCGGCCGAATACCGGAGACGCCGCATTACTGATCGCATATGCCTGGCTGAATTGCGGCGGGGCTCTGTGTCGGCGGGGTTCTGATGCGAAGTGGTCGCGCACCTCTTATTGTTTGCCGCACTAAACCAAACCGTCAGTTTATGCAACGGAATTAGCGCCACGGGCATCAATAATGAGCCGCTAACAACGAGGTGTCCTGATTTTGCAGACAGAGTCAGCAAGAGACTGGAGGGTTCGGTGGCGTCTGTTCTTCTCGGAACTAGCCGGGACGGCCCTCCTCGTCCTTGGTGGTTTGTCGGTGGTGATCTTTATGTTCGGCGACGGGAGCCCGATGGGCCGATTACTGCCGAACGAGCACGTGCGAACGGCGGTAACCGCGTTCCTCTTCGGCACGGTCGGATCGACCATCGCGTTGTCGCGCATCGGGAAGGAGAGTGGAGCGCATATTAACCCCGCCGTCACTTTGGGTTTCTGGTTGATGCGCAAGCTGGACGCGCGTGCCGCTTCGGGCTACATCATTGCCCAAATGCTGGGCGCCGCTCTGGGCGCGCTTCCGCTGCTCGCCTGGGAATCGATGGGCAGAAGCGTTGCCTTTGGCGCAACGATCCCCGCTAAGGATTACTCGACCGCTGTCGTGATCATGGGCGAGGCAGTCACGACATTCGGTCTGATCGCCACCCTGTGTATATTTCTCGGATTCCGCCACCTGCGGGCTTATACGCCGTTCGTCATTCCTTTTCTCTATGCCGTCATGGTGCCGTTGGAAGCGCACATCTCCGGCACGAGCACGAATCCCGCCCGCAGCTTCGGCCCAGCGCTGATCTCCGGGCATTGGGACGGATGGTGGATCTATTGGGTAGGCCCGTTCATCGGTACGCTCGCTGCGATCCTCGTCTGTGGCTCGTTCGCGAGGCGCATCGAGGTTGCGAAGCTCTACCACTTCGAGAGCGATCGCCGCCGCTTGTTCCACCGGATGGCAGGAGCGAGCTAGGTCTCGGCAACCGCGCCGCATCGAAAGCCACCTGCGCGTTGGCCGATCTATTCGAAGGCCGCGCCGGTTATCTGGCGAATCATTCCATCGGACTTGCTGAGGATGTAGAGTTCTCCGGAGTCATCGACAGCGAAGCGGATATCAGCGCGATTCTTCGCCACCTGAGCAGTTCCAGGCAGCGTTTCCGTCTGACCACCTCGCTTGTGGTACTCGGTGGTCGCGATAGGATACATCGACTGGTACAGCTCCTCTTTTCCGCCGGGACCCTGTGACTGTATTCGGACTTCGTGAGTTGCGGCGCGCTTTTGAGAATCGGCGCCCGCGAGGGCGATCATTTCTTTAGGGTCGGCCCACCAGATATGGCCGGTGGAGATGTCGCCAAAGAGGAATTTGCCGCGAAGGGCGGCGATCTTGCCGTGATAGAAGAAGCCGCCGGCGATGGCGTCGCCGCCTTCGGGCACATGGCCGTATTGAATCACGGGGTATGTGGGCTTCACCAGCTCGCCGGTTGGCTTGTCCCCGATGCGAACCGGGATTCGATCGTCCGCAGGGATGGGACCGAGAGCGTTGGTGGGAGGAGCGAGCGCCTGGTTTCCTTCACGCTCCGAATAGCCGAAATTGGCTCCTTTCTGAACGAGGATTACCGTTTCCCAGGCGTGAAGTCCGATGACTGAGGCAAAGAGCCGATCGCCGTCCCAGCTGAGCCGGTGGGGATTGCGAATGCCGTAAGCCCAGACTTCGGGACGGGCTCCGGAACGTGCGGCAAACGGATTGTCGTTCGGGACGCGGTAGCGGCCATTGCCGCTGACCTTGCTTGTGTCCTTATGTTCCGAAAGATCGGGAACGATGCGCAGAATCTTGCCCACCAGCGTGTCCAGCCTCTGAGGGTTGAAGCGCATGGAGAGGTCTTTGCTTTCGCCTGAGCCGCCGTCTCCGCAGCCGATATACATTACGCGCCAGTCGGGATCGCCGGGGCGCGCGGCGGGGTTGAAGGTCATGTCGCCGACGGGGTGAATCTGCGTGTTCATCTGAAACCGAAGCAGTTCGCGGGCCGAGCCCTGGAATACCGTGTCGGCGGGATTCGTGTCGGTCCATTCGATCAGGACCACCTCGCGGAGCGTCGGTCCCGGAGTGGGGATCGGGTCGGTGACGGCGTAATTGTCGGACGGAAAGCCGGGTACCGTAGTGCTGTCAGGGTTGGGGGAAGTCGGAATGCTGGGGTCCTCCATGTGGAGCGTATAGAAGCGTCCGTTGGCGGCGTATGCGGGATCGAACTGAAAAGAGATGAGTCCGGAAGCATAGCCGGGATTATTGGTAAAGCGGTGGAAAATGCCTTTACGTTCGCCGTGGCCGTTGAAATCCAGATAAACAGTGAAACGGCCTGTTTTGCGGTCGAGGATGTAGAGCGGGCCGTTCTGATCGTTGACGAAGAAGCGATTGCGCGACTGTCCGGGTTCTTCGCGCAGGAAGTTGATGCGGGCGAGATTGGCGGTGTCCTGAGTGCGGCCAGTCGTCGTTCCGGTAATTGGGGCGGTATAGAGATCGCGGAGTTGCAGCGTCAGCCGCGGTTCGGCGGAGACTGCTGCCACGCCGAGGGTGAAGGCCGTAAGCAGGCGAAGGGTCATAGGCGCTCTTATCAGGCTAACGCCTGAGGCTTGTGCGTTGCGGCTTCTGATGCGAACTGATCGATTTCGGATCCGCTTCCTTGGTGATGACTATGTTCACTGTAGGCCAAAGATGGGCGCTCCATCGAGTACACGCGGCGCGGCATCACGGCCACAGAGGAGCGCCTCCTTTCGGCACATCGGTACAGAAGCTCGGGTGGGGGGATCTGCGCTTGTACGAGCATTACCATATGTGCAGTTTTTTGAGCTGGCGCGTTCTTCGGTACGCATGGATGACGGTTGAGACAGCTGCTGTTTTGCGGCGAGATTCCAGTTTCGAAGTGGGCTAAACCTGGGCCACCGCCGGTTCGTTTTAAACTGAACATAAAGAGGGTGCCCGGGTCCGCGTCATGAAGACCTTCCTGCATTGCCTTGAGTTTCTCGCCACGATCGGTCTCTGCCTGACCGCCGCATGCAAGTCGCCCATAGCGCAGGCGACGGGACATCCGGCCGCTCCGGTGGTCCCCGTAACAGTCGCAACCGCCTCACTTCAATCCGTGCCGTTGCAGGTGCGCGTCGTGGGAACGGTCGAGCCGTCCGAAAAAGTGGAGATCAAATCCACGATCGCCGGCGAGATCACCGCGGTGAAATTCGGTGAAGGACAGGACATTAAAAAGGGCGACCTTCTGTTCGAGATCGATTCGCGCCCGTACACCGAAGCCCTCCGGCAGGCCGAAGCGGCCGTCGTGCGCGATCGGGCGCTGCTGACTCAGGCCGAAGCCACGCTGCAGAAGGACACGGTGACCTCTCAAACCGCCGATGCAGAGGCGCAACGATACGACTCGCTTCTCAAGGATAAATTAGTTTCGCAGCAGCAGCACCTTCAGTATTCCAGCGCCGCAGAAACCGCCAAAGCAGCGGTTCTGGCCGACCGTGCGGCGGCGGATAGCGCGCGCGCAACACTGAACCTGGATCAGGTTGCCGTCGATAAAGCGAAACTGGACCTGAGCTATTGCCAGATCCGTTCGCCAATTTCAGGCCGCGCCGGAAATCTTCTGGTGCACCAGGGGAATCTTGTGAAAGTCAACGACGTTCCCCTTGTCGTGATCAATCGGATCACGCCGGCCTTCGTCAGTTTCAATGCTCCGGAGAGATATCTTGATGACGTGCGCAGATTCAGCGCCGCGGGAAAGCTTCCGGTCGAGGCGATCTCTCACACGGACACTCAGGAACGCGAGTCCGGCACGCTCTCAGTAATCGACAACACTGTAGACACGCAGACGGGCACTATTCATTTGAAGGCCACTTTCCAAAACGACCGGCGAACGTTGTGGCCCGGGCAATTTGTCGACGTGGTTCTCACGCTGGCGGGCCACCAGAACGCCACGGTCATTCCAGCCGCGGCGGTGCAGGCCGGCCAGGCTGGCCAATTTGTCTACGTTGTTAAGAATGACAAGACAGTGGAACCGCGTCAGGTGTCTGTGGGCCGCAACGTCGGAGATCAGGTCATTGTCGACAAGGGAATCGCTGCGGGCGAGACCGTAGTGACGGACGGTCAGATGATGCTATTCCCGGGCGCTACAATCACGGTCGCGGCCGCGCCCAAAGGACCATCGGCGACGCTTTAGCCTCAACCGCTTAAACCGTATGCATTTCTCGCGGATATTTATCGAGCGTCCCATTATGACGACGCTCGTCACGTTCGCCATCCTGCTGTTCGGGATTGTGGGCTACCGCGCTCTGCCGGTGGCGGCGCTCCCGAGCGTCGATTATCCGACGATTCAGGTCACCGCTGAACTGCCTGGCGCCGATCCGGAGACCGTTGCCTCGTCGGTCGCCACGCCGCTTGAACGTGAGTTCTCCACGATCGCGGGCGTGAAGCAGATGAGTTCTTCGAGCACCCAGGGCGTGTCCACCGTGACGGTGCAGTTCGATCTGAGTCGCAACATCGACGCCGCCTCGCAGGATATTCAGTCGGCGATCGCGCGCGCCGGCGGCAACCTCCCGCCCGCCATGCCGAGGCCGCCGTCGTATGCCAAGGTGAACCCCGCCGAGTCCCCGATTATCTATCTCGCGCTGACGTCGGAGACGGCGCCCTTTTACACGATCGACGAGTACGCCGAGACCCTACTCGGACAACGCCTTTCTATGGTGACCGGGGTTTCGCAGGTCCAGGTCTACGGAGCGCAGAAATATGCGGTCCGTATACAGGTGGACCCAAAGGAACTCGCGGCGCGCGGCATCGGTATCGATGACGTGCAGCGCGCCGTTCAGCAGGCGAACACCAATCTTCCCACCGGAAGACTGAACGGTAAAAGCCAGGCTTTCACTGTCCTGACCACGGGCCAGTTATCGAACGCCGCGGCCTACCGGCCGCTCATCGTAGCTTATCGAAACGGCGTCCCCATCCGGCTCGAGCAGGTCGCGAACGTGCTCGACGATGTCGAGAACAACAAGGTGGCGAGCTGGTACAACGGCGTCAGGGGAATTATTCTCGCCATCAGGAAACAGCCGGGCACTAACACGGTTGAGGTCGCCGACGGCATACGCGCTCTTCTGCCTCAATTGCAGAGCGCGATTCCGCCCGCCGTGCGTCTGGATGTTGCCTTCGACGCCTCGAAAGAAATCCAGGCGTCCATCTCCGATGTGAAATTCACGCTGCTGCTGACGATATGCCTCGTCGTGCTGGTGATCTTCCTGTTCCTTCGAAATCTCACCGCCACTCTGATCCCCGCTGTCGCCGTGCCTCTCTCGGTGTTAGGTACCTTCGCGGCCATGTATCTGCTCGGGTACAGCCTGAACAACCTGTCTCTGATGGCATTGACGCTCTCGGTTGGCTTTGTCGTCGACGACGCGATCGTGATGCTTGAGAATATCGTCCGATACATGGAGATGGGTGAAACCCGCATGCGCGCCGCGCTGCTGGCTTCACGGGAGATCGGATTCACGATTCTCTCGATGACGATCTCGCTGGTGGCGGTCTTCATCCCCGTGCTGTTTATGAGCGGGATCGTCGGCAGGCTGTTGCACGAGTTCTCCGTCACCATAGCGCTTGCGATCCTGATATCCGGCTTCATCTCGCTGACGCTGACTCCGATGCTGAGCAGCCGAATGCTTAAGATGAACCACGCCGGCCGTCACGGCAGACTTTACAGGGCGATGGAATCCGGCTTCGACGCGATGACGCGGGCCTACGACCGGACGCTCCTTATGGCACTGCGATGGCGATTCGCGACGCTGATGGTCGCGTTCCTGATGCTCGCCGGTACGGTGTTTCTTTTCCGGATCATGCCGAAAGGTTTCATCCCGAGCCAGGACAGCGGGTTCTTCTTCGCCTTCACGATGGCAGGGCAGGATGCCTCGTTCGAGTCGATAGCCCGGCACGAATATGCGGTGTCTGAGATCGTCCGCAAAGACCCCAACGTACAGGATGTCGGCGTGTTCCTGATGGGTGGCAATCGGGGCGGATTTTTCGCCGGGCTGAAGCCTCGCGACCAGCGTGCGCTGACCGTCGATGAGACGATCGCCGAACTGCGCCCGAAGCTCTTTGTTGTGCCTGGAATTCTGGCCTTCCTCCAAAACCCACCGCCGATCACGGTCAGCGGCCAGTTCACCACGAGCGCGTATCAGCTCACGCTGCAAAGCACCAGCCTCAAAGATCTCTACGCATGGACGCCGCGCATCGTTCAGGCCATGACCAGGCTGCCGGGATTCGTCGACGTCAACAGCGACTTGCAGATTGCCAGTCCACAGCTCACGCTGGACATCGACCGCGATCGCGCGCAGGCGCTGGGCGTAACGCCGGCGCAGATTCAGGATGCGCTGATGAGTTCTTACGGCGACCGGCAGGTGTCTCTGATTTACCAGCCGGCTAACGCCTATCAGGTGATTCTGGAGCTCGAGCCTCGGTACCAGCGGACACCCGATGCGCTCAGCGCGCTCTACGTGCATTCCGCGCAGGGATCTCTCGTGCCGATCGAATCTCTGGTCAGAGAGAACCGGACAGTGGGAGCGCTGAGCATCAACCATTTCGGCCAGTTACCGGCGGTGACGGTGTCCTTCAATCTGAAGCCGGGCTTCTCGCTCGGCAGCGCCGCCGACCAGGTTAATGCCATGGTTCGCCAGATGAGGATGCCCTCTACGATTTCGGACAGCTTTCAGGGAACCGTGAAGGAGTTTCAGGAGTCGTTCCGGAATCTCACGACGCTTCTGATTATTGCCGTGCTGGTGATTTACATTGTGCTGGGAATTTTGTACGAAAGCTTCATTCATCCCATCACGATTTTGTCCGGTTTGCCGGCGGCGATATTCGGCGCTCTCGCCACGCTGCTGTTGTTCCGTAAAGAACTGGACCTCTACGCATTTGTCGGAGTGATCATGCTGCTTGGCGTGGTGAAGAAGAACGCAATCATGATGATTGACTTCGCCATCCAGGCGCGGCGCGAGGGCTTGAGCGCGCACGACGCGATCTATCGGGGAAGCCTGCTCCGTTTTCGGCCGATCATGATGACCACCGCCGCAGCGCTCTTCGGGACGATGCCCATCGCGTTGGGATATGGAGAAGGAGCCGATGCCCGCCAGCCGCTCGGCCTCGCGGTTGTTGGCGGCCTCGTTGTTTCTCAGTTTCTGACGCTCTATATCACGCCCGTGATCTATCTCTATCTCGAGCGGCTACAAGGCGCCAACGCTGGACCGGGGATCGAATCGACGCATTCGACGCTCGCGACAGGTGTTTTGTCGGAGAAATGATATTCGGCTAAATCTTTCAGAATCTCGTGCGGATGAGAGGACTTGAACCTCCACTGAGTTGCCCCAACTAGAACCTGAAGCTAAACACAGCAGACTCGATCACACGTGTTTGCAACGTGGTCGCAACAAGAGTGATGAAGCGGTTACCAGAGCTTCGCGTCATCGAACTACCGCCAGACAATGTACCAGAAAGGGTACATGTTCAGGGTTGAACCCGGGCTGATGCCGGAGATACCCGTTCGGTTCGCAGGATGCGCACTCCGGGCACTTCAACCGGCAAGAATCAGGCGCTCTCCCGGAAACTGCCCCTCGCGCACACTGACTTCATTCGCCGCCATTCGTGACCAAGAGAAAACTCTAAGGATTGGATGTGTATCGCCTTAGTCGGGGAATCCGCCGATTATCACCGAGAACATCGCCGCCGATCCGCGAATATTGCTCGGAAGTTCGACCGCAAAACCGCTGCCGGAACCTTGGGGACAAAACCTGAATGTTTTAAGCGGTCACAACTTAACCGACACAAGACGACTGCGATCCCGTGTGGCCCGGATATCCGTAGTCGTTGAAAGGGCGAGGGACATCGAGTCGCCGCCACGGCGGCCCTTAGACTGACGTCCGGGTCAATCTCCTCATCGTGCAACGTCGCACTACGTCCCCGTTCAGATCACATCCCTAATCTCGCCCGGCGCTCGCACTGTCTGGAAACACAAACGGTTCACCTTTTTCACCAATATAGAAATATCGAACAAGCTTCGCTAGACCATGGTTCAAACAAAGTCGGGACGAAGAAGGTCATTGTGCCCGTCGGGGAAACCGCAGTTTTACCCGCAGGCCTACCTCATCGCTGGTGGAACGCGGGCGACGATCTGTTGGAATTTAGCGGCCAGGTAGTTCCGGCGGTGGATTTGGATCGCTACCCCCAGGCGGTGTTTGCTGTTCTCAACGCCAGCTCTAACGGTAGGCCATCAATCTTTCATTTCGCGCACGTGCTCTGGCGCCATCGCGACACGCAGTTGCTTTCGGTTCCGCCCCCAGCCGTTCAGCGAATTGTCCTGCCTGTCTTTCTGTTTATCGGGCGCATCCTGGGCAAATACCGCGGATCGAGCTAGCCCGGTTCGCCCGAGTCGTGCCCTGGTGCGCCGCTTGTGGAATCTAACACGTAGAGCTGCACTGCTCGTAACTGCATTACTTTTCAATAGGATCGTTTTGACGTGGTTACCGATATGTCAAGTCGTGATATCACCAATGGCGCTCGCTCCGATTGCCGCTCATCCCGCCTCACCGTAGCAGAATGCAATGCCGGATTGCGGCACTGCCGCTCCGAAAACCCGGTCGTCGGCATCCCGCATTTTCGGCAAGCACTATTCTGTGCAGTGTGAATAAATAATGGTCTTCATGGCGCACGATATCGAACGGTTCGCGAGCGGGCTTTTGTTCTCGCTCGCACTCGCCCTCGCGCTCCCTGCCCAGCAGCCTCAGGCTGACACCATCTATTACAACGGCCACTTCGTCACGATGTGGGACGGGCATCCTGCCGCCGAAGCCGTGGCCATACGGGGAAATCACTTTCTCGCCGTCGGAACGCTCGCCGAAGTCGCCAGTGCCGCCAACGCTTCCGCGCGTCGAATTGATCTGCACGGCCGCACGGTTTTGCCGGGCCTCGAAGACAGCCACACCCATCCGATCACTTCCGCACTTAGCGAGCAGGACGGCCCGATTCCGGTCATGAAATCGATCGCGGAAATCCAGGCGTACATTCGCAAACAGGCTGCTACCACGCCGCCCGGCCGGCTCATCTTCCTGCCGAAGGTCTACTCCTCGCGCCTTGTGGACCACCGCTATCCGACCCGCCGGGAACTTGACGAAGCCGCGCCCGACCGCCCCGCCATGACGGACAACGGCTACAGCGCCGCCCTCAACTCTGCTGCGCTCCGTCAGATCGGCGTCACCCGCGACACCCCTCAGCCCTCCAACGGCAAGATCATCAAAGACGCGGACGGTGAACCGAACGGCCTCATTATCGGAGCCCCGCAGTTATTGAAATCGCTACGCACCGCGAGACTGGCCACTCACGACGATATGGTCTGGGCGCTGAAGGCCATGCAAAAGAGCTACAACGCGGTTGGCATCACCAGCACCATCGACCGCTCGGAGGGACCCGAGGGCTTCCGCGTCTATCAGGAGCTGCGCTCGAAGAACGAACTGACCGTTCGCTCGTACGTGACGTATCTGATCACGGGCCAGGGGACGCCGGACCAGGTTCGCCGTGAGATTGAGGCGATCCCGTTCGTAACTGGCATGGGCGACGACTGGTATCGCGTCGGTTCGCTCAAAGTGGTCGCCGACGGCGGTATTCTGCTCGGCACCGCATATCTGCGCGAGCCGTATGGGGAACATACCGAGATTTATGGTTATCACGATCCCGATTACCGTGGCGTCCTCTCAGTCCCGCGAGAGAACCTGATCGAGATGGCAAGAACGGCGGATCGTCTCGGCTGGCAGATGACGGCTCACGTCACCGGCGGCGGCTCGCTCGACGCTCTGCTCGACGCTTATGAAACCGCTGATCGCGAAAAGCCCATCAAGGGGCGCCGCTTCACGGTCACGCACGGCAACTTCCCCGACCCGCGGGGGATCGCACGGGCGCGCACGCTGGGGGTGGTCTTTGATGTCCAGCCTGCATGGCTCCATGAGGATGGAGCCGCGATCAAAGATGTCTTCGGTCCAGCGCGCATGAAGGACTTTCTGCCACTGCGCTCGCTATTCGAAAATGGCATCGTTGTGGCCGGCGGCTCGGATCACATGATCCGGTTCGATTCGCGCGATGCAGTGAATCCTTACAACCCATTCTTCGGCATGTGGATGGCAATCACTCGCAAGACCACGGACGGCGCCACGCAGGGGCCCGAACAAACTATCACCCGCGAGCAGGCCCTGCGCATGTGGACGATCAACGGCGCTTACCTTTCCTTCGAAGAGAACATCAAGGGTTCGATCGAGCCCGGCAAACTGGCCGATCTGGTCGTGATCTCGAGGGATATCCTGCAATGTCCCGTGGATGAGATCCGGGATATCGACGCCCTTCTCACGATAGTGGACGGTCGCGTCGTTTATCGCGATCCCCGCATGCCGGGATAAGAGGGTATGCCGCATGGTGCGGTCGCCGCGCTGCTGACGCACCGGAGTATAGGTGAAGGCGATTTTCACTGCCGCGAAGCAGGGTGGACTAGAAACTATTTTGTCGAGCAGCCCTGGGATCTGACGGTCCAAGCGTCGCCTATCTGAAGACGCTGAACGTTTAAACCCTCCTTCGAGGTCCCTTAAGCTGTCTGGCGCCGCGAACGGCCGGCGCCTTGTCAAACCGCGTTGACGCTCGGCTAGGTCAGCCGGTGCATCTGCCGGAAAAGCTGGAGGTCCTTACGCGCGAACTCGAGAACATCATCTCCTTCCCTCGGCACAAGGGACAGGCCATCGGTCCGCTGAATCAGGTAGAACTGCAGGCCACCAGTTTTCTCGGCGGCTGTGAGAATCTCGGGCCACTTCGCCTTGCCCATGTAGTCCTGGATGAGCAGCGTCTGTATTCGCCCCGGACACTGCCGGATAAAAGCCACCGGATCGCCACCGCCTTTGAGGCAGAGGCCAATATTCAGGTGGAATGACGTGATGTCGTTATTGGCGGCGAGAATATCGATCGGCCGTGTCGCCTCGAGTGTTTTGAACTCCACATCGTGGTTGTGGAACCCCAAGGTCATATTGGCCGCGCGAATCCGATTCGCTGCCTGGCTTAGTTGATCGCTGAATCGCTTCCAGGGGTCCAAGCTGGGCGGAGCCGTTGGCGAACCAGGACCCCGAACCGACACTATCGTGTCCGATCCCAAGATATGATTCAGTTCAATCGATCTTGACAGCCCGTCACCGGAAAAAGAAACGATCTCGTTGTGGGTCGATCGACAGCGGAGATGGACACCGTCCATCAATGCGCGAACTTCTTTGGCTCGCGCCGGCGTCCACGTCATGAACGTGTTGGCCGAGAACTCGATCAGGTCGTATCCCATGCCTGCGATGGCGCGAATGGTTCCGTCGAAGTCGCGCTGCAGTTCGCGGACTACGGCCGTCTGCTGCAGGCCAATGGGAATCGGTTGTTTCGGCTCAGCGTTGAGTCCGGCGGCCGAGGCTGCCGAAAGGAGCACAAAACGGCGGCGGGAGAGTTGATGTGATCGCATGCCGGAATGACGGCATTCTATACCTTATTTTCGGTGTTCGCCGCCGAGACTCTGCGATATGATTCCACTAAATAAGTCGGTACAGGAGACGGTGTGAAGACAGCATTTTTGACGATAGCGCCACTCATTCTTGCGAATTGTGCGCCCGTTTGGGCACAGAGCCCCGCGAGACCTCGGGCGCTTGGCCTGTGCCAGATCGTCGTGCGTGCGCACGACCTGAACTCGTCCCGTCATTTTTACGGGGATCTGCTTGGCTTCGATGAAGCGTTCACCGTCCTGAAGAATGGCACGGCGGTTGTGAAGGCAAAGCTTCCGGCGGACCAGGTGTCGGAGATCTTCTTCAAGGTCAATAACCGGCAGTACATTGTGGTTACGCCCGAGTCATCGGCCTCGGAGCCGAGGTTTGTGCGCTACGCGGTAGAAACCGACGATGCCGAGGGGATGCGCGCATATCTGAAAACGCTGGGATACGCCGTGCCATCTGCGGTGCACAAAACGCCGATGTCGGATCTCGCATTTGACACGGCTGATCCCGATGGCACGCCGATTCAGATTGTTCAGTTCACTCCCGAGAGTCTGGTCATTCAAAACGTCGGAAAGTTCCTGTCTCCGAACCGGTTGTCGAACCGTATTCTGCATACGGGTTTCTCGATCGGCAAGCCGGAGACGGTGAAGTTTTATCAGGACGCTTTCGCGGTTCGTGAGTTCTGGCGCGCAGACCCGAGTATGTCGGCTCCAGTACCCCCCGGAGGCACTCCGCGGAGGCAGGCCGCGCCGCGAACGGGTCCGCTGCTGGCATCACTCTCCAACCTGAAGCTGTCGGAGAGTGACGACTATGTTGAGTGGAGTTTCCTTCGCCCTGCCGCAGGAACAAATACTCCACCGCAGCCCACGCGAGCCGGCGGCCACATCGCGCTGGAAACCCAGGACATGCCGAAAACAATCGCGGCCATTGAAGCGCTGGCAGCGTTTCGCGATTATGGACGCCAGCACGAGGCGCACGTCGGGATCAACCATAAGTGGCAGGGAAATTTCTTCGATCCCGATGGGACTCGAACGGAATTCATGGAACCCGGGACGGCGGACGGGCTGCCGTCGCCCATGTCTCATGCGCCCTATTTCTGAGCAGCCCTAAGCGGATCTGGCCGGACTCAATTCACGCCGGGTAGAATCTTGCCGTATTTGGGGACGAGCACCTGGTTCGTGAATTCGTCGTGCAGTTTCAGGTCGGCCATCGCTTCCTGAAGATGCATTTGCTTCACGATCGAAATGACCGCCTCCTTGCCCTGCTTGCCCCATTCCTCTCGCTCCGCGGCATTGGCGGGGAGGGCAGGTTCGCGGCCGCTGCCGTGCGCCATCACATCGGGGATCCAGGAACCCAGATAGAGGCTGCCGGTAAACCCCAGGCGGCCCAGATCTGCGAGGCCTTTGTCCTCCGGTATGGCGTTTGCGGCGACCGACTCGGCGTGCCCGTAATCGCCTTGAACCGGGATGTCTTCAATTCGTCCGGCCAGATAGTGGGTGCCGTACATCAGCTTCGTTCGCGTCTCCGGAGCTAACTTGAGGCGCGGCAGATAAGCATCCATGTCGATGTAGAGAATGGGTACGTGCCGCTCGTCAAAGAACTCACGCACGAGCGTTCCGGCGGTCAGAGGCGCCGGTCCCTGCCCCATGGAAATATAGACCTGCCGCCGGAATCCCTGCTTCAGAAGTGATTCGGCCACGGCGCGCAGATAATCTTTGCCTTGCGAGGGTGAAATATCGATCGTGGCAGGCGCAACCAACGTCGTGCCCGCATACGACCAGATCAGGCCCGGCATGTAAACAGCGTCCAGCTCTTCCGCCATGGCGATCGCCATGCCGAGCGGCGATACGTAATCGCGATCACTCGGCATGATGCCGTTCGTTTCCACCGCCCCGACGGGAATGAACACGATGTCACTTCGTTTCAGATATGCGGCGATCTGCACCTGGCTGAGACGCGTCAGATCGCGGGTGTGCAGTTTTCGAACCTGTCCGAAGGACTGCGGCGCGAGCGCAGTAACGCAGCTCGCGGCGAGAAGGAGTTTGACGGTAAGAGCAGGACGCATGGCGGTCTCCTCAAAACTATTCAGGTTGATCTTTGGGCAGTATGTCTTTAAACCGGGGAACGATCACATCATGTACGTACTTGTCTTCATCACGGAGGGCTTGAACGACCGCTTTGATGTTGACGGCCTTTATGTTGGCTTCAATCAGCGCCTGACCTTCACTTCCGAGTCTTTCGCGTTCGGCGGCGCTCATGTTTACGCTTTCGAGCGGTTTGCCGCCATTGTGCTCAGGATCGGGATCATAGCTTCCCACCGCGCTGCTCTCCGGCGCCAGCGGCGACAGGATGCTGATGGAGGCAGGCGGACGGGGAAGGGGCGGCGCTTCCGGTTTCGGGATCTCAAGCTTTAAGGGGATGTCGTCCATCCGGCCCAAAATGTGATACGCCCCGTATCCCGTCAGGCGGAAAGTGTTGACTTCACCGGCCGCAACTGCGCCCGCTCGGCGATTCAACAGCGGCAGATGAATGTAAAGAATCGGGTCCTTTGTTTCCTCGAAAAACTGGCGGACCATGCCGCTTACGAACTGGTCCGAGGGTCCGTGGGCGGAGAGATAGACCTGACGGCGAAAGCCCTGGCGCAGCAAAGAGTGGGCGATGGCTTTGAGGTAGGCGAAGCCGGTTTCCTGCGGTATGTAGACAGAGGCGGCGCCGGTTACGGTCACGCCTGGATAGAAGTAGGTGACGTGCGGAAGTATCAGGCCATCCGCCTCTTCGGCAAACCTGACGGCGTATGCCTCGGCCATGCGGTATTCCATATCTGAGGGCATGGTTCCGAAGGTCTCAACGGTGCCGACGGGAATAAAAATGACGTCGTTGCGCTTGAGAAATTGTTCGATTTCCGGATTCGTCAGGCTCGGCAGATATCTGGTACGCATGGCCGGCGTCTGCGAATGCAGTACGCCCGGGACGAATGCCGCAGAAAGCAAAGCAGCCCGGATGAAACGGCGCATCAGCTTATACAGGATGAGATTCTACAAGATCTGAAACGTGGCGACCGCGATGACGTCACCGTCGGTCTTGCCGGTGACGGCGACTTTCTGGCCATAACTTTCGGGGTCGATCTTGTCCTGCGTGGCGAACTGAAAGACCTTACCTTGTTCAGTGACAAGCACCACCTTATCCCCGTCCCGGACACACTTCTGAACGCAGGAAACGTTGGTCCACATCGCCTTTCCACTCGCGGCGCAACGCTGGTCCACCACATACCCTGTAACCGCGCCCGGAGGCGGCGCGACGGCCTGTTTCCGACCGCTCCCCGGCGCCGGAGGATCCAAGACCGCAAGTCCGGGACGCTCGTAAGCCGAAGCCAGACTGTTCAACGTTGTTCTGACCTGGCCCCAATCGGATTGGATCGCCTCAGGGAACCGCTGTTTCGAAAGCGCGTCGTTCACCGGCGTTGCGGCCAGCACGGTTTTGTCCAGTTGCGCGCGAAACTCGGCATTCGCCAGAAGATTGGGAGCCTGACTGAGGGCGGACAGACGCCCCACACTTTCCCGGAGATTGTCAGCGCCTGATTTTTCGGCTTCGGAAAGCGCTGACACGTCCACCGGCGCGCGCATCATGGCCATGTCATAGGCTTTCGGCAGATCGCGGGTCCATTGATCGAGTTGCTGCACGAGGAACTGCACGTACTCGCGGGCGCGCGAATCCGCGTCGGAACCGGGCCGCGCGGCGGCAGGCGAAAGAATCACCGCTGCAACGAGCGCTGCGCCCATCCAGCCATAATGTAAGCGCATTTTCAGCCTTCCTTTAGGCGAAGAGTTCTTTCAGGACCCGGGCCGGGTTTACGCCGACAAGCGATTCGTCGCGGCCTTCGTAGGGGAACGTGTTCTTTTGGTAGTCGATGCCGAGCAGATGCTGCACGGTGGCATGTATATCGCTGTGGTTGCATTTGGGGCCAACCGCGGCGTATCCCAGTTCGTCCGTTTCGCCGAGATCGAAGCCCGGCTTCAGCCCGGCCCCCGCCATCCACATGCTGAATCCGTAAGGGTTGTGATCGCGCCCGGGCTTCGAGTTCTTTGCCTCGATGGTGGGTAACCGGCCGAACTCGCCGGACCAGACCACTAAGGTGTCTTTCAACATGCCGCGCTGCTCGAGATCGACGAGGAGCGCTGACATGCCTTGATCGATATACTCGCAGAGGCCGGGCAACTGCCCCTCGATATTGTTGTGGGTATCCCAGTTGCCACCGCCGCCGCCGTAGATCTGGACGAAGCGAACATCCTTTTCGGCCAGGCGACGCGCCATCAGGCACAACCGGCCAAACGGGCCCGAAACTTTCTGATCGATTCCGTAAAGCTTCTTCGTGGCCTCGCTTTCCTGATCGAGGTCCGCAACCTTTAAAGCTTCCAGTTGCATTCGGGCCGCAAGCTCGTAGTTGGCGATGCGCGATTCCAGGTCCTGGTCGAGCACGTAGGATTTCGCCTTCTGGACGCGGTTCAGTTCTTCCACCATGTCGAGGAAGCGCCTTTGCTGCGCCTCGCTGACATTCTCCGGACGCCTGATGTCGAAGATGGGCGACTGAGCGTCGGCGCGCATGCTGGTGCCGTTAAAAATCGGCGGCAACCAAGCCGAAGAGTGCGCGCGGTCGCCGATTGTGGCTCCCGTGCCGAGCGCGATATAGCCGGGGAGGTTCTGGTTCTCGGTGCCGAGGGCATAATTGACCCAAGCGCCGATCGACGGAAAGCCCGTAAAGCCCCGGCCGGTGACAAATGTGAACTGGGCGGTCGAGTGGTCGATGCGATCGGTCGTCATTGAGCGGACAAACGTCGTTTTGTCCACGACCTTCTGGAAGTAAGGCAGGAGATCGGAGACGCTGCGGCCCGTTTGCGGCGATTGCTTGAACTTCCAGGGGCTCGCCATGATCTGCTGGGACCCGTTGAGCGCTCGGCCTTTGATCTCAAACGGCGCGGGTTTGCCGTCGAACTTGAACAACCCGGGCTTGGGATCCCACATATCGATCGTGCTGGGGCCGCCGCCGATATAGATGAAGATGACGCGCTTCGCCTGGGCCGGAAACATCGGCGGCTTCGGCTTCAGATCATAGCTTCGTTCTCTGGCCGAAGCAGATTCGGCCGCATAGAGCCTGTCGCCCTGAAGTATGGAGTTGAGCGCCATTGCGCCGAAGCCCACTGCGGCGTCCTGCAATGCCTGCCTGCGAGTCATAATTCTTCTCATCGCTTCATCTCCCCGGTATCAGTAACTGTATATGAAATTGTTGGCGCCGAACATCGCCTGCAGGAAGAGGCGAAGCCCTTCTTTCGGGTCGGCGTCGGAACTGATCGATTTTTTCGCGATTTCGAGTTCCCGCGCGCCGGGCGTGCGATTGTAAGCCTCGCGGTACGCGATGTTCACTGCCTCGTCGTAGTTGTTCCGGCTCTCTTCGAGAACTTTCTCGGCGAAGGCCTTGGAAGTGCGCATCACCAGCGGATTGTTCATCATCGCCAGCGATTGCGTAGGCAGCGCTGACCGGAAACGCTCGGCTTGATTGTCCGAGGTCATCTCCGGGCAATCGAATACATGCAGGAAGGACACCCAACGCGTGCGCGTCTGCGCAAGGTACAGGCTGCGGCGGTTCTGGCCGCTGATGGTTTTCTTCTCGTCTTCCAGCCACTGGCCGTCGAGACCGCGTTTAATCGGTATCTGCGGGCCGTACATTTTGTCGCTCAGCAGTCCGCTGACCTCAAGCATCGAGTCTCTGATGGTTTCGGCTTCCAGACGAAGGGGAGCCTTGCGCCAGAGCAACTTGTCGGAGGGATCCGCGGCGACATACTCAGGCACTTCCGCGGAACTCTGCCGGTACGCGTGAGACATCATGATCTGCTTGGTCAGCCATTTCAAGTCCCAGTTGTGCTCCTGGAATGATAGAGCGAGGTAGTCCAACAACTCAGGGTGGGTCGGCTTTGCTCCCTGAGTTCCGAAGTCGTCAACAGAACGAACGATTCCTTCCCCGAAATGCCACTGCCAGACCCGGTTGACGAATACGCGGGAAACCAAGGGGTTACCGGGCGACACCATCCATTGCGCCAGAATCAAACGCCGGTTGGTGCCATTCCATTCGGGGTGATCTTTGGGATCGGGAAAAGTCAGGGGACTCTTCGGGTTATCTAGAACAACGGGTATTCCCGGCTGAACTTCCGCGCCGGGGGCAAGATAGTTGCCGCGCTGCAACACGTAAGTCGGCGAAGGCGTTTTCGAAACGTCCCATGCGGACTCAATGTAGTTCGGGGGAACTTTCGACTTTTCCCTTCGCGAATTGCGCTTGACCTGAATCTCGTCTTTCCAGGCCGCCAGTTCCGGATAGCGTTTCTCGAGTTCCTGATCCGTGATGAAGTCCTTCATCGCGTTTCTGTCGACTTCCAGATCGGGATTGGCTTCGAGGTCTTTGCGGATCTGATTCCGTTTAGCGATATCGGAAAGATCGTGGCCAGCTTTTAGCTCAGCGCGGTATGTCTGGTAGGTCGCTTCGAGAAGATCATCAAGGCGCCGGACGGCCTTCGCGTCGCGGCTCGTCACATCTTTAATCCACGCGTCACGCGCCGGAATGTCCATGTCGAGGACCATGCGACTCGGCCAAGGCCCGAAATTCAGGTCGCCCGCGAGCCAGTTTTCGGGATCCCATACCGCCTGATAGATCGACATGAGCCGGTAATAGTCGCGCTGCAACAGAGGGTCAAACTTGTGGTCATGACAGCGTGCGCACTGAACGGTTAGCCCCAAGGTGGCGCGCAGGCTGGTTTCCATTGCCTTTTGCTGCGCGTCGAAGTATTTATCGACCTCGTAGATCGTCTGGTTGTCGGTGATGTCAGCGGTGGTACGCAGAAAACCGGTCGCAGTCAACGGCTCGATTTGGTCCGGTGTCGGACGCGATCCCGGTTTGTAATTCACCAATTGATCGCCAGCCATCTGCTCGAGAAGAAACTGATTGATTGGCTTGTTCTTGTTGAAGGCGTTGATGACGTAGTCGCGGTACTTCCACGCCACTTCGCGGTCGCTATCGCCCGCGTCGCCGCGCGAATCGGAATATCCGGCGACGTCGAGCCAGTGGCGGCCCCATTGTTCGCCGTAACGAGGTGACGCAAGGAGCCGGTCAACGATCTTTTCCCAGGCGTTCGGCGATCGATCATTCACGAACGCCTGCACATCAGCGGGACCGGGCGGCAAGCCGATGAGATCGAGATAGGCGCGGCGAATGAGAGTCGCACGGTCCGCCTCGCGTTGCATAGCCCATCCGCGGCTTTGCAGTTTGGCAAGTATAAATCGGTCGATTTCCGAGTCAGCCTGATCACGGGTTTTAGCGTCAGTTTTAACGTCGGGAACCGCAGGCTTCACGGGCTTTTGGAACGCCCACCAACTACGGTCCTTCTCCGTAATTCTGGCCTCATCCTTTTTCCGCATGTCGGCTTCGGTTTCCGGCTCGGTGGTGGGGAATCGGCCCTGTTCGATATAGGTGCGGATGAGTTGCTTGTCGCCGTTGGTCAATTGTCCGCCCTGCGGCATCTGGCCGCTCTCGATCAATTTCCAGAGGAGACTTCGTTCCGGCTTGCCGGGGGCGATCACCGGCCCGCTTGAACTCCCGTTCATCATGCCCGTGAAGGAACTCAGGTCGAGTCCGCCCATTTTCTGGCTCGGTCCATGGCAGGCGACGCAGTTCTTCTCCAGAACCGGAAGGATTTCGCTTTTAAAGAGCGGCGCGCGTTGCGCAAAGACCGGGAAGGTACCCGCCAGTATTGCTACGCTGCCCCAAACCCTGAGCCACCAACCCGACGAATGCATCACTGTCCCCCCGAGAATCCAGCCACGCTTAAGATACACAACTCACCACATACACTATGGATGTTCACCCCCGCCGTCGGAAGTTGCAAAGTGTTTGTTACTCCCTGTTACGCCACTGAAAAGAAATAACATTTCAATCCAGCCCGAAGGTCAGTAAAACATCTCCTACGGCGAGCGAAACATACTGCTTTCCGTTCGCGAGAAAGCTAATCGGCGATGCGTAGACCCGATCGTTGGCGGGAAAATACCACAAACGCTCACCCGTTTTCGCATCGAGGGCGAAGACGATTCCTTCGGTTGTGCCGCCAAAAACGAGATTGCCAGCGGTGGACATAACACCTCCCCAAGGTGGGGAGAGAACTTTGTGCTCCCACTTGATCAGGCCGGTGAACGGGTCGATCGCGACAACCTTGCCCCAACTCTCTTCGGGGGCGAACCTCGCTTGCTTTGGATTCCGCGCTGGCGCAGGGCTGGCCGGGAGGTTGCCGCCGGCTCCGAAGATCCCGGTCGTCTGGGGCGCGTTGAGCGCAGTGAGAGGGGCGCCTTTGGGCGGAGCGCCATTATTCAGCGGAGGTTCACCGTCGTTCACATGCCGGACCGCGTTCTTCGTGAATAGCCGGCGCTCGTCCCGCGCGAAAACGTACAGCAGTTGGGTCAACGGGCTGTAGCTGTGCGACATCCAGTTCGCTCCGCCGTCCACGCCTGGAAAGATTTGGTCGCTTCCCTCGTCCGTGGGTTCCTGGTCAGGATTGACCTGCGGCCGTCCTTTATCATCGAAGCCACTCGCCCACGTCTGACGAACGAAGCTTTTCGCTAGGATGAATTGGCCGTTTGTTCGGTCCAGCAGGTAGTAGAACCCGTTGCGCGCGGCCCACGCCAGGAGTTTTCGCGGCTGGCCACGAACCGTCCCGTCCACGAGGATCGGGATTTGCGTGGCGTCCCAGTCGTGGGTGTCCTGGGGGGTGAACTGGTAATACCATTTCAGCTTTCCGGTATCGGGATCCAAGGCGAGGACCGAACAGGAGTAGAGATTGTCGCCGCGGCGCGAATCGGCATTGTAATCGGGCCAGGGATTACTGGTCCCCCAGAAAAGCGTGTTCGTCTCGGGATCATACGAACCGTTGTTCCACGTCGCCGCGCCGCCGGTTTTCCAGGAATCGCCAGCCCACGTCCCGAAGTTCGGCTCGCCGGGCTGCGGGATGGTGTGGAATCGCCACAGGTTCTTGCCGGTTACGGCATCATACGCGTCCAGAAATCCGGTTCCGGGATGCTCGCCACCCGCCATCCCGACAATGACCTTGTTTCCCACGACGAGAGGAGCCGCGGTTGCAGCGTAGCCTCCGTCGGCGAGGTAGTCGTAAATTTCGGTTTTCCAGAGTTCACGGCCCGTGTTGGCATCGATTGCTATGAGGTGCATATCGAGCGTGTTCATGTACAAGCGATTGCCGAGAATCGCAAGTCCGCGATTCACCCGTCCGCAGCAGTTGTAAGTGCGCTCCGGATTCTTATAGCTGTAAGTCCACATAACGCGACCGGTCGCCGCATCCACCGCGAAGACGTCATTCTCCGGACGCGTGAGATACATGATTCCGTCAACGACCAGCGGCGTTGTCTCGAATTTTTCGGGTGAATGGCCCTGGAAGATCCACTTGAGGTGGAGGTTCTTCACGTTCGAGGTATTGATCTGATTCAGATTGCTGAATCGCCAACTGCTGTATCTGCCGGAGTACATGAGCCAGTTGCCAGGCTCCTGATCGGCTTTGAGCAAACGTTCCGCGGTTACGGGAAGGCCTTGGCTATTCAGCAACGTGGCAAAGGACAAAAGAGCAACCAGTCGAAGGAGTGATGATTTCCGGCTCATAGCGACTCTCTTAATGAACTCAGATAGGCCACCACATCTTCCAGTTCTTTTTTGGTCAATGTTGTCCCATAAGCCGGCATGAGCGATGGCTTGTCTCGCTGGATGTCCTTCAGATCATCCTTGAAGAAGGAGCGTAACTTTCCGTTGGAATCCCTGATCTGAATCGAAACGTCGTCTTCGTTCAGGCGGATTCCCTGTATTGTCGGACCCGATTTGGTCACGAGTTGCACGGCGCGGTAGGCGGCCGGAACTTCCGCGGCGGGCGAAACCAGTGACTCCATTAAATAGGCAAGCCCTCTCCGGCGCCCAATTCCGGCCAGATCAGGGCCGACGCTGCCGCCTTCGCCCGCGATCGAATGACAGCCAGCACAGTGTCCCTTTCCTTCATAGATCGATCTCCCCGCGGCACTGTCGCCGGTCGCTTTCTCCGCCATTCCAGACGAGCCCAGACTCCTTACGTAAGCAACTGTCTTCCACACGTCTTCGTCACTCATGCGGCTGGCCGGCATCTCGGTTACCGGGATACCATTCCGAATGTTTGTGAACAGGTCACGATTCGAACCGCCGTGGCGATAAACGCCTGTCGTCAGGTCAGGGCCTCGGCCGCCCTCGCCGTGCGCTCCGTGACAATACGCGCAATTGGTTTGGAAGAGCGCGGCTCCCTGAGCGCGGCCCTCGGGTGTGTCGAGCGGATTGCTATCCTGCCCGAAACCACGAGAGGCCAGACACATGATGAAGCCCGCAAACGCTGCGAATTTCGATTTACTGGCCACCATTGTCCCCTCCGGCGCCTTGGCTAAGAATCATATCCCAATCGTCGGTGCGTATCGAATTGCGGGTTCCTTGCGTGCGCAGAACGCTTGTTGGAGAATCGTACTGCGCCGGGTCTATGCAGATCCCATCCGACCAACTGGCGGCGACGCCGGACGAGTTTCTGACGCAGATCGTCGAGAGCGACGCATTCCGCTCCGCCCCGATGATGCGGACGCTGCTGATGTATCTTTGGGCTCATCGCGGAGAGCCCATCAGCGAATATGCCGTGGCCGTTGATGCGCTTGGCCGTCCGGGCAATTTCGATCCGAAAGCCGATTCCACGGTGCGGGTCCAGATCTCCCGTCTGCGTGCGAAGCTCAAAGAATTTTATGAGATCAATGGCGATTCGTTCCCGTTGAAGCTCGCCATTCCTCTTGGGCAGCACGACCTGCAGTGGACGTATGAAGTTGTTCCCGCGCGGTCTTCGCCCAAAGGGCGGACGATTCCGCGAAGTTACGCCATCGTCTTCCTAGCCACCTTGGGAGTCCTCTTGGCTGCGTGCATCGCTCTTCTGTTACGCGTTCGTACGCTGGAGTCGTCGATGCCCGCCGCGCAGCCTCTGCCGCGCTTCTGGAATTCACTGGTCACGGGATCCCGGCCGGTTGAGGTGGTGATTCCGAGTCCCGTATATAGTTTCTGGCCCGATCACGGCATCAACATTCGCGACTTGAGCGTATCGGAGTTCTCGAAATGGGAGACTTCGCCGTTCCTGCGGGAGATCGCCGCAAAGTGGGGAGCGCCGCAGCTCGCGCAGAATTATGTCGGCGCTCCCGAAATGAACGGCGGCATCCGGCTTCTGCAATATCTGCATGACCGCGCGCCGGTCAACGTCATCGAATCGCGGAGGTTCGCTGCTGATTCCGTCGCCGCGCAGAATACGATCTTTCTCGGAATGCCGCGCACCGCGGTGTACCTTGACCAGATTTCACAGAAGTTGAATTTCTATATCGAGCGCGTTGAGCCGGATGTGGTTGTAAACCGAAAGCCCCAGGCGAACGAAAAGAAAGATTTTCGCCAACTGGATTACTCGGCGGACCGGATCCGTTATCCCGGCATCGTCGCCCTTCTTCCGGTGCGCCCGGAGCATACGTGGTCACTGCTCCTGTTGGGGCGCTCGCCTGTGAGTCTCGCCACAATGCTGACAACGGCCGATGGTCTGCGATTGCTCGACGAGCAATGGAAAAAAGCAGGTTCGCCTGCGGCGTGGGAAATGGTGATCGAGGCCGAAACATATCGCGGCGACACCATCGCGAAGTTTAATCCGGTAGCTTTCCGCGCGATCGCACCGGACTTCTGGAACTAGACAAAAACGAAACAACGTCCCTTGCTTCCGGTTTTTCCCTGTGATAGTCCTTTGCCAAGTCGCGGGGACAACAATGGACATCCGAATCTTACGTGCTTACTCGTTTCGCGTGCGGAGCCTGGCGATCTTCGCGAGCCTGCTCACCCTGGTTACGCCGCTATCGGCGCAGACTCTCAAGGGAACCATCCTGGGAACAGTCGCCGACGCGAGTCAATCGGTGATGCCCGGAGTTGTAGTGAACAACATCGAGACGTCGACGAACTTTCACCGCACTGAGACATCCAACGACACAGGGTTCTTCGCATTTGCGAATCTCGATCCCGGAAACTATCGGCTCGAGGTGGAGCATACCGGGTTCCGCAAGCTGATTCGAACGGATATTGTTCTCGATGCCAACACAACGGTACGAGCGGATCTGGAGCTTGTTCCCGGCGACGTTACGCAGGTTGTCGACGTAACCGCTGATTCGGCGGTGTTGCAAACGGATCGCGCCGACACGGGAGGCACGATCGCAAGCCAACAACTCGATACGCTGCCGATGCTGAACAACCGGAATTATCAGAACACGCTGGTTGTTCTCCCCGGCGCTACGGCAGGCTACCGCTCGAACTCGCCATTCTTTAACTCACAGGAATCGATGCAGGTCCCGGTCAACGGACTGGATCGGATGAACAACTTCATGATCGAAGGGCTCGACAACAATATCGAGGAAGACAATAACCTCACGGCAATCGTCCTGCCAGCCGATGCCATTGCCTCCGTCGATGTCAGTACGTCTGCATGGGATCCCGAACTGGGACGAGCCGGCGCCGCCGCTGTCAACGTGATCATGAAGTCCGGGACCAACGCTTTTCACGGAAGCCTGTTCGAGTATCACAGCGACAGCGCTCTGCAGGCCCGGAACGTGTTCGCGTCGACCGTGCCACATGGGGTTCACAATCAGTTCGGCGCGTCAGCGGGCGGCCGCATTCTGCGGGATAAGCTCTTTTATTTCGGCGATTACCAGGGCAGTATCGATCTCGTAGGCCAGATCGCGACTCCCACGATTCCGACCATGGATATGCGGGCGGGAAACTTCGCGGCCTCGCCAACAATCATCTACGACCCTCAGACCGGAAATACGGCGACCGGAGCAGGCCGGACACCTTTCACGAATCAAATCATCCCGCCAAGCCGAATCAGTCCCATTTTTCAGAAGATGATGAGCTTTCTGCCCGCTCCCACATCTTCGGCGCTCTCCACCAATCTTCAGGTGGCTACGGATCAGAGCAAAAACATACATAGCTTCGACGTGAAGATCGATTATCTTCTCAATTCACGTGACAAACTCTTTTTTCGTTACAGTCTGGCGCACATCAACGTTACGAACCCGGGGTTGTACGGCCCGGGTCTTGGCATTTATGGCGGACCATCGAACGGGGGCTTTGATGCCTCCGGGCCATCACTCAATCAAAGCCCGGGCGTGAACTACAACCACATCTTCAGTCCCACATTGATCACCGAAGTGCGCGCGGGCGTCGTGCGCAACCGCAACGACGCGACGAACGTGGACAGCGGGATGAATACGTCGCAAAGCCTGGGAATTCCGAACGCGAATCTCGGCGACAAGTGGACCAGCGGCCTGGTAGCGATCAACGTCAATGGATTCGACTCGCCGATGCTCGGGACCAGCGCTTCTCTACCCTGGCGGCGCTCGTCGACGAACTTCGAGATCGCCAACAACTGGACGAAGATTATGGGGACCCACGTAATGAAGTGGGGGTTCGACGGCCGTTACGAGCAGTTTTTCCTGCTGCAGACCCAAACGTTCAATCCCCGCGGCCTGTTCACGTTCACTCCGGGCCCCACTACGCTTAACGCGGCCGGGATCACAAACAGCTTCGCGAACTCGCTCGCGTCTTTCGCGCTCGATCTGCCCAACGGCATCGGCCGCGATCTGGCGGAAATCGAGCCCACCCGACGAAATCACGTATATGCGTTATATTTTCAGGACAAGTGGCAGGTAACGAGCAAGCTGACTCTCGACCTCGGAGCCCGATGGGAGTATTGGCCTGCGTCGTACCCGCAGTTTCCGGCCGGATTCTCCAACTACAATCCGGGAAACAACACGCTCCTTCTGGCGGGACTCGGAAATGTTCCGATGGATCTCGGGGTCAAAAACTACCCGCGAAACATCTACCCGAGGGTCGGAATCTCCTATCGGCTGAACGATAAGACCGTCATTCGAACTGGGTTCGGAATGAGTAGCTTCTATCGGTACACCGAGAACTGGCAGTATCCCGTGAAACAGGCGCAACAAGTCAGCGCCCCGAATTCCTATGTCGCCGCGGGATCTATGGCGACGGGCTTCCCCGCGCCCCTGCCGGTCGTGATTCCCTCGAACGGCATCATCACGAACGCGCCCAATCAGAGCTATGGCGTCACGCCGACGAACGTCCCCGTACCCTACATCGAGAGCTGGAACTTCGCCATTCAACGCGCTTTGCCGGCTAATTTTTCGGTCGAGGGGGCGTACGTTGGCAATCACGCACTGTTCATAGCTAACGGCAACGTCATCAACGGGACCATCAATCTGAACGCCGCCACTACGGCGGGCACCGGAACTGCCAGTGAGCCGGAGAACATTCTTTTCGGACGAACTGCCGCCACAACCTATCCGTGGTATCAGGGCTCTCACTATGAAGCGCTTCAACTCAGGCTGAATCGCCGCTTCTCGAACGGCCTTCAGATGAACGCTTCCTATACTTTTGGGAAGGCGATTGACTATTCCGGGTACAACTTGCTGGGTTTGGTCGCCAAGAAAGGCCTGATCAAATTTAACCGGCAAAACGTCTTCACATTGAGTGGCGTGTATGAGCTTCCGTTCGGCGCGGGCAAGAAAATGCTCACGAGCGGCATCGGGAAGGCGCTCCTGGGCGGATGGCAGGTCAATGGGCTCTGGACTTGGGAAAGCGGCCTGCCTCTATCGTTCAGCGCTTCGTCAACCAGCCTGAATGCGCCTGGTAACAGTCAGTTTCCGCAGCAGGTGGGTCCCGTCCAGATTGTGGGGCAGGAGGGACCGGGCACTTACTGGTTTACGCCCTCATCGTTCGCGAATCCCCCGGCGGGGATGATCGGCAATGTGGGCCGCAACATTCTCCACGGCCCGAATCTGTTCGCGATTAACGCTTCGCTGTTCCGGCGCTTTAACATAACGGAACGGTTCCGTCTGGAGTTCCGCGCAGAGGCATTCAATCTCACGAACACGCCGCAGTTCGATTTGCCGGATACAACGCTGGGCGATGCCGCCTTCGGCCAGATAACGACTGCGCATGGTAGTCAGTCGGTGCAGGTCAACATGAACCGGTCGCTTCAGGGCAGCTTACGGATCACCTTTTGATCTGGTGGTTCCTGGAGTAGCCGAATTATGGGCCAAAAGGCGGCGGGTATCTGCTCCATGCGCTGATTTCAATTCGTCTTCAGAATGGCTCGCCCTGACCCCTTCCGCCTCGTCCAGTTACCTGGCGTATCGGCGTATTGGCGAGAAAATCGAAGCGCCTTTGAGTCTATCCTCACGACCCTGACCTTGTCGCCGAATTCCGTCATCTGTTCGTCGCGCGGATCGTTGTGAGCCATCAAACTCAATCGTTGGCCTTCGTGGAAGGCAGTTCCCTTGTATGACGGCCCTTTGGGACTATGACGCACAAGAACCAGGTGTACCGATGATGCAGGCCGCCGATGCGCGGCAACGTGACTACCGTGCTCAACGAGGTCGGTCGCTGCTCAATTGAACCGTGGGCCGGCGTCTGCTTATCAAGACCGATGTGCGTGCGGTCCTGATGGTAATAACGGATGTAGTCATTGCCGAGACGGAGCAAATGCCTCTCGTGCAGTGGGATCACGTGATCCAGCATCTCGCGGCGAATGCTCCCGATCCACCTTTCGGCGACTCCTGAGCCGATCGCGCCAAACTAACTACCGCAGCGTTCGGAATTCCATCGCGTACGGTGTCTGGTCCGAACGTCCTGCGCACGCACCGGCGCAAAAACATAAACTCTAGTGATGATCTACGTCGTCACCCGGCGGTCCTTTATCTGTGGAGGCGCGACGATGCTTGCGTTCGGGCAGACCCGTATTCCGGTGCGCGATGTTTTCGATCATCTGCTGCTTGGGGTTTCTGATCTCGATCATG
>DATFSM010000114.1:0-17618 GCA_035262625.1 Bryobacteraceae bacterium
CTCCGGCGAGGATCACTCCCAGTACCCGCAGTTTCATGGCAAGGCCATTGTGCCAACATGCGGCGAGAAACCGCAACCATCATTGTGATAGTTTCCCGGTATGAAGAAATGGGCTGTTGCGGCCGCCCTGCTGAGCGCGTATGCGGCCGGACGCGCGGATGTTTCGCGCTCCGCCAAACTGGAGAACGCGCGGGTACGCGTGACGGAGTTGGACTATGCGCCGGGCCAACCGCGGGAGAAGTCGGTCCGACCTTCAGACCAGGTCATCGTGTTTCTGGATGATTCGCGCTACGAAAGGATCGATCCGGATACCGGAGGGAAGGAGATCAGAACGCGCAAATCCGGCGACGTGATCTGGCACAACAAAGGGGAAGCGGCGCCGCAACTGACGAATCTGGGGACGAAAGCCTACCGGACGCTGGTGATCGAACTGAAGTAAGGTTTAGTGAGTCGCCTTACGCTTTGGGGGCGTTGCCGTCGTTGAGGTGGAGACGCCCATGGCGCGAAGCTGCTCGCGGGCCTGAGAAGCGGCTTCCGAACGCGGGTATTTCGTGATCACCGCCTGCCAGGCGCGGCGCGCCTCGGGCTTGTTGGTGCCCTTCAGCGACATGCCCTTCATGAAATAAGCCTGCGGAACGATGGTGGAATCGTCGGGATGCCCCGCGATCAGGGCGTCGAAATCCGCAGCGGCGAGATCGTACTTCTGCTGTGTGTAATGGCAATTTGCGATGTTGTACTGGGCTCGGACGGCGTTCGGATTGTCGGGATAGTTTTTGATGAACTGCTGATAACCCGAAATAGCCATGTCGAACCGGCCGGCGTTTTCGTCTCCCAGCGCGCTTGTGAAGAGGGCATCAGCCGGAGGCGGCGGAGCGGAGCCAGCGAACCCGGGGCTCGGGGGCGGCGGCGCCGCAGCCTGAGGCGGCTGCATTACTTTGACGGCGTTGTTCAGGTCGGTCAGAATCTGCTGAATCCGGTTGACGGAAGCGTTCAGATCCTGCACCTGATTACGCACTTCCGCTACGTCGTTGTTCGTGTTGTCCACCTTGGCGGCCAGACCCGCGACAGGCGTAAGGGCCTGCTTGAGTTCCCGCTCCAGACTAGTGCTGACGGACGAATTGAGGACGCTGACGTTCGTGTTAGCCTTGCTGGCGGCATCCAGCGCCTGCTGAACCAGCACCTGCACCGCGGTCATCTTTGTGTCGAAGCTGCTCTGGAGGGCGCGGACCTGGTCCTGAAGCTGCGCGATGTCGCGTTGCATTTCCTGCTGCTCCTTGCTGGCTCCGAATGCGGAGCCAGTGGTCAGGAGAAGCGCTGCCGTTACGAATAAAGGAGTAATGCGCATCTTTATGCCTCCATTGTCGCCGATTCCGGCCTCTACTGGCCGGAGGAGAAGTGGGCGCGGCGATTGCGTTGCCAGCAACTCTCGTTCGACTCGGTACAAGCCGGACGTTCCTTCCCATAGCTGATGGTTTTCAGGCGGTCCGCGGGTACGCCCATCTGCACCAGGAAATCGCGCGCGGCGCTGGCGCGGCGGTCGCCCAGGCCCAGGTTATATTCCGCGGAGCCGCGCTCGTCGCAGTGGCCTTCCACGTTGATAACGGTACCGGGGAAGTCGATGAAGATCCGTTTCATCGCATCCGCGTCGGCGGTCAGGGCAGTACGCGCATCATCGCGGATGTTGTTGGAATCGTAATCGAAGAGCGCGTCCTGAAGGTCGGAAGCGACGCGGGTCTCGAAAGTGCCGCGAGCGCCCGTGTTTTCGCGAGTGACGGGCGGTGGCGGAGGCGGCGGCGATACGATTCGCACCGTAGCAGCGGATCTGCTGGAGCCGCCGGGCCCGTTCGCGATCAGCGTGTAGGTGGTGGTGTCTCTTGGGGTGACCCGCGACGTGCCGGTGCTCTGCACGGTACCGATACCATGATCAATCGAGATATCGTTGGCGCCGCTGACCGACCAGCGCAGCAAAGCGGATTGGCCGAGTTCGATGGCAGCAGGCTCTGCCGTAAATTCCGCGATCACGGGACCGCCGGTCGAACCTCCGCCGGTGGTGTTGCCCACGCTCGGAGGCGGAGGCGGCGGCGGAATGGGGGGCTTCTTGCTGCATCCGACGACAGCAAGGATCAGGCAAAGCAGCGCGAAAAACAGACTTGCTCGAAACAGCGAGTATTTTTTCATAATTACTTTACTCCCCATACGGGAGTTCTATTTGTGCCCTGTTGAGTGAGTCTTGTGACTTGTGTTCCGTCAGCCAGCATTGAATATAACTGGTAGCGTCCGGTGCGGGTGGAAGCGAAAACGATATGCTTTCCATCCGGCGCCCACACCGGGTTTTCGTTGCGCCCCTCGCTATGCGTGAGCTGAACGTACTGGCGCGTAGCGACGTCCATGACAAAAATGTTCCAGTCGCCTTTCGCATAACCGCGCGTCCATGAAAACGCGATGTGCTGGCCGTCGGGATTCCACGACGGGTTGGAGGCTTCGCCTTCGCCATTCGTAATGCGCTCCGCGTTGCCTCCTTCCGCGCTCATGCTGTAAATCTGCTGCGGTCCCGGACCACTGACGAATAAGATAATGCCGGGGTTCCGGGGATTTACTTTCGGTTCGGCCTCAATTGCGTCGCGATGGGAGACGCGGCGGAACCCCTGCCCATTGGGCTCGGCGGTAAAGATTTGGGCGATTCCCGACGCGGATGAGACGTAGTAAATCTGTTTGCCGTCCGGCGTGAAGGTAACGTTGGCGTTCAGGGATGCTTCCTGGTTATAGAAGGGGAGCGACCTTCCCGACTGCGAATCGACCATCATGATGCGTGGCGTTCCTTTGGCATAGGTTGTGAACGCTATCCGCGACCCGTCGGGCGACACGGTGGGCATGATCGAAGTCGAGCGGAGATTGGTGAGCTGCTTCTGGTTATTGCCGTCCCAATCCATAACCCAAATTTCATCGTTGCCGCTGCGGTTCGAGATAAAGTAAATGCGGCTGCCGAGAAGCGAACCAACGCCGCCACAGAACTTCTGAATGATATCGGCGGAAAACTGGTGCGCCGCACGCGTCGCGCCCGCTTCATCGAGCGAACTGGCGTAGTGCTGGGACAGAAGCTGTGCCGATGAGATGTTCTGGACGCGCGCGTCGTATACGTTGCCGTAGATCGCCAGCGCGCCGTTAACGCCGGCCGCGTAGCCGAACACGAGGTGCGTGGCGTTCACGGGCGAACCGGCCCAATCGGAAAGCGCGTATCCCTGATGGTTGTCCTCGGGGCGCAGGTCCGCCGCGCTCTGGGGATTGTTGAGCGGGTAAAGGCTCTTGGCTTTCATATCGAAGCAACCGGATTTATCGAGATCCGTAAAGAGCGTCGAGTTAAAGGTGGCCATCAGCGACTGCGCGCCGCCCGCGCCGCGGAAGTCGGGTACCGCGAGCGCAGGCTTGCCGCCACCGGCGCCGTTGATCCATGTTGTGATGTCCTGAGCCAGAAGGAGCGCCGCGCCGCACGCGAGGGCGCATAAGGAAACGATGAAAGATTTCCGCATCATTGTGTTAGCTGGAACCAGATCTCCACAGTGGCTTCGCTGCCCGTAAATGCAGTGGGCAGGGATGGTAAGGGGTTGGAATCCAAAATGGCCCGGCGGGCCGAGTTGTCGAGCAGATAACTACCGCTCGGGTGCGAGATCTGAACGTTGCCGACCGTTCCGTTACGAGCGATGGTGAACGTGATGGCGCAGCGCTGAGAAGGCGAGGCATGTACGTCCGCGCGATTCCAGTGCTGTGAAATCTGCTGGCGCATCAGGTTGGTGTAGGCTTCGAAGCGCGTTCCCAGAATGGAGGCCGGGCCGACGTCGATGCCGCCGGCGCCCTGAATTCCGTACATCGGCGAATTCATGGACTGAGCCGTTCGCGAGTAAACCTGATTCGGTTGATATGCCTGCGGCTGGTATACCGCTACGGGAGGCAATGGCTTTGGGGTGAACTTCTTCTTCTCGGTTTTGTCCGGAAGAGCAATGGCGCGCGGGTCGGGAGCCTGGGGAAGAGGCTTGGCTTTGACGGGCTTCGCCTCCTGCGGCACGATGTTATGAGTGTCGTTGGCGACCGGATTTACAGGGCCTTCGTGCCGTGGAATGGGTATGGTGGACACCATGGTGACGCCGACAGACCCGCTGCTGGGATGCTGCGCGCCCCATTGATCGGTCAGATGAAAGGCGCCCAGCGCGATGACAGCCGCAGCCATACCGACATGAGTCATGAGCGACCCTGCGAAGGCTTTGCCAAGCGGATCGCGCTGATCTTCCGGATGTATGGCCGTATCCACGTCAGCGCCTGCGGCTCTGATCTTCCAGTTCCGTGACAACGTTGATGCCGAACTTCGCGTTGCCAAGGACGCTCATAACCTGCAAGCCGACATCCATCGTGGTCTGACGATCAGCCTTGATATAGACAGCCGTCTGACCCGGATAACGCTGATGAATCGAATCGACCAGCAGGTTGAGATTGATCGGATTGTTGCCGAGAAAGATCTCGCCCGCCTTATTAATGGTGACGACAGGAAGCTCTTTGGTGGTTGCAGCGACTGTGCGGGTTTTGGGAACGTCCACTTCAATGCCGGAATCCATCGCGCGTGCCGTGATCATGAAGATGATGAGGAGGACGAGCGCGACGTCGACAAACGGCGTAACGTTGATTTCGGAAAGCGCGGCCACGCCCCGCGCTCCGCGTCCTCTGTTTCCCGGGCCTACGTTGATCGCCATCGCCGTTCGCCTCCCGCGCTAATCGCCGAAGCTGCGCTCGATCAGATTAAGAAATTCGAGGGAAAAGTCATCCATCTGGGTTCCGATCTCTTTCAGAGAATGACCGAAATGGTTGTAAGCCATGGCCGCGGGAATCGCGGCGAAAAGACCAGCTGCGGTGGCGACGAGAGCGTCGGCGATGCCGGGGCCCACGGAAGCCAGGCTGGAACTGCCCGCGCCATTGAGATTCTGAAAGGCGCGAATAATGCCGAGAACGGTGCCGAAGAGGCCGATAAACGGCGAAACGGATGCCGTCGTAGCGAGCCACCCGAGGTTCCGCTCAAGGCGGGATAACTGTTGGTTCGTACCGATCTGGAGGCTGCGGGTAATAGCCTCACGGCTCCCCAGCGATCCTCGGGATTTCACCTGGCGGCTGACTTCCTCATAGCCGGAATCGAACACCGCTACCAAGGGCGAAGGGCGAAATTGTTCGCTGGCGACCATTACGGCTTCGAGGCCGCTCGCCTTGCGGAAGGCGCGGAGGAATCGGGCATCGGATTTGCGGGCGGCCGAAAAGGCGGACCACTTCGAAAAGATGACCGTCCAGGAGTAGATCGAGAAAACAATGAGTATCGCGAGTACGACATAGGACAGAACCGATCCGTTGCTAATTAGTTCCCAATATTTCTGTAGCTGTAGCGCCGCAGGCGGACTCGCCAAATACTTACCTCCCATCCCAAATCTATCACGCGACACCGCCCCCAATCTCTGTTTGCCAAACCGCGCAATCTGTTGATGAGACGCGGCATGGAGGCGGAAAGTTGAAGATCCGGCCTACATATAATCGGACGAGTGCTGCACGAGCTGACGGTCGAAAACTACGCAGTCGTGGACCGATTACGTGTACGGTTTCACGCCGGATTGAACCTTCTGACCGGCGAGACGGGGAGCGGGAAATCCATTGTGGTGGATGCGCTCGGACTACTGCTGGGCGGCAGGGCTTCGGCAGAGGCGATTCGGTCGGGGTACGACCGGGCGCGGGTGTCGGGGGTATTCGAGACGCCGGCGAAAGCCGTGGAAGTTCTGTTGCACGCGGGGTTCGAGGGAGGGGACGCGGAACTCCTGCTGGAACGGGAGATCCTCTCCAACGGGAAGAGCCGGATTTACGTAAACAACCGGCCCGCTACGGTGGCGCTGCTGCGCGATCTTGCGGCGCATCTGGGGGATATCCACGGGCAGCACGATCAGCAGGCGCTGTTCGAGCCCGTCGCGCAGTTGGGGATGCTCGATTCGTTCGCGAAGGCGCGCGAGGACAGGCGGGCGGTGCGGGAGTTGTTCGGAGAGTGGCGCCGAATCTCGGGGGAAATTGGGGAACTCGAACGCGGTGATCAGGAGAAGCTGCGGCTGCTGGATTTGTGGCAGTTTCAGCGGCGGGAGATCGAGGCGTCGGAACTGAGGCGGGGGGAGGACGCTGAGCTTGAAAGCGAACGGCGTGTGCAGCAGAATGCCGGCCGGTTGCTTGAGAATGCGGGCGCCGCGTATGAGGTTCTGTATGAGGCTCCGGAGTCGGCGCTGGCGCTGCTCAGATCGGCATCGAAGAAGCTGGATGAACTGGCGCGGATCGATGATTCGATGGCGGCGACGCGACAGTCGATCGAGCCCGCCGTGATCGCAACGCAGGATGTGGCGTATGCGCTGCGCGATTATCTGGCTCGCGTGGAGGCGAATCCGGATCGGCTGGATGAAATCGAAAATCGGCTTGCGGCGATAGAGAAGTTGAAGCGCAAGTACGGCGGATCGGTGGATGAGATCCTCGCGTTCGGCGAGGATGTGGCAAAGAAGATTTCGGATGTCGAGACCGCGGGAGAACGGCTGGAGGAGATGCGGCGCGAACTGGCGCGGGTGAGCGCCGAATACGAACGCGCGGCGACAAAGCTGACGACGCTACGACAACGCGCGGCGACGGATATGGCGCGGCGCGTGGAAGGGGAGCTAAAGCCCCTGGCGATGGAGCGTACCGTGTTCCGCATTGTCCTGGAGCCTGCGAAATGGTCTGAGACAGGTCGCGATTCGGTTCGTTTTCTGGTGTCTCCGAATCCTGGTGAAGAGCCGAAGGCGATGGAAAAGATCGCATCGGGCGGAGAGCTTTCGCGAATTGCTTTAGCGCTGAAGACGTGTCTTGTAGGCAACGGGGCGAGAAGCGGTTCGGTGCGGACCTTGGTGTTCGATGAGATCGATACAGGCATCGGTGGCCGGGCTGCGGAGGGCGTAGCTCGGCGACTGAAGAAACTTTCCGCGGAGAATCAGGTCTTGTGCGTGACGCATGTGGCGCAGATCGCGTGTTTCGCCGATCATCACTATCGGGTGGGGAAATTTGAGCGGGACGGTCGGACGGTGGCGGAGATCGAGGAACTGAATCCGGCGGGAAGCAGGGAAGAGATCGGGCGGATGCTCAGCGGCAGCAAACTGACGCCGGAAGCCTTGAAGAACGCGGCGGAACTGATTCGCGCCGCCGCGTCTTCGGATTAACCCACACTGGATTAACCCACACCGGATTAACCCGCGCTGGTTCAGTTCGGCATCAGGGGCGAATCGATCATCTGGATAAGGCCGTGCTACTGAATGACGCCCTGAGAGTACCGGCGAGGCCAGCGAATTTTCAAGAATTGATTTTCTTCCAGTGCTCGTGCTCTTCGGAGATGCAGTAGGCGACAAGGTCGCGGTAGAGCGCTTCGATCACGTCGCCATTCAGTCCTTTGTCCTCGGCCCAGCCGCGGCGTGTTTTCAGCACCGTGGCCACACGTTCGGGCGCGGCAACTTTTGCTGAATCGGTTTTGAACTTGGCGGCGGCGCGGACGTATTCCACACGGTCGGCTATGAGCGCGACGATCTCGCGATCAATAGCGTCCATTCCGGCGCGGATCTCGTCGAGCGACCGACAATCGCCTGGCGGGATGGGCTTCGGATCGAGCGGCATTCAGGCGGTGGCGGGTTGCTTGACGCAGTATTTATCGAATGCGTCAGTCAGGACCTGCGCGATCTGATAGGCGTCGCGCGGTTCGATATCGCGGCGATGCATGAGCCACACTGGCTTGCCGTCTTTGAAGAGCGCAACCGACGGCGACGACGGCGGAACGTCCTTCAGGAGGGAGCGCAGATGAGCGACGGCGGCCTCGTCCGCACCCGCGAACACGGTGGCGGCTTTATCGGGCCGGACGCTGTGCCGCAACGCCATCGCGATGCCGGGGCGGGCCTTTCCGGCAGCGCATCCGCAGACGGAATTCGTGACCATCAGAACTGTGCCGCTGCCAGGGGCAAGCAGGCGATCGACGTCTTCGGGCGTGCGGGCCTCTTCGATACCGTGGCGCGTGAGGTCCTCACGCATGGGGGCAATGAGGATTTCCGAATAGGGCATATAGCTTCTATTGTCGCAATCACGGTATATAATCAGCCCCGAAGAGTTACTTACTATGTCCCATTCGACCACTCGCAGAGTTTTTCTGGGCGCCGCGAGCGCCGCGGCGGCATCCCGCGTCTGGGGCGCGAACGACCGGATCAATGTGGCAATCATCGGTCTCGGCGGACGCGGTACGAACCATTTGAATATTTATTCGAAGATGCCCGAGGCGCGCGTCGCAGGACTTTGCGACGTGAATCAGACGGCGAGAGAGAAATCGCAGGCGACTTTGGCCAAAAACGGCGGCGACAAGGCCAAGGAGTTCGTCGACATGCGCGAGGCGTTCGCCGATCCGAGCATTGAGGCGGTGTCGATCGCAACCCCAAATCACTGGCATGCGCTGGCGACGATCTGGGCGGTTCATGCGGGTAAGGACGTCTATTGCGAGAAGCCTGCCTGCTACAACATCCACGAAGGTCAGGCGATGATTGCGGCGCAGGAGCAGACGAAGAGGATCGTGCAGATCGGGTCGCAGCACCGCAGCATGCCCTTCAAGATCAAAGCCATGCAATCGCTGCGCGACGGCGTGATCGGGGAGGTGTATCTGGCGAAAGGGCTGTGCTTCAAGCCACGCCCGACGCTGCCGCATACGGAGGATAGCCCGACCCCTCCGGGCGTGAACTGGGATTTGTTCCTCGGACCGGCGCCGATGCGGCCGTTCAACGAGCTGCGGTTCGCATACAACTGGCATTGGTTCTGGGATACCGGCAACGGCGATATCGGCAACCAGGGCGTGCACGAAATGGGGGTCTGCCGCTGGGCGCTGGGCGATCCGCAATGGCCGAAGGCGGCCGTCGCGATGGGCGGGAAATATGGTCCTCCGGATCAGCGCGAGACGCCCAATACTCTGCTGGCGAGCTACGACTTCGGCGGGCGGGAGATAATCTTCGAAGTGCGCGGGAACGACACCAATGCGGAAGGAAGCGCGCCGCCCGCTCCACGTCCGACGGCCGATAAGCCGGCGCCGAAGCGACCCGATACGCCTATCAACGTCACTGTCGGGAATATTTTTTACGGCTTTGACGGGTACATGGTGATGAACGATACCGGATACCAGATTTACAAGGGCACGAGCAGCGAACTCGTCGCGGAAGAGAAGCCGCAGCGGGGCGAGGACTCGACGCGTCAGCATATGGAGAATTTCCTTGCGGCGTGCCATTCGCGGAAGCAGACGGATCTGCATGATCCGCTGGCGAACGCGGTGCTCAGCGCTGGGCTGTGCCACCTGGCGAACATCAGCTATCGCAGTGGCCACAAGCTGAATGTCGAGGCGGGGCCGAAGTTCACCGGAGATCCGACAGCGACCGCGATGATCACGCGCCCGGTTTATCGCAAACCGTACGTCGTCTGACCGCTTGCGGACGACGGGTTCCGCGAACGGACAGCGTTATCTGCCGAGGACGTGAATCCTCAACAGGTTAGTTCTGGAACTCCGGTTGCGCAAAGCCGAAGGCTGGAGGTGTCTGCGCCATGCCTAAGACGGAAAGAATGCGTGAGGTCCTCACGGGGTCGCCCACGCTGGAATACCTGAATCAGATGCACGCTTCCGGGTGGAAGCTGAAAGCAATTGAATGGGAGCGGGAAGCCGAGGGCGTCGAAGAAGCTGAGCCTGGCGTTTCCGGATACGTTCAGGAAGTGCCGTACGGGCTTCAGATTTCGAGCGATTCCCGGCACCTGATCGAGAGTCCGGCCGAGATGCATGTTCTCATGTGGGCAGTGAACATGATCGTGGACGACCTGCCGATGTCGGGCGTGGCCGACGAACTTAACCGGCAGGGCTTCCGGATGCGCAACGGCGCGAAGTGGACGGCGACCGCGGTGTTCGATCTGCTGCCACGGATGATTGAGGCGGGGCCGAGGATCTTCACTAAAGAGGAATGGGTGGAGCGGCGGAAGCGTCTGACGCGCGATTAGCGTTTTACTGAAATTGGCTCATTGCAGTTTACCCCGCGCTTCGACGTTCCAGCAGTCTTCGACTTTCCCGTTGCGGACGCCGTAGACGTGTTCGTGCAGGTTCACGGCGACGCAGATGTGGTTCGGGATGATGCGAATTTTTTCGCCGACGGCGAAGGAGCGTTCGGCGCGGGACAGATCAATGAATCCGTGTTCCTCGTTCATTTTGTGGAAGATGGCGCCGGGAGCTTCGACGACGCGTCCGTGACCGGGTCCGCCGGAAGACAGGCGGTCGGATGAGAAGGTCTTCGATCCGCCATCCACGATCATGCGGTCTGCGGCGACGTGGGAAACGACGGTGACCAGGACAGAGGCGGCGCAGTCTTCGAGCGCGCAAGCGCCAGAGACGACGGTGTTCATATCGTTGAACACGTAGGTGCCGGGGCGGATTTCGTTGAGTCCGGCGATTTCGTGCGAGTGGAACAGAGCTGGGGTTGATCCGCCGCTGACGATCTCGGGATCGAGACCGGCGGCGCGGAACTCACCGACGAGGCGCTCGACCACACGGCTGAGTTCCGCGAGCTTTTCCGGGTTCTGATCTTTGATATGGCCGGGGTAGAAGGTGAGGCCGCGCCAATCGAGGCCGGGCAGCGCGGAGACGGCGCGGGTGAGATCGAGAGCCTGGGCAGGTGTGACGCCGACACGAGCGAGTCCCACATCGACCTCGACCAAAACGCCGAAGCGTACTTTCGCGGCTTCGGCGATCTGTGACAGCGGGCGCGCGATTTCGAGGCTGTCCAGAGCGACGGTTACGCTCGTCATGCCTGCGACAGCCGCGAGGCGGCGCAACTTCGGTTCGCCGAATACCGGATAAGCGACGAGCACGTTGCGGGGAGCAGCCCCGACCATGACTTCGGCCTCTCCGACTTTCGCAACTGTGAGGCCGGCGGCGCCCAGCGCGAGTTGCTGCCTGCCGATCTGAATCGATTTGTGCGTTTTGGTGTGAGGACGGAGGCGCAGGTTGTGGCGCGCACAGTAATCCGCCACACGCCGGAGATTGCGCTCCATGATGTCGAGGTCGATGATCAGGGCGGGAGTATCCAGATCTTGAATGGCGATCGCCGGGTCCTGAACGCCGATCACCGGAATTTCATCCTGAGCTTGCCGTCGGGCGTGGTGTAGGTGAGTTCGAGATTCTTCGCCTTCTCTTTCTCGAGAGGGAAGAACAGGAGGCCCGTTACGGGCTTAGTGATGGGCTTTTCGGCGAGGATCTTGCGTTTAAGGATGTCCAGCATCGGATCTTTTTTCTCGCTGTTTTTGATCTCCGCTTTGCCTTCGGGAGGAGGCTCCGCCGATCCCATGCCGCCCATGTAGATGCCGCCAAGCCCGCCGCTGAATCCACCCTTGCTCCTCGGCGCTTCAGCTCCATGAACGACGAGCGTGCCCTGTCCGGCGATCTGAGAAGCGGCGAAGGGGCCGCTGTGATCGCCTGTCTGACTTGAGCGCAGCAGGAAGTCGTCGAGGTGAATGTCGACTGATCGATCACTCTTGGGAGTGAGCGTCATTTCGATAACGGTGAACATGCCTCCGAAATCGGAGCCGAAGGTCTCTTTGAGCTGTTCGGAATCGAGCACCGAGCCAGCCGCTTCAACCAGACTGTTCGCGGCGTCGCCGGACGGCAGTTTTTTGTCTCGCGCCAACGCGGCGGCCGCGAAAATGACGGCCACGGCGAGAATTCGCCTCATGCCGGAATTATAGTCCGGAAGCAGATAATGCCGATCGCGCAACCGATAAAGACTCCGGCAAGGACGTCCGTGATGTAGTGCAGGCCCAGGACAACGCGTGAGGCGGCGATGCTCGTTGCGCAGAAGATCAGGCCGGCGAGCAGATCCGGGTAGCAAAGGCCAATCGGCGCAGTGACGGCGAAGGCCATGATCGTGTGGCCGGACGGGAAGGAGAAACGGTCCGGCGGAAGGAGTTTAGACCAGCAGTGAGTTTCACTGGCGCAGGGGCGTTCGCGGCCGGTGAGGCGCTTGATGAGGTAGAAGACGAGCCACCCGAGCGTGGCGGAGATGGAGCCGGCAAGGATCGCTTCAACGCGGCGGCTGCCGCCAAAGAGCAGGAGAACGACGCCCAGGGCGATCCAGAGTCCGCCGTCCCCGGCCCGCGATGACGCAAGCATCCACATGCGAAACCAGCGGGGCGGCGCCCATCGGTTCACCCGGCTCATGATTTTGCGATCGCCCGCCGTGATCAGCCGGATCATCTGACTTCATTTTAGGAGCAACGGCGGTCGCGAATCAGCCGATTGATGTAATACAATGTAGTGCATGAAAAGCGAGGTGTATAGCTGGCGCGTGTCCTCCGATCTCAAGATGAGTCTGGAGCGAGAAGCGCGCCGGCGCGAGATATCGATGTCCGCCGCTCTCGATCTTGCAGCGCGGGAGTGGCTGGAAAAAGGCGATTCTCCCCGCAGCGAAGAAGAAGAGCAGCGCAGGCTCCAGGGCGCAGCTTTGAAATGTCTCGGACTCCTTGCGGGCGGCGATGGTCACCGATCCGAGACGGTGTCCGGGACCGTGAGGCAGCGCGTGCGTCGACGCAATGGGCGTTGACGCCCTGGTCGACACGGGCGCGATCCTCGCCTTGCTCGATCGGAACGACCGTTGGCACAGCATGTGCACGGCTGCATTTCCGAAGCTTCGATTGCCCCTGGTCACTTCCGAAGCGGTATTGACCGAACTCTTCTACATGGTGGGCGACAGCCGCCATGAAACAGACGCCGCGTGGCAATTCGTGCGCTCGGGCGCGATCCGGCTGGAGGGCATCAAAGATTCGGAATTGCCGGATATCCATGCGCTCATGGCGCAGTATTGGGATCGTCCGATGGATTTCGCCGATGCTACCCTCGTGCATCTCGCGAGACGCGAGGGCCTGTCAACGATTTTTACCGTCGATCACGCGGATTTCCAGACGTATCGGATCGAGGGGCGAAGGAAATTCCGGATTCTTCCTACGCCCCCGTTGCGCTGCTGATCCTGTTCAAGCCTTTAACAAGCCCTGGACGTAGTCGGGCTTCAGCGGCAGACGCCTCGCAATCTTTCCCGTAGCGTCGAAGAGCGCCCCCGCTATTGCAGGGGCAGCAAGCGCGTTGGCGGCTTCGGAGCCTCCGCCGTAGGCTCCCACTTCGGGCCGGTTGATCAGGACGACCTTGATTTCGGGAAGGTCAGCCATCTTCAGGATTGGATAACTGCGCCAATCGCTTGTGGTAACGCCGCTTTCATCGAACTGCACCTCTTCGAGCAGAGCCATGCTGACACCCATGACCGTCCCGCCCTCAACCTGCCGTTTTAACTGGAGGGGATTGACCACAATGCCGGGGTCGACTGAGACGGTGACCTTCTCGACGGCCACGGCGCCAGTGGACATATTGACCACGACGTGCGCCACGCAGGCCCAGTAGGTTCCGGAACGGAACATGAGCGACACGCCCTGGCCGCGCCTGATGTTGCCGGTTCCGCTCGCACGCTTGGAACGCGTCTCCCAACCTGAGTTGTCGCGGACGGATTCCAGCACGCCGATCACACGCTCTTCCTTCGCGTGGTTCAGCCGGAACTGGATCGCATCCGCGCCCGCGAGAGCGGCCGCTTCTGTGATGGCGAGTTCGCGCGGATAGTTTTGCTGGAACTGCCCGGGCGTCCGCATGCTGTGATCGCGGAGGCCAACGCGAAGCGGCGAGGACTTCTGGCCGATCTGCGGCGTACCGTAGCCGCGCTCGACGAGCACCTGCGCGCCGTCATACACCCACGGATCCTGAATGTCATTGGCGACGCCGAGGACAGAGCCTTTCTCGTCTGGCGCAGGTATCGTGGGAAGGCCCGCGAGCAGGGCGCCGACAAGGCGATCGTCCTGCATGGCAGGCATGTAATGGTCGGCCTGGTAAGCCGTGATGCGGCCCTTAGTATCGAGGCCGATCTCGATATCGGATAGCCCCGCCGGAGATTGTGTGGACCACTGGAAATCATCCGGACGCATCCACAGAACGCGTACCGGTTTGCCGACAGCCTTTGAAAGGATGACGGCCTCATCTTCTCCACCGGCGTTGCCGCCGTTGGAGCGTCCGTAGTGCCCGGGACCTGAAAACACGCGCACGACCACGTTGTCGACCGGCGTCGAGAGCATCAGGGCAATCTGGCCACGCAGCGCCTGCGGGTTCTGATTATGGGTGTAGATGAATACCGTACCGTCGGAGCGCGCGTCGGCCACCGCCATCGTTGGCCCCATTGGCGCGTGTTTCATGAAAGGAAGCTGATAGGTGGCTTTGTGCTTCTTTGCGGCATTCGCCAGTCCGGCGGTCACGTCACCCTTTGATTTGCCGCTCGTGGCTACTTTGGTGGATTTCCAGTCTGCGTCTCTGCGGAGAAAGTCGAAAAGGCGCGCGTGTCCAGGAAGGCCTCTCCAGTCTTTCCATTTCGTGCCTGACGCGACCTGTTGAGCGGCTTTGATGGCCTCCCATTCGGTTGGCGCGACGACTCCAACGAGATTTCTCTTTACGACGACCTGCGCGTTGGGATAGCGGGTCTTGTCGAGGGCGCCTGCCGAAACCAGAGTGGAACCGAGGCTCTTCGGATGCACCATGCGGGCATGCAGCATTTCCGGCAGGCGAACATCGACCGCCCACTGCTCTTTTGCGGCGACCTTGGAAGCTGTAACCGGGTTGAGGACCGATTTGCCGATGATTGTGTACTGGCTGACTGGTTTCAGGGGCGGATTGCCTTCGACCGAGACTCCGAACATCGAGGTCAGGTCGCCCTTGATCGGGATCGTGAGTTTCAGCTGCTGGCCTTTGACCAGGTCGCCGTAGGAAATGCTCTGGCCACCGCCGGAAACGACGCCGTCCTTCACGGTCAGATCGCTCTTCGGAGTTTTGAGACGTTCTGCGGCGAGGTCGAGCAGCGCCTGGTGGGTGTACGCCGCAGCTTTGCGGATATTCGGCATGCCGCTGCCGAGAAAATCGAAGGCGCCGCTGCCATCGGGCGTGCGATCGGTGTCGCCCATCACGACAGTGGTGATTGCCTCAACGGGCGCGCTCAGTTCTTCGGCAACGATTTGACGATATGCGGTGAAAGTGGTGCTTTGTCCGAAGTCGCTTTTGCCAGTGCGAATCAGAATGGTGTTGTCAGGATGGATCTCGATCCAGGATTCGGGATGCGAAGCATCGATTGAGTTGCGGGGAACGGCGCCCTTAGCAGCGTTCTTGAGGCTGTCGCCTCCGATCACTGCGAAGCCGACGAAGAGGGCTCCGCCGGTCCTTACGAAGTCACGGCGAGAGAGGGAAGCGCGGATCATGCGCGGCCTCTTTTCTGCATCGTCTGGGAGGCGCGCTGAACGGCCTGAATGATCGCGGTATAGCTTCCGCAACGGCAGAGATGCGCGGAGGGGCCCGAGGTTGTGAACGCTTCCTTGATCTGAGCGACCGTCGGCGATGGGACGCTTTCGAGCAGTTCGGTGGCTTTGATCATCATGCCGTTCTGGCAAAAGCCGCAGAGAGGCGTCTGTTCTTCGATCCATGCTTCCTGCACGGGATGAAGCGCCGTCGCTGCGTCCGTCTGAGGCAGCCCGCTCTGCTTCGCCCATCGAGCGGGGAGCCCCTCGAGCGTTGTGATCTCTTTGCCGGTTGACGCGGAAAGCGGAGTGATGCAGGACCGGATCTCTTTGCCGTCGAGCAGTACGGAGCAGGCGCCGCACTGGTCGAGCCCGCAGCCGAACTGCGGTCCGGAAAGTTCCAGATCGTTACGGAGAACGTAGAGAAGCGGCGTGTCAGGCGGCGCCTGAACGTCGCGCCTGACGCCGTTGACGAGTACGGTAGCCATGGGAGACTCCTTGAATCCGGATTACGCCGATGGATTCAGGTTCTCACAAATCGAGGGGAGCGTACGCGGGGTTCAGATTCCAGCGATGGCTTTGTTCTGCAGGATTCTCACGACAACGCGGCGATTCAGGGCCTGTCCCTGAGCCGTCCTGTCCTCGCCGACTTGCTCGCTCTCGCCCATAGCGCCGGGCGCGAGGAGGTTGGTGAGCGGAATGTGGCCCTGCTGAAGCAGAAAGCTCGCAACGTTAGTGGCGCGATCCTGGCTCAGTTTTTGGTTCAGCTGAGCGCTGCCCACGGACGACGCGTAACCTTTGATTTCGATCATGAATCCGTTGATCGTTTTGGCCTTGTCGGAAAGCCTCATTAAATCGGGCTTGTATTTTGAGTCGAGATTGGCCTTACCGTTGGCAAACAGGATAGTTGCTTCGTCCAGGATGTAGTAATCGTCGAGTTGGCCGAAGCGCGCGACGGCAGCCTCGATCGCCGCTTTATTCGCCGCAATCTGCTCCTCATTCGCGGCAATCTTCTGCTTTTGAGCGTCCATTTCTTCCTGGTGACGCTGCAGTTCCGTGTTTTGCGCCTGCAATTGCGCGTTCTGTTTCTCGAGTCCTGCCGCGTTTTCGCGAGAGCGCGTGTCTGTCTCGTGCAGACCGGCGTTGATGGCCTGCGCACGTTGCAGGTCACTGCCCTTGAACTTGACGGATGTCGCGACGAGTTGCTTCTCCGGGTTGTAGGCGCCTTCAGCCTCAATCGCGAGTCCCGGGATCAGGGCCGCCATCGTCATCTCTTTGTGCCGGAGTTTGAAGACGCCCTCCTTTTGCTCGACTTTCGTGGCGTTCGTGAGGAGGACGTTCACGTCCGGAGACCCTTCGGGTTTTACCACCAGCAGCGCTCCGCTCCTGGCTTTGATCAGGCCCTGGACTTTGGTCGTATCGTCTGCGTGGAGCAATCGCGGTAACGCAATCGCAACTAGTGTTAAGGTTCCGAACGCGAGCCGAAGATTTTTTTGGATCATGTATTTCTCCTTGGCGCGAGGGAAGGCGAGCGCTTTCAGTTCTCGTCTGGCACAGGGGTCCAGGACTTATCCGGATTGAAGCGCTCCATTTTGGTGAACTCTTCCAAAGTCTGGGGGCCGAGGTCCTTTTGATAAACCACGCCGTCGTTGCTGACGATGAAGGTGTTTATGCCCGTGACGCCATACTCGGCGGGCGCGGCCACCAAGGCGAACCCACCGATCATGATGCCTTTCACCACATAGTCCATTTCACCGAGCGGCGCGTCCGGACCCTGGCCCTTCAGGATCTTGAAGAAGTAGCCATGATAGGGCTCCGCGCTGCTGGTGTAGCCTTGTTCGATAGCCTTCGCAATGTTTTCTCCGATCGGGCCGCCCCAAGTGCCATCGGAGTTTTGCCAAGCCAGTCCGTCATGCTTTCCGGGCGAACTGACAATTCGCTGCGCGTACTGATTCACGTCGTAGACATCGCGGGACTGCTCGGAGTAATCGTCCTGGGCTTCGACGTAACCATGGCAAACATCAATCGCATCGTTCTCGTTGGCTCCGATCCGGCGGAACGTAAGCTCCTCCTGGCCGGCGCTGCTGTCGAAGAACCACTTGGTCCCGCGCTGCACGAGAGGCACCGGGAACGGCCAGTCGTCTTTGCCGACCAGAAGAAATGCGCGC
>DATFSM010000115.1:0-61759 GCA_035262625.1 Bryobacteraceae bacterium
CGAACAGAAAGAGACTGAGCGCACCGGGCGTGAACAGGCGCTCGAGAACCTCCGCGAACAGCTCGAGGGCGCGCAGGGCGAAGCGCAACGAATCGGGGAAGAGCATTCGGCCTTGCGAGCGCAGCTTGCGGCGTTGGAAGAGAGGCATCGGGCGGCGAAGTCGGCGATTGCGCGGCTTGAGGCGCAATCGAAGGAAATGCTTGCTCGCCGGACGCAGATTGCGGCGGAAGTGGAGCGGTTGGGCGAGACGCGCGCGCGAATTCTCAACGAGAACATCGATCTGGACCAGAAGATTTCGACGCTGGCGGAACAGATCGCCGCGGCCGAGCGGGCTGTGTTGGAAATGGCGAATCAGGAAGCCAGCCAACGGGAAGATCTTGCCGCGGCGGATCAGGCATTGAGTGAGCTTCGCGAACGAATCGAAGCGGGTCATGCGCGTCGATCGGAGATCGAAATCGATCTGACGCGGCGTCAGTCTGAGTTGCAGTTCCTGGACGAGACAAGCCGGAAAGAGCTGAACATCGCCGTCGCGGAACTCGAGGCTCCGGAGGATACTTCGGGCGAGGCGCTGCAGGCGGTCGAAAAGCAGTATCAGGAAACCAAGACGAAGATCGAGAATCTCGGGGCCGTGAACCCGACGGCGTTCGAGGAGTATCAGGAGGCGCAGTTGCGTCAGGATTTCCTTACGGCGCAGCGTCAGGATCTGCTCGATTCGATTCGTGATACGGAAAAGGCCATTCAGGAGATCGACGAGTTCTCGAAGAGCCGATTCACCGAGGCATTTAATGCAATCAACGAGAATTTCCGCATGTGCTTCCAGACGCTGTTCGGCGGCGGCACGGGCGAAATGCGCCTGACCGACGAGGAAAACGTCAACGAGAGCGGGATCGACATGATTGCGTCGCCTCCGGGCAAGAAGCTGCAGAACGTGCTGCTGCTTTCGGGCGGCGAGAAAGCTTTGACCGCGTTGAGTCTGCTGATGGCGATCTTCAAATACCAGCCGAGTCCGTTCTGCGTGCTGGACGAAGTGGATGCGCCGCTGGATGAGGCCAACATCGGGAGACTGACTCGATTGTTGGCCGAGATGGCAGTGGATACGCAGTTTATCGTGATCACGCACTCGAAGAAGACAATGGAATCAGCGCAGGCGATGTACGGCGTGACCATGCAGGAAGCTGGCGTTTCGAAACTTGTTTCGGTCCGGTTCCAGCACGCCGAGGCTCCCGCGGCGTAGTTTTGCTAAAGCAGGGTCTATCCTGAAACCGTGACGGTTCTGCCGGCCTACGTCGGACCCGGGGCTGGCTTTGCATTTCTGGGCTCGTTCCTGAGCCTGCTTCTGTCGATCGCGGCAGGTCTCGCGTCGTTGTTGATCTGGCCGTTGCGCGCCGTGCGGCGGGTGATCATGCGGCCACGCGGCGCCGTCAGGAAGCTAATTTTCCTGGGATTCGATGGGTTGGACCCTGCGATCACCGAGCGGCTGATGGCCGAGGGGAAACTGCCGCATTTCTCGCGTCTGAAGGAGACAGGCGGGTATCGGCGGCTGCGTACGACTTTCCCTGCGCTCTCACCCGTGGCATGGTCCACATTCGCGACGGGCGTCAACCCGGCCAAACACAACATCTTTGATTTTCTGAGCCGGGATCTGCGGACATATGCGCCGGAGATTTCGTCGGCGCGTGTGACGAAGAAAGCGGTGGAATTGCGGCGGAAGTCCGAGCCGTTTTGGAAGATTCTGGGGCGGCATGCGGTTTCGAGCACGATCTTGCGGGTGCCGGTTACGTTTCCTCCGGAGAAGTTCGACGGGCGGATGTTGGCGGCGATGTGCACGCCGGATCTACGTGGCACGCAGGGGACATATGCGAAGTTTCCGGAGTCCGGCGGTTTGCTGGAGGGGCCGGAGGGCGAGTCAGTCGAGTTCCGCGTGAAGGACGGGTGGCTGGAAATCCAGGATCAGCGGGTTCCGTTGAAGCCAGGTGAATACACGGAATGGGTTCGGTTGAAGTTCTCGGCGGGGCGTGGGATTGCGCGATTTCTTTGGACTTCGGATGGAGTCTACGTCACGCCCCTGCAGATTGATCCGGAGCGGCCCGCGCTTCCCATTAGTCATCCGCCTTATTACGCAGCATGGCTCTCGAAGGCGCTAGGGACGTTTTCGACGCTCGGGATGGCTGAGGATACGACAGCGCTGAACGAAGGCGCGATCGATCGGCATGGATTTCTGGAGCAGGCCCGATTGATTCAGAAAGAGCGCGAAGCTATGTTCTTCGCGACATTAGATCGCGCGCAGAGCGGAACGGTGGCGTGCGTATTCGATACGACGGACCGGGTTCAGCACATGTGCTTCGAGGATCTCGACATCGTTGAGCGGTTGTATTGCGATATGGACTGGATACTCGGCAAGACATTGCAGTATGTGGATCAGAGGACTGCGATCTTTGTTCTTTCCGACCACGGATTTCGATCCTTTCGGCGAGGCGTGAATCTGAATTCGTGGCTGAGGGATGAGGGATATCTTGCGCTCGCCGGCGAGCCGGGTAAACATCTTTTGGGCATTGATTGGTCGCGCACGCGGGCTTATACGTTTGGGCTGGGCGGGGTATATCTGAATTTGCGCGGGCGGGAAGCGCTGGGGATCGTGGAACCGCGAGAAGCGGCGGGTTTACGACGCGAGATCGCGGATAAACTGACTGGGCTTCGTGACGAGGACACGGTTGCGATCGAACGCGCGTGGCCTGCGGACGAACTTTATTGTGGTCCCTATTTCGATGCAGCGCCGGATCTGATCATCGGGTATGCGGACGGATACCGCGCTTCGTGGGACGCGGCGAACGGCATCGTTTCGGATGCGGTCTTCGAAGACAACAAAAAGGCCTGGTGTGGTGATCATTGCGTGGACCCACGTCTGGTTCCGGGCGTGCTGTTTTCGAATCGTCCGTTAAGTGTGGAAGATCCCGGAATCGAGGATATGGCGCCGACTGCGCTACGTCTGTTCGGAATCGAGCCGCCGGAGTGGATGGAAGGGTCTTCTGTGTGCGCCTGACGATTGCGGCGGCGTGTCTGCTGTGCGCCGCCTGCGGTCACCGCCACGGAAAGGTCATCGTGATTGGCGTGGACGGCATGGACCCGGGATTTGTTGAGCGCCATTGGGACGTTTTGCCGAATCTCGCTCGGTTGCGGCGGCAAGGTTCGTTTTCGCGATTGCGGACAACCACGCCTCCGCAAAGTCCGGTCGCATGGTCTACGTTCATCACAGGACTGGATCCCGATCAGCATGGAATTTACGATTTCGTTCGGCGCGATCCGAAGAGTCACGAAATCGCGCTGTCGACGGATCGAACGATTGAGCCGCAATTCCGGTTGAGCCTCGGACCCTGGGAACTGCCGTTACAAAAAACTCGGGTTGAATCTCTGCGGCGAGGCACGCCATTCTGGCAAACGCTGGCGGATCGCGGCGTGCCGGTGACCGTGATTCGGATGCCCACGAATTATCCACCGGTTGGAGCGGGGCGAGAAATCGCGGGAATGGGAACGCCCGATCTTCGCGGCACACAGGGCACCTTCACGTATTACACCGACAATCCGGATGCGGCTGGTGGTGATGTGCCGGGCGGGATGATCCGGAAGGCGGAATTACGGAATGATCATGCGGAATTGGTGATTCCGGGACCTCCGAACAGCTTGCGGAAAGATCGCGTTTACTCGACCGCGACGATGTTGATCGACATCGATCCGGAAAGGCCGGTTGCGCGTTTCGACACTGGCAGGAGTGTGGCGGTGATTCAGGAGGGCGAATGGTCCGACTGGATGACGGTGGATTTTCCGCTTCTGCCGCATGTGGTGTCCGCGACCGGCATGTTCCGTGTTTATGCGAAACGACTGAGGCCGAGAGTGGAGATCTACATTTCGCCGGTGAATATCGACCCTGAAGAACCGGCGCTTCCGATCTCGTCGCCTTCGTCATATGCGAAGCAGTTCGGCCGTTTTTATACGCTTGGCATTCCCGAAGATACGGCTTCGTTGCGTCAAGGCGTCTTCGATCTTGGCGAATTTCTTTCGCAGACGCATTTGGTGCTGGAAGACGAACAACGAATGCTCAGGGAAGCGCTCCAGAGGTTCGACGACGGATTTCTGTTTTTCTATTTCTCATCGGTCGATCAGAATTCGCATATTCTTTGGGGCAAACACGATGACCTCCTCACGCCGATTTATCATGCCGTGGATTCCGCGATTGGCGAGGCGATGACGCGTGAGCCTGATGCGGCGTTCATTGTTATGTCCGACCACGGGTTTTCTACCTTTGACCGGGCTGTGAATCTGAATACCTGGCTCCGAGTGGAGGGGTTGGACCAGAAGGCTCACGCGGTCGGGCTGAACGCGCTGTATCTGGACGGCGCCGATCGCGAGGACGTGAGCCGTCGTCTGCTTGCGTGGCGGGATCCGAAGAACGGAACAGCAGTGGTGAAGTCAGTGACGCAAACGCATGGCGGCGCGGGCGCGCCCGATCTGATCATCGGTTACAGTCCGGGTTATCGGGCTTCGTGGGCAACGGGCGTGGGCGATGTGCCTCCGGAAGAAATCGAAGACAACCAGGACGCGTGGATCGCCGACCACTGCATCAATGCGGCCGACGTTCCGGGCGTATTGTTCGCAACGAAGGGGATTCGGGTTCCGAATCCTTCACTGAGGAATCTCTCGGCAGTGATAATGGGTCTCTTCCAATGAAGATCAAGCTCGATAAACAGCTTGAGGAGCGAGCCGTCGAAGCCGCTCGCAAGGCAGGCTACAGTTCGGTCGAGGAGTTCATCCGGCACGCGATTGAAAAGCATCTTGCCGCACTGGAAGAGGCGCAGGATCACGCGGAGGCGGTTAAGCAGCTTAAGGGTCTCGGGTACCTCGAATGACGATGTTTGTCTTCGCCGTGCTCTATGGGATTGCGGCGGCTTTGGCATTCCGATGGCTCACCGATTCCGCGAAGATTCGAGCGATCGTAAATCGCATGGTCGCGCGAGTGATGGAGTTCGCGCTGTTCGCCGATCAGCCCCGCGTCATCTTTCGTGCGCAGGCTGGTCTGATGAAGGCGAATTTCGATCTGCTGCGTCACATCGCGTTGCCAACTCTGGTGCTCGCGATTCCGCTGATGACGGTTTACCCAATGATGAAACGGCACTACAGCGCCGTCGAAGGCAACGTGCTTACGCTGCCTCTCGGCAGTTCGCTTCCTGCGGGAGTCGTAGCCGAAACGCCCCCGGTTCACGTGATGCGAACGAGGGAAGTCAGTTGGAGAGTAAAGAATCCGCCACACGATTCCGCCGTTCCGCACTGGCAGCTCTGGTTTGGCGTGACCGCGACTGCAGCGGCAGTGTGCGCTGGATTCGTCAGAACCGGTTCAGTTCGGCGATAAGAGCGGCCAGGCCTTTGTTGGCGTAAATGTCGGCGAGGCGCTGCTCTTCGGGCGATGGCGCCATGATTCGGAGAAGCGGCGAGGACTTCAGCGCATCACGCGAAGGCACCCATACTTTGCCATCGGCATATTCCACCTGGCTTACGAATCCCGTCATCCCCTGAATCTCGACAGGACGGCCAGTGCGCGAAAAGCGAAGAGAGGTATCCGGGAGCAAGCGGCTCTTCTGTCCGGGAGGCAGCAGCATCGCCGTGCTGGAACCAGGCACCGAGCCAGCCAGATATTCGTGGCCTTCCTTGTCTTTCACCATCCAGCCGATCTCGACATACCGGACCGGCTTCGAAGACCGATTCAGGATCTCGATTTCCGGTGAGCGCGCTTCGTTGCCGGAGATCTCAGCCCATCCGTGGACTGGCTCGACGGGCGATCCGGGGATCTGAAGAAAAGCGAACTGCTCCACATGCTCGCCCTGCGGCACGATGGAACCGACTGACCGGCCATTGCGGCTCAGCGCCACATCAAGCTGCGAATGCTCGGCGGCTTTGGCCATGCTGAGGAGCATCTCATCCCGAAGGCCGCGCTCACCGCTCGCCTGGAGAACATGCTTGAAATAAGCGCGGTCGCGCTGGGCCTCGGTTTCCCAGAAGGTCATCGCGCGCTGCGAGTTCAGCTTGTTCGGGCCGAAGAAACTGAAGTCGTCGAAAAGCACTCCATCGATCTGCACGCGGACCAAGGGACCCGCGGCGGCCTGTTGAATGGGCCGGACCAGGCGGATATCGATCGGCATAGTGAACTCCTGAGAAGGCGCAATGTCGATGCAGGGCCTGCTGACTGAGCCTTTCCCACCGGGAGCAAATTCCTGGGTGCTGATGAGGAGGGTGACGCCCCGGACGCGCCGGAAACCGGCATTGCGCCACGTCAGAGACATATGGAGGTCAAGCACCATCGCGCCCCCGCGGGTGCTGGCGCGCGAGTCTCCCATGCTCATCGAGATCCAAGCGAGAGGCGAATCCGGCTGCAGGTCGACTTTGACAGAACTGGCAGGGTCCAGCGTCTTTTCCTGGCCGAACACCGGTGCGCTGACCATCGCAAGGGCAGTCAGAAGCACCGGGGCAAGACGCGCGCTATTCCAGAGAAACATTGTTGATTGTTACCGATCCGTTATCGATATATCGGGCCCGGATCTGGCCTTCCGCGCTAACGGTCTGATCGGCGACCGCGCCGTGCCGGTTCATCAGGGTGAGGCTGCTCGCGCCGTTGCGCAACTCAATCCCGGCGCCGGTTGATTCCAATACCGGCTCTGCGGTCTTGTGGGCACTGGGATCGTTGACCGGTGCGCGCTTCATCAGGAATCCCGCGCTCACCACGATCGCCAAGCTGGCAAACGCAACAGCGAGGCGCGCGTCCCGAGTGCGGCGCGGCACCGCCATCCGAACACACTCGCCCGCTTCCAGCCCGAGATGAATATTGGCGCGCATCTCGAGTTCGAGGCGATCCCAATCGACATCGGGCAAAGGCGGCATGTCCATTTCGGCGCGCACGGCTTCGAACTGCGCGACGACCGCGGCGCACTGCGCGCAGCGGCGCACGTGCCGGTTCAGGAAGTAGCGCGAAACCATGCCGCAGTCATCTCCCGCGAACAGAGCAAGATCGATCTCCGATGGATGCGAGGCCATCAGCGCTTCCTCCTTTCCGCGAATTTCCTGAGTTTGATCCGCGCGTTCGCGATATGCGAGCGCACGGTCGCTTTTGAGCAGTCCAGTCTGCGCGCGACTTCCTCCGCAGGAAGGTCTTCCACATCGCGCAGCACGATTGCGGCGCGCTCACGCGGCGTCAGGCGTTCGAGACCGGCGGCGAGCCAGGAGCGCTGCTCCGACCGAAGGGCAGAAGCTTCCGGGGTTTCGGTGTGGCTCTCCGGAGCCTCGGCGAGTTCGCAGAACGCGAGGCGATTGTGGCGCCGCAGAAAATCGAGAGCTGTGTTCGTGGCGATGCGGGAGAGCCAATGCGCCGCCTTCTGCTCGTCCTTGAGCTGATCCTGGCGCTGCAGGGCCTTAATGAAAGCTTCCTGGGTCAGATCCTGCGCGTCGTGAACGTTCCCGACCATACGGTAGATCTGGAGAAAAATCCGGCGCAGATGCTCGCTGACGAACCGCTCCTGTACCTCTGGCGCTACGGTCGAGAGTGCCGGGTTCCTGTCCGCCATCAGAGCCAACGGCGCGGTGATCTCCATTTCTTATACAAATGACGAAGGTTGCTCGTCAAACGTGGATTTAAATCCCGCGCGCTATGCTCAGTATAGAGAATCGCCATGAGAAACGGTCGCCAGGTGGTGGTGGCAGGGGCGGGGAAAACGCCTTTTGGGGCCTTTGCTGACAAGGACTTACGGACTTTGGCGGTGGCTGCCGGAAATAAAGCGCTGGAAAATGCGCGAACCAGTCCGGACGCGATCCAGGCCTTCTATCTGGGGAACTTCGCGGGCCCCGAGTTTACTTCGCAGAACCACCTTGCGCCGTTTATTTCGACAGCGTTGGGGATGAAGGGGATCCCGTCAACGCGGTTCGAAGCGGCCTGCGCATCGAGTGGTTCCGCCTTTTTCCACGCCTATCACGCGATTTCAGCTGAAATTTACGACGTAGCGATGGTACTTGGGGTTGAGAAAATGACCTGCCAGCCCACCGCTCGTGTTACGGAGATCCTGGCCGGAGCGGGAGATACCACGTCGGAAGTGCTGGTCGGGTCCACGTTCCCCTCTTTGTTCGCGATGATCGCACGGCGACACATGCATGATTTCGGGACGACCCGTGAGCATCTGGCAGCGGTCGCGGTTAAGAATCACGAGAACGGGGCCCTGAACCCTGACGCGCAGATGCGCAAGGTGATTACCCTTGAGCAGGCATTGAATGCCCGGCCGATCGCGGAGCCGTTGGGGCTTTATGACTGCTCGCTCATCAGCGACGGCGCGGCGGCTGTGGTGCTCTGTGCGGCGGACCGAGCCCGCGAATTCATCGACAAGCCGGTAAAGGTCTTGGGCGCGGCGCAGGCTTCGAACTACCTTGCGCTCGATCAGAAAGACGACATTACGACTTTTCCAGCGCTGCGAGCGGCGGCGGAAGAGGCCTACGAGATGGCTGGCGTCACGGCGAAGAATATCGAATTCGCCGAAGTGCACGATTGCTTCACGATTGCGGAGATCGTGGCGATCGAAGATCTGGGTTTTGTACCGCGCGGCCAGGGTGGCTTCTTTTCGTTCGAGGGCGGAACGCGTCGCACCGGCGCGATGCCGATCAACGCAAGCGGCGGGTTGAAGTCCAAAGGGCACCCGGTGGGCGCGACTGGCGTGGCTCAGATTTGCGATGTGGTTCAGCAGATTCGCTGTGAGGGCGGCGAACGGCAGTTGAAACGGCATTCGCTCGGGCTGGCGCAGAACCTTGGCGGCAGCGGCGGCACCTGCGTGGTCACGATACTGGGGCGCGACTAAACTGATGAGAACCGGATCGATCTACACCGAAACCGTTGTGCATCTGGCGCCAGAGCGCTTTGCGGCTGATGTTCCCTATCAGGTGGCGATCATCGACCTTGACCAGGGCGGAAGAATCACCGCGCGGATCGAGGGCGAACGGGTTTTGATCGGCGATCATGTGACTGAGGCGCGGGCCGAAGGCGACATTTCCTACTTTCGAAAATCATGACAAAACTGGCGGGGCGAATGTCACGGCTCCTCACGGAGTCCGCATTTGACGTGTTGTCGCGCGCCCGCGCTCTGGAAGCGCAGGGCTGCGATGTCATCCATCTGGAGATCGGAGAACCCGATTTCGAAACTCCGGCGCATGTGATTGAGGCGGCCAAAAAAGCGATGGACGACGGCCTGACGCATTACGGGCCCACAGCCGGGTTGCCGGAGTTCCGCGAAACGATCGCCGAATACGTTTCGCGGACGCGCGGAATTCAGGCTGATTTGAAGAACGTGATCGTTGCGCCCGGCGGAAAGCCGATCATCTTTTTCCCATGCTGGCGCTGCTCGAACCCGGCGATGAGGTGATTTATCCGAACCCGGGCTTTCCGATTTACGAGTCGATGATCGGTTATCTCGGGGCCAAACCGGTTCCGATTCCTTTGATTGAGGAGCGGGGATTTTCGTTCGACCTCGACGTGTTCCGGTCGAGCCTGACCGACCGCACGAAGATGGTGATCCTCAATTCACCGCAAAATCCGACCGGTGGAATCATCCCCGCGGAAGATATCGCCACGATCGCCGATCTGATCCGCGAGCGTGATCTGGTGGTCCTGAGCGATGAAATCTATTCGCGAATTTACTACGGCGATGAAGCGCCCGTGTCAATTGCGTCGATGCCGGGAATGGCGGAGAAAACGATCATACTCGACGGGTTTTCCAAGACGTACGCCATGACCGGTTGGCGTTTGGGCTATGGAGTCATGCCCCAATATCTTGCGACGGCGGTCGCGAAGCTCATCGTGAACTCCACTTCCTGCACGGCGACGTTCTCGCAGATCGCTGGCATTGCGGCGCTACGCGGTCCTCAGGAGCCCGTGGAACGAATGAACGCCGAATTCCGGCGGCGGCGCAAGGCATTCTGCCCGGCGCTGAATGAGATTCCGGACTGGCATTGCGAGATGCCCGGCGGCGCTTTTTATGCCTTCGCAAACGTAAAGGCGACGGGAAGAAACTCGAAGGAAATCGCCGACGCGTTGCTGAATGAAGCCGGAGTGGCGTGTCTCGATGGCGGTAGCTTCGGAGAATTCGGCCGGGGCTATATCCGTTTCAGCTACGCGAACTCTTTCGAGAACCTGATGCGCGCGGTCGAACGCATTCGTGCGTGGGCTGGCTGAAGATTTTCCAGAAGTAATCGACAATCCGATCAGGCAAGTCCTCTGCGACGGGATCGCTTCTGAACCGCCGGTGCAGAAGCGGGCCGATGAGCAGATCCATCGCAAACTCCGAGTCAACCTCTTCGCGCAGTTCGCCCGCCCGGACCGCTCGCCCGATGATTCGCTCTACCAGGTCGCGGCGGGGCTGAAATGCGAAATCGTTCAGAGCGCGCGCGAAATCCTGGTTGCTCATGGCATACCCGATGATGCGCGGCCAGATGCGTGTCAGCTCGTCGCGGCGCTTTGCGCGCGCGAAGAAACGCAGTAACTGAAGCATGTCCTCGCGCGCGTTCTGAGACTCGAACTCGGGAAGCTTATCCGAAAACGATCTCAGTACGTCGATGAGCAGGGCATCTTTGTTCGCCCAATGCTTGTAAACCGTCGCTTTGCTGACGCCGGATTCGGCGGCGATCGCATCCATGCTGGTAGATTCGATGCCGCGCTCGGCGATCAGTTTGCAAGCGGCCTTCAGAACCTTCTCGTGAGCTTCCGCGCTGGGAGTTCTCGGCACTCAGAGTTGAATCCGGTTGAAGAGCCGCGCGCCCACGAGCAGACAGACCGCGCTGACCAGAGAAAGCACCGTCAGATCGAGCGCGCCGCCGAAATGCGCGATGCCAGTGAGCGACTGGCGAAGCCCGTCAACGCCGTAAGACAAGGGATCAATGGCGGCCAGAGCGCCGAGCGCCGTCGGCACGTTGTTCAGGGGGAAAAGCGCGCCCGAAAGGAAGAAGATCGGCATCACGAGAAAGTTCATGACGAACTGAAAGCCCTGGAAATCGCTCAGTACGGACGCGATCGCCGTGCCAAGGGCTGTAAACAGTATCGCAATGAGCGCCATGTAGAGAAGTCCCGCGGGAATGGCCGAAAGGTGAGGACGAAATCCTGCGATCAGGCAGATCAGCACGACAATCAGCCCCTGCAGCATGGCTACGGTCGCGCCGCCCAGCGTCCGTCCGATCATGATCAGAAGACGAGGTACGGGAGCGACGAGCATCTCCTTCAAAAAGCCGAACTGGCGATCGAAGATCAGCTCTATGCCGGAGAAGATCGACGTGAAAAGAATCGTCATTCCGATCACGCCCGGCGCGAGGAACTGGATGTAGTTGCCCTGACCCGCCTTCTGAAATACGGGTCCGAAGCCAAAGCCGAGGCCCAGAAGGAAGAGAAGAGGTTGCCCGAGAGACGCGACCATGCGCGCTCGGGACCGGACATATCGTTTCAACTGGCGCAGCCAGAGTATATAAATCGTTGTCATCGGGGCCTCCGGAACATACGGGCCATGGTGCGCATCGCCGCAGCGGCGTCAGCGCCTTCGTCGCGAATTGATGAGCCGGTCAGGGCGAGGAACGCCTGCTCGAGCGTCTCGGAATTGGTCTGCTGTTTGAGTTCGGCCGATGTGCCTTGCGCCACGATACGGCCATGATCGATAATCGCGATGCGATGCGCCACGCGGTCCGCTTCTTCCATGTAATGAGTGGTGAGAAAGACGGTGACGCGTTCTTCTTCGTTGAGCTTCTTCACCTGAGACCACATTTGATTACGGGTTTGCGGATCCAGGCCCAGAGTTGGTTCATCGAGGAAGATGATGGCGGGCGTGTGGAGCAGGCTTCGCGCGATCTCCAGACGCCGTTTCATGCCGCCCGAAAATTGCTTGACGGGATCATTGCGCCGGTCCGAAAGTTCGAATAGCTTCAGGAGCATATCGATTCGCTCATTGCGAATTTTGCGGGGAACGCCATACAGAGCGCCATGGAGGTCCATGTTTTCCCATGCGGTCAGTTCGTCGTCGAGGCTGGCGTCCTGAAATACGATGCCGAAACGCTGCCGAACTTCGTGCTGATGGGAGGCGGGGTCAAGACCATCGATCTCCACCTTGCCCGAAGTGGGCCGAAGGAGCGTAGTCAGCATCTTAATTGTGGTCGTTTTACCGGCGCCATTGGGACCGAGAAATGCGAAGATCTCGCCGCGCGCGACGTTGAAGGAGATGTCGCGTACAGCCTCGATCTCGCCGAAAGACCGGGTGAGGTTTTCCACGCGGATCATGAAATAGATACTAAACGGTTCAGTTTAGTTATGTCAACAATAATTTCCACAAGCACGCCTGCGCATAGATGTCGATGCAGGCAATCGAAGCTAAACTGATAAATATCCGGATGACCCAGGGCAGTCCATCGAAATCGCGAAAGACCGCAGCAAGCGCTCTTCCAGCCAACGGAGTGCGGCTGACGCGTCAGCGCCGAATCCTGCTCGATCTCATCGACAAGACCGGCGAGCACCTTGATGCCGAGCGTCTGTTTCAGATGGCGAAGGAGCGCGACCCGAAGCTCAACCGCGTGACCGTTTACCGCACCCTGAAGCTGCTGAAGGAAGGCGGTCTGGTGGACGAGCTCGACCTGATGCATCAAGCGGGCGAGCAGCATTATTACGAAACGCGCCGCAAGCAGGAACATGCCCACGTGATCTGCCTGAACTGCGGAAAAGTCGAGGAGTTTTTCGGGGAGCCCCTGCAGCGCCTGCGGCGTCAGATCGAATCGCATTTCGGATTTCAAGTCGTTCTCGCGCGAACGGAGGTGGGCGGCTATTGTTCCCATTGCCAGACGCTAAGAGCGCGGGAGATGGAAGATGCGGCGGCGGGGAAGTCGCCGCGTGGTTCCTGATGGCGGGCTCGGAAGACGGCGGCGCATCCCTGGTCGTAGTAGATCCCAACGGCAGAAGGGCGAAGGTCCCGCTCCATCCGTTTCCTTTTCGGATCGGGCGGGCTCCGGATAACCACCTCGTTCTGCGGGATAGCCGGATCTCTCGAAATCACGCGCAAATCGCCAGCCGGGACGGACAATGCGTGCTGGAGGATCTCGGCAGCCGGCACGGCGTCTGGCTGAACGGCGAGAGGGTCGAGAGGCCGACGACGCTGCGCGGTTCGGACCGGATCGAGTTCGGCGTGCCGGACGGGTATCAGGTTCATTTCACGGATTCGGCTGGCCCGATTCAGAGTTTTGTGGCAAGGCCGATCATAACGGGCGAGACAGGAAAGGCAGGAGCGGGGAACCTCGAAAAACTGCGCGCGGTGCTCGAGGTGGCGCGATCCCTTCAGAGTTCCTATTCGACGGACGACGTTCTCAACGCCGTTGTGGACGCGACCCTGGCGGTGACGGGCGCGGAGCGCGGATTCCTGCTGCTCTTTGACGACCGCCATGCCCTCCAGGTGCGCAGCGCCCGAGCGCGTGGCGGAAGAGACCTGCCGCCGGACGAGTTGCGCGTGCCGCGAAAGTTGATTCAGCGAGCGCTCGAGAGCCGACGCGATCTGTTCACGATGTCTTTCGATCCGAACGAGATGGACGGAGCGCCAGCGGGAAATACGATCGCGGATCTGGAACTGCGCAGCGTGGCCTGCGTTCCGCTGGTTCGGGTCAATCTCAGCGTGAATGCCAAGACGCAAATCGCGACTGCTGGTCGGTTGAACGCCGGCGTGCTCTATATGGATTCGCGCCTGTCGGCTGTGGACCTTGCGGGCGGGAATCGCGAGTTGTTGCAGACGTTGGCGATCGAGGCTTCTACAGTTCTCGAGAACGCGCGCCTGATCGAAGAGGAACGCGCCAAACAGCACATCGAAGAAGAGCTGGCCGTGGCGAGACGGATTCAGCAAAGCCTGCTGCCCCGGAATCTGCCGCGCGCGGGGTGGTTCCATGTGAGCGGTTCGAGCATGGCGTCGCACGAAGTGGGCGGCGATTACTTCGACGTGATCGCGACGAGTCCGGAGTCGTGGTCCCTGGTCATAGCCGACGTGGCGGGAAAGGGCGTCAGCTCGGCATTGCTCGCGAGTTTTCTGCAGGGCGCGTTCCTGAGTCTCCTCGGGGGGCGAGATATCGCCGAAGCGCTGTCGCGGATCAACGACTTTCTCACTGAACGGGCGGAGCACGGGAAATATGCGACCGTATTTTTCGCTTCAATTCACAAGTCCGGCGAGCTGATTTATGCCAATGCCGGACATTGCGCCCCGCTACTCGTCAAGTCGTCAGGAACCATCGAGAGCCTTGCGACTACTTCAATGCCCATTGGCCTGATTCCGTCCGTGCCGGTCGAGCTCGAGCGGCGACAACTTCAGCCCGGAGACCGGCTCGTGCTTTATACGGACGGCGTCACCGAAGCGCAGGACGCCGAGGGCGATTTTTTTGGAAGGGCGCGCCTGCGCGAGGCGGTGCGATCAGCCGGAGAAGTCGACTGCGGTGGGCTGCACGAGGCGGTGCAACGCGCACTGCGCGAATTCACAGGCGGAGCGGAACAGTCCGACGACATCACGCTGGTCGTCGCCGAGTTCAGGGAAGTGAACTGACGCTCAGAAGGGGCGAACCGGAACCGGGGCCGGCATTTTGTCCTTTGTGAAACGCGGCAGCATCTCATCGCGATTGGCAAGATGCAGAACCTGAGCGGCGATGATTACCGCGTCTTTCTTCACGTCATCGGGCACGATTCGCTCGTAAGTGTCGAGATTCGTATGATGCGTCAGGGTGTTGTATTCGATCGGGTCCTGAGACATCCCGATGCCGGGCAGTCCCGCATTGTTGAAGGACGTGCTGTCCGTTCCGCCCACGGCGCGGCTGGACGACGAACTCGCGCCACCGACGCCCCATTCCGCATACTGCGACAGCACCGGTCGGAGAACCGCGGCAGCTTCAGGCGGGCCGAAAACACCGGCGCCCCGAATGCGCCCCGTGCCAGTGTCGACATTGAGGTAGGCGTCAAGCTTGAACCACTCTGGCTTGGGGTTCTCGGCGGTTCCGAAATGCTGTTTCACATAGGCGAGTGAACCCAGGAGTCCTTCTTCTTCGCCGGACCAGAGAGCGACGCGAATGGTCCGCCGCGGCTTCACGCCCGAGTTCTGAATCAGACGCACTGCCTCCATCATGATGGAGCAGCCGATCGCGTTGTCCGTGGCGCCAGTGGCGGCGTGCCAGGAATCAAGATGGCCGCCGAGCATTACGATCTCGTCGGCCTTGTCGGTTCCCGGAATCTCGCCGATTGCGTTGTAGCTGGTTTTGCCCTCGGGATAAACGTGGTTCACGATGTTGAACTGCAGGCGGACGTCCTCGCCGTCGGCGATTAATCGTTCGACGCGTCCGTAGTCGTCGTTGCGCAGAACGACGGTAGGGACCGCGGTGGCGGGATCATAGCCGCGGTGCTGCTGGGCAACTATGACGCCTTCACCGCGCGCGGCGTCGTTCACGCGCATGAGCGCGCCATTCGCGACGAGCATGGCGTCAATTCGCTCGTTCACTTCATTCAGTGAGTAGCGACTGGGGTCTTCCGGAGCAGCCGGGCCGCGGCCGCCGCGTCCACCATTCGGATTAGCGGGGTCATAGGCGCGCCTGACGGCGTCGTCCGATTGCCGCTTGGCGGGTGGGTCGAAGTTGACGGGAACCTCGGCGGCCTTGCCGATAAAGACGATCCTGCCGCGAACGACGTCTTTGTTGGCCTCGATCCAATGATCGAATTCGGTCTTAAGCGGGCCAAGGCGCTGCGTCGCGCCGCGCCCGGGACCTCTTCCGGCGGCGTTCGGATCGGCGGGAGGAAACGGACCCTGCGGTGGTTGAACCTCAAGCACGGAAGCCGTGAGCGGGCCATTCGTCGAGGGCGTCCATGCGATGACTTCGAACTTGAGATTCTGCTTCACAGGGGAGACGATATGGCCGTCAGCGGACTCGTTCAACCACCCGGGATGCCCAAACTCCCAGGCTTCCAAATGTGCGTTCTTCAATCCCCAACGGGTCATTTCGGCGATGGCCCACTTCGCCGCAGCCTCGTGGTTGGGCGTTCCGGTGACACGGGGACCGTAGCGGTCGGTCAGCATGTGAAGCGTGTGGAGCAACTGAGAGTGCTCCATTTCCTCGCTTCGCATGCGCGCGTCGGTCACCTCATCAACCTTTTCCTGAGCAAGCAGGAAAAGACATGCCGGGAGAAAGACGACCAGCTTTTTCATGATGGATTAGGAGATAGCGTAGCAAGACACGCGTAGAAGGCGTATAGACCACCAGGTTGTAACATGGTGTAAGCAACTGATGAAACGAAAACCGCAGGCGCCCGCTGAATCTCCAGTACCTCAGGAGATTGTTGCGCCGGAAATTCGCGAGGGAATCCGGAAGTTCGGCGAAGCGGATCGTGTGAAAACAGTGAAGTGCAGCGTTTGCGGGGCGGAGGCTACTCAGAGCGCGAATGAGCAATTGTGCTGGGTTTGCCGGCGGCTCAAGATCAGCGCATGGCGCGATGTCGAGCAGCAGATGCCCGCGCAGGAATAGTCTTCAGCGCAGTTTTTCGTAGAGGAATCCGGCGGCGGCAACGTCCTGTATCGCGAGGCCGTTCGATTTGAATATCGTGATTTGATCGTCCGATGTTCGCCCGGGGCGCTTGCCTGCGACGATGTCGGCGAATTCATTCGCAGGGAATTCCGTGCGGGGACGTTCATTCATTGGAATCAGCAGGTCTCCGGATTCGATAAGTCCATCTTCTACTGAGTCCACAGAAATCGCGGCATGTCGATCCAAAACGAGGGCGGTCGGTAGTTCGCGGCGGATCGCCCAATTCGAGCCCATGGCATTAACGTGAGTTCCGGGAGAGATCCAATCGCTTTCGAAGACTGGCTCTTTCGAACTGGTTGCCGTGATAACAATCCCAGCGGCTTCGACAGCTTCCCGCGACGTTTCGGTTGCTTTCACGTTCAGACCAAAACGTGATGCGCAGCGCGCCGCGAACTCGCGCCGGCGTTCGGGTTTGCGACTCCAAACCCGGACTTCGCGTAATTTACGAACCTCAGATATTGCCGCGACCTGGGTCTCAGCCTGAAAGCCGCTTCCAATGATGCCCAAAACATCGGCATCGGCGCGCGCGAGAAACTTTGTGGCGACGCCGCTGGCGGCCCCGGTTCGGATCTGGCCCAGGTGATTCGCTTCGATGGTGGCGAGGGGAATGCCATCTTGCGACCGGTACAGCAGGAACTGAAAGTGTGCGCCGGTTTTCGGGTTACTGGAATAAACCTTAATACCCAAGTAGTCGGCATTGCCGCCTGCCATGTAATGAAGGATTGAGCCGGATGGAAGGATGAGGCGCTTGCGCGGATGGTTCCGCGCCGAGCCGTCCGCGAACTGACGAAAAGAGTTCTCGACAAGATCGAGCGCGACCGGCATGGTCAGCGCATCGATTACCTGTGCCTCGGTTATGTAAAGCATCAGCGATTCGCCTCTATGACCTTCGAAACGTCTTCCCATTCGGCAAGAAGGTTCTTCATGTCTTCGCGCCGCGATTCGAGCATGCCCGCGATATCTATACTCTGCTGTGCGCTTTGATAATGGGACAGGGCCTGCTCGAAATCGGCGATCTCGACTTCGAGGCGGGTCACCTCGTCTTCGATGGCGCGCTGGCGCTGTTTCATCTCGCGCAGCTTAATCGGGTTGAGGCGGCGCTGCTTTTCGACCGGAGCGGGAGCCGTTGCTGGCGTCGCGGGCTTCTTCGCAGGTTTGCCATGAGCTTCTTTTACGGTGACCGGAGTTGCTTTTGCGGGTTCCGGCGCAGGCGGAGCCGTGGCGTTGTTTTTGCGCCAGAGATAATCCTCGTAATTGCCGGGAAAGACCTGCACTGCGCCGTCCGCTACTTCAAACACGCGCGTGGCGAGCTTGTCGATGAAGTACCGGTCGTGCGAAACGAAGACGACCGTGCCGGTGAACTCCTGAAGCGCGGTGAGCAGGACATCTTTCGCTCGCATATCCAGGTGATTTGTGGGCTCGTCGAGCAGCAGGAAGTTGGACGGCATCATGAGCATCCGCGCGAGAGCATAACGATTTCGCTCGCCGCCCGAAAGGACGCCGATGCGTTTGAAGACGTCGTCTTCCGAAAAAAGAAATGAGCCGAGCACGTTTCTCAACTCTGTGTTGCCCGCGCGCGGAGCGACGGATCCGAGGTCGTCGAGCAGCGTCGATTCCGGATCGAGGACTTTGTACTGATCCTGGGCGAAATAGTCCGGCTCCGCGTTGTGGCCGAGAGCGTACTCGCCTGAGGTTACCGGTTCCTCACCCGAAAGAATGCGGATCAGAGTCGATTTGCCCGCGCCATTGACGCCTACCAGCGCGATCCGGTCTCCGCGCTCGATGTGGAACGAGACGTTCGCGAATACCCGCTTTTCGCCGTAGCTTTTCGTTACGTCCTTGAACTCCGTGACGATGCGCCCGCTGGGCTTCGGCTGCGGAAAGCGGAAATGGATCGTCTTCTCGTCCGGCGGTACTTCGATCCGTTCAATTCGTTCGAGTTCCTTGATGCGGCTCTGTACCTGTTTCGCCTTGGTCGCCTGGTATCGGAATCGGCTAATGAACGCCTCAAGCTGTTCGATCCGCTCCCGCTGATTGCGATACGCGGCTTCGAGCTGCGTGCGGCGGTCGTTCTTCTGCTGCTCGAATTTGCTGTAACCGCCTGTGTAGAAGTAAACGCGCTTATTCCAGATCTCCGCGATTTTGGAAACGGTGACGTCCAAAAAGTAGCGATCGTGTGAGATCAGGACGAATGCGTGGGGATAGTTTTCGAGATAGCTCTCCAGCCAGTTGCGCGCTTCCAGATCCAAGTGGTTCGTGGGCTCATCGAGAAGCAGCAGATTGGGTTGTTCGAGCAGCAGTTTGGCGAGCGCGATGCGCATCTGCCAACCGCCGGAGAATTCTTCGACACGGCGCTCCCAATCGCCGCGTCCGAACCCCAGACCGGCGAGAACCATTCCGACGCGCGACTCGATGTTGTAGCCGTCGCGCGCCGCGAACTCATCCTGGATGCGGTGATAACGGTCCGCGATGGTCAGATATTCCGAACTGTCATGGTCGAGTTCGCCCATCCGGTGCTCGAGTTCCTTTTGCTCCCGTTCGAGCGCACGAATGTCGTCGAAGACCGATAGGCACTCGGCGAAGACGGTTCGGCCTGTCAGCGTCACGCCTTCCTGGGGGAGGTAGCCCGCCCGAATCCCTTTCGCGATGTTCAGTGAACCGTAATCGAGTCCGTCAATCCCGGCAAGCGCCTTCAGGAGTGTTGACTTTCCCGCTCCGTTCGCGCCGACAATACCAACCCGATCGTTCGGGGTGATGAGCCAGTTCAGGTTCTCAAAAAGTATTTTGGGGCCGAAGCGCTTGCCCGCTTCGGAAAGTTGAATCATGCAGTCAGAGCCAGTATTGCCATTGTCCCGCAAGCACTACATAAGCCGCGAGGGCCGCATTCGTGACCGCGTGCGCGATGATGCAGTCCCACAGGCTGCGCGTCCGGATCATCCACCAGTTATAGATAATTCCGGTGATCAGCCCGACATCCCAGTACGAACCGTGTTCCGACGCAAACAGGGCTGCGACGACCCAAAACGCCATCGGAGAATATGCGCCGAGCGGCACTCGCTCGAAGTTATTCGGGTCGATCAGCCATCGCATGAGCCATCCTCGCCAGAAGAGTTCTTCGAGGATCGGGACGGCGACGACACTGATGGCGATGCGGAAGAACAGGAAGAGCGGATCGTTCTTCGACTCGGGCGGCGTATTTCCGGCCGGATGGCCCACGACGGAGTTGTTGAAAAGGAAGTTTTGCCGCCATGCTGGAGCGATGACGTCAGGACCCACCCATATCGCAAACACCGCGAGTCCTAGGAGCACACTCAGCAATGGCGATGAAGGGCGTCCACGCAGTGGATGCAGCGAAAAAATAAGTATTGCGGCGCACGAAAGCAGGAACCGAACCGCGGCGGGAATCGGTATCAGGCGCTGCAGCATCAGCAGCAGAATGAAAGCGAGGAAAGGAGCAACCCACGGAATCGCCGGGTGTTTTTTCACGCGTGCCTCAACGGCATTCTGAAGGGCGCAAATCCAACCATCGCCGGGATCGTACCATCAAGACAATATCCATCGCAGCATTGTGGCGTATAGTACTTCCGCTACTATTCAACTCGGGCGAAGATTGTACGAGGCGCGCCTCCGTCCAGCCTGATTCCCATGCCGAAACCCGCCATTCTTGTTGTCGACGATGAACCCGAGGTGGTCCGCGCTCTGGAACGCGACCTTCGCCGGAAGTACGGCCAGGATTACCGGATCGTGCGCGCCGGTTCGGGAGCGGAGGCGCTCGAGGCGTTGAAACAGCTGCAGCTTCGGAACGATGAGGCGGCTCTACTGCTTTCGGATCAGCGAATGCCCGGAATGCAGGGCACGGAGTTTCTGACGCAGGCCGCGGGAGTGTTTCCGCGAGCAAAACGCGTGCTTCTCACCGCGTATTCGGATACGAACGCGGCGATCGACGCGATCAATTCGGCGCGAACCGACTACTACCTGCTGAAGCCCTGGTCGCCGCCCGAGGAAAATCTGTACCCGATTCTCGACGATTTGCTTGCGGACTGGCTCCGCGATTATCGCCCGCCATTCAGCGGGATCCGGCTATTAGGTACGCGGTGGTCTCCGGACGCGCACGAACTGCGGGATTTCATGGGACGCAATCGGATCCCGTTTCAATGGATGGATATCGACAACCGGGAAACGGATCGTGAGATCGCCAACCTCATCGAAAATCTCGGGCCGGATAACAAGTTTCCAGTAGTGGTTTTCGAGGATGGCGCCCATCTTTGCCGGCCGGCAATTGCTGAAGTGGCGTCGAAGCTCGGGCTGCGCACCACGTCTGAAAAGCCGTTCTACGACATGATCATCGCGGGAGGTGGACCCGCGGGGCTCGCGGCTGCGGTTTACGCGGCGTCGGAAGGTCTGGATACCGTGCTCATCGAAAGGGAAGCCCCTGGCGGCCAGGCGGGAATGAGTTCGCGGATCGAAAATTATCTGGGTTTTCCGCAGGGCATCGGTGGCGGAGACCTGGCGCAGCGCGCGGTCGCGCAGGCCCGTAAGTTTCAGGTGGAGATGCTCGCGCCTCAGGAGGTCCGGGAACTGTGCGTGGAAGGTCCGTATCGGTCCGTCACGCTCGCCAACGGGACTTCCATCAACGGCTTCTGCGTTTTGATTTCGACAGGCCTCTCGTGGCGGACGCTCGATGTGCCCGGTGTCGAAAAGCTGCGTGGCGCAGGCGTCTACTATGGGGCGGCGATGACTGAGGCGGAGTCATGCCGCGATCAGACCGTCGTGGTTGTGGGGGGAGCGAATTCCGCGGGCCAGGGCGCGGTCTATTTCTCGAGACATGCGCAGCGCGTGCTCATGGTGGTGCGCGCCGGAAGTCTGGAAAAGGGAATGTCGCAGTACCTGGTCGATCAGATCCGCAAGATTTCGAATATAGAGGTCTGGACCCAGGCGGAGGTGGTCGAGGCGCACGGGGAAACGCATCTTGAAGAGGTGTCGGTCCTGCGGCGGGACCAGGGCGAAACGCTCCGCTTTCCAGCGAGCGCGGTCTTCATTTTTATCGGGGCGTCACCCTGTACGGAGTGGCTCGGGGACAAGGTACCTAAGGACGACAAGGGCTTTATTCTCACGGGACCCGCGCTCGGCAATGGGAACGGCCGACCAAAGGGGTGGCCGCTGGATCGCGATCCGTATCTGTTTGAAACATCGGTGCCGGGAGTCTTTGCAGCCGGAGACGTGCGGCACTCATCCGTGAAGAGGGTCGCGTCGGGAGTGGGTGAAGGTTCGATCGTGGTGCAGATGGTGCACCAATATCTGGCGAAGGTGAAATAGAAAGCTGCAGGTAAGGCGATGGTTCACAATCCGAAGGATCAAGAGATGTTTCCGAGGCTTCCGGTCGAGAAGATTCGGGAGTTGTGCGCGCACGGTCAGGAAGTCTCCTTCAAGGACGGCGAGACGCTTTTCCGGGAAGGCGAACTCGATTACGCGTTCTATGTCGTTCTGGAGGGACGGGTAAAAGTGACCAAGCGGGCGTCCACGGAAGAGATGCTGCTGACGTACCACGAAGCTGGGCAGTTTACGGGCGACATCGCGATGCTGACAGGCACGCCGGCGCGAGCCACGGTGGTAGCCGAGGGAGCGGCGCGAGCGATGCGGTTCGACATGGCCGAGTTCCGGATGATGCTCGCGGAATGCCCGGATCTTGCGTCGACGGTGCTGAGAGCCTTCGCGGCGCGCGCGAGAGAAGTCGACGCCACCATGATCCAGCAGGAGAAGCTCGCGTCCATGGGAAAGATGGCTGCTGGGCTCGCGCACGAATTGAATAATCCCGCCGCGGCGATGGTGCGAACGATGGAATCGCTGCGAGGCGCAATCTCGCGTGTGTCAGCGCTTGGCATGACGTACGATTGCCGCTTCGACTCTTCCGAACGTCCGATTCTCGAACATCTTCAGAACCACGTCCGAGAGCGGGCTTCGGATCCGGATACCCTCTCGCCGCTGGATCGGAGTGATCGCCAGGAGGCTTTGGCGGATTGGCTGGAGCGTAACGGGCTGGACGACGGATGGGAGATGGCGCCGGGACTCGTAAATGCGGGACTTACGCGCGAGTGCGTAACCAGCCTTTCCGGGAAACTGAAGCCCGACGCGCTCAGCGCGGCGCTGACCTGGATCGAAGCGGATCTTACGACGAACCAGCTTGCAAAAGAGATCGAATCGGCGGCGCGTCGAATATTCGATCTGGTTTCGGCGATGAAACAGTACACCTACATGGATCAGGCGCAGTTCCAGGAGATCGACGTACACGAAGGCCTGGACAGCACGCTGAAGATCTTCGCGCACCGAACCCGCAAGGGAATTGAAGTGCGGCGGGAATATGATCGATCGATTCCACGCGTCCAGGCTTACGCCGGCGAACTGAATCAGCTCTGGACCAATCTCATCGATAACGCCGTGGACGCGATGAACGGGAGCGGAGTCCTGACAATCAAGACGCAGCGTGACCGGGAAGGAATCAAGGTAACTATCGGCGATAGCGGCCCTGGCATTCCTCCCGAAATTCGGGACCGGATCTTCGAGCCGTTCGTGACGTCCAAGCCGGCAGGCAAAGGTACCGGACTGGGGTTGGAGATCGCGCACAGGATCGCGGTCAATCGCCACCACGGAAAGATCACCGTGGAATCGAGGCCGGGAGATACGCGCTTCATCGTGACAATTCCGTTTGAACAAAGGAAAAACAATGAAATGTACCCATCTGAGCCAGGCGCACGACGTGAAGCCGCACTCCAGGGGGTGTGAAGAGTGCCTCCAAACCGGTGATACCTGGGTTCACCTGCGGTTGTGCCTGACATGTGGTCACGTGGGGTGCTGCGACTCGTCGAAGAACCGGCATGCGACGAAACACTTCCACTCATCGCATCATCCGGTGGTTCAGTCGATTGAACCGGGCGAGAATTGGCGCTGGTGCTACGTGGATGAGGAGATTGTCGGGTGAACAAGCCATAATCGCTTTGCGTGAGACAATTTGCGCAGATGGTTCGACCAACGTGCTGGCTGGCGATTCTTATGGCCGCTCCTGTCTTACTCACCGCCGCTTCTTCGGGAAAGCTGAACTACCCCGTTCCACCTTCGTCGAACCAGGTTGACGACTATCACGGATCGAAGGTGGCGGATCCCTATCGAATTCTGGAGAATGCCGACGCGCCCGCGACCCAGAAGTTCGTGGAACAGGAGAACGACTTGACGTTCTCCTGGCTCGATAAGATTCCGGGGCGCGAGGCGATACGCACACGCCTTACCGCCTTGTGGAATTACGAGAAATACACGGGCTTATACAAGGCGGGCAAGCGGTATTTTCAGCTTCACAACACGGGGCTGCAGAATCAGTCGGTGCTTTACGTTCTCGACTCTCTGAATGGAAACCCGAGAGAATTGCTCGATCCGAATACGTATCGAAAGGACGGGACAGCGGCGCTGACGGCGGAAGTGGTCAGTTGGAACGGTAAGCTTCTGGCGTATTCCATAGCTCAGGCGGGTTCCGATTGGGATGAGTGGCGGATTCGGGACATCGATACGGGGAAGGATCTGCCGGATCTGGTTCGATGGTCGAAGGGCGTCAACGTATCGTGGGCTCCTGACGACAAGGGTTTCTATTATTGCCGTTTTCCCGAGCCTCCCGCAGACAAGTTGCTGACTGCCGCGGCGCTGAACAACAAGGTCTATTTCCATAAGTTGGGCGATTCGCAGTCGGCCGATCGGCTTGTTTACGAACGCCCGGATCATCCGGAATGGTCTTTCGCGCCTTTCGTGATGGAAGGCAGCCATGCGCTGATCATCTTTGTCGATGTCGGAATTTTCGGCAAAAACGCGCTGGCGTGGCAGGACCTGAGTTCGCCGAATCCCAAGACGATGGATCTGGTTGCCGCGCCGGATTACGGGTACGATCCCGTGGCAGTCGTGGGTTCCACCCTCTACATACAGACCACGGATCATGCCCAGCGGGGCAAGGTGGTCACGCTGGACATGAATCATCCGGAGCGCGCCAATTGGAAAGAGATCGTTCCGGAACGCGCTGAGACTCTCGCAGGGGCGCAGATGGTCAGCGGAAAGCTGATTGTGGGTTACATGAAGGATGCGCGCTCAACGGCGCGGATTCTGACGGCGGACGGGAAACAGGTCTCCGATATCGAAATGCCGGGGATCGGGACGGCCGTGTGGTCGCCGGCGCGCCTGCACGACGCGGAGTTGTTCTATGGATTTACCGAATACACCACGCCGACGTCGTATTATCGGCTGGATCTGGCGACGGGGAAGAGTTCCGTTGTTCGGCAGAGCAAACTAAACTTCGATTCTTCCGCGTACGAGACGAGACAGATCTTTTATACGAGCAAAGACGGAACAAGGGTTCCGATGTTCGTGAGCTACCGCAAGGGAATCAAACTGGATGGTTCGAATCCTACCATTCTGTATGGCTATGGAGGGTTCGACATCGCGCTAACGCCTTCCTTCAGTCCGGCCATCGCGGCGTGGATGCAAATGGGCGGTATCTATGCTGTTGCTAACCTGCGGGGCGGCTCGGAGTACGGCGAAGCGTGGCATGAAGCGGGCATGAGAGCGAAGAAACAGAATGTGTTCGACGATTTCACCGCAGCCGGTCAATGGCTGATTTCGAACAAGTACACGTCAACGCCGAAACTCTGCATCTTTGGCGGGAGCAACGGCGGGCTGCTTGTGGGGGCGGTGCTGAATCAGCGTCCCGACCTTTTCGGGGCGGCGATGCCCGCGGTCGGGGTAATGGATATGCTGCGCTTCCAGAAGTTCGGATTCGGTCCTCAGTGGATCGGGGAATACGGGACCGCGGAGAACGCGGCTGACTTTAAGACGCTCATCGCATATTCACCGCTGCACACGATAAAAAAAGGCACGAAGTACCCGCCCGTGCTCATTACGACAGCGGATCACGACGACCGCGTAATGCCTGGTCATAGCCTCAAGTACGCTGCGGCGCTGCAGCAGGCGCAGGAGGGCCCCGCGCCGATTCTGATCCGTATCGACACGAGAGCGGGCCATGGCGCAGGGAAACCAACATCGAAGGTGATCGACGAGTGGGTGGATCGCTTCGCCTTCCTCAGCGCCGCCCTCGGAATGAATATCGGCTAAAACACCGCAATCCGCTGCCGATCAGTTCAGTAGTGGACACGTTCCTCCTGAACGCCCAGCGCATCTTCGACGTCGCCCGCGCGGACGGCAGCAGCGATGATTCGGAGTTCGCCTTGCTGATCCGCGCCGACGGAGGCATTCAGATGTTCATGGGCGATGCGGAGCGACCGGGCGGACGCGGTGTTGTCTACAGCGTGCGGCGCTCTTCGGAAGGCGTGCGCGTGATCGGGCAGGATGGCAGGCGCCGGTGCGAACTCGAAGAAAATACGCGGCGTCGGTTCCACAACGAACTGCTGAGGGATCAGCGTCTCTACACCGTCAACGCGCCGCTGCTGACGTAGAGACGGAAATCGCCCGGGCAAACCGCGGAGAACGAGAGAGCGCTAATCCCCAGATCAGATACCCGACCTGCACCTGGCGCAGCGGGGCATACAGCGGGATCATGGGATTGATCTGTTTCCAGATCACATCGAACGACACGAAGTAAAGACCGAGACCGACCGCGGCGCCGACGAGCGGCAGCAATGGCGGGCGGTTTTCGCGGCAGACAATTCCCCACAGCGCGCCGCCCAGGCCGCCGATCGCGACGATCATCGCAACGCCCGTCCAGGAAGTGCGGAGATACTGTTGCTGGTAAGCCGCAGCTCCGTAAAATGACGTCGCGAAAAGATTAGGGATGTCCCAGGCTGAGCGGCGCAGATAGCGTGAGCATCCCATCAGCCAGAGGATCGTGAATAACGCGCCGAGCACGCCTGCCTGCAGGCCAGCCAGCGCATGCCGCGGCTTCAGATCCATTTCTTCAAGCCTATACTGGCAGGTGACGCGAATGCAAAATCGGCGCGCAAGGGGGAATCGGGGACGAATGAAGCGCCGGGTTGTAATTACGGGCATCGGAGCGGTCAGCCCCAATGGCGTCGGCCGAGAGAGTTTCTGGGACGCGACGCGGCGCGGTATCAGCGGCGTTCGAAAGATCAGCCGGTTCGATCCGGAGTCATTTCAGGTTCAGATCGCAGGAGAGGTTGTGGATTTCGACGAAAAGGAATTCGTCGAGACCAAAGATCGGCCGCATGTTTCGCGATGTGTGCCTCTGGCGCATGCGGCTGCGAAGGAAGCTCTCGCGGACGCCGGGGTGGAATACCGCGGTATGTCGCGCGATGCCCTGAGGAGCATTGGCGTGCTGATCGGGTCGGGCGGCGGGCCGCAGGAGTTCACCGAGGAACAATATCGGCTGTACTACAGCGGGCGCGAGAGACAGTGCAGCGTTTATACGATCCCCACTTCAACGATCGGGACGCTTGCCAGCGAAATCTCGATGAAATTCGGATTTCGCGGGCCGAGTCACATTGTTTCCACTGGCTGTACATCGTCGACCGATGCGCTGGGATACGCTTTCCGAAATATTCAGTGGGGGACGCTGCCGTGGATGCTGGTCGGAGGTGTGGATGCGCCAATAGCTCCGTTGATCCTGCGCGGTTTTATGGTGATGCGAATTCTGACGACGAAATGGAACCATTGTCCGGAACGTGGCTCGAGGCCGTTTTCCCGGGATCGGGATGGCTTTGTCCTCGGCGAAGGCGCGTGGTTTTTTATCCTCGAGGATAACGATCACGCGCGGGCGCGCGGCGCGAAAGTCTATGGTGAGATCGCCGGTTACTCCTCCACCTGTGAGGCGTATCACCGGGTTCGGCTGGAAGAGTGCGGGGAGGAGCCCGCGCATACGATGCTGGGAGCCATCGCTGAGGCTGGCGTCGAGCCTCACGCGATCGGCTACATCAACTATCACGGCACCTCGACGGAACTGAATGACAGGATCGAGACACGCGCGGCGCGGCTGGCCTTTAACGGGCACGCGTACAAGCTGGCGGGGTCGTCGTTAAAAAGCCTGATCGGACATCCTCAAGGGGCCTGCGGCGCCGCCGGGGTGGCTGCTACGCTGCTGGCGATGAGGGACGGAATCGCGCCGCCAACAATTAACCTGGAGGATCCCGATCCGGAGTGCGATCTCGACTACATCGCAAATGAGGCGCGTCCTCTGGATTGCGAGTACGCGCTTGCGAACTGCATCGCGTTCGGCAGCAAGAACTCCGCGCTCGTGCTGCGCCGAATCTAGCCGATTACTGCGGCATGCCGGGCAGAGGCGCCAGGACCGGCGTCTGTTTGCCCCAGTTCTGATCCTTTGCGGCCTTCATGTCTTTCTCCAACTGTTCGGGCAGTCTGGAATTAATTTCAGGCCGCTGATCCTGGGTGCCGAGTTGCCACGCGACGGCTGCCACCGTTCTCGATATTGACTGCATGGCTTTGTAGTCGATCTTGTCGGGCGTGTCGGTGGGGCGGTGGTAATCCGGGTGGAGACCGGTCGTGAAAAACGCGATCGGAATGCCGGACTTCGCGAAGTTGTAGTGATCGCTGCGATAGAAGATGCGCTGACCATTGGGCTCGGGACCGAGATTGTCGTGGGTTGCGTCGGGCTTAGTCGCGTCGTAGAAATGATTCAGCGCCAGCTTCTGATACCCGTTGTTGACGGATTCGATTGTTTTTTCGAGATCGTCGCTGCTGATCTGAGGACCTACTACCATCACCTCGCCCGGATTCACCAGCACATGCGTTTTATCGGAATCGGTAAAGCCGGGGCCCTTGGTGCGGCCGATCATATCCATATTCAGATCAGCCACTACCTTGTGGAGGTCAATCGGGGGGTATTCATTGAAATACTGTGAACCCCATAGACCCTTTTCCTCGCCGGCGTTCCAGAGGAAAACGATGCTGCGCCGCGGGCGGATTCCTTTCGCCGCCCCTTCAGCGTAAGCATGCGCCATCGCGAGCATTCCTGCTGAGCCGGACCCATCGTCGTCCGCGCCGTTGTTGACATTATGGCCGTCGGGCAGCGGAGTGCTGAGACCGATGTGATCGAGGTGCGCGCTGATGACGACATATTCGTTTTTCAGCACGGGGTCGGAGCCTTCCAGAATGCCGATGACGTTCTCGCCGTGGGACTCCTCGCTGCGCGTGGCAACCTTTAGGCTGATTTTCTTCTGCGCACTCAGAGCAAAGGATTCCTGTTTCGCGCCCGATCCCGCGGCGTAGAAAATCTGCGAAGCGCCTGTTTTTTCTCCCTGGAAGATCGCATTGGTCATGCCCAAACCGGCATTAACGGAAGGTACTGCCGGGCAGGCTTGCGTGGCCGCCAGCTTTGGCGGCCGATAAGCGGGACCGTTGAGGTTCGCGCCTCCACGCCCCTGCCCTCCAAACCCGCCGAAGCCCGCGTTTGGATTCGCCTGGGCGCTCAGCTCCTGGAAATCGGCCAACGTAACCACAGCCAAAGCCCCGTTTTTGGCCGCCGCTTCCTCGGGCGTCATGAAGTCCTTGCAGTTCTCGCCCAGCGGATTCTGGCCGCGTCCGCCGCCTGCGCCCCCACGGCCCTGTTGCGCGTTGCGCTGGGCGGCTAGCTCAGCCGGAAGGCCCGCGACCACAACGATCTTGCCTTTCACATCAAGACCGGCGTAAGGGTCGATCTTGCCCTTTTCAATCGTGTATCCATTGCCCGCGAAAACAAGATTCCCGGAAACCTCGAACGGCTCCAGCGGCGCCGCGCCGCGTCCGCCGGCGGTGACGGTCCAGTCCTTACCGTATTCGAGCTGAGTGGTTCGGAGCGAATTGTTCGCGTTCTGTTCCGTGGCCGCGGCAGCCCCGCCCCGCCCCCCACGCCCGCCTGCTGGCCCTGTGACAGAGGCTTTGCTTTCCGCGGGAATCACGGACTTCGCGACAAGCTCGATCGGCATGAAATAAGGCTGCAGCGGGCCTGTCGTGTTCGTTGTGCTGCCACCTGGTTTGAGACCCCATTCGGCGAGATGGCTCGCTACATAGAGCGCGGCGGTGTCGAAGCCGCGGGACGGAAGATTGCGGCCTTCGAGCTGGTCAGCTGCCAGGAAATACAGATAGATTTTCAGCTCCTCCTGACTGATTGCGTCCGCATTTCCGTAAGGGGCGCCTTCGGGCGCTTTGGTCGTCTTGAGTTTGGGTGAAGCGGAGTGAGCCACGCCGACGACGCCCAGCGCTGACAGGGAAAGCAGGGCAATACGATGGAACCGGCTGAAAAAAGGTCGCTGCATAGCTTTAAAGGTGAATCGAACGATGATACTACGGGATTTAAAAGACGGAGATGCGGACCTTAGGCCGCGGCGTTACGGTGCGTCTTATGAGGTTTCGCGTGCTTAGGCGCCTTGACCTTCGGTTTCTTGACCTTGGCATTGTGGGAAGACTGGTGAGTCTTCGCCTCAGCAGGCGAGTAGATCAGCAGCAAAGCGAAAGCAAGTGCGATGTAACGCATTTCGCCCTATTTTAGCTGATCGGGTGTCGGGAAATGCAGGTAAACCATGAGGAACGAGTAGGCCGTGACGGCCACCGCGCCCGCCGCCAGCACATTCCATACCCGTTCCCGCTCTGAGCGCGCACCGGGAGTGCCCGCGACATAGCCGATCACAAATCCCCCCGCGAGACCGCCGATGTGCGCCCAGTTATCCGTGCCGAATCCGCCGATGAAGCCGATGGCGAGGATGTAGACCACCCAGCGAACGTAGAAATCGCGCACGGCCCTCCCCATACCGGTTCCGCGGTTAACGACACCGAAGGCGATCATCGCGCCGATAAGGCCGGTGAGGCCAGCGGAAGCCCCAATCGACGGCGTCATCGGATTCAGCACCAGACTCATGTAGAACCCGGCCACTGTACCGGCGAGGTAAATCACCAGAAACCGCGAGGTGCCGAATACCTGTTCCACCTGCGCGCCGAGATCGTACAGCACCCAGCTATTCATCAGGATGTGCAGCCAACCGCCATGGAGGAAGCCTGCCGTGATCAGCCGCCACCACTGGTGGTCCTGATAAATCTCCGGACCCCATTTCGCCCCGAAGGCCACCAGAACGTAGGTGAATTCGATGCCTTGTCCCCAGATCTTGGTTGCGATGAACAGCCCCAGATTGATCAGCAGGATGAGGACTGTGGTGAAGTGCGCGTGCGGGATCAACCCTCCGAGGATCGGGCCGGGACGACGCACGTCGATGGCGCGCGGACCGACGCGAACTCCGCAGTAGGGGCATACGCGGTCGCTGGTTGTGATGAAGGCCCGGCAGTTCGGGCACATGCGACGGTTTTCCATTCGGATCAGCGCGGATGCTGCATGCGCAACAGGGGAACGGCGAGAAGGACGCCTGCCAGCAACTTGGCCACCTCGATGCCGGAGTAGACGCCGTGTAAAGTCCAGAAGCGCGAATTGACCGGCGCCGACGGAGGCAGGTCGGCGATTTGACGGCCAAGATCCGCTACCTCTGGCGACAGGTAGAAACGCTGTACCGCGACGATTGCAAGCATGGCAGCGGCAAGAGACATGATGCGGCCTCTCACGTGATCAGCGAAAAGCAGCCCAATCAGCGCGATTCCGATGATGAGTTCCGCTGTCTCCCAGTCGTTGAAAATGACGTTGTTTTCTTCCCCGGCGTTCCGCCGGAGCAGGGGCCGGAGACGCTCGCCACCGATCGTACCGATCTCGGCTGATGCCCCTGCGCTTCCCGGTAAGCGCAGGAAGCGGTCGACGGCGCGGAAGTTCTCCGTCACGGCGAAGTCTGCGAACGCGGCCGCGCCCAGCCAGGCGCCAAGCACGAAGCCCGCAATCCTGCGATACTGAATCACGCTTTGAATTGTCGCAGACCCATGTGGCCGATTCGCAGTTTCGCCACAGCCCTGCTGTTTGCCGGAGCCATTACAGCTCAGGCTCCCGATGGAGCTAAGTATTCATCTTTGCATCAGATCGACCGCTCGAATGTTGCTCGGCTGACCGAAGCCTGGACGTTTCATTCAGGCGATATGTACCAGGGTTCGCGAGGCGGACTTCGGGGTAGGGCGTCGGCGTATGAGACGACTCCCGTGTACGAAGACGGGACGCTTTTCACGACCACGGCCTTCGGGCGCGTCATCGCGCTTGACCCGGACAGCGGGAAGCAGAAATGGGCTTTCGATCCACACGTAGACATCAAAGCCGGTTATGGCGACTTCGCGAATCGCGGTGTTGCGGTTTGGCGTGATGCCAGGACTCGAAAGCTGAGGGTCTACGTCGCGACCATTGACGCGCGCCTGATCGCGCTCGATGCGGCGACGGGCCAAATCCTGCCGGGATTCGGCAACGAAGGGCAAATCGACCTCAAGAAGGGTCTGAGGCTTCCAGTGAAGGGGGCTTCGGAGTATGAGGAAACCTCGCCGCCGGCGGTGATCGGCGATGCCATCGTCGTGGGCTCAGGCATCGCTGACAACGGCCGCACTGATATGCCAAGCGGCGAGATCCGCGGGTATGACACGCGTTCCGGGAAACTGCTGTGGACTTTCGACCCCATGCCGGGTACGCGCACCGGCGCGGCGAACGCGTGGTCACTGATCACCGCCGACCCGCAACACGGGTTGGTGTTCGTTCCAACGGGAAGCCCCAGCCCCGATTACTACGGTGGGGAGCGCCTGGGGGACGACAAGCACGCAAATTCCGTGGTCGCGCTGAACTCGAAGACCGGCGCGATTGTGTGGTCGTTCCAGACCGTCCACCACGATCTGTGGGACTACGACGTCGCGTCACAGCCAGCGCTGATCACGGTGAAGGGGAAGGCTGCGGTGGCCGCGGGGTCCAAGACCGGGAATCTGTTTCTCTTGGACCGGCTGACCGGCAAGCCGCTGTTCGGAGTCGAAGAGCGTCCCGTGCCCGCAAGCGACGTACCCGGTGAGAAGGCATCTCCGACGCAGCCTTTTCCAGTGTTGCCTGCGCATCTTGGCCCGACTAAGGTCGAACCGTGGGGACCGACGGCAGAGGAGAAAGCCTGGTGCGCAAACGTGATTTCAGGGCTGCGCTACGACGGCATGTTCACGCCGCCTAGCCTTCGCGGATCGCTGCTGTTTCCGGGGAACATCGGGGGTATGGCGTGGGGCGGCGTCGCCTTTGACACGCGGAGCGCAACGCTGTTCGTTCCGTATAACCGGCTTGCCGCGGTCGCTCGGCTGGTTCCGCGGGCGGATCTCGACCGCGCTGAGAAAGAACGGCCGAAGTGGGAGACCGCGCAACAGAAGGGCACGCCCTACGGCATGCAGCGGGTCTTTCTGCTGACAGAGAAAGGAAGTCCCTGTACCGCGCCGCCTTACGGAATGCTCGCCGCGATTGACGCGACTACGGGACAACTGAAATGGGAGGTCCCGACGGGATTCGTTCCCTGGATGGGAGAGCATCGCGACTGGGGCTCGCCGTCACTCGGAGGGCCGATAGTAACGGCTGGCGGATTGGTGTTTCTGGGCGCGACCTTCGATCCGTATCTGAAAGCTTACGATTCGGATACTGGCAGGGAAGTCTGGCGCGGGAAATTACCGACGTCGGCGCGGGCGACTCCGATGACATTTCGATCGACCGCCACCGGCAAGCAATACGTGGTGATTGCGGCGGGCGGGCACGATGTCCCTGACGCGCAGTTCTCCGACTCGCTTGTCGCATTCGCGCTGCCATAAGGTCAGCGGAGCCAGTGGTCGCAGATATCGTACGTGTGGGCCGCTGATGTGGTTAGTCCGCCGAAGCGACGGCCGCGCCGATGGAATTCGCTGACGGCGCGGCGAAGATCGCTGCTGTCGAAATCGGGCCACATACGGGGAGTGAAAACGAGTTCCGCATAGGCTGATTCCCAAAGCAGAAAGTCGCTTAATCGCTGCTCTCCACCGGTGCGAATCAGCAAGTCGACTGCGGGCGCTTCTTCGAGTTCCGCTTCAACGCGTTCGCGCGTCGCGTTCTCGGACGCTCTGAGAATGGCTTCGCGCGCGGAATAGTCAATGGCGAGTCGAAGCCACAAGCGGCGCCCGCGATGCGTGGCGCATTCCGCACGGCCAATCGCGGCGAGAACAGGGTGCGGGAGGCGGTCGCGGCGCCCGATGGCCGAGAGACGAACGCCATCGCGGGAAAGCTGGTCTGTCTCACCGTCGAGGTACTCGGAAAGCAGCGCCATCAGCGCCGCGACCTCCTCGGGCGGACGTTTCCAGTTATCCGATGAAAACGCGTAAACGGTGAGCGCCGCGATGCCGAGTTCGGGGGCGCATCGGACGATGCGGCGCAATGCCTCCGCGCCCGCCCGATGCCCAAGGGCCCGGGGAAGACCCTGCCTGGCGGCCCAACGGCCGTTACCATCCATTATGATCGCAACGTGCAGTGTACTTTGTGTCATAAAGTATATCGGTAAATTTTTTTGCCCTATTGGTGACGCGTCGCGCGAATGATGGCTTCCATGTGGGAGAGGTAATCCTCGAGCGCCGCGCGCCCGCGCTCGGTCAGTCTGTATTCACTACGCGGGAGGCGGCCTTCGAAACTCTTCTCGCAGGAGACGTAACCGGCATCTTCCAGCTTTCGAGAGTGCACGCTGAGATTGCCGTCGCTGGTTCCCAGGATCTTTTTCAGATCCTTGAACGTGAGGCTGTCGTTTACGGAAAGCGCGCTCACGATGCCGAGGCGAAGGCGTTCGTGAATCAGGCGGTCCAGAGAGCGCGCGCCCGCCGCCGCCGAGACCACCTGAGGGCGGGGCCGGGAGGTCTTGACTGCTTGTTTCGCCATCTTCATCAACCCCCGTAATTCCTTGCGATCTCAAATCCGAAAAATATATGGAGACCGCCAAAACCAAGGGCAAGCAGAGGATCGGCCCAGGAAAGAGGGGCAAGAGCAGCCAGGCTTCCGACCGCAAGAAACGAAACTCCCATGATCGGAACTACGCGCACAGAGAATGCCCCGCCCGATGAAATCCCGACGCCGTAGAGAAGCAGCCACACAGAGGGCAATAGCCCGACCAGGCCCTGGCGATAAAGAACGAATGTGAGCATGCCGCCGGTGAAGATCGCCGGCATCATCGCCAGAACGAAGCGCCGAAAAGCGCGTGAAAGAAGCGGGGTTTTATTTCGGGTGGCTTTGCGGTACGAAAAGGCGAGCCCGATCGCAAATGCGAGGAGGGCCTCGCCGATCCAGATGGCGAGCCAGGCGCGTGGACTTTTGCTCAGGTGCGCGGCGAAAGAGGCGAAGGCGGCGGTTGCGCCCATCAGCATTCCGCCCACGCCCGGCACTGCGGTGAACGAACCGGCGTTCTCCATCGTGTCCCGGATGAAGCGCAGATTGTCCATGGCCTGTGTGTGCAGGCCCACAAGATCGGGAGAAGACGCGCGGATTGGCCTTATGACTGCTATGACAGCACCTTCACCCGGATTATAAGGCCGTCATGGAGAACTTTGCAATACAAAGTTGAAGCCGCGATGTAGTCTGGGCCACAACGCCATGGAGTTGACCGACAACGGGTATTGGCTCACGCGGCTGATCTTTCAGCGGGCTTTGGGCGTCGTCTACCTGATCGCCTTTCTTTGCGCGCTGAACCAGTTCCGCCCTTTGCTGGGAGAACGCGGAATTCTGCCCGTGCCCGCCTATGTCCGAAGCACGCCGTTTCGGGTGTCGCCGAGCCTTTTCTATTTCATGCCCAGGGATCGGGCCTTCACGAGCGCCGCATGGCTGGGCATCCTTCTTTCCTGTCTCGTAATCGGGGGTATCGCGACGCGCTACAACTCCGCAGTGACAGCGGCCGTGTGGGCGGCGATCTGGATTCTCTACATCTCGTTCGTGAATGTCGGTCAGGAATTTTATGGATTCGGCTGGGAATCGATTCTGCTGGAAGGCGGTTTTTTCGCCGCCTTTCTGGGATCGGACCGATCGGCTGTCCAGCCTGTCGCTCTCTGGCTGATCCGATGGCTGGAGTTCCGTATAATGTTCGGCGCCGGGCTGATCAAATTGCGCGGCGATTCGTGCTGGCGCGATCTTACCTGTCTCGACTACCACTACCAGACACAGCCCATGCCGAACCCTCTGAGCTGGTATTTGCATTGGGGCCCGCTGTGGACGCATCGCGCGGGAGTCCTGTTTAATCATTTCGCCGAATTAGTGGTTCCGTTTGGATACTTTCTCCCCCAGCCCATCGCGTCAATCGCGGGCGCGATCACGATCCTGTTTCAGGGAACAATCATGGCCAGCGGAAATCTCTCGTGGCTGAACTTTCTGACGATCGTGCTGGCCATCCCGATGATCGACGGCAAGTACTTCGCTGCCATCTTGCCGCTGCGCACGCCCGCGCTCGGTCCGCCGCATACGATTCATCGCGTCGCGGTCATAGCGTTGGCGGCTCTCGTGGTCTGGCTCAGCATACCGCCTGTCCGGAACATGTTGTCGCCGCGCCAGGTAATGAATACGAGCTTTAACTCGATTCACCTGGTCGGGACCTACGGAGCGTTCGGCGGGATCACGCGCACGCGCTATGAGGTCGTGGTGGAAGGAACTCAGGACTCGAATCCGTCATTAGCCTCCTGGCGTGAATACGAGTTCAAGGGCAAACCCAACGACCCGAAACGCATGCCGCCGCAGATCGCGCCGTATCATCTCCGGCTGGACTGGCTCATGTGGTTCGCCGCAATGGGAAATTACTATCAGAGCCCCTGGTTCCTGCATTTCACGGAAAAGCTTCTCGAAGGCGACGCCGCCACTCTTTCGCTGCTGCGGGACAATCCGTTTCCGAATGGCCCGCCGAAGTACGTGCGGGCATTGCTTTACAAGTACGAGTTCACTACTCCGGCGCAGCATCGGGAAACGGGCGAATGGTGGAAGCGCCAGCTTGAGGGGACGTGGTTCCCTGCGGTTTCGCTTAATGATGCCGACTTTCAGCGTGTGCTCGCCGATCAGGGCTGGAAATGACGAAGCGCGCGTTTGTGATCGGCTCGGGCCCGAACGGACTCGCAGCGGCGATCGAACTGGCGCGCGCCGGGATGCGCGTCACGGTTCTCGAAGCGGAGCCGACCGCGGGCGGCGGGCTTCGCACGCTGCAACTGACTTTGCCGGGCTTTGCGCATGACATCTGCTCTGCGATTCATCCGCTTGCGGCGAGTTCCATCGCCTACCGGTCTTACCCATTACGCGAGCATGGTCTGGAATGGATCTTTCCGCCGGCAGCGGTCGCCCATCCGCTCGACGGCGGTCGCTGTGTTCTGGCGGAACTCGATGTCGCCAAAACAGCGGGCAGACTTGGCAGGGACGAAGATACGTACAAGACAGTGGTGTCGCCGCTGGCGAGCCGATGGGACGAGCTTTTCCGCGACGTATTCGCGCCGCCGCATTTTCCGCGGCATCCCAGCGCATTCGTACGATTCGGACTGCTTTCCGCGCTGCCCGCGGCTTTCATGGCGCGCGCTTTGTTCCGCACAGAGGAAGCCCGCGGGTTGTTCGCGGGCATGGCCGCGCATTCCGTACTACCGCTCGAGGCGCCTGCATCGGGGGCATTTGGATGGCTGCTGACGCTCTCAGCTCATGGGGTGGGCTGGCCGATCGCCCGGGGCGGCTCGCAGCGAATCGCCGCCGCTCTGATCTCTTACCTGACCTCGCTGGGTGGTGAGGTCGTCACGAACCACCGGGTGACCTCCTTACGCGATCTGGAACCGGGAGCCCTGGTGCTCTGCGATGTGGCTCCGAAAACGCTGATCCGGATCGCCGCGGACAGGCTGCCCGAGTGGTACGCGCAAAAGCTTGCGCGATTTCGTCATGGCCCGGGAGTTTTCAAGATCGATTGGGCTCTCCGCGCGCCGATCCCCTGGCGGAACTCTGATTGTGCGCAGGCGGCGACCGTTCATCTGGGCGGAACGCTCGACGAGGTCGCTGCGTCGGAACGCGCGGCATGGCGTGGAGAGCATCACAACAAACCCTTTGTTTTGCTGGCTCAGCAGAGTCTGTTCGATTCTTCGCGCGCGCCCGCCGGTCAACACACGGCATGGGCGTATTGTCATGTTCCGACTGGATCGAAGGAAGATATGACGGCGCGGATCGAAGCGCAGGTGGAACGTTATGCTCCCGGCTTTCAGACGGTAATCCTTGCGCGGCATACGATGGGTCCGGCGGAAATGGAAGCGAAGAACGCGAATTTAGTCGGAGGCGATCTTACGGGCGGAGCGGCGACAATAAGGCAGTTGTTCACGCGTCCGTTTCTCGGGATGTATTCAACCCCGGTCCCTGGCCTTTATCTGTGTTCCGCTTCAACGCCGCCCGGCGCGGGCGCGCACGGCATGTGCGGATATTACGCCGCGCGAGTGGCCTTGAATGCGAAACCCCGGAGTAATGCCCGCTGAAAACCGAATTCCGCAGGGCCGCGATGCCGCACGAACTCAACGCGCTGATCGCGTTCGATAGGCGCATTTTTCCCGCATCAGATCGATTCGAGCCGGAGTATTGGCGCCAATGTGAATCGTGGTGGCTGTTCGCCGGCGGCGTGAAAGTGGGCTGCTGCGCCTTTGAGAAGAGAGCGCACGGACGCACGCTCTACATCGCGACGACCGGTATTCTGCCGAAGTACCAACGGCGGGGCTTCGGTCAGTTGATGAAGGCCTGGCAAATCGCTTACGCGCAGCATCATCGATTCCGGCGACTGATCGGCCACTCACGCGAGAGCAATTCGCGGATGATCGCTCTGAACGAGCGATTCGGGTTCCGCGTGATTCGAAGGATGCGAGGCTATTACGCCGAACCGGATGAAACCGCCGTCCTCATGGAATTGCGGCTGTGACGTTGAGCGTTGCCGGCGCGCTGGCGATGCCGTTCGACGCCACAATCACTTGTTGGGCGCCAGCCAGCGTCGTCGCCGGAACCAGGAAATTGATCTGGGTCAGCCCCACGACTCCTGGCGGCGTGCCCGCGAACTGAACCAAAACCGGAACGCCGCCGATCGTTACCGTGACGGGAAGCAATGGCTTTGGCAGATTCGGTATTGCAGTTCCCCCGGCTACCGGCACGCCGGAGCCGAGCGCGGGACTCACGTCGCCTGTTCCGGTGACATAGACCGTAGCGTATTGTCCTGCCTGCACTGAAGGAGTCCCGAGGATGACTCCCGAGCTGTCGGTCAAAATCCCAGGCGCGGAGGGCGTAATGGAGAACTGGAATCCGCCGATCTGTCGGTTATTATTGATGCCCAACACAGCCGGACCCGCGCCCGCCTCATACGGGACCTGCAGATTAATCTGCGAGGGCGAGACGTACAGCAGAGGCGCTGGCCACCCATTGACAGTCGCCGAAACCCCGGACAGTGAGAAGGACAAAGGCAACGAAGCTGCCGACGCCGGCGCGCCCGCGAGTTGCGAGCCGTATACGGCGATCAGTTCTCCGGGGCTTACCCCGGGGCTAAAGGAGAGCGCGTTGCCAACTCCCGTGATCGAGGGTCCACCGGCGGCGCCATTCACCCACATGACCGGTATCGCGACCCATTGGGGAACGGTATCGGGCGATTGAATCAGGATCGTCGCGCGATACGCTCCCGGCTCGAATCCGGCTGAATTTGCCTGAAGAGAAACGGTTGTCGAACCGGTCCCCGTGTACTGCGAAAGCTGCAGCCAGTTCGTGGTTCGGTTGGCGGGAAAGACCGACGCGGTCCAGGTTTGACTGGCATCGGAAAGATTGACCGTAAAGGTGGGGATCGGCTGAAATGTGGGAACCAGGGACGGCTTCAGGGCGAGAGACGAAGGCGAAGCCGACAACCGCGCGGGAGACGTCATTGGCCCGGCAAAGGTCACCGCGATCTCATTCGTGATCTGATTGCCCGAATCATCAAGGAAGCCTGCGAAGAGCTGATCTGTCGCGGGCGGCGTTACGTTGCTCCAGCAAACGGTCCCTGCCATCGAACCCCACGCGGGAAGGCGCGTTGTGCCGAAGATCGACGCGATCTGGCTCGATATATCAACTTCTCCCTGGAACAACTGCGTCATCCGCATGTTATATCCCTGAGTCTCATCGATGGTGATTTGCTGCGACCATTGGCAATCGCTCGCGGCACTCGTGTTCTGATGCATGTTGAGTGGCGCGGCCCAGATGTTGAAATTGCGAACCGATTCCTGGTGGGGCGGAAGAAACTGCACCTGCACCTGCCGCGACCAGGTCTGACCGCTTGGATCGGTTCCGGCGAATCCGAAGATCTTCATCACCGGGACGTCAAGATTCCGCAACACCACCATGGAAGTAAGAACGCCGCCGGCCGGGATGTTGGGCGAGGGGAAGTATTGGGAAACAGGCTGCGCCTGTCCGTCAATCGTGAACCCGTTGAGAACGGCCGGAACCCCCGCCCGCTCTTGCAGGCTGATGTTGGCCTGCCATGTTGCGGGCTGAGTGTAAGACGGGAATCCGTACACAGGATTGGTCACGGACGGGATCACCGCGGACACCCCCGCTACCCCCGGCAGGCTGACCTGAAGCGGCGCGCCGCCGCTGGCAGGGCTAAAGGCGACATCGCCCGCGTATTCCGCGTATACGGTCTTGTTTCCGGTCCCCAAAACCCACGCCGTGAAAGTTACGGACGCCGTCTGTACGCCGCCGACGCTGGTGAGGGTCGCGGAGCCCAGCGGAACTCCCCAGGCAAAAAAGTTCACGGAGCCCGTCGGAACGCCGCCGTTGCCGGATACGGTCGCAGTGAGGGTGACCGTATCGTTGATCGTCGCCTTCGCGGCGCTCGATGACAATTTCAGGGTCGCGGCGTTTGTGGATTGGTTCCACGACCTGACGAGTACGTTGGCATCGACGGACCCGAGTCCGGTGGCGCGATCATAGCCCGGGTTCGCGGCGTAGCCAAGCGTGCCGTTCAGACAATCCGGGCTGCCCTGCTCGCAAGGGACCATGTTGTCGCCCGCCGTGATGTCGTGAAAAGCTGCGGGAACGCTCTGGGCAAGCCGATAAAGCTGAGGATTGATGTTTCCGAGGCCGGACGTTTTCTGGAAACCTTGACTCACCTGGTATTGATTAAGGAGCGCGACAACACCCGCGAAAGCCGGGGTGGCCGCCGATGTTCCGCCGACAATGAACAGGCCGCTGCCCTGGTAGGTGACCAGATATCCGTCGTGAAGACCAGCCGAGAGGGCGACATCGGGAACATCGCGGGCTCCGTCATTCGGCACGCCGGGGCCGGTCTGCCAATCCGGTTTGGTGAAGAAACGGCTGAATCCGCCTCCGCTTGCGGCAAGTCCGAAACCGTTGGCGGTCTCGTTCCAAACCTGCTCGGGGATATAGGAAAGAGCGGATCCGCCGCTTGTCGAATTGCGCGTGCTCCAGTATGCGCCGGCCGAGTCGTTGAAAAGCGTTCCGCCTACGCCGGTTACCTCGGGGATATTGGAAGGAAACTGCACCGAAAGACCGCGCGTCGCAAGAGGGCTCAGGCCCTGTACATCGCAACTCCCGCCGCCCGCATCGCCGGATGAATTCACCCATGTGATGCCCTGCGCGTTCGCCTGCTGCGCGATCGCGCGAAAGGCGAACGGCGGGGCATCGATTTCGCAGTAGCCAAAACTGGAGCTGATTACAGGAGCCACGTTCATGCTCACAGCGGCGCTGACCGCGGTGAACGGATTGGAGCCGAAGATGTAGTAAATCGTGGCCCTGGGAGCGACCGCGCCTGCCCATTCCAGATCGAGATTCGCTTCGAACTGATTTCCATTCAGTCCAGGGTCCGCGCCGTAGGCGAGCAACTTCGGATCGTTCGCCGGCAGACCAAAGCGGCTGCGGAAGGCGCGAATGTCAGAGATCGCGATATCGGATCCCCCCACGACAGCAATGCCTTGGCCGCTTCCGTCGAAGCCGGCCGAATAGAGAGGGTTGAGGTTGTAGATCGTCGCGAAATCCGCGGGGACGAGATAGTGGTTCGGGCCAGCAGTGAGCGCCGGGTCGCCGTCAACCGGGATGGCATGCGCCGAAGGCCTTGGGTAGAAGTCGTTCAGCCCGAGAAAGCCGGAAACAACTCCGTTTAGCGCTGCCGGAACCGACGGCGGCGTGGCGTTCGCGAAATGATCCTCGCCATTGACATGGTATCGGCGCATCGAAACGGCGAAGGCGCTTGAAACGCGTGAGACCGAACCGCTGAACGCGATCCAGTTGCGGCCGCGCGAAGAGTCCTGAACAGTCAGACCTTCGGATGCGAGCCACGCGGCAATCCGGGAATGATCCGAAGGGGTGAGTCCGAAGCGGTCGGCGAATTGTTCGGGAGTGAGCCAGCGTCGAAAGTCGGGTGAAGCGGGATTTCGCTGCGCCGCTAGGAACCGGTCGAGATCGCCCTGTTGGGCGGTCGATGGCTTGAAGAGAATCTGGACGTGATCCAGAACCGCCGTGGGATCAAGCGGGCCGGCTTCGAATCGGGATTGCGCGAGCCGGGGGACGCCATTCTGCAGCGGGATGCGCTGCCTTGTGTTGATTGGGCCGGTAATCCGGTCGGCCGCATCGGCCGTGAAGACGCAGGAAGAGAGAAGGCTCAGGAGAGCCGCTGAAGCGGGAATACGACGCAAATGATGACGGCCCCTGGGATCGGTAGATCGACCGATTCAGATTACCAAAGCGCCGGCTCGGTGGTGTTTACTTCCTCGGGTTGCAGGGCGGAAACGGCGGAGCGCCCGACGTAAAGGGAACGCTCGATCCTTTTCGTTCTGTCGCTGGGGCTCGAAGGACGCGTATCTTGTAATCGATATTCCCCGCAGCGGGTAAGGCGTTGAGCAGGGGAATCGCGCAGGCCGAAGGCGCGGTTGACAGCTTGAGTACTGGACCCCCATTTACCGGAGCCGTCGGCGCGTTCAGCAGCTTCAGATTTTTCAGGTGCTGGTTCAGAATATTCTGAGCCTGATCCTGCGGGAGCAGTTGAAACTGCGGACCTGCTGTCTGGCAAAACGCTGAAGCGCAGGCCGCAACACCGATTACCACGACATTCTTCATAACCGGATTCTAATCCGGAATTAGCTCGATCAAACCCATAAAATCTGCATAAAGATACAGTCCAAGCGCTGTTCGCATGTGCGCGAAAAATTACAAAAATTTTCGTAGCTGAAGCATAATGGGAGATGCGCCTGACAATGAATCGACATGGTACTCCGGCGCCACGCGTCGCAGTCCTGCTCGCTTTATCGAGCCTGGCGTGGATCTTCCCGTCGATAGCAAGGGCGCAATCGTGCGCCGGTGAACTTCGCGTGCTCGTCCGCGACTCCCAGGAGGCGCCGATCTTCGATGCCCAGGTCCAGGTCAGCCTCGACAGCGTGGAAGTCGGTGTTCGCCAGACGCCCGCCTCCGGTTTGGCGGAATTCGGTCAAACGCCGTGCGGTTCGGTCAGCGTACGCGCAAGTCGCGATGGTTTTGAGGACACCGTAATCAAAATCGAGGTCGGCGAGGGGCTGGTCGCCGACTCAACCATCACGCTCAACCCGAAGATTGCGCGCGCAAGCATGGACGTGACCGATACGCCGCCGCCGGTGGAACAGAATTCGACTCAGAACTACGAGCTCAAGCCGGAAGAGGTAAAGAATTTACCATCCAACCCCGCCACGGTAAGCGATTCCCTCCCTCTGGTTCCGGGCGTCGTGCGGTCCCCCGACGGAGAACTCAAACTCGACGGCTCGGGAGAGCAGCGAAGCTCGCTCGTGGTGAACCAGAGCGACGTGACAGATCCCGCAACGGGGAAATTCGGTCAGACGGTCCCGGTCGATTCGGTGGAATCGGTCAATGTCCTGAACACGCCATTTCTCGCGCAATATGGCCGGTTCACCCAAAGCGTGGTGGCCGTGGAGACCAAGCGGGGCGGAGACAGATGGCACACGGACCTGAACGATCCGTTTCCGGACTTCCGGATTCGCAGCTACCACATGGTCGGTATCCGGAATGAAACGCCGCGCGCGGCGATCGGCGGCCCGATCATCCGCGATCGCTTGTTTATCATCTCCGCGCTTCAATACATTCTCGACAAAATTCCGAACAGGACCCTGGGCTTCCCCTACAACGAATCGAAGGTGGAACGCGTGAACTCATTCACGCAGGTGGATTACATCCTTTCGCAAAGGCAGATTCTCAACGCGACCCTGCACTACAACCCCGAGCACATCAATTTCGTCAATCCGGACTATTTCAATCCCCAGCCTGTCACGCCTGGCTATTCACAGCGCGCGTACGCCGCCACGTTAGCCGATCATTTGGGCCTGTGGGGCGGCACCCTCGACACGTCGATTTCTTATCAGCGTTTCCACACGTTTATAGGCGCTCAGGGTCCGGACGATGAGATTGTCACGCCGACCGGGGCGAGGGGAAATTATTTCGGAACGCAAAGCCGCGACGCGTTCCGCCGCGAGTGGCTCGAAATCTGGTCTCCGGCGCCCATCACGTTTTTCGGACCACATCAGCTTAAGATTGGGACCTCACTGACGGTTTCAACCGATCACGGCGCATTTACCTATCGGCCTGTGGACGTTCTCGATACATACGGCGTCCTGCTGCAGCGGATCGAATTCAGCAACCTCGGCCAGTACAAGCGAAATGACTTGGAATTTACCGGCTATGCGCAGGATCACTGGACGCTTACGCCCAGGCTTTCGTTCGATGCCGGTATCCGTATCGAACACCAGAGGCTCGCATCGAGCCTGCGTATCGCGCCGCGCGCGGGTCTTGCGTTTACCCCGTTCTCGAATCAGCGGACCGTCTTCCGGATGGGCTACGGGCAGTTCTACGATCACATTCCACTCGACGTCTACGCATTCAGCCGATATCCGAACCGAACGATTTTGAACTACGGCCCCGACGGAGAGGTGACGAGCGTCGATCAGTACGTCAACGTGATCGGAAGCGTGACCGGCCCACGATCGTTTCTTGTCAGCGGACAGCGTGTCGCCGGCGCGTTCTCGCCGCGCGGGCTGACGTGGAACGCGCAGATCGAACACAGTTTTTCGAAGCTGCTGAAACTGCGCGGAGTATATACGGACAATCGGTCTGTAGGATTGATCATTTTGCACCCCGAGCAACTCGAAGGAACGAACGAGATCGTCCTGGAGGGCGACGGCAGTTCACGGTTCCGCCAGGCTGAGATCACCGCGAAGTTAGGATGGGAGAACGGACAGCAACTTGTGTTTTCGTATACGCGGTCGCGGGCGGAGGGGAACCAGAACGTATTCGATTCGTTCGTGGGGAATTTCGCGCAGCCGTTCATCCGGCCAAACGTCTACTCGAATCTTTCGGGAGATCTTCCCAATCGCTTCCTCTCCTGGGGTCATGTGAATATTCCGTTCCAGAAACTCCAGATGCTTCCGACGGTCGAATACCGCAACGGATTTCCGTATGTCGCGGTCGATGCGATGCAGAACTATGTCGGCGTGCCGAACAGCGACGCGACCCGCTTCCCGAATTTCTTCTCGCTGGATTCGCGGCTGATGCGCGATTTCAAAGTTCGCTCGAAGTACACGGTCCGTTTGTCGGTCACCGGCTTCAATCTAACCAACCATTTCAACGCTCTCGCGATCCACTGCAATACCGCCGACCCTCAATACGGCGTCTTCTTCGGCAACTATCACCGCCGCTATCGATTCGATTTCGAGGTCCTCTTTTAGGTGAAAATCTGTAAATGAAAATCCGCGCCGCATTTTTCGCGCTCGCGATCGCCGCGTCGGCCGCTCCGCTGAGCGACGATCTGCAATACAATTCGTCGGGCAACATGGTCCTGCCGTCCGACTACCGCGAGTGGGTGTTCCTCAGCTCCGGGCTGGGAATGACCTACGGACCTCTCGCCGCAAACTCCGGCGACAGGCCCCGTTTCGACAACGTCTTCGCCTCCCGCGCCGCTTATCAATCTTTCCTCCAGAACGGAAAATGGCCGGATCGGACCGTCCTGATTCTCGAAGTTCGTTCATCGGAGTCGAAAGGATCGATCAATCGCGCCGGAAATTTTCAATCCGATCTGGTTGGTGTCGAAGCGGAAGTGAAAGACCGGGGGCAGTGGACCTTCTACTCATTCGGACGGGGAAATGAGGGCAAGCCGTTCGCCCGCACCCAAAACTGCTATAGCTGCCATGCGGCGAACGGGGCCGTGGACAACACTTTCGTGCAGTTTTACCCCGCGTTGCTGCCGGTTGCGAAGGCGCACGGCACGTATCAGGAGAAGTAGGCGAGGATGCAGCCTTCGGCGCTGTTGCTGATTCCGGCGATCGCGCTCGCTCAGCCGCTCCCGTTCGCCGAGCATAAAATCGCCGTCGATCTGAAAGGCGGTTATCACGTTGCGGTCGCCGATCTGAATCGGGACGGCAAACCCGACATCATAGCGCTGGCTCAAGGCGGGCCCGATCTGGTCTGGTACGAAAATCCGGGCTGGCAGAGGCACGTCCTCTTTTCCGGCATGCCACATATGATCAACTGCGCCGCCGAGGATGTGGACGGAGACGGGATCCCCGAGATTGTTGTCGCATGGGAATTCGCCAACGACGCGTCGAAGAGCGTTGGGAAAGTAGGCGTGCTGCATCATGAGGGCGACCCGCGGAACCCGTGGAAGCTTCGGGAGATTGACGAGGTCCCGACTGCCCACCGGCTTCGCTGGGCGGACATCGACGGCTCCGGAAAGAAGGTGGCGGTGAATGCAGTCCTCACTGGCCCTCACGCAGCGCCTCCGGCTTACGCGGGGGATCATGCCGCGCTGTTGTTCTACCGGCCGGGCGAGTGGCGCCGCGAGACGATCAGTCTTGCCAACGAAGGCGTGCAGCACGGCCTTTCGATCATTCGCTGGAACCCGGGGGATATGCGCGACAGCATTCTGACCGCCAGCTTTTCCGGGATCGATCTGTTTCAGAACGGCAGGAACGGTTGGACGCGGACGGAAATCGCCAAAGGGGATCCTTCCGCGTGCCCGAAGTGCGGTTCGAGCGATGTCTCGCTGGGACACCTGATGAAGGAGCGCTTTCTGGCTGCGATCGAACCGTGGCACGGCAGTCAGGTGGTCACCTACCGCGAGCAGGCGGGCAGGTGGGACCGCAGTGTGATCGATTCGTCCCTGACTGACGGTCATACGATCGTCGCGGCGGACTTCGACGGCGACGGCCGGGACGAAATCGTCGCCGGATTCCGTCAGGGGGCAAAGAGCGTCTATCTCTATCGCGCCATGAAGACAGGCCAATGGGAAAAACAGATCCTGGACGAGGCTATGGCTGGCGCGGCTTGCGTTGCGAGCGATCTGAACGGCGACGGCGCCGTGGACTTGGTCTGCATCGGCGCCGCCAACCTGAAGTGGTACGAGAACCTCAGCCGCGTGACGAACGGCGCTGCCCAATAACCATCAGCCCTCCGCCGCCGGTGAGCAGTCATCCCGACAGCAACGAGATACAAAAGTCACTTCCGAGCGGCGCTCTGCCCCACACGCTTAGCGTTTAGACGCGAGGCTATGGTACTGGAAATCGCATTTGTCCTATAACTGCCCGGATCTATTTCGCGATGCGTTACCGTGTGGTCTACAAAAAGCGTTTCAACCAAAGTGGCGGCGAAGCGGATTCTCCCCCGTCCTACCTCAATCTCGCGGACGGCGTGGTTGCCGAGGCGGAGTTTGTCGAACGGTTTGAGCCTCCGAGCCTGCATGTCGAGGAAGACATGGAAGAAGACGACGCCTTTCTGTCGTTAGGATCGGAGGTGTGGGAATACGATGTCGTCGATGGCCGTGAACAGGAATTCCGCGACGCAGTCACCAACACCGGAATGGCGATCGAGGTGGAGCGGGTCGAGGAGGTCGAAGACCTCCCCGCGCTCGGAGGTCAGTAAAATTTACTGCTCTCCGCCGCCGCCTCCGCCACCCATGTTCCAGCTTCCGGCGAGCGGGTCGGCGCCATTATTCGGCGCTGCGCGGAGAATCGGCTCCACGCCCGCTACCAGGGCATTGGCAATCAGCTTTGAGGGGTCCGCGGCAGTCGCGCCCGTCACGATAATCGCGTCCCCGGGCTTCAGATCCCCAAGCTGAATCGTCGGCTGCTGCTCAATGATGCGGCCCACGTCCATTCCTCCGCGGCCGCGGCCCCCGCCGAAACCACGTCCGCCGCCTGGCGCTCCATCGCCACCGCCAGCCCCGAATCCCCGGCCACTGCGGCCCGGTGCGCCGTCAGCGCCGGCGGGAGGCCCTCCGGCGCCCGGAGCTCCTCCTGCGCCCGGAGCTCCGCCGCCCCGCGTGCCTCGTCCAGTCGTCGCCTGATAAGTGGGATTTAACTGCCGGGCGACCATCATAGCCGCCATGTCGCTGAATTTCTTGAGGGTCGTGTCCCCACGGAGAGCCACTACAACCGGCTTTTTCGAACTGGTTTCCGTGCCGATGATTTGCTTCGCCGCGGGGTCGATGGTCTTTACGAGAACCCCGATCGTCTTGAACGAACCGGTGCCGATGCTTTCGGCTTTAATCTGCGTCAAATCCGCGTTTTTTTCACCGAGCACGCGCAATTGATCGCCAACCTTAATCGCGGCGAAATTGCTGGCCTCGTAAGCGCCAGTCTCAGGGTTGTAACGTTGATAATCGACTTTGGGTCCGATCTCGACCGAGATCTCTTTCGGAGTGGGACTGCCCGGAACCCGGGCGTTGATCTTGATCACGCTCGGATCGAGTGACGCGATAATGCCGTGGGTGGCGGTCGTCCATTCCTCTTGTGTGCGTTCACGGCGTTTCGCCAGATCCGCCTGTTTGGTGATATACACGGTGCGGGCCGGCTTCGCCGGGTCGGCCGTCAGCACGCGGGCAAGCACCTTGTCTCCTTCAGCCAGGTCGGTGTCTTTCGCGGGAGTCGCCTTTTTCATGTCCGTTTCGCCCGCGGGAATGACCTCAAAGGTGGTCCGCTCGTCGTATTTCACCGTTGCGGAAGCATCGCCCTTGTCGGGCTTGACGGTGACTGCTTTGGCCCCCGCGTCTATCTTTTCCACCGTGCCGATGACACTGGTGTAGGCCGATTGCGCCATCGCGCCCGCACACAGGGCGAGAGACATTACGGCTGAAACGACAACATTTCGCATGACACCAGTATGGCGTTAAAGGCGATACGTGGGTTAACACCCGGCGGTAAATCAAAGTAAATCCGGGATATCGGGCCTCCGGCTAGCGGTAAGGGCGTGACGAGCGGTACTATCCGCGAATCTGGCCCTTGCGCTCGACGAACGTTGCGCGTAGCATTTGAAGCAAAAGGATTCCTATGGGGCGATTGCTACGCGCGACAGTGGCTCTGATTGCGTTGGCAGCGCCCGTCTTTTGCGCGTGGTGGCCTCTCTCCTGGATGAAACTGCAGCCGCCGCCCCGAAAACCCGACGAGAAGACGGCGCGAGTTGTTTATCACGGCAATGCTCCGCGCAACTCGCAGGGGCGTCTTTCCTTCTCCACGCAGCAAACCTCCGGCAATTCCGGCTCGCGCAGTCAGAAGTCATCCCCAAAAACCCGTTGACCGCCCTAACGCAGATACCGGCCGCGGCTGTACCGCTCTGCCAGCACATTGTCGACACGTACGCGAGCGAGACCAACAAAACGGCATCAACCTGGACCGCCTTCGACGACAGCGAACTCCTGTGGCGCCCTCATGAAAAATCCATGACAGTCGGCGAAGTCATGATGCATCACCTGCTGAGTGAGCGCCGTTTCTTCGGCGATTTTCTGGGGCTTCCCGAGCCGGGCGCCGATGAAGTCCGGGCGACGGGCGGAAGCGTCTCCCGATTCGCCGAGCGAGCCGTCGCATATGCTGAGCCGCGGCTTTTGTACCTTGCGAATCAAGCCGAAGAATGGTGGCTGAAGCGGGTTCCGTTCTTCGATGTGGAACGCGAGCGCGTCTGGATCGTCTGGCGGCGCATTCTTCACTCGGCGCATCACAGGACGCAACTCACCGTTTATCTGCGGCTGATGAACAAGCCGGTTGTGTCCATTTACGGCCCGACCGCCGACGTCACATGGACGGGCGCATCTCCGACTGTGCCCGTATAACCACCGCCAGTTTCTGTTAGAATCCCCACTAATCTCATGAAAGCGCTATTGGAAGTCTTCTATCAGCCGGTCAAAGTGTTCACGGAACTTCCGGGTCGGAGTTACGCATGGGTAGCTCCGCTCATACTCGACATGATCCTGATCATGCTGTCGACGTGGTCCGTACCGCATTACATGGGGCGTGAGAACATCGCGCGGCAGCAGATGGAAATGTTTGCGCGGAACATGTCGCCGGAACAGATGCAACAGGCAATCGCGCGGTCCACGTCGCAGAGCCAAATCATCATGAGTTTTGTCGGCGCGGCCATCTTTACCGTGGTCATCTTATTGGTTATCGCTGGCGCCCTGATGGCGTTCGGGATGATGACCAGCGGATCGCCGAGATTCGGAACGATGTTCTCCATGGTCTCGCTGGCCTTCTTCCCTTACTGGCTGATCACCGTGTTGATGACAGTGCTGGTCCTTATGACCGCGCCGGATCCGGCGTCCATGGACTGGCGGAATCTCCTTGCCACCAATGTCGGCGCGTTCATGAACAAAAACGAAACCTCAAAAGGCCTTTACAGCCTTATGGGGTCGATCGACATTCTCAGCTTTGCGGAAATCTGTCTGCTGGCGCTCGGCTTTTCGAAGGTGACGAAAGCCAAGTTCGGTTTCGGGTTGGCGGCAGTACTGCTGATCTGGGCGATGTATGTTCTCGGCAAGATGGGGCTTAGCGTTGTATTCGGATAGGCCTGTCGAGCCGTCGATATAATTAAAGCTTCCCCGGAATGAATTCCTCCAGCGTTGACCTGAAGCAGACCATCAATCTGCCTCGCACCAGCTTTTCCATGAAGGCCAACTTGCCGCAGGCCGAGCCCAAAATGCTCGCCCGGTGGGAGGAAGAAGACCTCTACGCCAAAATTCGCGAGTCGCGGCGGGGCAAACCGGTGTTCATCCTGCACGATGGGCCGCCCTACGCCAACGGCCGCATCCATCTCGGCACCGCTTTCAACAAGATTCTGAAGGACTTCATCGTCAAGTCGCGAAACATGATGGGATTCGATTCCCCTTATGTTCCCGGCTGGGACTGCCACGGTCTTCCGATCGAACATAAGGTCGATCAGGAACTTGGGGCGAAGAAGGCCCAGATGACGCCGGCGCAGATCCGCCGCGCCTGCCGCAAATACGCGGAGAAGTGGATCGACCTCCAGCGCAAGGATTTCAAGCGGCTGGGGATCTTGGGTTCCTGGGATCGGCCTTATCTGACGATGAACCCGAAATACCAGGCGGTCATCGCGGGCGCGTTCGTCGATTTTCTCGACAAGGGCTACGTCTATAAAGGACTTAAGCCGGTTAACTGGTGCATCCACGATAAGACCGCGCTGGCGGAAGCCGAGGTCGAGTACGAAAACCACAAAAGCCCGTCGGTATGGGTTCGTTTTGCCCTGAAGTCGGATCCGGGCTCGATCGCGCCCGAACTCTCCGAACGTCGCGTCTTTGGACTCATCTGGACGACGACTCCATGGACGCTTCCGGCTAACCTGGCGATCGCCTACCACCCGAAGTTCGAGTACTCTGCGGTAAACGCGAACGATGATCTGTACATCGTGGCAAGCGATCTGGTAGCGGCCACTGCGGAGAAATGCGGCTGGTCCAATTACGCCGTCTCGGCGCGATTTCATGGATCGAAACTCGAGGGCGCGGTTTTCGCGCACCCCTTTCTCGATCGCGATTCCGTGGGCATTCTCGCCGATCATGTGACGCTGGAACAGGGCGTCGGCGCCGTTCACACTGCGCCCGGTCACGGTCAGGAAGACTATGTTTCGGGCCAACAGTATGGCCTTCCGGTATATTGCCCAGTGGACGCGGCCGGGCGCTTTTTTCAGGCTGAAGGCGCAACTGGGGAAATTCCCGCGGCTCTGCTGGGAAAGACTGTTTGGGAAGGTAACCCGATCGTTGTTGACATTCTGCGCGAGAAGGGCGCTCTTCTCGCGATGGAAAACATCGACCATTCATATCCGCATTGCTGGCGCTGCCACAATCCGACCATCTTCCGCGCAACCGATCAGTGGTTCATCGGAATGGAAAACAACGGTCTGCGCAAGAAGGCCCTTGATGCGATCAATGCGGTTCGCTGGATTCCGTCCTGGGGAAATGACCGTATTTCCAATATGGTGTCGGGCCGCCCGGACTGGTGCATTTCGCGGCAGCGTGTCTGGGGCGTTCCGATCGTCGTCTTCTATTGCGAGCAGTGCCGCCATCCTCTGACGGATAAGGGAATTCTCGACTCCGTTGTCGGATTGTTCGCAGAGCAGTCCGCGGACGTATGGTTCGAGAAAACGGCTGCTGAACTGGTTCCTGCCGGCACCGCTTGCGCGAAGTGCGGGTGCGAATCATTCACGAAAGAGAATGACATCCTCGATGTCTGGTTCGATTCCGGGTCAAGCCATCTGGCGACGCTCAACGAGAACTACGGGCTCACATGGCCCTCGAACATGTACCTGGAGGGCGGAGATCAGTATCGCGGCTGGTTCCAGAGTTCGTTGCTGATCGGAGTCGGATTGCGCGGTGGCGCTCCCTATCGCGAAACGGCGACGCATGGATGGACGCTCGACGCCGACGGCCGGCCGTTATCGAAGTCCATCGGGAACGGCGTGGCTCCTGAGGAGATCATCCGCGACTACGGGGCCGAACTCATCCGGCTCTGGACCGGATCGGTGGATTTCGTGGAGGACGTTCGTATCTCCCCGACGATCCTGACGCGGCTTTCCGAGGCTTATCGCAAGATCCGCAACACTTTCCGCTACGCGCTCGGAAATATTCATGACTTCAATCCGGCTTCCGATGCGGTGCCGGGAGACAATCTGCTGGAACTCGATCAGTGGATTCTCGTCCGCGCTGAGGAACTCGTTTCACGCTGCCGGATCTGGTACGAAGAGTTCGCGTTCCATAAGGTGTATCGCGCCGTCTACGATTTCGCGACGATTGAACTGAGCGCGATCTATTTTGATGTCCTGAAGGATCGCCTGTACACCGCCGCGACCCAATCGCATGCCCGGCGCAGCGCGCAGACGGCGCTCTACCGGCTGGCTCATGCGCTCGTACGCCTTTTCGCGCCGATTCTGAGCTTCACCACTGAAGAGATCTGGGGACATCTGGGAGAGAAGGGCAGCATTCACACGGCATACTTCCCCGAACCAGCCGAATTGACGGCCGGCATTCATGCCGACCAGCGCGCGCGGGTTTCCAACTGGAACCGCCTGATCGAGGTTCGCGAAACCGTCCTGAAGAGCCTCGAAGCGGCCAGGCAGGATAAATCGATCGGCGCTCCTCTGGAAGCGCGGGTCAAGCTTACCGCTAACGGCGACCTCTATCCGTTGCTGGCCGAATACGCAGGCGCATTGCCGGGCCTGTTTATCGTTTCGCAGGTCGAGTTGTCAAACGGCTCGGAGCTTGGCGTGTCGATCGCTCGCGCGGAAGGCACGAAGTGCGAGCGGTGCTGGAAGTACACCGATGACGTCGGCTCCGATGACGATTTCCCCACGGTTTGCGCCGCGTGCGCGGCAGCTATTCGCGAAACTCTCGGCGGCAACTGATGCGGCGGTTATACGCGTTTCTCACGGCGGTCGGCGTCTTCGCGGCGGACCGATGGACGAAATGGCTGGTGGAAAACCATTTCGGTCCGTGGGATACGCGGACGGTGATTCCCGGTTTCTTCAACCTGGTTCGATCCGAGAATCCCGGCGTCGCGTTCGGCATCTTTGCCGAGAACGCGTCGAGCCAGCGAACCTTCATGCTCGTCGCGCTGTCGATTGTCGCGATCCTGATTCTCACGACGATGCTGTGGAAGATCGATCGCCAGGACAGCCTGACCGCGACCGGCCTATCGCTGATTTTTGGTGGCGCGATCGGCAACGTCTACGATCGAATCCGATCCGGGGCCGTGACCGATTTCCTGGATTTCTACACCGGATCGCACCACTGGTATACATTCAATCTCGCCGATTCCGCGATTTGTATCGGCGCGGGACTGCTGATCCTGAGTATGCTGCTGTCTTCACGCAAGAAAGAGCTGCGCGTCTGATATGTTTCCCGTCCTGATTCACCTTGGCCGATTTTCGCTTCCGACTTACGGGGTGCTGGTCGCCCTCGCGTTTCTGACGGCATTGTGGATGGCGTCGCGGTTCGCGAAAGAGAAGGGCCTGAACTCGGAAAAGGTAGTGAACCTAGGCGTCTATTGCGCGCTCATGGGAATGCTCGGCGCGAAGCTCCTGATGATCGCGCTCGACCCGGAGTATCGTGCTCATCCCCTCGAAGTATTTTCGATGGCGACGCTTCAGAGCGCGGGTATCTTTTTCGGAGGGTTTGTTCTTGCGCTGGCATTTGCGTATTTCTATATGCGATCACAGGGGCTGCCGGTTCTTGCGACAGCGGACATATTCGCTCCAGGGCTGGCCTTGGGTCATGGGATCGGGCGCCTGGGATGTTTCGCCGCGGGCTGCTGCTGGGGCAAGCCCACCAACCTGCCGTGGGCGGTGACTTTTAATAATCAGGACGCGACGACCGGCGTCCCTCTCGGCACGCCCCTGCATCCGACTCAGCTTTACGAGGCTTTCGGCGAAGGCATTATCTGCCTCTTGCTCCTGCACCGAATGAAGCGCGAGCACCGCGACGGATTCATCATCGGCCTGTACCTGCTGCTGTATGGGCTGTTGCGGTTTGGCGTGGAGTTTGTTCGCATGCACGACGCCTCGAACCCGCTCGGCGGCCCTTTCACTCTGGAACAGTGGATTGCCCTCGCGCTTTCTGGCGGAGGAGTATGGCTCATGCTGCCGCGGGCGGCGTCTCGCCGCGAAGCGCTGGCGAACTGAGCCCGCCCCGTAGCCGCGCTTGCGGGACGTTAACTGACGGCTTGTTTTTCCCGCCACGTTGATCTGGATCGAATTCCGCCTGCGCTAAGCGTGTCGGCGCAGCACAGCGTCGCTTGGTGAGCGATCATGACTCCCTCGTCTGTCGTGATTACGAATGCATGCTCGTCTTTTCAACCGGGTCGCTGATGATCTGGCTCAATTCGCATATCGGGCTGGTTCCGGCCCGTGGGCGAGCACATTCAGTCAGTGCAGGTTCTCCAGCAACGGATCCAGGCGCGACACAGCGAGCGATCCGGACTGTGCGCGAAAACTTCCAATGGAAGGCAAATTGCGGCTGACCACCGCGATCCGTGAGGCTTCGAACTTTATGAACATTCCTGGTTGGGGTTTTCCCGCGCTGGCGGTGGTCTTCCTTGGGACATCCGTATATGGGCTGGTCGGGTTGTCGTATCAGCGGCAACAGACCGAAAAAATGGCGGCGACCAACACCGAGTTACACGCGTCGCTGAACAAGATGCAGGAACAGCTGGAAGAGGTTTCCAGCCAATTGAATCAGAAGGCGAAACTGGATGCGGACGCGATGGCCGCCGCGTCCACTACAACAGCCGAGCCGGCAGCGAAACCATCTGCGTGGCGTGATGACACGACCAGGGCGGTTGCTGAGACGCCAGTTGAGCGCGTGAAAACACCGGGTGTGAAGGTGCGGCCGAAGCCCCGCGTGGTGGCTGCGGCGCGGGCCAGCAAGCCGAAAGACGATCCGAGATGGAATGAGATGAAGACGCGGCTGAGCGCGCAGCAGAAGCAACTGGACAATAACACCAAAGCAATCGGTCAGGCGCGGCAGGATCTGGAAGACAGACTGAACTCAACGCACGACGAACTGAACGGCGCGATCGCGAAGAACCACGACGAACTGGTCGCGCTGGAGAAACAGGGCGAGCGGAACTATTACGAGTTTGAGATCGATAAATCGAAGCAGTTCCAGAAAGTGGGTCCGATGGGGGTCTCACTCCGGAAGGTCAATCAGAAACATAAGTACTACGATGTGGCGCTCATGGTGGACGATCAGCAGCTCGAAAAGAAGCACGTTAACCTGTACGAGCCGATGGTGATTCGGACGGCGGACGTACCTCAGCCAGTGGAGATCGTCGTGAACGAGATTCACAGCAACGCCATTAAGGGCTACATCAGCGAGCCGAAGTATAAGAAAAGCGATCTGACGGCGGCGCCCGCGACCGCGCGGATGGATGCGCCGAAAGGTCTGCAGCCGCGCTGACGGGACGAGCCGCGATCATCTCCATTCCGCGCCTTTTACGCGCTTTGCGACATTAACGCGTTTTGAGTCGAACGGGGAGACGACAGTTCGTTCGAAGGTGAAGGCTCGGTCGGAATGATCGTTACGACAACAGCGACTCGGCAGCATGCCGCTTCGCGTGAGATCGAGGATCGATATTCAGCTCTGTAAGCCAGGATTGCTTAGCGCACGGCGTTGCGGTTCGCTGGTGGGGCGAACCTGCGCGCCACTGGCCGGTGCCTTTCCCCAGCCAACGCTCTTCCCCACTGATCAATTTCGGAAGCGAGCTGCTTTCGCTGTCGCGCCGACAAGCGGCTGGAATGCGGCACGGCCCTCGCGTGCCCTTTGCCCGGTCGCACTGCGTCGGAACCATCGGAATCATCGTCACCGTCATTGTCGTTGTCGTACGTGATCGACCAGGTCCCAATCGACTGCGATCCGGCAGCGAGATTGATACTGTTTCCATCGAAAGATGCCAAATCGCCGTTTTCATCCATGCTCGTAATTTCAAAAATCGCATTGTTGGGTACGCTGCCGCCCACCGCGCTGGCCGGAACCATCAGATCGAACGAACCATCCGTTGACGTGGCGCCAGTCGCGATCGGCTCGTCGGCGTCATTGCCGTCGGTCAGCGAGACGGTGACGTTCTGCAGCCCTGTACCAGAGCCATTATCGGCGGCGCCTGTGATTTCGATGGCGGGCGAGCTGTCGATATCGGTGTCGAGCGAATTGTTACCGTTCGAATCGGTCACATCCTCATTGCCGGCTAGCTTCTCGGGCGCGTCGAATGTGTTCTTGATGAATTGCTCAACCACCTTTCCGATACCGCTTTCCGCAAATTGATCGAAGTCCTCGGTCGCCTCCTCATCACCGAGGCCGATCAAGTCCCCGCTGAAATCTTTGGTCGCATCGATGAGCCCATCGCCAGCAAGTTCGGCAAATGTCTTGGCGGCGGCTTGGTAATCCGCCGTTTTTTCTTCGTCGTTGTCCGTCAGGTAACGAGCCGCATGAAATAACCCTTGTCCAACCGCGGCGGTTGTGGCTAACTTTCCAATTATTGCCGGGGCCTCGCCGCCCACCAGGAGCCCGATCATCAGACCTGGTCCTTCTGCGAAGCGCTTGGCATCTTCCTTTACCGAATCCACCGCTTCCACCAACGAGGCGCCGGCAGCGGTCAGAACCGTGTTGAACGCCTGCGTGGGTGACGGGCAATTCGGGTTTGGGCCGTTCAATTGATTCCAGGGCATGTTGCACTGAGCCACCAGCCCGAAATAGGTAGTGAGGCTGCCGATAATCGAATGTGGTTTTTCCTTCGCTAATGCGCCTCGCTCAAGCGGCTTTCCATTCTGGTCCGTAATAATCGGCGGATTGGCGAATGCCTTAGCGGTCTCGTTGAGCGATGCGGCAATCAACGCGTCCGCCAGCGCAATGGTGTTGCTGTCAATGGTTACATCCTGGCCGTTTATGGTTCCGAGATCGATAGAGCTGGCATTGCCGGCGGCGACTTCTTCAGCGCCGCCGATCAGCGGCTGCAGCCCGGTAACGATCGTGTCCGCCAGCAGGTTCGCCGAGGGTGCAGTGAAGCGCTTTCCGCCGCTAATCTCTTGCCGATAAATGTAGGCCCCGGCCATCTGCCGCGCATCCCGCGCGATCGTCGCCAAATATTTGGAAGTCATCTCTCCCAAGCTGCCGGGAGCCGCGTACAGAGGCGTGATCGTGATGGTTTGAGCATTCGAAACCAGCGCCTGTCCCGCAACGTACTGCACGATCGCGCATGAGACGGTACCGGCGGTTGTCTTGTGCGTCGATTGGTCCACATATGGCGGAATCAGGCTGATCACGCGATCCGGGTAAACCGCCAGCGCGGGCAACGTGGCGCTGTAGCCGGTCTGGTCCGAAAACTTCACGTATGTTCGCACGTTGGTGTAAATGCCGGAAGCGCTCAGCGAGATTGCCGACGTGGGATTGTAACCACTGGTGGCGTCGACCGGCGGATATCCTCCGACAGCAGTAAGCGACGGCACTGCAATTGGCCGTGCCACCCCGACGATTGGAACTGTGACCTGATTCGCCACTGAGCCTGCTACCTGAACCGTGACCGGAATGGCCGAACCATTCGGTGCTTCGTTGGGCACAATTGCAGTGATATACATCACCCCGATTTCGCCTGCGCTGGTTCCTGTCGCGAGGACCGCGAATGCGTCACTGGAGCGTGCGCCTCCAAAAGCTACCGAAAGCGGCAACACCGCAGCGGAGTCCCCGTTACCTGGGGCGAAGTTCGCTGGAGGATCGGCGATGGCTCCCAGTCCGGTAGCCAGAAAGATGGCGGTGTCGCCACGTTGAAGAGGGTTATTCGCGCTGACCCAATCGCCGGAGCTGCCGTCCGCGGGATACCGATAGACTGTCGCCGCGCTGGCGCTGTTCGATGAGTCGAAGAAGAGACCGGGCGCGCTCGCGCCCACACGCACCCGCTCAAGATTAGTTGCTGTGCCGTTGTTATTCACCTGAACGAAGGCCGTGTCGCTGGGTATTCCCCAGGGCGCCTGAACATCAACTTCGGACGACGATACCTGAACGATTCCAACCGCAATGCCGTTGAATGTGACGGTCACTCCGTTAAGACTTAAGGGCAGCGGCGCACCGGTCGCCTGCGCCGGACCGGGAGCCAGATTGGCGCCGTAGATCGAAACCAGCGATCCTGCCGCGATCATGCCGCCATTGGTAGTTCCCGAGGCCGTGTTTACTACGCCGCCGCGCGAGATCTGCGGCGCCCCCGGCGTAACCACGAGGGTCGATGCCGAAATCAGGGAGGTTTGGCCAACTTGCGCCGTATATGTCCAGATGCCGCCCACCGCGCTTGCTGGACTCCCGCTCAGGGGTTCGGAAACCCAGTAGCAATATTCACCGTCGGAACTCACCGCCTGGAACGAGGTCGACGAATCCAGAACTCCCGCTTGAGTTGACCAGGACACAGTGGCGGCCTCGCCAGCTTTCATATTCAGCAGGACCCAGAAAACTATGCTCTGGTCTGTGCTCTCGAAATAATCGACCGGAAGAGGCGCGCCGCATCCGCTCCCCGCTGGCGGCGGATTGAACGCAAACGCGTGGTTGCGGAGAGTTGCCCCTTGCGCACTCCCCATCGTCAACGCGGCTACGACGGCCGGCAGCCAGCGCTTCATCCGGAGATTCGCCATAGAACCGACTCCTGCAATGATGTTTTTCGTAGCGGCCATTTCTTCATCGCCCATGATGAATTTCCCTACACCGAGATTCTGGTTAAACTTCACTTCCTAGCAATGTCAGGCCCGGCGGCTGCAACTCATCGCACTGCTGCCCCGAGTACATCGTGAATCGGCGACAGAAGCGTAACGGACATGCGTTGCTCTACAGGATAAAAGCGCATTCTTTTGCGAGAACGGGACATCTTGAATAACTTTTGCTGTCGGGCGTTGCTTGACAGCGCGAACTGAGCGCGCTCGCTGGATATCGCAAGCGCGTTCGCTGTCATCGATCAAATCTGCCCGGGATCGAAATGAATCTTCACAAGTTGTGGCGCCGTATTTCAACGTACCTGTGGGCTTTTTTCCATCCTGCTGGCGGCCGGGTGCAAGTAATTCGACATACTGCTGCAATGCCGTCAGTTCGTGCTCCCGACGCCGAGTGACCCTGACCCTTCAAGAAAAAACTTTGCGGCGTGCACAATATCAGGATTCTCCGCCCGCCGGATACAGGGCTGGCCATTGTCGCCCTGCCACTCGGCAGCAGCAAGAACGCCGCTCTTCCACCGGGGATGGCGAGATACCCAAAAGACCCGGAGCCAAAAAGTTGCTAAAATTCGATGCCGAACGAAACTGTCGAGGAGGCCCTTTGTTTCCATCTCCGCAAAGTCTCCGCCCACTGTTAATGGTCTTCGCGGCCGCAGCCTTCGGCTATGCGCAGCCACCGTCGGCGGTCGGTACGTTCGTCCTTCACAAATTCGCTAAAGCCATTGGCAAGGAAACGTGTTCAATCAATCAGAACGCGGAGTTCCGCACTTTGACTTCGCACTTCTTATTCAATGACCGGGGTACGGATGTACCCCTAGAGACGACCTTCGTTTCCAAAACGAAAGACATGACGCCAGTCTTATTCAAGGCGAGCGGCAAATCCGCCCGTTTTTTCCATATGGATGATGTGCTCATGGCTTACGCCGATCGTTGGATCATCGTGCGTAACGGCAAGCAGGAAACGATTAATCCCAAACGCCCCTGGTTTATTATGGACGGCTACTCGCCAGCATGTATGCAGCAGCAGATGATGCGCTGGTGGCTCACGCACGGCAGGCCAGTCGAGTTTACCGCATACCCGGCAAAGACCAAAATCCAAATTCGCCCAAGCGAAACCTTACAAGTCAGCGGAAAGACAACTCACGGGTATAACGTGGGCGGACTCATCTGGGGTGAAGAGTCTTTATGGATTGACGATGACGGAGACCTTACAGCGTTAGTCAGCACGGACGCGGAGTTCGATCATTTTGAAGCTGTCCGTGAGAAGTACGAAGCCAGTTTGAACGTATTCATCGCGGCCGCCGTCAGGTCCAACCTATCCGCGCTCGCACAGTTAACGAAAGCCGCGGGCGCGCCCGCGCCTATGCGCCTTGCGATTCTAGGCGCCACACTGGAAGATTCGACCGGCTCACCTCCCATAGAGGACAGCGCAATACTTATAAACCATGGTGTGATTGCGGCAGTGGGCCCGCGCTCGAAAATAACCATTCCGAAGGACGCGACCGTACTCGATGCCACCGGCAAGTATGCGGTCCCCGGCCTCTGGGACATGCACGCCCATTATGAACAGGTTGAATGGGGCCCAATCTACCTTGCCGCGGGTGTGACGAGCGTTAGGGACGTTGGCAACGAGTTTGAGTTTATAAAAACGTTGCATGAAGAATTGGATCGCCCCGAACATCCGGCGATCGGGCCGCACATCGAATTTGCAGGCATCATCGACGGCACGGGACCCAAATCCCTCGGAGCCATAACTGCTGATACCCCTGAGCAGGCACTGGCATGGGTTGAAAAATACAAGGCGATTGGCGCCCGGCAGATAAAAATATACGGTTCCGTCAAGCCCGAAGTACTCAAGGCGATAGCAGTGACTGCCCATGAGCGGACCATGACCGTTACGGGCCACGTACCAGATGGCATGAGCGCAATTGATTGTGTTACCGAGGGCATGGATCAGATCAACCACATAGAGTTCTTAAACAGGTACTTCGTCCGCTATCCCGCCGGTACCGATGGAAAGCCGGATCGCACGAAGCCTTGGGAATCGGATTTTGATGGTGAGCAGTCAAAACACCTGATCCAGGCCTTTAAACAGCACCATACCGTCCTGGACCCGACGCTGGTCCTTTATGAATTCGTTGCTCACTCCGCGCCTCTGAACAGTATCGAACCCGGCGTAGATCACCTGCCGCCCCAACTGAAGGAAGGCCTGAATACTCCGCCGAGTCAGGACCCTAGGATAACGAAAGCCGCCGACCTTTTCCTCCACGTTATCCGACGCCTGCACGCGGCCGGAATTTCCATCGTTGCAGGCACAGATCAAAGCATTCCGGGCTACTCGATCCATCGTGAACTTGAGCTGTATGTCGAGGCAGGATTCACGCCTTTCGAGGCGCTGCGATCAGCGACGATTGAAGCTGCCAGAGCGGTCGGGACGGAAAACGAGTCAGGATCGCTCGAACCCGGAAAGCGAGGCGACGTGCTCTTGCTCGATGCTGACCCAATGCAGAACATCCGCAACCTCCGTCGGATCTGGCGAACTGTGGCGGCGGGGGCGGTCTACCAGCCGGCGCCTCTGTGGCAATCCGTCGGCTTTGCGCCCTAGTGTCCTGTCTCATATAATTGTTTACATATAAGCAAAGTCGCTTTATACTGGACCATGCCCGGTTCGGCAGCCGCGCTTGCCCTGAGCCCGGAACAGAAATCGGAACTGGAAGCACTGGCGCGAAACGGCAGCACGCC
>DATFSM010000116.1:0-102506 GCA_035262625.1 Bryobacteraceae bacterium
GAGCCTCGCTGGTGTCCCGATTCCGAAGTGCCTGTACTAATCCGGCAGCCGAAAACCCACAGGCTGAAGCCTGTGCCACCATCGTCTGGCTCGACCACCTTCCTGCCAATAGGTAAAGAGATTTCAGAAACATCACACTAGAAAGTCAGACGGAAGCCCATCTGCAACCTCCTTGGCTCAAATGCTGCTGTAAACCCGAGCGGCTGCGAGGGTGTGCGGTCGTCCCTGCCTGTTACGTTGAACGGGCCGGTAAAAGTCGCGCCCACGATGTTGTTCACGCTTTCGTAGTTGAGCCTATTGAAGAGATTGAACGCCTCGATCATGAGATCGAGGCGCGTCTTCTCGGTGAGAGCAAAGCCGCGCTGCAGACGGGCGTCGAACGCGGCAAAGCTCGGTCCGAGTCCTGTATTGCGCCCTGCGTAGGGTGGGCGATCGGTCGTATTATGCCGGTCATTGTTCACATCCACGCCGCCGACCAGCAGATTGAAGGGCGGGCCGCTGTGGTATTGAAAAATCGGCGAGAGCGTCCAGTTCCTCAGCAGCGCGCCGCGCCCAGAACCGGACTGGAGAACGCCGTAAACGACCACTTTATGACGCTCGTCAAACGATGACGAAGCGCGATCGCAGCGGCGGCAGAACTGATTGTTCGGTTCGAAGTCGCTGTTGTAATCCGTCGTCTCGTCGGTAGCGTGGCTCAGAGTGTAGTTCGCGTTGATCAGAAGTCCGCGACTCAGACGCTTGCTGGCCTCAAGCAGCAGGCCGCCGTAAAACGAGTTCGACTCCGACTCGTAAACGTTGCTTTGATAGATGAGCGGATTCACGAAATATCCGAACGGGTGCGTCGCATCCGGCCCGTAGTTCTGCGTTCCTATGGATGGATCGAAGGGCGCCGAACTTAGCACGTTGTTATCGTATGCGTCCGTAAGATGCGAGCCTCTGACGAAAATGCCGTTCGCCGAAGCCGTGAAGCCGGGCGCGAACTCACGCTGAATTCCCAGACTCGCTTGCTGCGTCTGGGGATTCTGGTAGTTCGGGGAAGCGCTGAAGATTACGGATAGAGGCGGCAGCGGGCCGGTCTGGCTAATGTTGATCCCGAACTGGGTCAGATCGGCCGGCGTGATCGAGCGGGTGGGGGTGGGAATACCGATCACGCCTTCTGCCCGCAAGGTCGAGAAGATGTTTGCCGCGCTTTGCGCGCCCGGAGTTTGAATCGTCGTCAAAACCTGGGCGATGGGACGGAATCCGGTGGGAGTCACGCCCAGCGCATAAACGCTGTAGTCGATCTGAAAATCGATTGTGGCGTAATACAAGCCATATCCACCGCGAATCGTGGTCTTCGGATCAACGTTCCAGGCGAAGCCGAAGCGCGGTGCGATTTCTTTGTGGTCGGTGGGCAGCGGCGCGCGGCGGTTGTCGACCTCGTACCGGAGCCCGGCATTGATTGTCAGTCCGGGCGCCACGCGCCATTCGTCCTGCACAAAACCCGCATAGAGAGGATAGGTTGCCTTGACCACGCCGTCGCCAAAGCCCTGCTGATAGCTTTGGGCCAGCCCGAGATTGAAGGCCTGAAGGGAAGTGATGGTGGTGGAGGCAAGGACCGGATTGACTAAAGCCCCGGGCAGGGGACCAAACGTAAAACGTCCGCTGAAGAAGGTGGCCGAGTCGGCATGCTCGTTGCGTATCAGCACGTAGGCGCCCGTCTTGAGCGTGTGGCGGCGGAGCGTGATGGTCAGGTTGTCGGCCAGTTCCGTGTGGCGGGTGATGTCGTCGGAGGGAAGAAAGCGGTCGCGGTTGAAATTGCCGGACCCGGAAAGATCAAGCGCGGGCCCGAACTTATCGTTTGTCGTGGTGAGCTGGTCGTCGTAGTTGAACTGGACGCGCGCTTCGTTGACTATGCGCGGAGTGAAGGTGTGAAACCACGAGCCCGCGCCGGTGGTATCGAAGATGTTCTGAACGTAGCCGCGCGAGTACCCGGTGAGCGCCAGCACGTTCGGATTCGTGTCGTAAAAGCTGCTGGTATTGGCGCGAAACGAAAACTGATTGTTCTGGTTGGGCTGATGATCCAACCGCAGGAGCCCCTGATACTCGTCGGTCTGGAATGGGAAAATACCGCTGTTGATCTGAAACATCTGCTGCACGGCAGGAGGCGTCGACAACGCCGCGGTTAGTTGCTGCGCGGCCGGCGGAGGCAATTGTGAAATGACCGCCTGCTGCTGCGGGGTGGGGCCGAATACGGAAAGGTCGGTCAGGATCGGCACGGCCGTGTTTTCGCGGCGGCGATCCTGTTCGTAATCGAGGAAGTAGAAGGTCTTGTCTTTCACGATGGGGCCACCAAGGGTTGCCCCGAACTGCTGGCGGGAAGAGTCCGGCTTGACGCGCGTCAGCGTGTTATTCGAATTCAGAATTACGTTGAACGGGTTTGTGCCATCGAAAACCTGATCGCGGAAGAAGCCGAAACCGCTACCGTGAACGGCGTTCGTACCGCTCTTTGTCACGATGTTTACCACCCCGCCGCGCGACCCGCCGTATTCGGCCGAATAGTTCGACCGGTTGATCTGAAATTCGCGCACCGCTTCCTGCCCGACGGTCGGCCTCACGCCGCCGCCAGCGTCATTCGATTCACCGCCGTCGAGATTCACCGAGTTGCCGCGTCCGTTGCTGCCGTAAAACGAAAGGCCGGAATCGGGAGTCTGCTTGACGCGGTAGGTGTTCGCGTCGGCCAAAGCTTTCGAATCGGACACGCCGGGCGCGAGTAGAGAGAAGCTCAGGTAATCGCGGCGGTCGATCGGAAGATCGGTAATTGCGCGGCTTTCGATAACGTTGGATTGCTGAGTGCGGCTGGTTTCGAGGGGTGGAGCTTCGGCTGTGACCTCGACCACATTCGTTGCTCCCGCAACCTGCAGCGTAATATTCAGCGTGCCTGTGGAACCGACCTGCAAGGGTACGTTTGTGACCACACCGGGAGCGAAACCCTGTTGTTCGGCCTTTACCTCGTAGGTTCCGGGAGGCAGAAGATCGAAGCGATAAAAGCCGTCACTATCGGTTTTGGTCTGGCGGGTGAACTGAGTCTCCTGATTGGCAACTTTCACGGTAGCGCCCGCAATTACGGCTGACGAAGCATCTGTGATTACGCCGCTGAGAGTGGCGGTGCTGGTCGATTGCGCGAATAGAAACCCGGAGCAGAGAAAAAACGACAAGGTTTTTTTCATACGCGTGCGGAGAATTCCCCGTAATGCTAGTGAAACCGAACGCGCGAATCATTTCAAGAGCCCACACGACCGGGCTTAAGTGGCTAGTGACGCTATCGCGAAGGCGCGTCAGAGGGTGTTCGGTTCGTCGGGCAGCGGGCCGTGAATATCGATTCCGTATTTGGCAGCCAGCGTCATCAGTTTGCCCATGTCGGGCGAGGCGGGCGGCTCAGCGATCGGCGTCGTCTGTTCGAGGACGAATCCCTCAAAACCGGCGGGGGAGCACATCAACAGCATTCGGGCCGGAGACTGGCCGACGACCTTGAATCCGTGGGGGATTTCGCGCGGTCCGTAGACGAATGCGCCGGGGCGGGCTTTCAGCCATTTCCCGCCGCAGACGAACGCGATCTCTCCTTCGAGCACGTAGAACGACTCGTCTTCCCGATGATGCGTGTGATACGGCGAGGCGAATCCGACGGGCATTTCCCAATGCTCCATCAGGCCGAACGCTCCGTTGGTTGTTTCCGCGGTGGACCTCATCACGGTTGGGATGCCGAGGAATCGGAACGCCGCATCTTCTCTCGTATTCAGGTACGGCTGTTGTGTGGTGGCCATTTCTGCGCTTGGTTCGATCTTAGCGAGGCCGTTGAAGCCACTGGCAAAATAGTCGTGTCATGGCCAGCGACGGCATTATGTGGGCGTCTGAGCATTCGGTCGATTGCGGCGTGCCGGTGGAGCTTCGCGGGTTCACAACCAGTAAGATTTCGGGGCGGATCGAATGGCGAGTTGTCGAGGCTCGGCGGGGACGGGCGGTCATTGAGTTTCCGGCTCCTGGCGCGACGGGGGGATTGGGTTGGATGTTCTCGGATATCGGGGACGAACGCGAATGACCCAGCGGCGCACGCCCGAAGGGGAACGAGCAGAGGCTTTGTCGAAGGCGATTGGGCCGAGTCTGGAGGCCACGACTCCTGCCGGGATGCAGAAGCTCCGTGAGGCGATCGAGGAGGCGGCGCGGACGCATCGCCCGACTTTATGCCGAACAAACTGACCAATCAGGTTGCGCTCGTGACCGGGGGATCGCGCGGGATTGGCCGGGCGGTTTGCCTGGCGCTGGCAGCGGAAGGGGCTCAGGTCATTGTTCATTACCATCGCAATCGGACCGCTGCGGAGGAGGTGCGCGGCATGCTCGGTGCGGCGTGCATTTCGCTGGCACAGGCCGATCTCGGGTCTGCGGATTCGATCTCGCGGATGGTCGATGCGCTTGGCGATACCCGGCTGGGCGCCCTGGTTAATAACGCTGGCGTCTGGAAGGCGACGCCGCTCGGGTCCACGAGCGAAGCGGTCCTGCACGAGGTTCTGAACGCCAATCTGGCGGGGATGTTCTGGTTGACGCAGGCTGTATTGCCTCGGCTGAGGGACGGCGCCCGGATTGTGAATCTGTCGTCCACGGCGGGACGGATCGGAATTGCGAGCGGGCGTAGCGTGTATGGGGCGGCCAAGGCGGCAGTCGATTCCCTCACAAAAAGCTGGGCGCTGGAACTGGCTCCGCGGCGCATCCGCGTCAATGCGGTTGCGCCGGGCTACGTGGAGACGGATATGACGGCGGAGCATTTCGGTAACCCGGAGACGAGGGAGAATGCGCTGCGGCGTCATCCGCTGGGGCAATTCACGACGGTGGAAGACGTTGCGAATGCCGTCGTATTCCTCTGTACGGACGACTCGGCGAGGATCACGGGTCAGTCATTAAATGTCAGCGGGGGGTTCGTTATCTAATGACCTTTTTGTTCGTATAATGGGCGGCCATATGACGCTGAAGCCGATCGCGAGTTTAACAGTGGCGGTGGGTCTGTGCTGTTCGTGTTCTACGTCAATCGTGCAGGAGAACGGCCCCGAAAAGCAGGTTGCTGAGAAGCCCTTCGTGGCCGGAGGCAACATTGAGATGCGACTGGACTCCGGCAATTATGCCATCCGTCCGGCCGCCAGCGATCAGATTCGCGTCTCTTTCGGCGGGAATGCGGGAAGCGCAAGCGCGGAGCTTTTTGGCAACGGATCGCTGGCGACTGTTGCGGTGAAAGACGCGCCTCTCAACAACTTTCACGCCACGATTGAGGTCCCCAAGACGTCGAATCTTACGATCCATCTGAAAGCCGGGAACCTGGAAGTCGGCGCCATAACGGGCGACAAAGATGTCACGAGTACGGCTGGGAACGTCGAGATCGCGGTAGGCGACGCGAGCGCTTATGCGAGCGCGGACGGATCGGTAACAGCAGGCGACATCGACGCCGGTGCGTTCGGCAAGTCGGCATCCGGCATCAATCCGCATTTTGAGTGGACGGGACAGGGGAAGTACAAACTGCATGCCAGCCTGGGGGCTGGGAATCTGGTGCTCAGGAGATAGATCAGCGGACGCGGTTGCCGGCGATATAGACGGAATCGATGGCGCGCGTGTTCAGGATGTTGTCGAGGGGGTTTTTGTCGAGGACGATCAGGTCTGCCCACTTCGATTTGTCGAGCGTTCCAAGGTCTTTGGCTTTGAGGAATTCGGCGGCGTTTTTTGTGGCGGCCTGAATCACCTGATTGGGCGTTAGGCCCGCTTCGACCATCAATTGCATTTCCCAGTGCTCGAAGAACCCGGGGAAGCGCCCCGGAGGACCGGAGTCGGTTCCGAAGCCGTATTTCACTCCCGCATCGACCAGCGTCTTGAGATTCTTCTTCGCGGTTTCCAGGAATTCGGGATAGTGGGCGAAGTGGGGGTCAGCCGCCATCGTGTGCTGGTATTCGGGATTTTTGAGAGTCGTAACGACGGCGGTCGAGACGCCTCGCGTGAAGAACGGATCGTTCGCGAAAGGGGGCGTCTTCGCGTAGGCGAACATGGACGCTTCGCGGCTTAGAGTGGCGGCCATCTGCCACGTACCGTGCTTCTTCATCGAGTCGATCAGTTCGCGGTCCACAGGTTTGTCGCGGACGCTGTGGGCGAGGCCGTTGACTCCGTCGTTCACGACTTCCTTCGCGTCCGCGAGATAGAAAATGTGGGCTGCGGCCGGCAGGTGGTTCTTGTGCGCTTCGGTAATGATTGCCTTCGCGATGTCGTAAGGCATCTTCTTCTGCTCGCCCAGGTGGTCGTCCATCCAGAGCTTGACGATGTCGACCTTCTCTTTGGCAAGCCGGGCCACTTCCGGCGCAACTTCGGCGGTTGAGGCGACGCCTCCTGTGACTCCCGGAAGGCCGCCATATCCACCTTTGTAAACGAAGCCCTGGCCTGCGGTGAAAATGCGGGTCTCGCCAGGGCGGCCGGCGCGCTGGCGGTCACGCATGCCGATGACGAAGTCCTTGTCGGTGCCCATGCTCAGCACGGAGGTCACGCCGTAGGACGCGTAGGTTTTTAGATTCTTTTCAACGTTGGCTTCGGTGAGGTTATCGGCGCTTTGCTTGAGATCCACCGTGGCGCCGAGATGGCCGTGCAGATTGATGATGCCAGGCATCACGAATTTGCCCGATAGGTCGGTTGTCTCCGCGCCGGTGGGCGCTTTGAGCTGCGAAGCGGGTCCGATCCAGGAGATGCGGCCGTTGTCGATGATCATCGCGGCGTTGGGGACCGGCGCACCGCCGTTGCCATCGATCAGGGTGAAGTTTTTGAGTACTTTGGTCTCGGCGCTGAGAGCAAGCGCCACTAGAAAGAGCGCGCTGGCAGCCTTACTTGCCATCGATCGATTCCTGAAGAATGCGTTTGGCTCGCGCCGGATTGAACACGCCGCAGGAACAGAAACGCGACATGTAGGTGACGGCCTGATCCGGCGTGCGGCGGCCTTCCTTGACCCAGTCGATCATCTTGCGCGCAAGCTGGTGGCTGACCATGCCGTGGCCGCACATGGTGGACAGCATCATGACCTGCGTGTTGGGCAGCTTTTCGGTTTTGCCTTCGAACCCGAGCGAATAGCCGACGCTGTGGCGCGGAATGCAGGCATGATGGCAACACTGCTCGGCGCCGTCGATGGAGGTGGAGATATTGACGCTGAGGCCGAGGTCTTCCTCTTTGATGCGTTTGACGAAATCTTCGGCGGCGACACGGTTGTCGAATACAGCGGCGCAGGTGGTGGGGTGATCGAGGCCATCGATCACGGCCTGGAAATCGGGCGTCATGTCGCGCTTCCAGTGGGAAACGGGGCTCATGTCGCGCGACGGTCGCAGCGCCCCGCCATGGCGGCCTTCGCCGAGGTTGACCGGCTTGTACTCGGCGGCGATCTGGAGAAAGCGGCGAAGCTTTGGCAGCGCGTCTTTGTCGTTCTTGCCCTTGCTGGCAATGGCGAAGACGACGTAGTCGTCACTGAAGCTTTCGGCGTTACCGAAGCGGTGGAGCGTGTTGGTCATGCGTTGATGGTCTCCCGTGAAGCGGCGGGTTGGGATGCGGGAACGGCGCGCCCGAGGCCGATGTTGGTTTTGGCGCGCTCGAGTTTATAGCCGAGGCGTTCGAGGATGGGGGCGACGACACGTTCCTCGCCGTCCGGGTCGCAGCGAGTGCCGACGCCGAGAGCCACGATGGTGTTGAGCTTCTTTTCGACGTCCCAGACGAGGCGAACGACTTCCTCGGTGCGCTCGACCGGTACCTTGATCTCGACGATCGCCGACATGACCTTCTCGTTGAGGATGTCTTCGCGGAGCGTTCCGGTGGGGACGTCGGTCATGAGCGAAGTGACGGGATTTTTCTTTTCGAAGGCCACGCCCGCTTTGGCGAGAGCGGAGCACATGACCTGAATTTCGCGGAAACGCACGCCGACGCCGGGTCGGCCAAATTCGATGGTGAAACCGACCTCGCCGACCTGAACACGGCCGCTGACGTCGTTGGTTTTGACCTCTTCGGTGCCGCGTCCTTCGACGCCGGTGGATTCGTGGGGCACGCGGGGGTCGGAGAACGCGCGACGGACGACGCGGGGCCATGTCAGTTCATCGGGCTCGAAAGCGGCAGTGGGGCAGACGTCGGGTTCCGGTTCGAAGCGGATGCGGAGAGCGGCAAAAGTCTTGCGTATCGCGCGAACGAAAGTGGGGTTGAGGTGCTCCTGGCTGAGCCCGTTGTAGCAGGCGTAACACTCGACGCACTCGTCGCGCTTGATTGTGGCGCGCTTGATGACGGGGTCGATGTAGATGGCCTCCATGGGGCAGACGTAGGTGCAGTTTCCGCAGGCGACGCACTTATCAGGATTGATGCGCATGGCGATCCTATGGCCGAAGCCACCATTATCATAAGGCAGAGAACGTGAAGACGAATGCGGTACGGATTCTGGAAACGACGGGTGTGCGGTTCGAACTTCGGACCTATGAGGTGGATCCGGAGGACCTGAGCGCTGAAACGGTGGCCGCGAAAATCGGAATGCCGGCGGAGCAGGTTTTCAAGACGCTGGTGGCGCGGGGCGATCGCAACGGCGTCTGCCTTGCCGTGGTGCCGGGGAACGCCGAACTGGACCTGAAGGCTCTGGCAAAGGTGACGGGCGACCGTAAAGCGGAGGTCGTACCGCTGAAGGAAGTCCTTCCGCTGACCGGGTATGTGCGCGGCGGCGTGACGGCCATCGGAGGCCGCAAAGAGTATCCGGTTTATATCGACGAAACCGCGATTCTCTTCGATGAGATTTCGGTCTCGGCGGGGGTGCGCGGAACGCAGATCGTGCTGAGGCCTGACGATTTCATCCGAATCGCGGGGGCAGTCGAAGGCCCGATCGCGAAGACCGGGACCTGAGGCTGCATCAATTCAATTCACTACATGGGCAGTTCTCTACATGGGCAGTTCAATGGCGCCCTTGTCTCGAAGGCCCGTCAGCGCGAGACCATAACGCCCGCGGACGCCGGTTTTCTCGAAGATGTGCTTCAGGTGGATTTTGACCGTGCCGGTCTGGATTCCCAGCGTACGCGCGATGTCGCGATTCTTCATTCCATGCTGCACGAGTTCGGCGATCTGATGCTCGCGGGCGGTGAGGGCGGAGCGGCGGGGCCGGAGCAGTTTGCCGGTGTCGCCGAAGATGCCGTCTTCCATCCACGTGTTGCCAGTCGTTACGGCGCGAAGACAGGCGAGCATGGAATCCGGTTCCGCGGAACGGCGCAGAATGCCGCGCGCGCCAGCCTGGAGCAGGCGGAGGGCTTCGGCTTCATTCACGCCCTGGCCCCACACGACGGTGGCAGTGCGGATATTTTCCGATGCGCATTGGCGGAGCCAATCCAGCACTGGCGCGGAGACCGATGCGCTGCCGACCGGCCTGCCGACTGCTTTGTCGACCAGGAACGCAGCAGGCTGAATGGAGCGCGCGAGTTCGAGGGCTGCATCGAGCGTGCAGACGGCGCCTGCGAAGCGAAGGTCATCCGTGGAGTCGAGGAGGGAGCGAAGGCCCTCAATAGCCATTGGCTGGGTGTCGCAAATCAGTATGGATTTCCGCGGGCTTTCGTTATTCATTCAGCGTGACCTCAGTCGAACATTCGGCGGAACTGCGATGAAACTGTAGTGCGAAGCAGGCGTGGAAGCTCTCAGGTTTTTTGGCGGGAGAGGGCGCGATAGCATGAATCGCTTGTGGGAACTGCGCCTCGATAATGCCGCCGAGTGGCTTGTCCGTCAGGGGTTTGCGACAGCTGGGGCGGAGTTCTCGGAACTGGGCGGCGGTGTTTCGAACACGGTCATTCTTGCGAGCGCGCCGGAATTTCGTATCGTTCTGAAACAGGCGCTGGGCCAACTGCGCGTGGCTGAGGTGTGGCGCGCGGATCCGGACCGGATCCTGCGCGAGGCCGAGGCGATGGATTGGGTCGCGCGGCTGCCCGGCGCGAGTTTCGCTCCGAGTTTGCGGGCGCGCGACGCGGACAACCGTGTGATCGCGATGGAAGCGGCGCCTTGCGGGGCGGAGATGTGGAAGGCGCTACTGTTTCGGGGCGAGATCCACGAGGAGCATGCGCGGCGGGCGGGAGCGATGCTGGGGCGCATTGCGTCGGCGAGCTGGAATCGTGCCGAAGCGCGGCAGGCATTCGGGAATCGCGAGGCATTCGATCAGCTCCGGACGGATCCTTATTATCGGTTCACTGCGGAACGCTATCCGGAGGTGAAGGGGTATTTCGAAGAATTGATCGACAGGTCGGAGAAGCGCGCAGTGAGTCTGACGCACGGAGACTGGAGTCCGAAGAACCTGCTGGTCTGGGACGGTGGGATGTGGGCGATTGACTGGGAGTGCGCGCACTTCGGCGATCCGTCTTTCGACGCCGCGTTTCTGTTAAATCATCTGGTGTTGAAGAGCATCGCGATGCCCCGATATCGGGAGCGGTTCGCGGCTTCAGCGCATGCGTTCGGCGAGGCACTGCGGGAAAGCCTTCCCGAAGAGGGCGGGTGGGTTTTGGACGGGGCGCTGGAACACGCGCCCGCGCTCCTGCTGGCGCGCGTGGATGGGAAATCGCCAGCGGAGTATCTGGATGAGTCTGGGCGCGAGACGGCGCGGCGGATCGCGTTGCGGTTGATGGCTCGCCCCGTGAAGGAGATCGGCGGTCTGTTCGGGATATGAAGATTCAAAACGTACGCGCGCTCGAGATTCTCGATTCACGTGGAAACCCGACGATTCAGGCGGAGGTCTCGCTGGAAGGCGGGATGCGCGCGATCGCGCAGGTTCCTTCGGGCGCATCGACCGGGCGACATGAAGCGTGCGAGTTGCGGGACCTGGGAGAAGCCCGGTTCAGCGGGAAGGGCGCGCGGCGGGCGGTGCGGAACGTCGAGGATGTCATTGGTCCCGCGGTCTGCGGGATGCGGGCGGACGGTCAGCGCGAGATCGACGGACGCCTGATCGAACTGGATGGTTCCGAGGACAAGAGCCGGCTCGGCGCAAATGCCATGCTGGCGGTCTCCTGTGCGGCTGCGCGGGCTGCCGCAATGGCGCGGCGCGTTCCGCTTTGGAGGCATCTTTCGGAGATGTCGGCGAGGCCGGACCCGCGCATGCCGGAGCCCATGATCAACATCATTTCGGGCGGACTTCACGCGGGGCGGAATCTGGAATTTCAGGATTTCCTGGTGATGCCGCGAGGGTATCCGGATCTGATGTCCGCACTGGAGGCTACGGTGCGCGTGCATCGGGAAGCGGGACGTTTGCTGGAGCGGCGAGGCTGCGTTTTGACCGGCGTTGCCGACGAAGGCGGATGGGGTCCGAGGTTGGGGTCAAATGAAGCGGCGGCGGCGTTGTTGCGGGAAGCGATCGGGTCCGCTGGGGCTTCGATGGACATCGCGCTTGACGTCGCTTCGACGCATTTTTATGAGGGCGGCCGCTACCGACTGGAAGGAAGACAGCTTTCCTCAACTGAAATGGCACAGTTTCTCGATGGCTGGATCTCGCGATACGGCGTGGCATCGATTGAGGATCCGTGCGCCGAGGATGACTGGGAAGGATGGAAAGTCATAACTGCGAGGCTCGGCTCGCGGGTGCGACTGGTGGGGGACGATCTGTTCACGACAAATCTGAATCGCCTCGAACGGGGCATCGGGGACCGGGCTGCGAATTCGGTTCTGGTGAAGATGAATCAGATCGGCACGCTGACGGAGACGTTCGCGGTGATCGACCGCGCGCGGGAGGCGGGGTACGGGGCGGTGATTTCGGCGCGGTCCGGGGAAACCGAGGATTCGTTTCTCGCGGACCTGGCGGTAGCCTCGGGCGCGGGGCAGATCAAGATCGGATCGGTCACGCGGTCGGAGCGACTGGCGAAATATAACCGGTTGCTCGAGATCGAGCGCTGGGAGCTTACTTGAGGTTGATGGTGCCGCGACAGCTCTCAGCGCCGCATTTGCAGGTATATTTCTCGATGTCTTTTGCGAAGTGATAGTCGACGGTGAGTTCTTCGCCTTTGCGGATGGGACGGCGGCTCATGTAAAGGATGTGACCGGCGCGGATGACGGTGATGATGTTGGGATCGCAGCAGTGGTTGATGTATTCGGCCCCGCTGCCGCCGACGGACCCGTCAACGGTCCAGTAGTTATCGAGCGTGAACAGGTAAATCATCGCGCCGCTTTGTTCGCTGCGGCGGCGGGTTTCCCTGCGACTGATTCGCTCACCGGTGTATTCCATAACCTTGCGTCGCGCCGGGATGTTTTCGCCGGCATAGACACCCCAGCGGTGGATTTTAGATGGTCTGATCTCCAGTTTGAAGGCGGCGTACTGCTCGTCAATGAGGGGCTTCTTTTCGGCGGTCGCGCGAGACATTTTCTGCATTGTAGCGACCAGCGGCGAATTTGAGAAGAGGCGCGAGCCGCGGATTCTGCAATGTCATACCGCTGACAGCACGGGGTGTATCCTGACTCCATGCGTCTAGCAACGATTTTTATTACTGTTTTCGCGTTTTGTCTCGCTGGTCTGATGGCTCAGGATGAGCTAGCGCAGTATCAGACGTGGATGAAGGCGGCGGCCGGAGCGCGAGGAGCGGCGATGAAGAGCATCCAGGCGAAGGACGTGGCGGCTGCCGCGGCTTCGGCCAAGACGGTGGCCGAGAACTTCGATCAGATGGCGACCTTCTGGAAGGGCAAAGGCAAAGCCGACGCGCAGGCGTTCGCGGAGACTGCGCGGGATGCGGCTAAAGCGGCTGCGGCGGCGAGCACCGCCGAGGAACAGCAGGCGGCCATGCAGAAGAGCGGTCCGACGTGCACGGGCTGCCATATGATCTATCGGGACGGAAACGGTTTCAAGGGGCTCTAATAGCAAAGGCGGCAGGAGAAAAGGTTCAGGTAGAACGCATACAGAGACCGGGGTCGCTGACGGGGTTTGTTGGCGATGCCCGGTCTTTTATTTTTTGCATTCGTGACTGGAAAGAAGCGCTAGACGCGGCTTAGCTCCGGTAGGCGTCCTTCCGGCTGCGGACCCGATGAATGGTGATTTCGTCGTCAGGTAATTGCCCACCCGAAGGCGCAGCAAACCGTCAAATGCTCCGCTTAGCGGCTTGACCTGACCCTTGCCGGGTTCGGCGTAACGGTGGATCGCTCTGAGAATAGCCAGCGCCGTGGCTTGATCGATGGAGCGGACCTCAGCGGGTACACCCGGCTCAAGCCGGATCGCCTTCACTCGCGGTCTTTTTCCAGGACCTGATCCATCGTGAACCCGAGATCAGCGACCACTTCTTCGAAAGGGATGCCTTGTCCTCCGTGTCCAAAATACTCCAGAGAAGCGGGAAGGGCCCGACGATCCTCTTCCGTGAGTTCCTCGTCGTCCTCGTCGATCATCGATTCAAGCAGCGTTTCGAGGGCGGCCAATTGCGTCTGCGGCAATTGATCGATAAGGGAATGCACGTGCGAGCGCGCATCTGGGTTCATTCGTTACTCTGCGTGCGGAGTGCGGCAACCAGCCTCACGTAACCAGTGTAAGACGGGCGCTCGAAATCAGAAAGCGCTGGCCGCGACGACTTCTGCAATTTCGAGATCCTGGCGGGACGTGTCCCACCCGAGGAGGGCTCCCATTTCGTTGGCGAGGGGCTGGAGCCAGTCGGGGGAAGCAGTGCGCTCGTAGCCCCAGTAGGTACTCACGTAGAGCAAGTCCGGGAGCTTGCGGGCGAATTCGCGTTCTACGGCTGCGCGGATGCGGCCCGAAGTCGATGACGGTGTTGGAGGGATGTCGAGAGGCGTTTCGGCGGTTCGCCCCGGGAGGTTGCGTCCGGGCGCGAGGTCGTCCATCAGCATGTCGACGAGCTCTTCACTCATCGAACGATAGGTAGTGTATTTGCCTCCCTCGACGTGCAGAGTTCCGTTGTTGTCCCTCCATATGCGGTGCTCGCGGCTCGTAGATGTGGCGGAGCGCCCCGAAGCGGCAATGAGGGGCCGCAGCGCGCTGTAGCTTGCGACGGGCTCGCCGCGGTAAGCGGGATAGAGGCGCCGGACGATCGATTTCAGATAGTCCTTTTCCGCGGAGGAGATCCGAACGTCGTCGGGTGAGCCGTTGTGGTCGACGTCGGTCGTACCAACAAGCGTGAGGTCGTTGCGCTCGCCCCAGGGAATCAGGAAGATGATGCGGCCCTGTTCGTCGAAATAGGCGAGAGCCTCGGTTCCGGACTGGATGCGCGGGTAGATGAGATGCGACCCTCGGACGAGACGGAGGCCCTCGGCCGAGGACCATGCTCCGGTGGCATCGACGATTCGTTCCGCCCGGATCGGGAACTGTTGGCCGGAGAGGGTGTCGCGCGCGAATAATCCGGACGGCTCGCGGCGCGCTTCGACGTAGTTGACGATGCACGCTCCACGCGATTCGGCGTCGAGAAGGTTTTCAAGGACCAGACGGGTGGCCTGGACTTTGGCGTCGTAGAAAAGAAGGCCCGCGCGGAGGTTTTCCGGATTGAGAGACGGTTCGAACTCGCGGAGGGTGGAAAGGTTCAAGGCGCGGTGAGCGCCGATAGAACGAGAACCGGCGAGTGCGTCGTAGAGCGTGAGGCCCGCTCCGTAAAACCATCGGTCGGTCGAGCCATAACAGGGGATCAGGAACTGGAGCGGCTCGACGAGCGCCGGGGCGATCTTCAGCAGGGTGGCACGTTCGCGAAGAGCTTCACGGACCAGGCCGAAATCGAAGTATTTCAGGTAGCGCAGACCGCCGTGGATGAGTTGGGAGTTCCGGCCGCTCGTGCCGGAGGCGAAGTGATTCTTCTCGACGAGCGCGACTTTAATGTCCGCGCCGCGGAGCATGAGGTCGCGCGCGATTCCGGCGCCGTTGATGCCGCCTCCGATGACGAGGACATCCCAAGGTTCGTCTCGAAGACGCGCAAGGTTGTTGAGACGGCGATCGGGCATCTAAACCCATATTGACACATAGTATGTGCACACGTAATATGTGGATATGAACCTCACCTTATCCGTTGATGAGAAGACGGTAGAGGCGGCTCGTCGAAAAGCCGAAGCTCTCGGCACCAGTGTGAATGCGCTCATCCGGGAATATCTCGAGCAATTGGGCGGCAAGGCGGATCACGAAGCCGATGCCGACGAAATCGAGCGGCTCTCGTATGCGGCCAAAGGAAACTCCCGAGGATGGAAGTTCAATCGCGAAGAGCTTCATCGCGGATAGCGGGCTCGGCCTTTTTCGATACGAACGTTCTCGTCTATATGGATGACGAGCACTCGCCGAAAAAGCGGGCCCGCGCCATTGATTTATACCGAGAACACCGGGTGCGAAACGCCGCAGTGCTCTCCGTGCAGGTGCTTCAGGAGTATTTTTCGGCCGCCACCCAAAAGCTGAACGTGTCCCGGGAAATCGCCCAGCGGAAGGTCGAGGCGTTTGCTCGCGGCAGCGTTGTTCGGCTCGAAGCCGAGGATGTGGTCCTGGCGATCGATCTTCACCGATTGAATCGGATTTCCTTTTGGGATGCGCTTATTCTCCATGCGGCCCGGAAGGCCAGCGCGGCAATACTCTATACCGAAGACCTGCAGCACGGCGCGGTCATCTGCGGCGTGCGAATCGAGAATCCGTTTCTCGCCCGGTAATCGCAAAAACGAAAAGGCCGGTCCGAAGCTCCGTTGGGAGTTCGGACCGGCCTTGATGCTGCGCCGGGTAACTGTTGTTAGACGGCGAGGAAGATGGTGTTGCCGTCGCGGTTCACGAGGAGGAGGACCGAATCGTCCTTCGAGGACTTTCCGATCGCCGCGCTGAAGTCGTGAACATTGGCCACGGACTGATGATTCACCTGCTGAATCACGTCACCCTGTTTGAGTCCGGCGTCCGCCGCTTTGCTGGCGGGGTTGACCTCACTCACCACAACACCGGTGGTCGAGGAGGGCAGTTTCAGATCCTGCGCGGTTTCAGGCGTGATGTTTTCTACGCTGACGCCATCGAGGCTCTTATCGGCCGAGGATTTGTCGCCGTGGTTGTCGAGGCTGGCGCGTTCTTCCTTTGAGGGGAATTCGCCGAGCTTGACCGAGATATTCATCGGCTGGCCATTGCGCATTACCTTGAAATTCGCGGTCGAGTTGGGCGCCATCATGCCGATCTTCATACGGAGCTGATTGGCGTCGCTTATCGGCTCGCCGTTGATGGCGACGATGATGTCTCCGCGCTTGAGGTCAGAACGGGACGCCGGGCTGTCCGGAGTTACCTGGCCTACGAGAGCGCCGTTGGTGTCTTTCGCGTTAAAGGCTTTGGCGAGCGAGGGGGTCACATCCTGCGGAAGGATGCCCATGTAGCCGTGCTCGACTTTGCCGTGGGCGATGATCTGATCCATGTCGGATCGCGCCATGTTGATGGGGACCGCGAAGCCGATGCCCTGGTTGCCGCCGGAGTTGCCGGCCAAAATCGCTGTGTTGATGCCGATGAGGTGACCTTCGTCGTCCACGAGCGCGCCGCCGGAGTTGCCGGGATTAATCGGAGCGTCCGTCTGGATAAAGTCTTCCACTTGTTCGATGCCGAGTCCCCCGCGGCCGGTAGCGCTGACGATGCCGCTGGTTACGGTCTGGCCGACGCCGAACGGGTTGCCGATGGCGAGAACGATGTCGCCCACTTCGACCTTACTCGAATCGCCGAGGGTCAGAGAGGGAAAGCTGCCGCCGTCGATTTTGATCACGGCGATGTCGGTACGGGCATCCGTGCCGATGACGCGGGCCTTGAATTCGCGCTTGTCGTGAAGGGTCACTACGACGGAATTCGCGTCGTCGACGACGTGGTTATTGGTGAGGATATAGCCTTCCGGGCTGATGATGACGCCGGAGCCGAGGGCCTTTTCGGCGCGCTCGCGCGGCACATTGAATTGACGGCCGAAGTCATTCCCGAAGAACTGGCGGAAAAAGGGATCCATTCCGCGCGGCATATCTTCGGAGCCGCCGTCAAAGCCGGTCTGTTGTTTTATGACCTTCGAGGTCGAGATGTTTACGACGGCGGGAACCACGCGCTTCACGACCGCGGAGTATCCGCGCCCCGAAGCCGCTTCCGACCGCTGCGCCACTTTAATGGTGGGCGTCGGGCCCGTGAACGGCATTCTTCCGGTGGTCGCACCGTAGATCGCGGTGGCTGCCAGGATCGCGCCGAGAGAAATCGAGGCCAGCCACTTTTTGCCTATTTGCGTCGGCCGGCCACTGAAGAAGTCTAGATTCATTGCTTTTGGAACTGCCTCCAATTCCAGGTTAGGCGTTCGGGGAAGGGAAACCCATCCCCAGGAGCCGTTAAATAGGGCCCCCAGGATTCGGGATACCGGGGTGGGGCCGCTTTGGCTAGACTGAGGTCCAGATGCGCGGATTGCGGATGATTCTGATCGCCGGATTCGGCGGAATTCTGCTCATTTTCGGCGTTGCTGCGATGGAAGCGGTACGACTTTTGGGCGCGGTGCGTGCCGAAAATCAACAATTGCGAACGGCGTCGGTAGAGCGAGCTAAAGAACTGGATACGGTTAAGTACTGCGTGCTGCTTTCCCAGCGCTACATCAATCAACCAGTCAGCGAGGCGCAGGAAGTGTCGGACCTGCGCAGTCAGTGGACGCGGATGATGAGCGATCTCGCGGCGTACCACATGGCGGGAGACCCGGCGCAGTTCGACGAACTGCGGCAACTGTTGCGGCAACACTGGCAAAGTCTGGACCGCGCGATGGCGGATTCGCTGACGCCGGAAGAAGTGAGGCCGCTGCGCGTGTCGGCGGTGGAAATCACGGCGCGCGTGGAAGATATCGACGCGAAAGAGGCAGCGGCTACGGAGATTGCGATTCAGAATCAGGTCGACCGTTTAGGCAGGAACCTGGGAGTGTCGCTGAATGTGGCGCTTGCGGCGGCGTTGATTCTGGCGGTCGGGTGTGGGCTTTACATATTGAATATCGAGCGGCAGAACCAACGAAGGTATGAGGAGATTGTTGCGGCGCGGCGCGATCTGGAGCAGCTTTCGGCCCGATTAGTAGATGCGCAGGAGACGGAGCGGCGCACGATCTCGCGCGAACTGCACGATCAGGTAGGACAGACGCTGAACGCGGTGCTGGTGGATGCGGCGAACCTGGCGAGCCGGATTCCTCCGGATGATGAGGTGGGGCAAAGATACCTGCAGAACATTCGTTCGTACGCCGACGCGAGCGTCAACTCCATTCGGGATATTTCGCTGCTGTTGCGGCCTTCGATGCTGGATGACCTGGGTTTGATTGCGGCGCTGGAGTGGCAGGCGCGGGAGACCTCGCGGCGTACGGGGATCGATGTGCGGGTGACGGCGGAGGGGGTGGATGAATCGCTGCCCGATCCGCTGAGAACGTGCGTGTACCGCGTGGTGCAGGAGGCGTTGCAGAACGTCTCGAAGCATTCGCATGCGACGCACGCACGGGTGGAAGTTCGGCAAACGCAGGAAAGGCTCGAATTGCGTGTCGAGGACGATGGGCAGGGATTTGACCCGAGGCGGTCGCGGGGCATGGGGCTGCTGGGGATGGAGGAGCGTGTTCGGCAACTCGCAGGACGACTGGAGGTTTCGTCGGTTCCCGGTAAGGGAACATCGCTGAGCGTGACACTTCCGGCGCCGGTTCCGGTGGCTACTGAATGATGCCTTTGCGGACTGCGTAGAGAATCAGTTCCGGCACGCCGTGGAGATTCAGCTTCTGAAGAATATTGGCGCGGTGCGCGTCGACCGTATAGACGCTGAGACCGAGTATCGTCGCGACTTCCTTGTTTGTTTTGCCTTCGGCGAGTAGCTGAAGAACTTCGCGCTCGCGCGCGGTAAGGAGGTCATAGCTGTCCTCAACGTGTTTGTCGCGAATCTGGCGCACGTAGTCTTCCAGAAGCATTTTGCTGATAACCGGGCTGAAGAACGACTTGCCTTCGGCGACGGCGTGGACAGCGCGGATGAGATCCGCTTCGGCTGAGTTTTTCAGGATGTAGGCGCGGGCTCCGGCTTTGAGGGCGCGGAGGACGTAGCCTTCATCCGAATGCATGCTGAGGATGACGACATTGGTCGATGGCTGGTCCGCGACGATCTGACGCGTGGCTTCAATTCCGTTGAGTTGCGGCATACCGATATCCAGAACAGCGACGTCGGGATGATGTTTGGAGACCAGATCGACGGCCGCGCGGCCGTCGTCGGCCTCGGCGACGACCTTGAAGTCGGGCTGCTGTTCGAGGAGAAGGCGGATTCCGGAGCGGATAATTGTGTGGTCGTCGGCGAGGAGGATGCGGATTTGCGCCAGAGCGATGGCCTCGAATCGCAGAATAGCGCATGGCCGATATCATGGTGGCCGAATGACGATCAGGAAAAAACCGGAAGAACTGCGCAGTTTCCGCTGGTTCGGGCCGAACAACATGCGGGGGTTCAGCCACCGTTCGCGGATGAAGCAGACAGGTTTCCGGCAGGAGGACTTTACCGGGCGGCCGGTCATCGCGATTGTGAACACGTGGAGCGAGATCAATCCGTGTCACGCGCATTTGAGAGAAAGGGCGGAGGCGGTGAAGCGCGGCGTTTGGCAAGCGGGCGGATTTCCGGTAGAGATCCCGGCGTTTTCGATTTCGGAGACGTACGCCAAGCCAAGTCCGATGCTTTACCGGAACCTGCTTTCAATGGATACCGAGGAGTGCCTGCGCAGCCTGCCGGTCGACGGCGCGGTGCTGATGGGCGGCTGCGATAAGACCACGCCTGGACTGCTGATGGGAGCAATCAGCATGAATCTGCCTGCGATCTATCTGCCGGCGGGTCCGATGCTGCGGGGCAACTGGAACGGGCAGCCATTGGGCAGCGGCACGGATCTTTGGAAGTACTGGACGGAGCGGTGCGCGGGCACGATTTCGGAAGAGGACTGGGTGAATATCGAGAACGGGATCGCGCGGTCGCCCGGGTTCTGCATGACGATGGGGACGGCGGCGACGATGACGGCGCTCGCGGAGGCGCTCGGCTTCACGCTGCCGGGGGCGTCGTCGATTCCGGCGACGGATTCCAATCACACTCGCATGGCGATGAATTGCGGGGAGCGGGTAGTGGAGATGGTTTGGGAAGACTGGAAGCCGTCGGATTTCCTGACGATGCGGTCGTTCGAGAACGCGATCGCGGCGGATATGGCGATCGGGGGGTCGACGAACGCGTTCATACATCTGGTGGCGCTGGCGGGACGGTGCGGATGGAAGCTTGAACTGAAAAAGTTCGACGAGATTGCGCGGCGCGTGCCGGTGCTGGCGGATATCCGGCCGTCGGGAAAGTTCCTGATGGAGGATTTCTATTACGCGGGCGGGCTGCGGGCGCTGCTGGGCGAGATGAAGGATCTGCTGCATGTGGATGCTCTAACGGTCAACGGGCGAGCGCTTGGCGAGAATCTCGAAGGCGCGCGGGTGGTGAATCGCGAGGTGATTCGCGGGCGCCAGAATCCGCTGCAGGAGAGCGGCGGGACGGCGGTCCTCTATGGGAATCTCTGTCCGGATGGGGCGGTGATCAAGACCGCCGCGGCGAGTGCGAAATTTCTGAAGCACACGGGACCGGCGGTGGTCTTCCGAGATTACAACGATATGGACGCGCGCATTAACCGCGACGATCTGAACGTGACGGAAGATTCGGTATTGGTGCTGCAGAGTGCGGGTCCGCTGGGTGGACCGGGGATGCCGGAGTGGGGGATGCTGCCGATTCCGAAGAAGCTACTGCCGCTGGGCGTGCGGGATATGGTTCGAATTTCGGATGCGCGTATGAGCGGGACGGCGTACGGGACGTGCGTGCTGCATGTCTCGCCAGAGAGTTTCGCCGGTGGGCCGCTCGCGCTGGTGAAGGATGGCGATCCGATTTCGCTCGATGTCGAAGCGCGGCGGCTGGACGTTTTGATTTCGGAAGAGGAGCTTGCGAAGCGTCGAGCGGCATGGAGAAAGCCTGAGCCGAAGTATCCGCGCGGGTACATGGCGCTCTATGCGGAGCGCGTGACGCAAGCGCATCTGGGATGCGACTTCGATTTTCTGGACGGACAAGCTCCATTGCCGGAGCCCGAGATCCATTAAGGAAGATTCGTTCTACAGGCTTGAGCCGCCGGTGGTTGCGGGCTTCGGTGTGGATGGCTGCGCCGCGAGCCCGGGCTGCGAGGCGTGGTGGTCCATCGGCGGTTTCGGATGCCGCGAGTAGCGGAAGGAGTAGCTGGCGAGCCAGACATAGTCCGCAAAGGCAGCGTCGCCGTGACCGCCGGTGATCGTGTCGGGCACGCTGCGGGTGCGGTCGCGATAGATCGCCTTGCCTACCGCAACTGAGAGAACGTGCGGCCCGTGCACGTACTGAAGGCCCGGTTCCAGAGAGATGGCAAAGCCGGGACGGCGGAAGCCCAGATTGTCGGCGGGGAAGAGATTGCGTGCGGGCACGCCTTCCATGCGAGGACCGAACGTAAAGGTCAGTCCTTTGGCCTTGGGGACTGGCGCAGCGATGCCGGCCTCGAGGAGATACTGATCGCTGATGGCGTTGAACTGCGTCATCGTCGCGGGGTTCGCAGTGGCATTGGTGCGGTAGACGTCGTTGATGCTCTGCAGCATCGCGGTGTAGACGCCGTTGAAGTAAAGCTGGGTCGATCCGCCGTTCTTGAACGAGGCCCACTGGAACGGAATGCCCCATCCGCCTTGTCCGGGCTGAATGGAATAATCCACGATTTGGGTGTGTGGGCCCTTGCCGTCGAAGGCGTCGACCACGTTGGAGACGTTGTCCTTGCCGGTGGGGGTTACGAGACCGATCCCCAACTGCACATTGCCGCGCGTGTTTTCCGTCGTGTTGAAGAGCCACGCATCGACGGTGAAGGAGATGTCGCCGATACCGGAAGACGTGTAGGTGATCGGCGAGTTATGCGTGTGGCGGCTGGCCAACATCAGGGGGACATACGCCGACACGCTGATGCGCCGGCTGATCTGGTAAGTGACGAAGAAGTTCTGCAGGTTGAGCTTGTTCATCACCTGCGTACCCTGCTCGATCCGATAGGTCTGCTCCGTCGGCCCGACGAAATGCCGGAATGAAAACTGGTGACGGTAGGCGTCGCCGAATTGAAAATCGCCGGGTTGGAGGTAGCCGCCCGTGCTTTGAGGGCCGCCGACTTCGCCGTTCGAGCGCGATACGATGCAGCCCTGACCAAAGACTGGTTGAGCTATAAGGGCGCCCAATGCCGTTGTTAATATCGCGCCGGCGATGCGTGACCTGTTATTCATGCAAAACTCCGATTGCCACATGCTAAGCGGCAGGCCGTTGCTCGGGCAATAGTAGGAACGTATTAATGCGCCGGTACGACTAATGTGCGATAAGGAAAGGCAATGTTGAATAGAGCGGCGACTGTCGCCGGAGCGATCTGCGCCGTTATCCCTCTGCTGATTGCCGGCGCGCCCAAAAAGGACGCGCCGGCGGAACTCAACCTCACTGATATGGAGGGGAAGAAGGTTCATCTGAAGGACTATCGCGGAAAGATCGTCGTCCTGAATTTCTGGGCAACGTGGTGCGGTCCTTGCAAAGCAGAGATGCCGATGTTCGTCGTGACCGAGAAGGAATGGGCGGCCAGAGGCCTTGTGTTCATCGGCGCGTCGCTGGATGAGCGCGCGGGCCAGAAGGTTATCCCCGAATTCGTGAAGAAGTTTCAGATCGATTTTCCGATCTGGAAGGGCGCGACCGGGGACGATCTCGCGAGGCTCGGCATGGGCGAGGCGGTTCCCGCGACGGCTTTTCTCGATGAGCAGGGAATGATCTTCGCTCGGGTGCAGGGTGAGATCAAGAAAGAAGAGCTGATCGAGCGCCTGACGTGGATTACGGGGGACCGCAAGGGTCCCGCCCCGAATCCGCTGGTGCGAAATCTGTAGGCGATCTTTAGTCAGAGCGACATAATAGGCGGGATGGCGCTCTTACGGCTCGCTGCGATCCTGCTCGTTTCCTTTTCACTTTTTGCGCAGTCTGACTGGCCGACATACGGTCATGACCCGGGCGGGCAGCGGTATTCGCCGCTTACGCAGATCACCCCAACGAATGTTGGTCAACTCGAACGCGCGTGGACGTTTCACGTCGGGAAACCGGGTTCGGAGGCGACGCCGCTGGTGGTCGGCGGCGTCATGTACCTGACCTCGCCGAGTGGCATCTTTGCGCTGGAGCCCGAGACGGGCAAAACGATCTGGAGTTACGCCGCCGACACTGTAACGAAGCGCGGTGTCGCATATTGGCCGGGCGATGCGAAGACGCACGCGCGAGTTTATGTGGGATCGGGCAGCGATCTGATTGCGATCGATGTAACCACGGGAAAACCCGCGCCTGCGTTTGGAAACGAGGGGCGCGTGGATATGAAGAAGGGCGTCCTCGGAGATCTGACGGATGCGCGGTTCTCGATGATGTCTCCGCCGGCCGTGTACAAGGACATCGTAGTTACGGGCAGCAACAATAACGAGCCTGCGCCAAGCCAGGGAGCTTACGGGGACATTCGCGGATGGGATGCGCGCACGGGCAAACTCGTCTGGACGTTCCATACGGTGCCGCGGCCGGGAGAACCGGGTAGCGAGACGTGGGAAGGCGATGCCTGGAAGAACCGGTCGGGTGTGAACAACTGGGGCCTGATGACGGTGGATGCCGAGCGAGGGCTGGTGTTCGTGCCGCTGGGCTGTCCGACGACGGATTTTTATGGCGCGGACCGGCGCGGGGACGGGCTTTACGGGAATTCGCTGGTCGCGCTGGATGCGGCGACGGGGAAGATGAAGTGGTTCCGGCAGCTTGTGCATCACGACATCTGGGACTTTGACGCGGCGGCGCCTCCTGCCCTGATTGAAATCAGCCGTGAGGGAAGGAAGATTCCGGCGGTCGCACAGATCACAAAGATGGGGCTGCTGTTCCTCTTCAACCGCGTAACCGGGGAACCGATTTACGGGTTGGAGGAACGCCCCGTGCCGCAAAGCCACGTACCGGGGGAACATACGTCGAAGACGCAGCCTTTTCCGCTAAAGCCCCCTCCGCTTTCGAAAATGCAGTTCACGCCGGAGGACATTTACAAATCGACGCCCGAGCACGCGGCCTTCTGCAAGGCGCTTTGGGAGAACGAGCATATGTACACAGAGGGCCCGTATACGCCGATGGCCCTGGAAGGGAATGCGTTGACGTATCCGAGCACGCTCGGGGGCGGGAACTGGAGCGGGGTATCGTTCAGCCCGGCGCTGGGATATGTGTTCACGAACATCAACAATCTGGCGCAGTGGGGACACATGGAGCAGAGGACCGACGCAAAAACGGGAACGGTGACCTGGATACGGACATCATCCAATGGGTCATCGTATGCGCGGTTCTGGAATCCGGAGACGCATATTCCGTGTCAGGAGCCTCCGTACGGGGAGCTGGTGGCGGTGAACGTGAATACGGGCGATGTCGCGTGGCGGACTCCGCTGGGAACGATTGACGCGCTCGAAGCTAAGGGCATTCACCGCACGGGCGCGCTGAATCTGGGCGGGAGTATCGCAACAGCCTCCGGGCTGGTGTTTATCGGCGCGTCAAACGACAACAAGATCCACGCCTTCGAGGCGAAGAGCGGGAATGAACTGTGGGCGGGGACGCTGGAGGCGGACGGCGAGGCGACGCCCATCACCTACCTGGGTAAGGACGGTCGGCAGTATCTGGCGATCATGGCTGGAGGCGGCAGTTTCTGGGGCGCGCCCGGAGGCGATGCGCTGGCTGTATTCGCTCTTCCACGGGCGTCCTTGAAAAAGGGGAGATAATCGAGGCATGAAGCGGGTGCTTTGGCTTTGCGCCGCCGGGGCGCTGGCGCTGGCAGATACGGGCACTTCGATCCGGCCGAGCCCTTCGGACTATTCATCCCATGAGTCGGTCCGCTATGCGACGATCGCGGCGAACTATATGACTCCGTCGCAGGTAGCGACCGTCTTCTCGGGCGCGGTAAGCAAGAACTTCGCCGTGGTTGAGATCGCCGTATTTCCGGAACAGGGGAAGACGTTCGATCTCGAGGCGCTGGATTTCGCGCTGAAAACCGAGTCAGGCGACCGGCTTTTCGCGGTGACCCCGGAGGAAGCGGCGTGGCACGGGAAGAAACAGCCATCAACGTCAGCGCCGCCTTCGGATCCGACGCGTGGAGTGAATGTGATTACCGAGGCAGGAGTAGGATACGGAACGCGCACGAACCCGGTTACGGGCAGGACGGATCATGGCGTCGTGACCTACGGAGGCGCTTCGGTCGACAACCGGCCCGCGCCGCCCATGCCGCCGCAAACATCGTCGAACGATGCGACTTACGCGCTGGAAGGGAAACTGCGCGGATTGGAACTGCAGGAAGGACAGACAACTCGGCCCGTTTCGGGCTATCTTTACTTCCCGCTAAGCAGGAAGCCCAAAAACGGGCCGCTGATTCTGGAGTATTCAAGGAGCGGTGAGCGCGCCGCGCTGACGCTGTCAGTCCGCTGACGTCCTATTCGTCCTCATCCTCGTCTTCGAAGTCCTCATCGAGTTCCTCGTCGTCGAAGTCGTCCTCTTCGTCGCCTTCCTCTTCGTCGTCGTCCTCGTCATCATCTTCGTCGTCGAGGTCATCTTCCTCGTCGTCTTCTTCGTCTTCTTCTTCTTCGTCCTCGTCGCCTTCGTCGTCGAGGTCGTCTTCGTTTTCGATGTCGTCGTTAAGGTCGTCAAAGCCGACATCGTCGGGATTACGTTTGGGAGGACTCATCTCCCACCTGCTTGCAAAGTCGTCCAGATATGCCATATCTCCTCTTGATAAACGATGCTGGTGAAGCTCTGCAAGACCGCAGCCTTTGTGAAGTCCCCCACCGCCGGTCTTTTTCGCTCCTTCGATTGCAGTGTACACGGTTCATTTCAGCGGCGGTAGCGACGCGCCGATCAGCCCCGCACGCTGGGTTACACTGAGATTTCAAAGCAAAAATGAAGGAAAGAATTCGTTCCACCACGGTGCTGTGTGTGCGCCGTGACGGGAAAGTTGTGATGGCCGGGGATGGACAGGTGACGCTGGGCAGCGAGGTCCTGAAATCGACGGCGCGTAAGTTGCGAAGGCTATACAACGACAAGATTCTGGCGGGTTTTGCGGGATCCACGGCGGACGCGCTTTCCCTGACCCTGCGGTTTGAAGCGAAACTCGAGCAATTTAACGGAAATCTACCCCGAGCCGTGGTGGAACTCGCGAAAGAATGGAGGACGGACAAGATCCTTCGCCATCTGGAGGCGCTGCTTCTGGTGGCCGACGTGAAGAACACCTATATAGTGAGCGGCAATGGCGATGTGATCGAGCCGGATGAGAATGTCGCGGCTATAGGTTCGGGCGGCCCGTTCGCCCTGGCCGCTTCGACGGCGCTGATACGGCACACCAAGCTTTCGGCGAAGCAGATCGCGGAAGAAGCGATGAAGATCGCCGCTCACACGTGCATCTATACCAACGGCAACATCAACTACGAGGAGCTCGCCTAGATGGTGATTTACCTCCCCTCCCAGGCGGTCGACGAGGGGCCGGCTTTGGACGAACTGACGCCGCGCGAAATCGTGCGGGAGCTGGATAAGTATGTCATCGGCCAGCCGGACGCGAAGCGAGCGGTGGCGATCGCGCTACGCAATCGGCTGCGACGGCAAAAGCTTCCACCGGAGATGGCGGAAGACGTGATGCCGAAGAACATCCTCATGATCGGCCCCACCGGCGTAGGCAAGACGGAGATCGCGCGGCGACTGGCAAAGCTTGCGAATTCACCTTTTATGAAGGTGGAAGCGAGCAAGTTCACGGAAGTGGGCTACGTGGGCCGCGACGTCGAGTCGATGGTGCGGGATCTGGTGGACATCGCGATCGATATGGTGCGCGAGTCGAAGCTGGACGAGATCGGCGACCGCGCGGAAGCAGCGGCCGAGAATCGGCTGCTTGATCTGCTGGCCCCTCCGCCGCCCGAGAATGCGGAGGAGAACAACAGCAAGACACGCGAGAAGCTCCGCGAACGCCTGCGCGAAGGCAAACTGGACGAGCGCATGGTGGAACTAGAGGTCAAGGACCGGGCGCCGACGTTCGAGATCGCGGGTACGGGCAACCTCGAAGACATGGGCATCAACATCAAAGAGATGTTGCCCGCGATGTTTGGCTCCCGGTCGCGCAAGCGAAGCATGCGGGTCGCCGAAGCGCTCGACTATCTGGTGCAGGAAGAAGAGCAGCGGCTGATCGATATGGATCAGGTGACGCGGATCGCCCTGGAGCGCGTGGAATCGAGCGGGATCATCTTTCTCGACGAGATCGACAAGATCGCGGGGCGTGAGGGTGGACAAGGTCCGGATGTCAGCCGCGAGGGCGTGCAACGTGACATCCTGCCGATCGTGGAAGGAACGACGGTGAACACGAAGTACGGGTTCGTGCGGACGGATCATATTCTCTTCATTGCGGCGGGCGCGTTTCACGTGTCGAAACCAAGCGATCTGATCCCGGAACTGCAGGGCCGTTTTCCGATCCGGGTGGAACTGAAATCGCTTAGCGTGGACGATTTCGTGCGGATCCTGAAAGAGCCTAAGAACGCGCTTGCAAAACAGTACACCGCCTTGCTTGATACCGAAGGCATCAAGCTGAACCTGACGGACGACGCGCTGCTGGAAGTGGCAAGGTTCGCGGCGCAGGTGAACGAATCTTCCGAAAACATCGGCGCGCGGCGGCTTCACACGATTATGGAGAAGCTGCTGGAGGAGATTTCATTCGAAGGCCCGGATCTCCGGAAGAAGACGGTAAAAGTGGACGCCGCGTACGTCCGGAAACAGCTTGCCGATATCGTTAAAGACCAGGATCTGAGCCGTTATATTCTGTGACGCGCCGGGCCTCATTCGCCGCCGCCGCGGCTCTGCTCGCGGGATGCGGCTATCCGGGCGAGCCCCTTCCTCCAGCGTTGAATCGTCCGATGCGCGTTTCAGACTTGACAGTTGTCGAGCGCGGATCGAAGATTGTCGTCCGGTTTACAGTTCCGAAGCTGACCACCGAAGGCCTGCCGATCCGGGATAATCCCGAAATCGAGATCCGGTTGGGCGAGGTTCCAGGCGCAGGATGGTCTCTTCCCGCGTGGGAAAAATCATCGACGCGCGTGCCGGCGCGTCTCATCACGGTGAAAGACGGGCAGGCGACGGCGCTGGTGGACACGGCGGGACTGTACGGTAAGACGGAAGTCGTGATGGCGCGGGTCCTCGGGCCAGCCGGGCGGAACATCGGCTGGTCGGCCCCGGTTAATTTGACGATCGTACCCCCACTGCCGACACCTGAAGGCCTGGCGGCGAAGGATGCGCCGGATGCGGTGCGCCTTGACTGGCATGCGGCCGCGGGGCAATTCCGCGTGTTCCGTTCGAGCGCGGCGGAAGCGGACTGGAAGCAGATCGGCGTTGCGGATAAGCCGTTCTACCTCGATTCGGATATCGTTTTCGGGACCGCATATCAGTATCAGGTTCAGGCGATTGAAAAGGCAGGCGACGCATATGCCGAGAGTGAAGCTTCGAACGCGATCCCGTTTACTCCTGCGGACCGGTTCCCGCCAGCGGTACCGGCGGGGCTGACCGCGATTCCGGGAGCGCGGACGATTGAACTCGTCTGGGAGCGGAACGCGGAGAAGGATTTCGCTTTTTATCGGGTTTATCGCGATGGAAAGCGGGTGGGCGATTCGCTGACCTCGCCCGCGTACAGCGACAAAGACGCGATGCCCGGAGTGAAGTACTCGTATCGGGTTTCCGCGGTCGATACCGCGGGCAATGAAAGCGCGCAGTCCGCAACCGCAGAAGCCGCGATACCGTAGATCCGTACGATGGCGGCCCTGGATTTCACGCTCACACGGGATGTAGCCGGGGTGGCGATAAGCATCGCCGCCGCGATACTTCTTGGGCTGGTTCTATGGAAACTCCTGCACCGCAAAATTCCGCCCGAAGAGGTGGAACGGCGGCGACGTCTTGCCGTGAATCGAAATGGCAAACTGGGCGATGGCGAAGTAGCGGAGATCGAACGGAGCACGGTTTTCTATTCCTACAGCGTGGGCGGAGTGGGTTATACGGCGGCGCAGGATCTGTCCGCAGCGGAGGAGTTGCTGCCCGAAGACCGGCTGGCGGCGATCGGGCCCGTGCTCATCAAATTCGATCCGCGGAATCCGGCGAACTCCATCGTGATTTGCGAGGAATGGAGCGGTTTTCAGCGACGAGACCGAAACAGCGGAACGCCCCGGCCCGCCGCACGTTAGCATTAGGGCATGAAGAAATTCGTTCTGGCACTGGCGGCGCTTGCCGCCGCCGCGGCGGGCGTGATAGCAGCCGCGAACGCGGTGAACGCGCCTCCGACTATTCTTCACGTAGTGATCGTCAAGTGGAAGGCCGATTCGACGGTTCAGCAGCAGCAGGCCGCGATCGACGGGATCAAAAAGATGGCTGCGGAAGTGCCCGGCGTGAAGAATGTCTGGGTCAAGAAGCAGAAAGTGCAGCCCGCGGATTACAATACGGCCTTCGCGATCGAATTCGAAAACAAAGCGGCCTTCGACGCTTATACCAACAGTTCGGCGCATAAAGCCTGGGAAAAGCTCTACCTGCCTTACCGGGAAGAGAGTCATACGCAGGACATTACGAATTAGGCCGACCCGTTCGACGATCGACCTCTGACGCGTGATCGCCACCTATAAAGTTCGCTCCGGATCGCTGCTTCGCCAGTTAGGACTGGTGAGCGCGACGGCGCTTGTCGTGTCCAACATGATCGGGACAGGCATTTTCACCACGACCGGTTTCATGATGGGCGATCTGGGCGACGGGCGTATTGTGCTCCTGGTGTGGCTTGTCGGCGCCTTATTCGCGCTTTGCGGCGCGTTGAGCTATTCGGAACTGGGAGTCAATTTTCCGAGTTCGGGCGGCGAGTATGTGTACCTGACGCGGGCGTTCGGCGGCGCATGGGGATTCATGTCCGGGTGGATCTCGTTTTTCGCGGGATTCTCCGCGCCGATCGCGGCCGCGGCGCTGGCGTTTTCGGACTACGTGGGATATTTTCAGCCGGCTTTGAAGCAGTCGCGCGCGGTGTGGTCGGTCGGGTCGGGGCCTTTCAGCCTGAAGGCAGGCGGGGCGCAGATCGCGGCATGCGCGTTGATCGCGGTATTCACGATGGTGAACTGCTTCGGCGTGAAGCGCGTGGCGAGATTGCAGAATACGCTGACCGGCACGAAGCTTGTGGTGATCGCGGGGTTTATTTTCGCGGGATTCACGATGGGTCAAGGCGAATGGTCCCATCTTTGGACGCCCGTTGGCCGGACTTCGTCGAACCCGGTGCCGATCGCTTTCGTAATCAGTCTGCTTTGGGTGATGGTGGGCTACAGCGGATGGAACGCGGCGACTTACGTGGGTGAGGAAGTGAAGCATCCGGACCGTACGCTGCCTGCGGCGCTAGGGATCGGTACGGCAATCGTGACGATCACGTATCTCGGGCTCAATTTGCTGTTCATCTACGCGACGCCGCCTGAACAGATGAAAAATGTTGTGGCGGTGGGGTCGCTTGCCGCCGAGAATCTCTTTGGTTCCAACATGGGCGGCGTTTTCGCGGCGCTGGTGGCGATTTCGCTGATGTCGACGGTGAATGCGATGGTAACGATCGGACCGCGCGTTTACTATGCGATGGCGCATAACGGCGCGTTTTTCCGCGTGGCCGGGCATGTGCATCCTAAGTGGCACACGCCGGTGAACGCGATTCTGATGCAGGGGCTGTGCGCCATGATCATGACGCTGACGCCCTTCCCGGCGCTGATCATCTATATCGGATTCAGCCTGACTTTTTTCACGGTACTGGCAGTGGGGGCGCTGTTCGTCTTCCGGAAACGCGCGGAATGGCAGCGGCTGCGCGCTGTGGATTTCCTGTTTCCGCTGATTCCGGGGGCGTATATTCTCGTGGGCGTGTGCATGATCATCTATGGAGTGATCTGGGCGCCCGTGCCCTCGCTGGCTGCGCTTGCGACGATACTGGCGGGCGGCGCCTTTTATCATCTGAGCGCGCGGCGTGCGGTCTGAACGGGCGCGCCGCGGGCTGATTGCGGGAGTTGCGGCCGCGGTCGTTTTCGGGTTCTATCTTTTCTTTACGGCGAAGTCGGCGAGTCGTTATTTCGATAACGACGACATGATGAATCTGTATCTGGCGTGGAGCAAGCCGATCGGCGATGTTTTCCGGCCGGTGGGCGGATTGTTCTATCGCGCGATTTATTCAGCGGGGGGATTCGATCCCAGGCCGTTTCGCGTCGCTTGCCTGGCGATCGGGGCGGTGAATATCGCGCTTTGCTGGAGATTCGCGCTGCTGATTTCGGGATCGCAGGCAGCGGCGGCATTCGCGGCTTTGTTATTCGCGTTTCATTCCCGGCTAATGGAAGTGTGGTTCCGGACAGCGGTGGTCTACGACCTGCTGTGCTTCCTGTTTTTCTATCTGGCGGCGTGTTTGTATATCGGGGCGCGCAGGCTAGGAAGGTTGCCAGGGCGGTGGAGGTCGATCGCGATTCTGGCGTCGTTTGTATGCGCTCTGGGGGCGAAGGAAGTGGCGGTGGCGTTGCCCGCCGTGCTGCTCTCATATGAGGCGCTGTTCGAGCGGCCGGTGAGTTGGCGACGGCTGGGATTGATTGCGGGGATGGTCGCGGTGGATGTTCCGTACCTGTGGCTCAAGACTCACGGCGCCGTGGCGACGAATAACCCCGCGTACCAGTCTGAGTACACGGGGCAGAGATTCGCCGAGACGTGGTCCCTGTTTCTGAATTATCTGTTCATCCTGAAGGATCAGATCAAACCCTGGATGGCGGTGGCGATTCTGGCGGGCATGTTGGCGGTGGCGGTTGCGGCGCGATCGCGGCGGCTGATCCTCGCCTGGTGCGCGGCGTTCTTTCCAGCGCTGCCGGTATCGTTTCTGGCTTATCGCGGCGCATATGTGCTGTACGCGGCCTATGCAGGATGGGTGTTATACGCGGGGTGTCTGCTGGCGACGATATGCGAGTGGGTGGGACGAAGAGAGCCGCGGTTGAGGACAGCGACGGCGTGCATGGCGTTCGTGCTGCTGGGATGGTGGTGGGGCAAACGGAACCTGCACGATCAGCGAATCGATAGCCGTCCTTGGTTGTATCAGAGCGCGAATCAGGTGCGGGCTCTAATGGATCAGATTCGGGCGCTGGAGCCGAGGCTGCCTCGCGGCGCGCACGTTTTGTTTCTGGAGGATGGGTTCGGGACGGATGAGTGGACGCCGTATTTTGCGGTGAAGCTGCTCTATCGCGACGACACGTTGCTGGTGGATCGCATCAAGATGATGGATCAGAAGCCGCGGGACTGGGGCGGTTATCAGTACGTGCTGAATTATGGCGACGGGCGGTATTGGCTGATGAAGCCGTAACCAGTGTCAGATAGCGATCAAGTCCCCAAACGGGCCTACCGTTATTGGCGACACGGATCGAAGCGGAATCCCACTTCTATCGCTCATAATCTCACGCATTTATGATTGATAGGCGACGACTCTATCGCTCATGCTCGGCTTTGCGCCGCTGATGCGAGTCAGAGCGGGATATTGCCGTGCTTTTTGCGCGGCATAGTGTCGACCTTAGTTTCGAGGGCGCGCAGGGCGTTGATGAGGCGCAGGCGCGTTTCGCGCGGCTCGATGACGTCGTCGATGAAGCCGAACTCGGCCGCGACGAAGGGGCTGGCGAAGCGCTGATTGAACTCGGCGATTTTGGCGGCTCGGGCGTCGGAACCGGCGCCCGATAGTTCGCGACGGTAAACGATATTCACTGCGCCTTCGGCTCCCATGACCGCAATCTCGGCGGAGGGCCAGGCGAGGTTGATATCGGTTCGAATGTGCTTCGATCCCATGACGCAGTAAGCTCCGCCGTAAGCTTTACGAGTGATCACGGTGATCTTCGGGACCGTGGCTTCGGCGTAAGCGTAGAGAAGCTTGGCGCCGTGGCGGATAATGCCTCCGAATTCCTGTTCCGTGCCGGGCAGGAAGCCGGGGACATCCTCGAAGGTAATCAACGGAATGTTGAAGGCGTCGCAGAAGCGAACGAAACGGGCGCCTTTCACCGAAGAATCGATGTCGAGGCAGCCCGCGAGAAACGCAGGCTGGTTGGCGACTATTCCCACGGGCCGTCCGTCGAGGCGCGCGAAGCCCACAATGATGTTTTTGGCGAAGTGCTCGTGGACTTCGAAGAACCACCCGTCGTCCACAACACGATGGATGACTTCTTTCATGTCGTAGGGCAGGTTTGATTCTTCGGGGATGAGACGGTCCAACTCGGGATCAGCGCGGTCAATGGGGTCGGAGCAGGCGCGGCGGGGCGGATCTTCACGATTGTTAAGCGGGAGGAAGGTCATCAACTCGCGAATCATTTCAAGGCATTCGCGGTCGTCCTGCGCGACAAAGTGGCCGACGCCGCTTACAGAGTTGTGCGTCATGGAACCGCCGAGTTTTTCTTTCGTGACGTCTTCATGGGTGACGGTTTTGATGACGTCGGGCCCGGTCACGAACATGTAGCTCGTGTTCGCGACCATGAAGGTGAAATCAGTAATGGCCGGAGAATAGACGGCGCCGCCAGCGCAGGGGCCCATGATCGCCGAGATCTGAGGGACAACGCCGCTGGAGAGCGTGTTGCGAAGAAAAATGTCTGCGTAGCCTGCGAGGGAAACGACGCCTTCCTGAATTCTCGCGCCCCCGGAGTCATTGAGGCCTACAATGGGCGCGCCGGTTTTCATCGCAAGGTCCATCACCTTGCAGATTTTGCGGGCGTTGCTTTCGGAGAGCGAGCCGCCGAAGACGGTGAAGTCCTGCGCGAACACGTAGACGAGGCGGCTATCGATTCGGCCATAGCCGGTGACGAGCCCGTCGCCCGGAATGACCTGGTCATCCATGCCGAAGTCGCGGCATCGATGCTGGACCAGCTTGTCGAGTTCTTCGAACGAACCGGGGTCGAGAAGGAGTTCGACGCGCTCGCGAGCCGACAGCTTGCCTTCGCGATGCTGGCGTTCGCGGCGCTCGGGGCCGCCGCCTTCATCGGCCGCGGCGTGGCGGCGACGCACTTCCTCGAGGCGATTCATGAACTCAAGGATAATATCGGGCTCTACTGATGACGTTGCATGATGTCTTCGAGGATGTCGGGGATTTCGAAGACGGCCCGGTTTGCGATGGAGCGCACGTGGGAGTTGAATGCGGCGCGCTGGCAGGGGTCGATCATGCGGCGCGCAGCCGCCTCGATCTGATTACGAAAGCTGGCGACCGCAATACCGACACCGGTTTCCTCAACCCATTCCGCGTTGTAGCGTTCCTGGGGAAGGGTCCAGGCGTTGCACTCGACGATGACGGGAAGGCCCATCGCGACGGCCTCACTGATGCTGCCGGGGCCGGGCTTGCCGATGAAGAAGTCCGAGAGGCGCATGAAGCGTGGGACATCGCGAGTGAACTCCTGGACCGAGATTGGGATCCGGCTGGGCATGGCCCGCAGGGCAGCGGCGAGCTTCGGATTTCGGCCGCAGATGGCGATGAGCTGGAGTTTCAATCCGCTCTCGTTCAGCCGTTGCGCGATGGACAACATTTTAGCCGACCCTGCTCCTCCGAACATGAGCATCGCGGTGGGAAGCGCGGGGTCGAGCCCGAGAGCGGCGCGGTCCCGGGCCGGATCCACTTCGGGCGCCTCGTAGAACTTCGGATTGAGGATCATGCCCGAGGTGAGGAACACGCGTTGGGGCGAATGGCCCATGCTGATGGCCTGTTCGTAGGCGCGCTTGGAGCCGCAGACCAGGTATTGGGGCTGCCGTTCGATCCAGAAGTGGGGTGGATAGTCGGCGATGTCGGTGAGGATCGTGACCATCGGGGTTCCGGGAAGGGCGCGCTTCATCGCGTCAAAGATGGCGCGATTGAAATTGGGAATGACAGAAACGATCAAAGAGAGCTGACGGTCTTTCCAGTAGCGAGTGAGCAGCTTGACTTGTGACGAGTGGTAAAGCCGGATTACGCCGTGCATCAGCGGGAGGACCTGGGTTGAGCCGAGGGTCCACCCGCGCCTGAGCATCAGGTTGTAGATGTCCTCCATGCGCACGCCGGTGATCTTGCGGAAGAGGTCGATTTCGTCGAGGCGTTCCTGCAGGTTCATCAGACGCAGGTCCCAGGCGCGATCCTGGTTCCGAACCACCTCAGCTAATGCATTGGCCGCGCTGCGATGCCCACCTCCCGCATCGAAGAACACCAACTCCAGTGTCTTCACTTCTAGCAATTCTCACACGCGTTCAGTCGAAAGATGTGGAGGAAGGCCGCGAAACGCGACGCGGATCATCGGAGGCGCCGCAAGTGTGGTCGCAATGGAAAGAAATATGATGATGGCGAAAATGCCGTCCGACATCACGCCCATCTGATGCCCCAGTTGGGCGACGATCATTCCCACTTCGCCGCGCGGCGCCATGCCGGCGCCGACGCGCAGAGCGTCGACTATCCCGAGGCCGATAGCGCCGAGCCCGCAGCCGATGAGCTTCGACAGGAGCGCGGCCGCGAGAAGAGCAAGCGCCAGCAGAAGGGTGGAGCGGTCGGCGAGGACAGCAGGATCGAGGCGCATCCCGATGCCGGCGAGGAAGAACGGGACGAGCAGTTCGGATACGCCGGCCGTCATTGTGTGGACGCGTTCTTCGACGGTTTCCGCCAACGCCATCCCCGCGAGGAACGCGCCAATGATCGCCGCGACGCCTGCGTAGACCGCGAGAACCGAGAGGCCGAAGAGCGCGGCGATGGCGAGGGTGAATTCAGCCTCGGCGAGGCGGAGACGCGATTTTACGCCGGGAAGGAGCACCCGCGCGGCCCGATTCCCCCAAAGCGCAAGGAACAGAGTAAACGCGATGGCGAGGGCCGCGGTCAGAGTCAGTTCCAGCCAGTTCACGCTTCCTCGAGCTTCGCCCGAAACGATCGCGAGGACGATCAGGCCGAGGATGTCATCGACTACGGCGGCAGCCAAAATGACGCGGCTGGCGCGGGCGGTCAGAACGCCCCGGGAGGAGAGCACTTCGGCGGTGATGACGACGCTGGTAGCCACCATCGCGGCTGCAATGAATGTGGCTTCGATGCGAGGGCGTCCCCAGAGGAGGGCGATGCCGCCCGCTGCGACGAAGGAGAGCAATATGCCAGAGGCCGCGACAACGATAGCCGTGCGGCCGAGTTTCATGAGGTCGGCGGTGCGGACTTCGAGGCCGATTCGGAAGAGCAGGAACATCACGCCCAGCTCGGAAAGGTCGGCGAGAAAGACGGTGGGGCGAATCCAGCCGAGGACGTGCGGGCCGACGATAACGCCCGCCAGAATTTCGCCCACGATGCCGGGTTGTCGGAGGCGTTCGAAGATTTCACGCATGAGGCGGGCAGTGGCGAAGATGATGAGGATCGCGAGGGGGAGTTCGACTTCAGGGGCCGCGCCGCTGCTCACAGAGGCTCAGTGTAGCGAGGAATAAGTGGAGAATCGGCCGCATCGCCTCCGGCAGGGGGCGCATCACATCCACATGCCGAGGGGCGCGGCGGGCCAAGATTCACGACATTCGTACGTTTTAAGGCGGAAGCAGGTTCAATCCATGGGCGTGCCCGGACCAAAGTCTGAGAAGCGGATTTTTCTTCACGACTTCACGTTTAATGAGCCTGGGTTGTGCTGGTAACATTTAAGCCAATGGAGCGCGCCGAAGCCCTCCGCAGGGAACTTGAAGACGCGCGCGAACAGACCGATTGTCTCTTCGGGCTGATTGCTCCTGAGGCGCTCTATCAACGACCTGTCGCCGAACGCCATCGGCTGGTGTTTTATCTCGGACATTTCGACGCATTCGACTGGAATCTGCTCGGGCGGCGCGGGATGGGCGAAAGCGGCTTCCATCCGGAGTTCGATGGATTATTCGAACGAGGCATCGACCCTCCGCCAGGCCAGGCTCCCAGAGATACGGCTCTCGATTGGCCGCGACGCGACGAAGTTGAGAAATACAACCGATTGACGCGCAGCTGGATCGATTCGCATCTCGGCGAGATGGACTTGCATCTGGTTCAGATGGCGATCGAACACCGCCTGATGCACGCCGAAACGTTTGCTTACCTGCTGCACAATCTGCCTTACGACCAGAAACGGGGCGATACCCTGCCCGAGGTCTCAGGGCGCCACACGCCCGAAAATCCGGTGATTCCGGTCGCTGCGGGGAGGGTTACGCTGGGAGCCGCCCGCGAGCGTTTCGGGTGGGATAACGAATATCTCGCGCACGAGGTTGCCGTGCCCGGGTTCGCGATCACAAAATACAAGATCTCGAACGGCGAGTATCTGCGGTTCGTAAATGCGGGTGGTCCAGCTCCGCACTTCTGGGAGTGGGAAGGCGATAGATGGTTTTATCGCGGCATGTTTGGCCGGACGCCGCTTTCGCTTGCGAACGCGGTGTGGTTGACCTGGAAGCAGGCGGCGGCTTATGCGGAGTGGCGGGGAATGTCGTTGCCGACCGAGGCGCAGTTTCAGTTGGCGGCGTCGCCCACAACGCCGGATGCGGAGCGCGATAATTTCGGCTTTCATCGATGGGACCCGATTGCCGTCGATGCGGCGAATGGCGGGCCTTACGCGCATCAAATGATCGGCAACGGCTGGGAGTGGACGCGCGATGTATTCGCCCCGTTCGAGGGATTTGAACCGCATCCTTTTTATGCGGGGTATTCGGCGGATTTCTTCGATGGGAACCATTACGTGCTGAAGGGCGCGTCGCCCCGAACGGCGCTGCGTTTGACGCGAGCGGCGTTTCGAAACTGGTTCCGGCCCGAATATCCGCATATGTACGCGGGATTCCGGCTGGTGGAGAACTGATGTTCGCGCCAGCGACCGTACCTCGCCCGTCGTGGAGCGAAAGCGTTGATCCACGCTTTGCGCAGGACGTGGCCGATGGGTTGATGCGTCCGCGAAAAACGCTGCCGGCTTCCTGGTTGTACGACGAAGTGGGGTCGGCGCTGTTCGAGGTCATCACGGTTCTGCCGGAATACGGGCTCACGCGCGCGGATGACGCGCTGCTGCGGCGCTACGCGAAAGACATTATCGCCGCGGCGGGCGAGCCGGAACTGATTGTGGAACTGGGCAGCGGGACCGGCACGAAAACACGCCACGTGCTCGAAGCCGCCGCGCAATGGAAGCGTGTGGACTATTTGCCGATCGATATCTCGTCATCCGCGCTTGGCAACTGCGAATCGGCGTTGCGCTCATTGGAACGGGTGAGCGTGAATCCGATCGAGGACTCCTATCTGCCGGGGCTGGAGCGGGCGTTTGCGCGGCGCAGGAGTGGCGCACGGGTTCTGGCATTGTTTCTTGGAAGTACGATCGGCAATTTCACGCGGTCTGGCGCGACCGATTTGCTGCGCTGCATACGCGGGCTTGCCGCATCGGGCGATTGCCTGCTGTTGGGGACCGATCTCGTGAAGCCGCGCCATCGGCTGATCGAAGCTTATGACGATCCGTTGGGGGTTACGGCATCGTTCAACCTGAATCTGCTGGCGCGGATCAATCGCGAATTGGGCGGGGAGTTCGAACTGTCGACTTTTGCGCACGTGGCTCGATACAACGAGCGTGAGGCCAGAGTGGAGATGCATCTGCGGTCGCGGATCGCCCAGGAGGTCGAGATCGAAGCGCTGGATCTTACGGTGGCGTTCCGGCGCGGCGAAACGATCTGGACCGAATCGTCTCACAAGTTCCGGCCGGATGATGTCGGACGGATGGCTGGCCAGGCGGGGTGGACGACCAGGCACCGGTGGATCGATGGCGATTGGGGGTTCGCCGAGACCCTCTTCGCGTGCCCGTAGTGGAGTTTCGCTCGGTCGGATTTCGCATCGGCGAGCGCGCAATTCTCAACAATCTCAATCTGACAATCGAGGCCGGCGAGACCCTGGCGCTGCTGGGACGAAGCGGGTCCGGGAAGACGACTGCGCTGAGGCTCGTGAACGGCATGGTTCTGCCGTCGTCGGGGGATGTGCTGGTGAACGGGAAACCGATTCGCGAGTGGGACCGTGTGCGGTTGCGGCGTTCGATCGGGTATGTGATTCAGGAAGGCGGCTTGTTTCCGCATTTCACGGTTGAGCGGAACATCGGGCTGACGCCGATGCTGGAAGGATGGACGCCGGACCGCATCAGGAATCGCGTGGATGAACTGCTGGAGCGGGTGTCGCTGCCGCCCGCCGATTTCGCGCATCGTATGCCGCGGCAGCTCTCGGGCGGGCAGCGGCAGCGGGTCGGCGTGGCGCGAGCCCTGGCGGCGGATCCGGAAATCCTGTTGTTCGATGAGCCATTCGGCGCGCTCGATCCGGTGACGAGGCTCGACCTTCAGCGAGAATTTCTGCGGCTGCGGGCGGAACTGCGAAAGACATCGGTGTTCGTGACGCACGATGTGAGCGAGGCGATGAAGCTGGCTTCGCGGATTGCGCTGCTCGATCGCGGGGACCTGGCTTTTATCGGAGCGCCGGAGGAGTTTCGCGCGAGCAAGCATCCCGAAGCGCGCGCCTTTCTGGACGTGCTGAATGCTCAGTGACGTCCTGCGCGATCTGCTCGATGAAGGCATCGGGCTGCTGGGCGAGCATCTGCTGCTGGTTGTGAGCGCCATCCTGATCGCGGCAGCGATCGCGATTCCTCTGGGAATCGCGGTGACCTCCCATCCGAAGACGCGCGCGCTTGCGCTGGGCACGGCGAATATCGGGCAGACGATTCCGAGCCTGGCGCTGTTCGGATTTTTGATTCCGATTCCGTTTATCGGGGGAATCGGGCAGCATACGGCGATTATCGCGCTGGTGATTTACGCGCTGCTGCCGATACTTCGCAACACGGTGACGGGGATTCTCGGCGTAGACCCGTCAGTACGGGATTCGGCCGAAGCAATGGGAATGACGCGCGGGCAGGCGCTGCGCATGGTGGAACTGCCGCTGGCGGCGCCGACGATTCTGGCAGGTCTTCGGATCGCGACGGTAACCACAGTGGGGACGGCGACGATTGCGGCGGCGATCGGGGCGGGCGGCCTGGGCGTATTCATCTTTCGGGGAATCGCCTCGGTGGACAAACTGCAGATTCTGGCGGGAGCGCTTCCCGCGGCGCTGCTCGCTCTGGCAGCAGACGCGGGGCTGGGCTGGCTGGAGAGGCGTCTGGCGCGATGGTAAGAACGGGCGCGATCTTCGCGTGCCTGTTGCTCACGGGGTGTTCGAACGAGCCGCGCGTGAGCGTGGGCTCGAAGAATTTCTCCGAGCAACTGGTGCTGGGGGAGATTGTCGCGCAGCATCTGGAGCACCGGCTGGGCGGGCGGGTGAGCCGCAAGCTTGATCTCGGCGGGACGCTGCTGGCGCATCAGGCGCTGATGAGCGGCGCGATCGATGTATATCCGGAATACACGGGTACCGCCCTTACGGCGGTGCTGAAGCGCGCCCCGCTGAAGGATCCGGCGGAAGTACTGCGTCAGGTGCGAACCAGTTATCGCCAATGGGGGCTGGAGTGGCTGAAACCGTTTGGATTCGAGAACACGTTCGCGATGGTGGTGCGGCGGGAGGATGCGGGCAGCGGCCCTCATGATCTTTCTCACGCGGCGCGGGCGCGCAAATGGAGACTCGGAGCGGGGTATGAATTTGCGCACCGCCCGGACGGGCTGCCGGGGCTCATTTCGACTTACGGGCTGCAACTGAGCGGCGGGCCGAAGACCATGGACCTGGGTTTGTTGTATCGGGCGCTGGAGAAGAAACAGGTGGACATGGCGGCGGGCAACAGCACGGATGGACTGCTCTCGGTCCTGCCGGTCACCGTGCTCGAGGACGATCGGCGTTACTTTCCTCCGTACGACTGCGCCCTGGTTGTGCGCGAAGACGCTGAGAGCCGATTTCCGGGCCTGAAAGGCGCGCTGGAGGAGCTATCCGGTAAGATCGACGGCGCGACGATGCGTCGTCTGAATTACGAACTGGACGGAGAGCATCGCCCGGCGCGTGAGATCGCGCGCGGATTTCTGAAATCGGTTGGCCTGCAGTAACTAATCGAGATCGAAGTCGCGGGGCTTCTTGCCGAAGTCGGGGTTCTCTTTCGCCTGCTTGAAAAGTTCGTCGAACTTCCGGTTGAGCACCTGACTCTGGTTTTTTTCTGCAGCGAACGATTTGTTGAAGGCCTCTTCCCGGCGTCCCGCCTCGCCTTTCAGCTTCTGGACCGCGGCGGCGAGGTCTTCTATCGGCGCCGCTTTCACAGGTTCTTCGTGAGAGATTACGACCCGAAGTTCCCCGTCTACTTTCAGCTTCGCCTGGCAGCAGGGGCAGGCGACCTCGAACAGTTCGTTCTTCATGGCTCGGTTTTATTTTAGTGCTTCGGGCTTAGTGGGTGGGCTTGTCCCGGGCAGGCGCGTAGGCCCAGAAATCGTTGCGTATCCGGTCGGTGTACTGGGCGAGGAGCGATTCGACCCGCCGTTGGTCCTGAGAACGAACGATCACACCGACGTGATGATCTTCCTGCATTCGCCAGACGACTTCGGGGTCGGCGAAGACCGAGTGATCGGGATGGCGTTCCCGCGCGAGGGAGACGAGGAGCGCGGCGTAGTCGTCGCGCGGAGACGGCGAGGGATAATCGGCAGGCGTCTCGGCAAGTTCGAGCCGCGCCCATTCGACCCACAGGTTCACGCCGGTCGCGGCCTCGATGAGATCCGAAACATGCGCGCCGCCGACGCGGGATGACGTTTCGAGGAAGTAGATGGTTCCGTCTTCGCTTGCGCGGATAAATTCCGTGTGCGACACGCCGCGCACAAGACCGAAGGCCCACTGCACGTCTTCATTAGCGCGGATGAGGCTACGCGCAACAGATGAGGTGCGGTCCAGGACCCGGCTGGTAAAGACCCCGCCTTCGTGAGAGACCTCAAACGGAGGGCGGCCGTACCCGCTGGCTATAGCGAATCGGATGGATCGGTCGAAAACGACGCTGTCAACGTGGAAGATATCGCCGGGGATGAACTGTTCGAGAAGATAATGCGACTGCGTGTCTCCCAACTGCTCGATCACACGCCAGAATTCGTCCGCGCTGTGGATTTTGCGCATTCCGATGGCGCCCGCCATGGAACGTGGTTTCAGAATCCAGGGCGGGGGCACGCGATCCATGAATCGGCGAAGACGATTGTAGTTGAGAACGTGAACAAACTCGGGAGCCGCTATCGATGCGTCGCGGGCGCGCACGCGCATGGCGAGTTTGTCGCGATAATAGCGCGCGGTCGATTCACCGGAACCGGGAACGCGGAGGTGCTCGCGCAGGAGCGCGGCGGTCTCAACGTCGAAGTCATCGAGGCCTACGATGCGGTCGAATTCGTGCGTGCGTCCGAGATGGCTGATGGCGGTGACGAGATCGGTGCGGTTCCACTGATGATCGGTGTCCGGCATGTAAAAGATTTCGTTTATCGCCTCCATAGGCCAGCGCGCTTTGTCTTTCAGACTCAGGGAACTCACGAGGAGGACCGTGGCGCCTTTTCGCCTGCATTCTTCGAGAAACCGGTGTCCTTTTTCGTAGCTGGCGAGACAAAGGATTGTCATAAGAAAGCCGCGATCCGCCGCCACTCTAAACTTAGAACATGGCTGAACTGGAAATCCATCACGAAGTGGAGCACACCGACGAATTCGGTAAGACGGTCGGGGTCCTCGCGGCGGTGCTTGCGGTTCTGCTCGCGATCGTGACGATCATCTCGCATCGGGCGCACACGGACGCGGTGCTGGTGAAGTCAGAGGCGAACGACGCCTGGTCGTATTACCAATCGAAGAGGATTAAGTTCCACAGCCTGGAACTGGGCGAAGATCTGTTGAACGCGATGCCGTCTAGGAACGAGGTGGCAGCGAAGACGCTGGAGCATTACGCGTCGGAGAAAAAGCGATACGCAAAGGATTCCGAGACGGCGCAGGACCAGGCGAAGGATAAAGACAAGGAAGCGGCGCGGATCGAAGATCGCGCCCTTCGTTACGATTTCGGCGAGGGTCTGCTGGAGATCGGGCTGGTGCTGACGTCTTTGTATTTCATTTCGCGGTCGAAGCTGTTTCCGACGATCGGCATCATTGCGGCGGTCGCCGGCGTAGTGGCAGCCAGCCTTGGGTTGCTGATGTGATCGGGCCTAGAACGGAATTCGCCGGATCGGATTCGTGGTGGAAGCGGTTTTCGGCGCGGGACCCGGGCCGTCGGACAAATGCCCCGGCGCAGGCGGCGCACTCGTAAAGTCGATTTCGGAAGATTCGAATATGAGGGGCCGGTCGAGGACCATTTCGACAGTGCTGCCTTTGGCGAGGATCGCGTCGGGTCCGCGCGTCAGGAGGACGCCTGCGAGTCCGGCGGCGGCGCCCGCGGCGGCTCCGATGCCCGCGCCCATGCCGGCGTGGCCCTCCGCCGACCCAGCTATAGCGCCGACGGACGCGCCCGTCGCCGCGATCGTGCCGACAGTCTTAAGGTCGCCGCCCTTATTGGAATCGCCCATGATGCGGCCTTCCTTCTGGTCGAGCTTCTCGTCACCGCGGGCGTCGATACCGCCGAGGCGGGCGCGGAAATCGCGCGTCACGCCGTTCGGGAGGGTGATGGAATCGAAGCGAACGTACAATTCACCGCGTCCGTGAACACGGCCGGGGCGCTTTATGTCGGTGACCGTTCCGGCCACGTAGCTACCGGGAGGAATCACTATATGGTTGTTGATGACGACAGGAAAGACCGTTTCGAGATAAATGCGATCGCCGGGCGAGGAGTGCTTGGTGCTCACGCTGTTGATCATGCCGAGCGCGATGCGGGTGCCGGGCGCGACGGTATACGACATCGCAGAGGACTGCGCGGCGGGAGCCCCAGGGGGCGCGTCCGGCGTCTGAGCAATCGCGAAAACACCCGAACCGGCGATAAGAACGGCGCTCAGGCCGAAGCGTGAAAGCATAACTTCTCCCCTCCCATTGTAGAGGTTCCGTCGTATTTGGAACGCGCCGGAGAGGGTTCCGGTTACCGAACTCACTGCACAGCCAGAGGGATTCCGGGCGGGCTGATTTGGGAACCGACCTGAATCCGGAGCTCGGGGTTAACAGGCAGGGTATCCGGCAGGCGGAGATTGATCTGGTATAGGCCGGCGAACCCCGGCGCGAGGCCGACGTAGAGGAGACCGGATTGCGGGCATGGGTCGCCGTTCAGGAGCGCTTTGGTCTGAGAAAACGCGACGATGGTAGCGGCGGACGTCACGAGCTTGCCGGATGTGGTATCCGGCGAGGTGCGGCCGAGGCCGGCGACATAGATCACGATGATTTCGCCGGCTGTCGCGGGCGCGTCCTGCGCGATCAGGGCGCCGTTGAGGTGTGTCGCTATGACGTAGCCGTTGAACTGGAACAGGCCGGGGGCCGTGCTGTTGAGTTTGATCGGGACAAGAGGGCCGGAGGTCCCCTGTCTTGCGACAAAAAGGTTGACGGTACCCGCGGTGAGGTCGTAGGGAATCAGGAAGTTGATCTGGGTGGGGGAGACGTAGAACAGGTTGGCAAGAATCCCGTTCACCACGACGGTGACGCCGGCGAGAGTCTCGGGGAGCGTGGCGCCGCTGATCGAGCTGTTGCCTGCGGCGACAGTGTCATACGCGAGGTTCGCTCCGTAAATGGTGGCGATCGTGTTCGGGGCGAGGGCCTCGACGGTCTGAGTTGCGGCGTGGACGATGCTTTGAGACGTGTAGTACGGGGCGGCGCTTACGCGCGGTTCAGGCGGCGGAGTCTGGGCGTGGACGTTCGAAAAGGAGGCGAACGCGAGGATCACCGTCATTCCACGGGATCGGATGTGTGCGGCGCGACGGCCCCAGCCCAGAAACATGTTTACTCCGTAAGGATGGTTTCATTTTCGGCGAGGCGTGGCTTACGATCTATTACCCCAGGCGCTTTGAGGTGATACGCAGTTTGCCTGGAGCCCGACCGGCGATCAGCGCAAGGGCTTTCCGGGCGATGGTGGTAACAGGGATGCGGGCCATGCGCTCGGGGGTGAACCATTCTCCGGGTTCGGGCGGTCGAACCGGTGGCCTGCAGATATAGACCGCGATTCGGAAGCAGTCGTTTACGATGCGATGCGTGAATGTCACGACGGGTTCATCGCCGGATTTCGGCTTAAGCCGTACCGGGAGTTCCCAGAAGCCTGCGAGGCGGCGCTCGTCCGCGCGACGGCGGACCAGGAAGATTTCGTTTTGCCGCTGGAAGAGGAGGAGGTCGAGCGGAATGTCGCGCGCCCGTTCCCTGCCGCCTCTGACCGGGAGTTCGCGCTCACGGCCAGCAGCGCGCCCTTCGCAGAAACGCCGGACGGGACACTCGCCGCAGAGGGGATTGCGCGGGAGGCAGACGGTCGCGCCGAGTTCCATCATGGCCTGATTGAAATCGCCGGGGCGGCGCGGGTCGAGTAGTGACTGAGCTTCCGCGGTGAAACGGGCGCGTGTTGCGGGCTGCGAGATCTCGGACGCGTCGTTTTTCAGCCGGCTTATGACGCGCAGAACATTGCCGTCGACGGCGGCGCGGGGAGCGCCGAGCGCAATGCTTGCGATGGCTGCCGCGGTGTAGGGCCCGATGCCGGGAAGGGCGAGGATTTCTTCATAGGCGGAAGGGGCGCCTTTCGCGGCGATCGCCAGGGCCGCGCGATGCAGGTTGCGGGCGCGGCTGTAATAGCCAAGGCCGCTCCATGCGGCGAGGACGTCAGTTTCGGTCGAATCGGCGAGCATCGAAACATTGGGGAAGCGTTCGAGAAAGCGGTTGAAGTACGGGATGACGGCTTCCACGCGGGTCTGCTGGAGCATGATCTCCGAAAGCCAGACGGGATAGAACTCTTTGTTGCGACGCCAGGGCAGGTTGCGTCGTGACGCGTCGTACCACGCAAGAAGAGCGCGCCGGAACGGCTTACTCAAGCACGCGCACGAACTCGGCAATGACCCGGAAGCCCTCAGGCCCCAGCTCGAAGGCCGAAAACTCCCGGTTCAGCGGTTCGAGCCGGATGCGTTCATGTTCCAGTGGCGCGTCTTCCTCTTCCGACGAGGCGCGCTTGGCGCTGGAGTAGCGTTTGACGGTGTAGCGCGACGCGAAATCGGTCTCGCCGAAATGCTCGATCAGCAGGCGCTTGCCTTGGCGGGAGCCCGGGACGCCGGCGCGAAAGACGCACAGACTGCCGTCCGGGATCAGAGGCTCCATGGAGCGGCCCACGACGCGCGCGACGAACATGTTTTCATGAAGCCGAAGATCGGACGGCGCGCGCACCCAGCCTTCCTGCTCCGACTTCATGCCTTCGCCGAATTTCGTCGCCGCGGCGCGGAGGCTGTAGAGCGGCAGATGCGTCACGAAAGGCTTAACAGCGGAATCGACGTACTGATCGAAGAGGCGGTCTGCCAGGCGGCGGGGATCTCCCGCCAGCGATACAGCGGTACGATCGCTGATTCGCAAAAACCCGGAGAGAGAGTCTTCAAGAGACGAAAGCAGAGCCTCGCCGCCGGATTCCTGTGCTTTGGCGACGAGATCGCTTTCGAGATACTCCAGAATGTCGATCTCCTGTTCCTCGAGATCCTCGACTGCGTTTGAATCCTGGAAACGCATCGTCAACCCATCTGTCGCGCGGTCTACGACCAGAATTCCGAACGGAACCGGATCGCGGCCCGCCGGCGCGACCTCAAGCAGTGACCAGAGGGCTTCACGTGCGCCTGAGCGCGTTGATCGGTCTATCGGGATGACAGTAGCGGGCATACGACGTCAGACGTATAACTTCGTTCCTATAGCTACGATCCTACAGCGCACGGAAGCGCCGGCGGCGATAAATTATGGCAGCAGGGTCCGGAGTACTTACTTATTCGCGGGGAACGGATAGTAGCCAGTCCGGTACCGCAGGGTGGCTGTGGGCAAGCTGGGTACTGTCACCTTGATCCTGCGGAAGACGCGCTCGGAGCCCTTTTCGGCGACATCCGGGGTGTAGCGCATCACGTACTGCTGTGTGATCTCGCCCGACAGGTTGGCTACCGAGCGGAAGATGGAGCTGGAAATTTCCGCCGTGTAACCCCCGGTACCGACGGCCAGGGCATAGTTGCCGTCATCGGAAGGCGTGGAGAGGTAACCCGAAATGTCCTTATAAACGTTGTTCAGCGGGGTTTCCACTCTTCCGCCGGTCTGCTCGGCCAACTGGGTGAGGTTGTCCTCGGCTTCGGTGTGGAATCCGAAGGCGACGGTGCTCATCGCGTAGATCGTGACGAGGTTGCGCTGCGCGATCTCGATGACTTCCTTCAGGGTCTTACTGCTGGTGTTGTCGTGCCCGTCACCGATGACGATGACGACGCGGCGGGGTTCGTAAGGCTCGCCGTTGATGGTCTTGCGGCTGGTGCAGGCCAGGTAGATCGCGTCGAAGAGAGCGGATCCGCCGGCGGGCTTCATGCGCCGGAGTTTCTCGATCATCTTTTCGGAATCGTTGTTGGTATCGGAGATGAGCTCCGCCTGATTGCCGAAGGTGATCAGGTAGCCCGCATAGCGCTTATCGAGAGGCACCAGGTTCAGTATCAGTTCGGTGACGGCTTCCTGATATTTGGCCCAGTGGATCTTCATGGCGTTACTCTGATCGAGCAGAAAGCCGATAACGACGGGCTGTTCCTGACTGTGGCTGAAGAAGTTGATTCGCTGCTCGCGCCCCTCGTCGAAGATGTGGAAGTCATCCTTTATGAGGTTGGAGACAAAGCGACCTTTATCATCAGTCACGGTCACGGGGACGATAACGTCGTTGACCGTAACCTTGATGGTTTCCTTGACGTCCTGCGCGCTGAGGCGCCATGCCGAACCCAAAGATGAACCCAGAGCGGCGGCGCTTACTGTCATGAATTCCCGGCGCAACATTGGTAAACCGCTATTGTAGCCGTTCCCCGCAGGGTTGAATCCCGCAACGCCTTGCCGCAGTCATACAATTAAGGGGAAGCATAAGAAAAGCAGTCCGCTTCCGCAGCGCAAACATGCTCACGTCCAGAGAGAAATCCGATACCAGACGCCTCCCGATGATGCCGATTCGGGATGTCGTCATTTTCCCGTATATGATGACCCCGTTCGTAGTGGGTCGCGAATCGAGCGTACGAGCGCTCGAGGAAGCCATGGCGGGCGACAAGAAAATCTTCCTTGCCACCCAGCACGACGCGTCGACAGACGAACCCAGGCCCAACGAAATCTATAACGTCGGGTGCGTCGTGAACATCGTGCAGAGCCTGAAGCTTCCGGACGGGAACATTAAAGTGCTCGTCGAGGGGGTCGAGCGCGCGAAGGTCGTTTCGGTGTCCGACGACGAAGGCTTCTTCCGGGCGGTGGTTCGGACGTTTTCTTATAAGGTCGAGCAGGGGCAGCAGCTCGAAGCTTTGACCGGCCGCGTGACGTCCCTGTTCGAGCAGTACGTCAAGCTGAGTCAGAACCTGAACTACGAGACGATGGTGGCGGCCATCCGCGTGGATGATGCGGGCAAGTTGGCCGATACCGTAGGCGCGAATCTGCAGCTCACGATCGAAGAAAAGCAGGAACTGCTGGAGATTTTCGATCCCATCGACCGGCTGACGCGCGTGGCCGAGATGCTCGACATCGAGATCGAGAAGCTCAATGTCGACCGGACCATTCAGGGCCGCGTGAAGCGGCAGATGGAAAAGGCGCAGAAAGAGTACTACCTCAACGAGAAGATCAAGGCGATCCAGAAGGAACTCGGGCGCGGCGAGAAGAGCGAAATCGACGAGCTGAAGAAGCGGATCGAGACTTCGGGCATGTCCAAAGACGCGCATGAGAAGGCGATGGCCGAACTCAAGCGCCTCGAAAATATGCCGCCGATGTCGGCGGAATCCACGGTCTCGCGGAACTATCTCGACTGGCTGCTGGCCGTGCCGTGGAAGAAGAAATCCAAAGAAATCCGCGAATTGAAGCACGCGGAGCAGGTGCTCGAGGCCGATCATTACGGGCTCGAGAAGATCAAGGAACGTATTCTCGAATTTCTGGCGGTGCGGCGGCTGGTCAAGAATCCGAAGGGCTCGATCCTGATGTTCGTCGGACCTCCGGGCGTGGGCAAGACATCGCTGGGGATGTCGATCGCGAAGGCGACCGGAAGGAAGTTCGTCCGAATGTCGCTGGGCGGCGTGCGGGATGAGGCGGAAATCCGGGGCCATCGGCGCACGTACATTGGGGCACTGCCGGGGCAGGTGATCCAGATGATGAAGAAGGCCGGAACTCGGAATCCGGTGTTCATGCTGGACGAGATCGATAAGATGTCGACCGATTTTCGCGGGGATCCTTCGTCGGCGTTGCTCGAAGTGCTCGATCCGGAGCAGAATTACATGTTTGTGGATCACTACCTCGACGTGGAATACGACCTCTCGCAGGTGTTCTTCATCGCGACGGCCAACGTTCTGCACACGATCCCGCCGGCGCTGCAGGATCGCATGGAAGTGATTCGCCTCTCTGGATATACGGAACTGGAGAAACTGGAGATCGCCAAGCGGTTCCTGGTGAAGAAACAGACCGAGGCAGCGGGGCTGACGAAAGATCAGATTCAGTTCACCGACGAAGGGATCTCGAACCTGATTCAGTTCTATACGCGCGAATCGGGGGTGCGAAATCTGGAGCGCGAAATCGGCAACGTGGCGCGCAAGATCGCGCGCAAAAACGTCAGCCAGGAGCTGAAGGAAAAGGCCGTTATCAACGCCGGCACGGTGTCCGAGCTACTCGGCCCGGCGCGCTTCCGTGATACGACGACGGAGAAGCATAACGAAGTTGGCGCAACGACGGGGCTGGCATGGACGGAGGTCGGCGGACAGATTCTCACCACAGAGTGCATTCTGATGGAGGGGAAAGGAAAGCTGACGGTCACAGGCAAGCTGGGCGATGTGATGCAGGAATCCGCGCAGGCAGCGTTCAGTTATGTGCGGTCGCGGGCGCATCAGCTTGGATTGCCGCGCGATTTCTACCGAAATCTCGATGTGCACCTGCACATCCCCGAGGGCGCGATTCCGAAGGACGGGCCGTCGGCGGGTATCACGCTGGCGACGACGATCTGCAGCGCTCTGACGAAGATTCCGGTGCGCGGCGACGTCGCGATGACCGGCGAGATCACGCTGCGGGGAAATGTTCTGCCGATCGGCGGTCTCAAAGAGAAGTTGCTGGCGGCTCACCGGCACGGGATCAACGAAGTGATCGTGCCGAACGATAACCAGAAGGATCTGCCGGATATACCTGAGTACATCCGGAAGATCATGAAGCTGCACTTCGTCCATCACATGGATGAAGTGCTGCGCCTCGCGCTCGAGCGGGAACTGGTGGCGCTTCCGATGACCCCTGCCAACGTGGACATCGCGCCGCAGCCCGAAGCCGATCGGGCGCACTGAGCATCATCAAAGGGTGGAATCTCTCGGCCTTGCAGTCTCGCAGCACGGATATTCCATCCTTTTTCTGATCGTTCTCGCGGAAGCGCTGGGCTTCCCGGTACCGGCGGCGGTGGGACTGCTTGTGGCGGGCGGGGCGACGGCGCGGCATCATCTGGACGCGGGCGAAGCTTTGCTGGTCGCTTTGGCGGCGATGCTGATCGGCGACAACACGCTGTTTGAATTGGGCAGGCGGACGGGATGGTGGCTGCTGGGCGTGCTATGCCGGGTGTCGCTGAATCCCGAGGCCTGCATCATGAAATCCGCCGATTCGTTCTATCGTCGCGGGCGGATCATGCTGCTGTTCGCGAAGTTTATTCCAGGCGTGAACACGATGGCTCCCCCGCTCGCGGGGAGTATGAACATGAAGCACGTGGAGTTCTTCGCGCTGGATGCCGGGGGCGCAGCGCTTTACATCCTGACCTACTTCGGTGTGGGCTACCTCTTCAGCGACTTCCTCACAGCGATTCTGCGGGGTTACTCAGAGTTCGGGAGCGTTGTGGGGTGGTTCATCGCATTTGCGCTGGCGCTGTGGGTCGCGAACCGGCTACGGCTATGGTTTCGAAGCCGGGGTGAGAGCGCAGTACCGATGCTGGACCCCAAGGAGATCGCGGCGCGTGATAATGTGGCGATCTTTGATGTGCGGAGCCACGGTTACTACGACGAAGGGACGATGCGGATCCGCGATTCGATCCGGTTCGAGCCGGCGGCGCTGGATCTGAACTGGGAGACGCTGCCGAAGGACAAGGAAATCGTTCTTTACTGTACGTGCTTCCGCGAGGCGACGGCCGTGCGGGTGGCGCGGATTCTGGCGAAGCGGGGAGTTCCTTCAGCGGTGATCAAAGGCGGGCTGAGCGCGTGGAAGAAGGCCAATCTTCCACTGGAGCCGGTGCCGGCGAGTGATGTCGTGTTGCTGCCGAAATTCTCATGACGGGTTCTCAATGACCAGCAGGGAATCTGCGTTCCTTCTGCGGGCGTGGCCTTGCGCAGTGCAGCGGATTGAGGATGTGGAGTATGCCGCGCCCGGCGGCCAACGGCTTTTCGCCGATCTGTATATTCCCGAGGGCGCGCGCGAACGGCCTCCCGTGATTGTCTGGCTGCACCCGGGCGGTTGGATCGCCGGGGATCGAAAGACGGCGCCGGATCTTTCGCGCTTCCTGGCGGAGCGCGGCTTTGCGATGGTCAGCGTGGACTACCGGCTGAGCAGGCAGGCAATTTTTCCCGCTGCCCTGGAGGACGTGAAGAGCGCTATTGCGTGGGTGCGGTCGGCGGGCAATGCGTACGGGTTCGACGGGGACCGGATCGGTCTGTGGGGAGCCTCTGCGGGTGGGCATCTCGCGGCGCTGGCGGCGCTTTCGGACCGCAGTCTGGGCGTTCGAGCGGTGGCGGATGTCTACGGCCCGACGGATTTTCTGAAGATGGGGCCTGAGCATCGGTCGGCGAAGTCGTTCGAATCGCGATTTCTGGGGGCTTCGATAGAGACGGCGCCGGAACTGGTGAGGAGGGCGAATCCGGCTGAGTATGCGGATCCCGGTGCGCCGCCGTTTCTGATACTTCACGGGACCGAGGATCGGGATGTGGAATGCGGTCAGAGCGTGTTGCTGTATGAAACGCTGGCGGCTTCAGGGAACAATGTCACGCTGTGCCTCATTGAGGGGCTGGGGCATGGTTTTCTGGAGAATGACTTCGGAGAACGGCCGGCCGGACGGGTGTGGTTACGGGAGGCTCGGCCGGGGTTGGAGGAATTTGCCGGAGATGGCCCACCAGTAGGGTATGGGACGTTGGAAACCTTCTTCCGAAAGTGGCTGTAACACTTAGCAACAGGTAAAGACGGCGCAATATACTTCTATGAGGAGACTTATTGCCGCCGCCACTTGTTACCGTGGTGATTCCGACACTATGTGGAGGACCTCACCTTGCAGCCTGCCTCGGCGCGCTTCAGAAGCAGAGTTTCTCCGACTTTGAGATCGTAATTATCAATAACGGGACGAATTCCCTGGACGGGGCGATGGCCGCAACGTCGCGCGAAGCCCGGGTCGTTTCGCCGGGTTCGAATCTGGGATTCGGCGGCGCGATCAATCTTGCGATCCGTGTGAGTTCGGCGCCATTTGTGGCGACGCTGAACGACGATGCGGAGCCTGATCCCGGATGGATCGCAGCGCTGCTGTCCGAGATGGAAAGGGATCCCGGGATCGGGATGTGCGCGTCCAAGGTGCGGTTATCTGACAAGGGGCTTATTGATTCCGCGGGAATGCTGATTTGTCTCGACGGGAGCAGTAAGCAGCGCGGCTGGCTGACGCCGACGGATTCATTCTCCCGTTCGGAAGACTGCTTATTGCCGAGCGCGTGCGCGGCGCTGTATCGGCGCAAAATGCTCGAGGAGATCGGGCTTTTCGATCAGGATTATTTTCTCTATTGCGAGGATACGGATCTGGGGCTGCGCGCGCGGTGGGCCGGTTGGCGCTGCCGCTACTGCGCCGATGCGACCGTGAAGCATGCCTATTCACAGACGGCGGGCGCAATTTCGCCCCTGAAGGCGCGACTGGTGGAGCGCAATCGTCTCTGGGTCGCGGTCAAGACGTTTCCGATACCTACGTTGTGCCTGATCCCGTTTTTTTCTTTGATCCGGTATTTTGCGCAATTGATCGCGGTTGCGAATCACGACAGCGCGGCCTCGAAATTCGTTCGCAGCGAGGGCTCGCTGGCGAACGCCGCCGCGATTATCATACGGGCGCATTGGGAAACGCTGGTTAATCTGCCATTTCTCCTGAAGAAGAGATCGCAGGTTCACCGGACGCGGCGGATTCAGCCTTCGCAGTTCCTCAAGCTCATGTATCAGAATCGCGTGACGCTTCGCGAGCTGGGCAAGAGCTGATGACCAGCGGCCTGTTGATCATTGCGCCGGCGTGGAATGAAGAGGGAGCCATCGGGGGGGTGGTCAGAAGCGTCCGGCAGATCCTTCCAGATACGCCGATTCTGGTGGTCGATGATCACTCGGACGATGCGACTGCGTCGATCGCAGAGAGATCCGGCGCATCGGTGCTGCGGCTTCCGATTCACCTGGGGCTGGGTGGATGCGTGCAGGCTGCATACAAGCTAGCGTTCGAGCTCGGCTATGAGTATGTGATCCGGGTGGACGGAGACGGGCAGCATCCGGCGGAGGAGATTCCTAAGATATATGACGCGCTGGTTAAGACCGGCTACGAGGTTGTAATCGGATCACGATTCGTCGGCGCTGATCACGCGCACACATCGGTGGCGCGTTCTGTCGGGATCAATTTCTTTCGCGCCATGCTCAAGCCGATTCTGGGAAAGCCGATTCACGATCCGACATCGGGTTTTGTGGGCGTGAACCGCCGCGCGCTGCAGGTCTTTTCGCGTACGTTCCCGCTGGCGTGGCCGGAAATTGAGGTGCTGGTCGTACTGCAGCGCAGGCGCTTTCGTTTTTGCGAAGTGCCCTGCGCCATGAAGCCCCGGGCCACGGGAAAATCTTCTATAACGCCTGTTAAATCGATTCAATATATGCTTCACGTTCTGCTCGGCGTTTTTGTTAATGTCCTGAAGGCCGATCCCGTGGCCCGGCGGCCGAGGAGCAGCTGATGAATTACCACCCGTTGCTAGTAGCTCTTGGACTCGCCATAGTCATCGTTACGCTTACTTCGTTGCGGCGGGAGCATATCCGCACAGAGTACTCGGTCAGCTGGCTTCTGCTGGGCGTGATTCTGACGGCGTTCGCCTCATTTCCGAACGGGCTGGAGAGACTTTCGGGCGCATTCGGGCTGCAGCCGACCGTTGGGTTTTCCATTCTGGGCGGCATTCTGGTAGCCGCACTCACGTTCGAAATCTCGCACGTCGTATCGCGGCTGCGAGACGAAAATGTGATGCTGGCGCAGCGACTGGCGATACTGGAATATCGGATACAGCAGTTTGACAAGCAAGATCGTGGCGCGACCTCGTAAGACAACAGCTAAGACGGTAATTCGGAGTCAGCCGAACCCCTTTAGATGGTATTGGCTGCTGTTGGGCGCCTTTGGAATCGGCCTGCTCGTTTTCAGCCCCTCATTGACCGGCGGCTTTGTGTTCGACGACTATCACCTGCCCTTCTATGAGGGCGCTGGTAACGAGACTAACGTTCGATTCTGGATCGGCGGCGTCAGGCCCGTGCTCATGGTGACCTACTGGGCGAATTATCTTATTTCGGGCCTGCACCCGCTTTCTTACCACCTGTTTAATATTGCGATTCACGCTGTCAGCGCGGTGCTCGTGTTCTGGATTCTGGAGCGAATTCTCGACCTTGCCGCGTACAAGGGCGACCGCCGCCTGGCGGCGCTTTTCGGGGCCTTGTGTTTTCTGATTCACCCTCTTCAAACGGAATCTGTGGATTACATCGCGGGGCGTTCGGAGTTAGTCGCGTCATTTTTCTTCGCGGCCTGCTGGCTTGTCTTTCTCAGGGATTTCGAGAAGCGGACCGGTTTTCTGGCCAGCCTCGGGATTGCGTTTCTTGCCGGTCTCGCGGTATTGGGCAAGGAAAGCGCGATGACCGTGCCGGCAGTGTTACTTGCTACAGATCTGTACTGGGGCCGGGAATCGGCTGTCGCTTCGATGCGGCGTCACCTGAAGATTTATTTGCTTTTCGCCTGCGGCGTCGTCGCCGCTACGCCACTTGCGATCCGCCTTGTGGCAAGCCCGGACATTCTGGGATCCGGCGGAGCCAGCCCGCTGCTTTATGCGCTGACGCAATGCCGGGCGATCATTTATTATGTCCGGCTTTTCTTATTTCCAATCGGCCAGAACGGCGACTGGCAGATGGGTCTCTATCGCTCGCTGCTGGACGGCGCAGCGATTGCCTATCTGATCGCGGTTGTAGCTCTTATCGCGGTCATTGTTTACACTTTCCGGCGCAACAGGCTGGTTTCTTTTGGCCTTTTGCTGTTTCTTGTGATGCTTTCCCCTACGTCGTCGTTCATGCCAATTAAGGACGTCCTGGCGGAGAGGCGGACCTATCTGCCGAATGTCGGGCTGATCATCGCTTTGATCGGCGTGGCGCCGATGATTCGGATCACGACGAAACATTTGCGGTGGGCGGCTGCGGCGGCGCTGGCTTGCCTGACCTTCGTGACCTGGAACAGAAGCCAGGTGTGGGTCAGCGACTATAACTTCTGGCGTGATTCGGCCGAAAAAAACTCTTCGAATTTGCGGGCGCACTACGGGTTGGGCGTTGCGTTGCTCAAGATGAGAAACTGCGCCGGCGCGGCCCGGGAACTGAAAATCGCGAGTCGTGAGGAGGCCCCGAACGACAATATTCGCTGGGATCTCGCGGAAGCATATCAATGCGCGAAACAGCCGGAAGCGGCGCTGGCGCTGCTGAAGTCTATGGCGGCAAAGGAGCCGACGTCGGCGGTATTTGCGAAGATCGGCTACTTAGAAGCCTCTTCGGGCAATACGACGAATGCGTTTGAGGCGCTTGACCGCGCTATCGCGCTTGACGCGGGAAATGCCGACGCCTGGGCTTATCGCGGCATCGCCAAATACGCATTGCAGGATTCGAGCGGCGCGCAGGACGATCTTCGGCATGCGCTTGCGATCGATCCCTGGAACGAAGCCGCGCGTTCGGGGATGCGCATTCTCAGCAAAGCCACTCAGCATTGATGAGGATCGGTATTAATGCTCTCTACCTGATTCCGGGTAAGGTGGGCGGCACCGAGATCTATCTGAAGAGTCTCGTGAACGCGTTAATCGCGATCGATCCGGCCAATGAATATTTCGTCTATGTGAATCGGGAAGGGGCGGCGGGAGCGGTGTTAGAGCCTGCCGACCGGCTACACGTTGTGCCGTGTTCGATAGCGGCGGAATTTCGGCCGGGGCGGATTGTCTGGGAACAGTTTGTTTTCCCTTTCGTGCTTCGGCGGGACCGGATCGATGTTCTGTTGAACGCCGGATTTACGGGTCCGGTGTTCTGCGGACCACCGGCGGTGACAGTGTTTCATGATCTGCAGCATAAAAGGCATCCGGAATTTTTCCGCTGGTACGATCTGCCGTTCTGGAACCTGCTGCTGTGGGCCGCTGCCGTTCGGTCGCGCGCGCTGATTGCTGTTTCGGAGGCCACGGCGAAGGATCTCGACCGTTATTATCCGGAGACGGCGCGAAAGACTATCGTGATTCCGCACGGGGTGGATCCGGAGTTTTTCCGCATCGGGCAGAACCGCTGTGGGCTTCCAACGGAAGCCGGGAGATACATACTGACCGTTTCGACGCTGCATCCGCACAAAAACATCGATCGGCTGCTTACGGCATTCAACGAGTTTCGTAAGACGCGCCCGGATTATCGGCTGGTGATCGCGGGGATGAAGGGATTCGCGGCCCCGGAACTGGAAGCGCGCGCGGACGATTTGAAGGTTCGGGATGCGGTAACCTTCACCGGGTGGATTTCGCGATCGGAACTATATAAGTTGTTCGCCGGCGCTGAGGCTTACATCGCTCCCAGTCAGTTCGAGGGATTTGGCATGCCGTTGCTGGAGGCTTTGGCCGCAGGTTTGCCTACCGCGTGTTCGCGCATTGAGCCGTTCATCGGCCTGGCCGATTCCTCGGTGGCGATGTTCGATCCTTTCTCTGCTGATGAGATCCGGTCTTCGATGGAAACGATCACCTGCGATGCGGTTTTCCGGCGGCGCGCGGCTGAAGCAGGCCCCCGCCAGGCGCGGCGTTTCGACTGGAATCATACGGCGGCTGAAACGTTGCGTGCGCTTGAGAAGGCTGCGGCATAGCTATGCCAATTCCGCAAAATAGCTCAGCGATTGCTCCCCCGCGGCTTCCCATGTGTACCGGGAGGCTTGGGCTCTGCCCGCAGCGCTAAGCTCCGCTCTAAGCGACTCTGACCCCGCAATTTTTTGAATTGCTGCGGCTATTTCAGAGACGCTGCGGGGATCGATCAGCACAGCGGCGCCGCCCGCGACCTCAGGTAAGGACGACACATTTGAAGTGATCACCGGACAGCCTGCAGCCATTGCTTCTACTACGGGAAATCCGAATCCTTCGTACAGGCTTGGGTAGACCAGCGCTTGGGCGCCGCCTATTAGAGCGGGGAGATCGGCTCCCGGAACGTAGCCGAGGCGCCGGATGGCGCTGGTGGTTTTAATCGCGTCCTCAATCCGGCGCATCGTGGTTTCTGCGCGCCACCCTTCCATACCCGCGATGATGAGGGAATTCTCATTGGAGACGGATGGCGGCAGAGAACTCCAAGCATCGAGAAGCATATCGAGATTTTTCCGCGGTTCGATAGTCGAGACGAACAGGAAGTAGCGCGGCGGAAGGTTGTAATCGCGCGAGATCTGCTGTATCGCGGCGGGAGTGACCCGGGAGAAGGCAGGCGAAATACCGGGGTAGATGACGCGGATGAAATCGGGGTCGAGGTTGAGCAGCTTTATCGCATCCCGCTTTGTGTTTTCCGAAACCGCGATGACGCCCTTCGCTCGCTTCCGCATCCGCTCCGCGAATGCTTTGTCTCCGGCGACGTTGGCGGGAGTGTGGCACTCCGGCAGAAGCCAGGCAGTAAGGTCGTGAAATGTCCCTGTGATGGCTGGTTTGCGCGGAAAACGCCATAACTGGTTTGAGACGTGGAGAACGTCGCAGCGGGGGACGAGCATATCGCTGACGAAATCCGGCAAGCGGTTCAAAGATACGAGTTCGAGGATTCGCAGAGGATGTTGGCGCGGGCCGCCATCGTGAGAAAGCTGATCCAACGACGGAGGAGCCAGGAACGCGCCGACGGTGTCAGGGCTCAGGCTCCGCATCGATCGGAACCAGTGGTAAATATACGTTTTTACACCCGCACTGCGAAGCAGGAGCGGGGAACAATCAACGCGAATGAACGGCGACGGCACAGTCCCGCCCATATTAGCGTTTCGAGGAGTCCGCGCGTCCGGTACCAGAAGTGGGTGGCGACTACGGTCGGCGGGCCTGCATGACCGCGGATGACGTCCGTTGCGAGGACGATTTCGACGAAAGCCGCGGGGATCGCAAATTACAATTTCACGGTCGTGAAGAACACGACTTCGACGCAGAATCTTGGGGTGAACCCCTCGGTTGAGACACACTGCGATTGGCACACTCGCCGCGACTGGCGCAGTTTGGTCTGCGGCTGAATTTCTGACTAACAAACGTTCGTGTACGATTGACGGCGAGATGAAGCTTATCAATCTATCGCGCCGGCATTTTGCGCTCGCCGCGGGAAGCGTCGTTGCAGCGCCTTTTGCGGCCGGCGCGGGCCCACTCACCGCGGGAGACGCGGTCAAGCGCATTCAGACCGAACTGGGCGGCGACTGGCCCGATATGGGGCCGGACGGATTCAAGGCGGGAGATCCTGCAACACCGGTCAAAGGAATTGCCACAACAGCGATGGCGACGATGGACGTGCTGAAGCAGGCGGCTAAGGCGAATTCGAACCTTGTTCTCACTTATGAGCCCACGTTTTATGGCCGCGCTGACGGCAGGGCGTTAGCTGCGCCCGTGGGACGCGGATCGGCGGGCTTGGCGCCTGACGATTCGGTTTTCAAAGCAAAGCGCGAATTCATCGAGAAGAACGGGTTGGTGGTCTTTCGGCTGCGCGATCACTGGCAGGCACGGAAAGAGAACGACATGGTCGCGGGATTGGCCGAAGCGCTCGGCTGGTCCAAACGTCGGGTGAAGCCGGATGACGCTTTGTTCGATATTCCTGCGGCCACCGCAGAAGAGACGGTTGCCATGATTCGCGGCAAGCTGAATCTGCGCGGGGGACTTCGCGCGGTCGGCGATCGCAGAGGGGTGGTGAAGCGGGTTCTGCTCTGCCCCGGCACGATGACGCCTCCGACGATGTGGCAGCGCTATTCCGAAGTCGACATGATCGTGGCCGGGGAAGTGCGCGAGTGGGAGAACACGCATTACGCGGCAGATATCTACACCATCGGCGAGAGGCGCAATCTGGTGACGATCGGGCGGGTGGCTTCCGAGGAGCCCGGGATGCGGTTTTGCGCAGTGTGGATTAAATCAGTTGTAAAAGGAGTTCCTTCGCGATGGATCGGCGCGGGTGATCCGTACTGGAGGGCTGCCTGATGACCGGGCGCGAGGTAGTCGAGCTGATAAAGAAACACGTCGGCGTGCCGTGGAACGAGCAGTCGTACCGGGATACGTTCAAGCTCGGGAATCCCGACTCTCAGGTCAAAGGCATCGCAACGACCGTGATGGTGACGTTCGGGATGCTGAAGCGCGCCAATGAGGCGGGCCTGAATATGGTCATCTCCCACGAAGATACGTTCTGGAACGACCGCGACGAGACCAAAGATCTTACTTCGAATCCGCTTTACAAACTCAAGACGGAGTATGTTCTCGAGAACGACATGATCATCTGGCGGATCCACGACCACATGCATGCCATGAAGCCGGACTATACGGTTGTGGGATCGCTTCGTTCGGTGGGCGTGAAGGGCGGCGAGGACGCGGTGATGCGAGCGCGGGTTTATACGATTCCGGAGACCACGCTGGGCGAATTCGCTTCGCAGGTGAAGCGGCTGACTGGTTCGCGCGGGTTCCGGTGCGTGGGTGATCCGAAGGCGAAGGTCAGCAGGATTCTGCTGGGTCCTGGGTACGCGACTCCGCGGATAACTGCGGACGCCGATGTGGTGATCGGTGCCTCGCTCGGGATGGCGAAGGGGCTCATCATGCTGGGGCATGTTGTTTCCGAGCAGCCCGGTATGGAAGATCTCGCGAACTGGATGCGCGAGTTCATCAAGGACGTGCCGATCAAGTTCGTCCCGGCGGATGAGCCGTTCTGGACGTAAAACATTCTCAAGAGAAATTGGCAGAACCGTCAGAACTCCCGATTTGCCGCGACTACTTAAATCGTGATCGCGAAATTGAGCGGCCCGTCTTCGTCTCGAACGCGGCCAGATTCCTTGACCTGATCCAACTTGCCTTTGAAGATGAGGCTCAGATCCGGAAGATTGCCGCGATTGTCAGAATCTGCTATTTCGGTAACAAGAACGGAAGGACGAAATGGAAAAGGGACGTCATCCAAACGTAGTCCGCACGTGGACCGTCGAGCAGACGAGAGCCCGCCACCAGCGGAACCAAACGGTAAGAAAAGCCGGGCCGAAACAACCAGACGCCGCCGGGCGCGGCTCGCGACCACGAGCAAAGCGGTAACACGGCAACGCTTTCGCACTTTGATTCCATCATGTTGGCTGTTACCGCGTTACCGGAGTAATAACGAGAAAAGCGGATCAGACGGTCTCTTTCCGCGCTTTTCACGCATCCCGAATTGTGATAGTGTCCACCGCAAGGGAGAGCGCATGTGGAATTGGCTGCTTCGTCTCTGGCATCGGCTTGAAGGATACGTAAAAAATCCGCGACCGCCGCATCAACCGACACACAATCCGTATCAATCGTCAAACCTTCACGGCCGCCATCGTTAGGCGAGCGGAAGGAACGAGAACTTCATTTTGAGCGGCCTTATGGCGCTTACCGCGCCTGTTCTCGCGCTGTCCGACTCCCACTGCTTCGCTGACGGAAAAGTGCAGGTCAGGGCGGGACTTTCCTTGTAGTCATAACGCCAGAATAGGCTTGGTTTTAGTTCCGACAGAGCACGCCTGACGAAGCCTCGTTCGACGACGAGGATGGAGACGGAGCGAATGACTTCGGAATACAACCCGATCATAAGTACAACGTCCGGAATATCGCCGCGTACACGGGCGCGAGCGCCAATCGGCGAAGCCAGTTCCTGTGGAGTCACCCCCGGACGGGCGCTGATCTGTTGAAGAATGGCCTCCCTGTAAGACTCGACCGCGTTCCGGCGAATGACGGAGCGTGGGCCACGGGGCCTTACGAGCCGCAGTATCTGAAGCTATTTGATGTTGAGCCCTAGCGCCCCAGCCGCCAGGCGCGGAGGATAGGGCCGATTCTGTTTCAGCCGTTCGAATCAACACGGTTCTGTCATCTTTCCGAAAACAGAAATTCGTATTCTGTGTCTTCCGAAGGAGATTTTATGAAACGCCTGTCGATCGCTCTGGCTATTTTTGCGTTGGTCGCCGCGACCGCATGGACGGCCATCCATCGAGCTCGGATGAAGCATCCGGTCAGCGGCCAGGAAATCACCATTCCCGGCAAAGACGGTGACGGCATCCTGCTTCCGGATGGCTGGAAGATCACTCCGGCGGGCCGTCAGCTGCCGTCCGGCGACATGATTCTGAGCGCGGCGATCAGTCCGGACGGCAAACTATTCGCGTTCACGAACTCCGGCTACACGCGTCATCAATTTCACATCGTCGATCTGGCCGCCGAAAAAGAAATCGCGACATTTCCCCTCGATCGGACGTGGAGTGGACTCGCCTGGTCGCCCAATGGCAAGCGCGTTCTGATTTCGGCGGGGCAGGGGAACGAGTCGGGCGATATCTACACGTTCCAGCGCTGGGACGACGGGACCTGGACGCAATCGCGCATGGTTCAGCTCGATATCGGCGGGAAGGCCGAAAAGCCCGATCCCACGCGCAAGAGCGCGGTGTCCAGCATCGCGATCGCGCCGGATGGGAAGTTCGTCTACGCGATCAACGACACGGATGGCAATCTCTACGCAATCGAGGGGGCGAACGGAAGAACGATTTCCAAACTCGCGCTGGGCGATCATCCTTTCACGGGCAAGCTGACCAGCGACGGGAAATCCTTATATGTGTCGATTCTGGGCGAGGCCGCGGTCGCGAAGGTCGATGTCAGTAATCCGGCGGCGCCAAAGATTGTCAGTCGTTTTGAAGTCGAGCCGCATCCGAACGATCTCGCGATCACGGCGGATGACCGGATTTTCGTGTCGTGCGGCAATACGAATCATGTTGTGACGATCGATCTGAGGACGGGCGCGAAGATGGAAGCCGTAAGCGTGGCGCCGACGCCTAAGGCTCCGGTCGGAAGCACCCCGAATTCGCTCGCGCTCTCGGCGGATGGCAAACAGTTGTTCGTCGCTAACGCCGACAATAACAGCGTGGCGGTGATCGATATCGCGCAGCGCGGGCAGAGCAGGGTGGCTGGATTCATACCCACAGGCTGGTATCCGACCGCGGTGGCTGCCACGCCGGACGGCAAGCGCCTCCTGGTCGCCAGTGGCAAGGGCGTGGGCACCGGTCCGAACCACGTGATTCATACCGAAGACGGCAAGAGCCCGGTGAGCTTCGTTCATCACGGGAATAATCTCAACGGTCTGATTTCATTTGTGGACATGCCGTCCGGCGACAAACTCGCGGCCTATACGAAGCAGGTTTATGAGAACTCGCCGTACCGCGACGAGTTTCTGGAAAAGGCCGATATCAAGGCGAGCAGCGTTGTTCCCTCCGAAGTGGGCAAGGGTTCGCCGATCAAACACATCCTGTACATCATCAAGGAGAACCGCACGTACGATCAGGTGTTCGGCGACGAAGCCAAAGGCAACGGCGATCCAAGCCTTGTGATGTTCGGGCGCGACATCACTCCGAATCATCACGCGATCGCGGAGCAGTTCGTCCTGCTGGACAATCTCTACTGCAATGGCGAGGTTTCGCAGGACGGGCATCCCTGGTCAACCGCGGCGTACGCTTCTGAGTTCAATCAGCGCGCGTGGACGATCGAATATTCGCATCACGGTAATGTCAACAACCGGCAGACCGAAGAGCAGAGCCATCCGTACATCTGGGAAGCGGCGATGCAGAAGGATCTGTCGGCGCTTTCGTTCGGGTACGCCGGGCGGCGGGGGCTGGCCAACATCATGAGCAAGACTTTCGGCAAGAACGATCTGCCGGATCAGCAGTCGGCATTGCGCGATTACATGCGCGCGGACCAGTTTGTCGCGGAATTCACGAAGATGGATGCGGAGAACCGCGTCCCCAACTTCATGGTGATGGGTTTGGGCGAGGATCATACGTCGGGGACGCGGGCGGGCATGCCGACTCCGCAGGCGTCGGTGGCTTCGAATGATGTGGCCGTGGGGAAGATCGTGGAGGCGGTGACGAAGAGCAAGGTGTGGGGCAGTTCGGCGATTTTCATTATTGAAGACGATGCGCAGAACGGACCGGACCATATCGATTCGCATCGCACGGTGGGGTTGGTGGTGAGCCCGTATATTAAGCGTGGAACGGTGGACAGCACGATGTACACGACGGTTTCAATGCTGAGGACGATGGAGCTGCTGCTCGGCTTGCCGCCGCTCACCCAGCATGACGCGGCCGCTACGCCGATGTACAACGCGTTTTCGAATGAGGCGGATCTTTCCGGGTATACGGCGATTCCGGCGAAGATCGACGTGATGACGAAGAATACGGTGAATTCCTTCGGCGCGGCGATCGCGGCGAAGATGGATTTCAGTGATTATGACCGGGCGGATGAGCAGATGCTGAATCGGTTGTTGTGGGGGAGTGTTAAGGGGGTGAACGTTCCGATGCCGGCTCCGGTGAGAAGGGCGTTTTTCATGGCGGGCGGGATGACGGCGCCGGTGGGGGATGATGACGACGAGCGGTAACATCCGTCCGTCAGTAAAATCGGATTGCTTTGTGATGCAGTCGTGTCGGCAGGTAGCGCTTGCGGGGCGATTGTCCAGTGAAAAGTCTTCCTGGATTTCCTTTCCATTGCGGGCTTTTGTGCTCGGGCCCGGATTAGTCGCTGCGGCTCAAATCCCAGCCAATGATTTCAGGTGTGTTAGAGAATTCTGAGCGTTGGTCAGGATTACTTGTAGTCATAACGCCAGAATAGGTTTTGTTTGACACAGACATCTGGGCATGTTACTTTGATCCCGCGCGCCATCTCGCGCTGGAGGAATATGGCATCGAATAACGGTCCGCTCGACGAAAGTCCTGTTAATCGCGCAGAAGAACTTGGCGATGAGAACGAAGAGATCAGTCTGGAGGAAACAGATAAGGTTGCAGGCGGCGCAACGTGGCAATCGCCTTCGTGACTCGCGGTTTCGCCAGTCTACTCAAGCTGCTTTGATCCCGCCGCAATCTGGCACAGGAGGAAATATGGCATTGAATAACAGCCCGCTCGACGAAAATCTTGTTAACCAAGCAGAAGTGCAGGGCGATGAGAACGAAGAGATTAGCCTGGAGGAAGTAGACAAGGTCTCGGGCGGCGCAACTATTGGAACGTTTTCGTAATCGCCGCTTCGCCGAACTACCCATCTTTCGGAAGATAACCGAGCCGTCGCATAACAGGGTCGTGGTCCGCTGTGATCTTGCGGATTTGGGCGTCGGTCAAAACCGTACGCCAGGCGTCCGCACGCCCCGACCGGAAAAAGAATTTTGCCTTTGATGGCTTTTCAGTGAACCCGCGCGCCCTTTCCTGGTCCCGCAAGCGTTCGAAGGTTGAGTACTCCACGGCCCTCCGCACGCGCTCCTGATCGTAAGGAAGGCCAAGTGAACGGATCACGGCGCTGAAAGATTCCGCGGGCTGCCGGAGCATATCCTCGTACCGCATGAGATGCACGGGAAAGCGCGTCTGATCGATCCAACTGGATACGTGCTGGCTCCATGAGGATAACCGCTGTCTGACCTGAGGATGGAGCCGGGGTCCGGGGTCAGCCAGAGCAGCATCTTCCAATCCCATTCGCTCAATGGCCGCATCGACGGTCATCGCATAATGGTGCGCGAACGATATCGCGACATCGAGGGGGTTCCGGACCAGATACACCGCGCACTGCGTCACGTCCGCCGGAATCAGCGGCTCGCCATCATCAGAGCGCGTACAAGCGTCATGAATTTTCAGGTACAGGGTTTCGCGGCTTCTCCGCGCGAGGATGCGGTAAGCTTCCGCGCGATACCACGAAAGTTCTTCCTCTATCAGGTCCGAGGTCTCGATGACCAGCGCATTGTCGATAAGCCGACGGTCCGCCGCATTCGACTGCATATCGAGCGCGTTGATATCGACGGGCTGACCTTCGTCGCGCAGGTAATTCGTCAGGAGCACGCGGAACCATGTGTTACCGGACTTCGGATAGGAGGCCAGCCACACGATCCTGCTCAGAGCGCGAACTCCGCGGCGGCCATGTCGGCCAATTCCTCCGCGCACCAGGGATTGTCGGACCAGGTCAGCCGGAAGACTTGGGTTTGGCGGGCGATGGCTTTCAGCTTGCGGGAATCGGTCACGGAAAGCTTCATATTCGCCGAGAACAGCCGACGGTAGGTGACACCGGCAAGTTCCATTACTTTCTCTCGACCCTCCAGCAGCCGAATCTCACGTTTGCCGCCGCGCACCAGAGAAAAAATCGTGTTTACGTCAGCCGCCTGGCGAGCAAAGGCGTCGCCCAAAGGCAGCCAGTACTTCTCGAGGCCGGGACGCATTGGCCGGAGATCCGCGCGGCCGATCCCGAGATTCGTGAGGGAATCACCCCACAACAGAAGGTGCGGAATGCCCGGCTGAACCAGCGAAATTTCATCCACCCGGATTGCGCACAGCTCATCGGCAAGGACGCGATAACCTCGCTTGCTGAATGCGGCTGCCAGCGTCGATTTACCCGAAGCGGAACGACCGGCAAAGATCATTGCGCCGTTTGGCGTGGCAATCGCGCCTGCATGCAGCGGGAGAAAGCCGCGCTGATACAGGAGTGCTCCGAGTGCGGTACCCAATAGAAAGAGCCGAACGGTACTGAGATCAACTCCGGGAATCGGGTCAACCACGATCTCTATCCCGTCGCGAACCAGGTACCGGCAGACGTTCGGAACGCGGAGAAGGAACAGACCTGGCGCCGCCTCATAAAGGGTGCCTTCACCCCAGGAGTCTCCCAGATGTTCCGGGGTCTTCCCCATCCGCAGATACGCGTCGGGCGTCCCTGTAGCGCACGAGAGTTCAGGACATTCGAGTTGCGAACCTATGGTCAATCCGAAACAGGAGTAGGTGTAAGCGGACAAGCTTTCAATCTTGCCTTTTACGTGCTAAGGACCGGTTCACGAAAAGCAAACGATAGCACGCCTTTAGGGCGGGCAGTCTGACAACAGTAAGCGAGATGAATCGCTGGCCCTTTTCGCCGGTTCAACCGTCCAGCGAGTGCTCACACGACCCCGAAGGGCGCAGGAGAGCTTCCTGCCGGGCGTCCTCTTCCGCTCCTGAATCCGCCACCTTCGCGATGCTGAGAAGCCATGAGCACGCGTCTTCGCGCTTTCCGCGAAACGCGGACGGAGCGGCGAATGATGCACGACACCCCCCTTCGTCCCTCCGGACGCGACTGGGGGTGTTCTGGGGGTAGGGCGAGGGTGATGGAAGGGGAAATTTGAGTAAGGACGAGTAATTCGTCAAACGACCACCCGACCACGCATGGACGCGCAAACGGCCATGTGTCAAAGGTATGCGTTGAAATTAAAGGGGTTATTTTGGCTCCTCAGGTAGGATTCGAACCTACAACCCTTCGGTTAACAGCCGAACGACTTTGGACGAAGTCTGATGCTAAGCGATGAGCACACATCACTACTAATCCCCGCACGGTGAGCATTGATCCCCGAACAGTCAGCCATTGCCCTGTCTCTTGGGAGCGAGCCTGCAGTGAGGACGAGAAGATCGAGATTGAAAGTAGTCAGGATTAGCAGGAAAGGGCGTTAGGGCGCGCAGCTCGAACTGAGAACAGTGTTGGCGCGAGCGTTAAAGACGCTGGCGTGAGAGGGCGGAGAGCATCCTTCTGGCCGTGGCGGCGGCTCTATGCACCCCCGCGGTCGCGGCCCAGGTTTCAGTCGCCGCGCCTAAATGCTCCGATTCCGGAGCTTGAGCCCGTTCCCGCTTGCCGATGACGTTTTGGCGAAGCCAGTGGCTTATGACGATCTGTTTCCTTTCGGACTCGGGAGCGTCGAGACTCTGGCGACCGGCTCCCGCCGGAAGAGATTCGCGCGCTGCTCGGAGACGTGAAATTTCCCGGTCAGGGGTCCATTTTCATTGACACCAAGGGGCAGATGTTGCTGCCCCATATAGCCATGCCCATCCTGCTGTCTGCGCCGGATTTCGCCGACTACGTAATGCCGCCTCACGAAAGGACAAACCATTACTTCGAGGTCGCCGAAGCTGTGTTGGGCAACGCCAAAACCTCCACACCGTTCGACTACTCAGGCCCTCTCACGGAATCTGTGCTGCTCGGTCCGCTCGCTACGCGGTTCCCGAACACTACCCTCGAATGGAATGGCGCAAAGGCGAAATTCCAAAACTCGGAGGAGGCGAATGGCTTCATTCGGCGAAGATATCGGGCAGGCTGGTCGGTTCACGGAATGGCCTGAACCCATTTCAACCAACTCACCCAGTTGGTCCCTCCACCAGTGCGAATTTCAGCGGGGTCTCTTTGCTCAGCCGCTTGCGCCAAGTGTAGAACGAATCGCCAGCGGAAAGCTGAAATCGTGACAAATCGTGACACCTAATGCGCAAACGATGCGAAACGCGCAATCAGCGAAATCGCAGAATCAGCAAGTTGCGTGTTCTCAGTGCCAGCGAAAAGTTCAATTCCCCCCGCCTCCACCATTTTGAAAATGTCCTACTGGGCCGACTGGTCCCCGGCCTTCACCCAATCCTCGGACAATCGAACATGCTTGATTGACTTGCCGGCGTCCGTAAAATAGCTGTACGTCAGATGGATCGCGCTATCCGACGCCTGGATCACGGACGGATAATGATACTCATTCTTGCTTTCGCGCTCCGGAGAGCCATCCAGATGGCGGCGCCACTTCCAGGTCGCTCCTTCATCATCTGAAATCGCGGCCACCAGCGACCAGCGCCCGTTATCCAGATCGTTGTAGACCATCAGCCAATCACCGTTTTTCAGAGCGATTGCTTCCAGGCTCGACCCCGGGTTCGGAATCTCGGTATCTTTGGCCCCTGTCCAGGTCTCGCCGTCATCTTTGGAATAACTGACCTGCGCGCGCTTGGGCGCCGGACCGTTGTCGCGCAGATAAGCCACCAGGCTCCCGTCCTTTTTCCTGACCACAGACGGTTGAATTCCCCCGTACCCCACAATCGGCTCGCTTGCTGACCAGGTATAACCGCCGTCATCGCTGATTCCCATAATCCCGAAAGAGTACCCATCGGAATACATCGGCAGCAGAATTCTGCCGGAAGGCAGTTCACGAGCGTGCGTCCGGGTAAACCATCCCATCCGGGAGAAGTAGAGATCATCAGCCTTTTCGATCAGCTTTCTCGCAGTCTCCGCGCGCTTCCCCTCGCCTGCCGCATCCGCGCCCAGCACCTCGCGCGTTTTCACGCCGATATTCTTCGGCATCAGAATGATGTTGTCCTGGTGCTCCCACTTCGGCGGACCCGACTCCTGTTGGTAATCGGTCGAAATACGGTACTTCATTAGCGCTGTTTCCCATTGATGAGCGATGATCACGGGCCAAAACAGAAACAGGCGCTGCTTCGAATCGATGAACAGAGTCGGATTCGTGTCAGGAAATCCCGGCGTGTCGGCGATAACAAACGGCGCGCCCCATTTGCCCGTCCGCTTACTGCGCCGGGCAGCCTCGATAACCACATCGTCCGCGGTTCGCTCGCCCGAACCGTGAAACCAGCACACAAGCAGGTCCCTGTTTGGCAACTCGACAATCGAAGACGAGTGGTTATGCCACTTCTCCGGGGGGAAGATCAACTCGCTCTCGTAGAAAGGCTGCGCGACAGCGATCGCCGGGAACAGAAACGAAATGAGAAAGCGCATACCTCGATCAGTTATATCGTGGACAAGCAATGGCCCGATTCAACCTGGAAATGGGTGACCGATCAAAGGGATTGGTTCGGGTGCCGTCAGCGGTCGAAGTAGAACTGGCGTTCGACGGAACGCCGCCGGGCAAGCCTACGGGTCGATATTTTGCGAGGATGGAGAGTGCAAGAACTCCTCCGATTCGCACTCAGTTCCCACGGCGCCGCGGGCTCCAGCTTCTTCGGGCGCTCTCTCGGAGTTTTCTGCGGCCGCGGGTTTTTCTCTCTCGCGACCCAGCCAATAGTCAAGCGAGAGAGCAAGCGCCGCAACTAAAGCGACGCCGACAAAAGGCAGGCAGAAGAATACAAACTCATTGAGGTCATATTTCAACGGAATTCCCGCATCCTTGATAGTTCTGCTTTCTCGCCGTTCTTTGTCAAGTGGAAACGGCGAATAGCGCCGGGAAGGATGAGCTTCGACTGCGGCGATCTTTGACGCGGGAGTTCGACCTGGCGCAGGGCTGGATACTCTCGCTCTCAGCCCGGAAAAATTCAGTACTAGAACTCGTTGACCGGCCGAATCACTTCCGCTAGTATCATCCACAGCCCACTCGACCAAAGAAACCTTTTGGAAGAAAAGATCGGAGGGATATGAAGAAAATCGTTTTGCTTTCCTGTCTGCTGGCTGCCTGCTCAATGTGTCTGTTTGCCCGAGCAGTTCCTCCCGCGCCCGAGATCGATGCCGGTTCGATTACGACGGCTTCGCTATTGCTTAGCGCGGGACTTCTGATGCTTCGCGGTCGTCGTCGCCCGCATTAACTGTTTCGCTTATTCGTTTTGTCTTACGCCTGTTTGACTGCGTCTTACTGACAGCTAAGGCGCAGTTTTCAGGCTCACGTACCGGATTTAGGGCGACTTTCCGATCGCGCAGTGGGCATGCGTCACACATGAAGGGGAGCATTTGTGCTCCGAATCCGCGAGTCTTTACTGCCGTTATGGCGACGCCGTCAGATCCCGGCGTACCACGCATACCCGCCCTCCGGCGATGCGGAGCCTAAGCCCTTTCCGAACGACTTCAGGCTATCCGTCACCGTCAGGCGCGTGATGTATTTGACGCTCTTATAACCAAGCTGGCGCGGCGCCCGCAGCCGAAGCGGGCCGCCGAAAGGCACGGGTAGGTTCGCGCCATTCATCCCGTAAGCGATCAGCGTTTGCGGATGGAGCGCATCGGCCATATCGATGCTCTCCCACCACTCGGGTTGAATGGAACGATAGACCACATACCGCGCCTGAGGCGATGCTCCCACAGCGTTGAGCGCCTGCGCCAACGGCGTCCCGATCCACTCCGCGATATAAGACCAGCCTTCCTCGCACGCCAGGTGAGTGATCTGACTGCGCTGGGGAAAAGCCTTCAGGTCGGCGACCGAAAAGGTTGTGAGGCGCGCAACAAGGCCATCGACGGTGAGGCGCCAATTCACAAAGCCATCCTTCTGGTGGCGTTTGAAATCGTCACCGAGTGGAGGACCTACTTCGTTTGCGAAAGGCGGCCTCGAAATCTGGGCCGGCGAAAACTCCCGAGCCGCTGAATGCCGGGCCAATAATCGATGGACTCCATAGGTCAGGGTTTCGCCGGGACCATACAATCCCCCGGAGTCGGGCGGGACGAGTCCGTAGCGCTGAGCAAGCTTTGCAGCTACGGCGAGCCCCGCCGCGCCTCCGGCAATACCGCCGCCGGCGATCAGCGCGCGCCTCGAGATGCCACTCACGGCTGCCGCCCCCGTCTCGCTGTCGTTCGTCCGGTGATCATTGCGCGCATCCGGCTGCCGAATCCCGAGAGAATCACCATCGCAACGTGAACCAATAGAAACGACGTGAGCAGGATCGAAACAAAGAAATGAATGGTGCGCGCTGATTGCTGTCCGCCGAGGGTCGTAACCAGAGCCGGAAACGCCCCGGCTATGGCGGGCGACATCGCAAGTCCCGTCCAGACCACGAGTGGAAAGACCACAAACACGTAACCGCGTAGGTCAGCCGCTGCAGGACGTTGTACGATCCGGCCTCGTCATCAGCCGGACGAGTGAACCGAATATGCCGCGCAATCACCTTTGAGACAGCCATCCACGAAAGATCGCGCGGGGCGGGCAAGACGTTGCGCCGAAAGTGTCCGCTGACGATTCCATACGCCAGATAGAGCGACCCGGTCAGCACGAGTAGCCACGCCGCCTCGAAATGTAGATATCGGCTCCATCCGTTCTGATCGGGCAGAACATAACCGTAGCCCGTGGGAACTGTCGCTCTCGAAGAAGGTATGGGAATGCGGAAAAGCGGCTGCGTGTTCACGTTGCCGGTCTCGCCCCAATAAAATCTGGGATGTGAGATGAGGATTTCAATTCCCGTAACCAGCAGCGCCAGAAAGGCGATCACGGTCAGGCAATGCGTTAGCCGCACGATTCCGGAATGTCGCGGTGCGGCGACCCTGATGTACGTAGCCGGCGCTGAAGTTGAAGTCCAGACGGAATCGGCCATTTGGCCGAGTGTAGCAGGAATGGACGGGTAGCGTACCCTGAGGAGTTATATGATCTCCAGACGGTCGTTCTTGAGGGTCGCCACTGGCGCGGCGATTTCTCCGTTCGCTCGAGGACAGCGCGGGCAGGCTCCGCCGCTGACGGGTCCGCTGCCACCTTCGATCGCGGCTCTGCAGGCCATGACCGATCTGGTCCGTCCGTTCACAGACGCGGAACGCGAGGCGCGGGTCGAAAGGGCCCGCCAACTCATGGCGGCGGAGAAGATCGATGCCGTTGTTCTCACCGGAGGCACGTCCCCGCAGTATTTCGCAAACGTGACCTTCGGCGGAGGCGAGCGGTTATGGGCGATGGTGATTCCTGCGAAGGCCAGTCCGTTTTTCGTTTGCCCTGCATTTGAAGAAGATCGCGCGCGCGAAATCCTCGCGGGTACGCCCTTTGGAAAAGATCCCGACGTCCGCGTTTTCCAGGAAGATGAAAATCCCTATGCGCGTCTGATTCAGGGGCTCAAGGACCGCGGTATCAATCGCGGCCGGATCGGCATCGAGGAGACCACTAAATTCGTTTTCGCGGACGGAATCGCGCAGGCGGGCAAACCCGCCTTTCAGACGGTGAGCGCCACGCCGATCACCGCCGGCTGCCGCATGATTAAGGATGCGCACGAGATTGAGTGCCTCCGAGTCGCGGGGCAGGCGACCATTCGAGTCTACGAAGCGGTATATAAGGCGCTCGCCGAGGGCATGACGCAGCGCGACGTGAGTGCTCTGATTCAGGCAGGCTACGGGCGCGTGGGATTCCCCGGCGAAGCCAGTCTGAACATCGGCGAATACACTGCTTCCCCGCATGGCTCGCGAACTCCGCAGACGATCCGTGAGGGCACGATTCTCATGCTCGACGACGGATGCCGCGTGCAGGGATACACTTCGGACATAACGCGCACGTTTGTGCTCGGCAAGCCTACCGACAAGATGCTCAAGGTTTTCGAAATTGTGCAGCGGGCCCAGAAAGCCGCGCTGGACGCTGCGAAACCAGGAGTTCCGAATGAGTCAGTGGATGCTGCTGCGCGCAAGGTGATTGTGGACGCGGGCTACGGACCGGGCTTCAAGTACTTCACGCACCGGGTCGGCCATGGGCTCGGGACTGAAATGCACGAGTGGCCGTATCTCGTAAAGAACAACATGTACGGATGGCCCGTGAATCCCACGCTACGCGCGGGGATGGTGTTCAGCGATGAGCCAGGAATTTATATTCGTGGGGAATTCGGAGTCCGTCTCGAAGACGACCTTCACGTTACGGACGCTGGCGCCGAACTGCTCACACCCGCCAGCCCTTCACTCGAGCATCCGTTCGGGTAGATGCGCCCTTAAACGCGACTGCGCCGTACCAGACAGGCTGGTACGGCGCAGTGATCAATTAATGAAGTCAGGACGGGATCGTGGCTTTACCGCGAGCGCCTGCCGCGAAGCATCAGGACACCGGCGCCCAACAACATGACAGCCGTCGTAGCCGAGTTGGCGTCAATTTCAGGCGCGGGAGCTACCCCGGCAAATAAGGCCGTTGAGCAGGCAGCCAGCAAAAGGGACAGCGCGATAACTTTCTTCATAATTTTCTCCGAATTCTCTCTTTATTTACAGATTCTTTTACTTCGTTCGCTGACGCCCGTGGTGTGACTTTGGCGGCAGCCGAGCTTTGCCTGATAGTAGCCGAAGCGTTCAACACAGTCAAACTGCGTTACTACTAAACACGCGCGACACGTTCGGTTAGTCCCGGTACGCCCAGGACCAGCCTACCAATAGAACCACTCGCCGCCCCCGAGGACGGCCCACGCCAGCATTGAGTTAGTCACTGCATGGGCCAGCACGGCGTCCCCGATCCGCCCCCTCCACAACATCAAGGCCCCGTATGCCGCGCCGGCAATCGATCCCGCGATCCAGCGATCTCCGTGGAGAGCGCCAAACGCGACCGACGAAACCACGAGCGAGACCCACGCATAACGCGAGCGAACAACAGACTCGAAATCGCGGGACATCAGCCGACGCAACAGAAATCCGCGAAACGCGAGTTCCTCCGCGATCGGCACCGTAACTACCGCGCCAGCAACCCGGCATAAGATCCACGCAAATCTCACTACCGGCGGCAGAGCGGCAAGCGCGCCCGGCAACGCGCTTCGCGCGTGCACCGGGGACTCCATCGCGAGCCAAAGAACGAATATCAACATGCCGACAACGAGTGACGCCCATCCCGGCCGCCACTTCAGTGAGCGGTAATGTCGGCGGCAGGCCCAAATCGCAGCCGCGCCCGCCACAAATCTCAACGGATAAAGCCATTCGAAAGTGCCCGAGGCCGCGCGCGAGATCATGCCGGCGGCTGTAATCGCGAATAAGGGCAGAAGGTACGGGACATTGGGATTCAGGCCGCTTTCCCTGTTCGCCTCGCGGGCGCTGCCCGTGAACCACGGAATTCTAGACGAAATCAGCGCCATGCCGAACGCCACCAGATTGAAAGCGATCCAGCCCGATTGGGAGTGAAAGCCGGTCATCGCCACCACCGGCGAAGCGAAGTGCCCAATCAATACGATCGCGGCGATGCGGATCGAATTCAGGCAAAACATCACGATCATGGCAGTCGGTATCAGGAGGAACGCTCTCGGAAAGCGATAACGGTCTCTCGAAAACCAAAGCCACAGCGACACGAATACGCAAGTAAGGGCCAGACCTTCCCAACCCGAACAGGCGCCCTCGATGGTGACCATAAACCGTTCGCTGCCGACGATGTGCTTAACCGGATCGGCGACAAACGACGGCAGAATTCCACGCAGAAGCTGCGTGACAATCCAAAAGGTCACGTTGATGGCGAAATCCCACTGGGCGCCGTCCCATTGACGCCAGAGGAGCGGAGTCACTGCGCAAATCAAGCCTGCGGCTGCGGCCGCGGGCAGCCAGAGCCGGCTGGTACCGTCGCCGATCTGCCGCCAGGTAGACACCGGCAGCAGAGTTAGACCGGCAGACATCAGGGCGGTTATCACCACTGCGAACCAGACCCAGGCGAGCATCCAGTGAACGTTGGCGGACTGGGTCAACGCCATCTCTTTCGAGATCAGGAACAACCCGACCAAACCCGTCACGTGGAGAGCGCAGAAACTCCACGAGACTGGAGGAAGAAGCGCCCCTTCGCTCTTGACCCGGCGCAGATTCGCCGTGATGTGACGGAAGGTGAGCGACAGGAAAATCATGCAGAAAGCCACAAGCCATCTGGCCAGAAGGCTCCGCTCGGGGCCGACGTTCACAAAGCTTCTCAGCCCTTCCGCGGCCGTTACGCCTAACACTATGAAGATCCGCAGCTTTAGCTGCTGATTTTCGGAGACCGGGCGGATGGCGGTGTCTGCCTGAGCGGGCTGCATGAGGGAGGGGCGATTCCCGGATGGTACCAGGGAAGGGACTCGTTAGTCGATGCTCGAAGTTCCAGTATTGGTTCCAATCCGCCCGCTTAAGGACTCGCGGTGTCTTTTCATTCCTGAAGGGCTTGGCAGGGCATAAAATGCGGAGCGAGCATCCATGAGCGTCAATCTCTCCCGCCGCGATCTGTTCAGAAATACAACGGCCGCTGCGCTCGCCGTCAGCGCGCAGGCGCAGTCCGCATCTCAACACCGCAACATCATCTTCATTCTTTCGGACGACCACCGTTATGATGCAATGGGCTTCCTGCATCCGCAGCCCTGGCTGCGCACGCCGAACCTCGATTCGCTTGCGCACGACGGCGTCCATCTCCGGAACGCGTTTGTCGGAACTGCCCTTTGCTCGCCCAGCCGCGCCAGCATCCTGACCGGAGTTTACGCGCATCGCCATCGCATCGTCGATAACAACACGCCGATCCCCGCCGGCACGCGCTTCTTCCCGCAGCTCATGCAGCCCGCTGGATACAAAACCGGGTTCTTCGGCAAATGGCACATGGGCAATGCGGGCGACGATCCTCAGCCTGGCTTCGACAAGTGGGTGAGCTTTCGTGGTCAGGGGACATATCTACCCAGCACCAATGGTCTCAACGTCGATGGAAAGCATGTCCCACAGAAGGGTTACATCACCGACGAATTGACAGACTACGCGCTCTCCTGGCTCGAGACGATTCCCAAAGAACAGCCTTACTTCCTTTATCTCTCGCACAAAGCTGTGCATGCCGATTTCGTTCCCGCCGAGCGTCACAAAGGCATGTACGCGAAAGAGCGGTTTATCCCTCCCAAGACGATGGCGAAACCCTCGCCGCAGGATCACCGCCCGATGTGGGTGCAGAATCAGCGCAACAGTTGGCACGGCGTCGATTTCCCGTACCACTCCAATCTCGACATCGGCAAGTATTACAAGCGCTACGCCGAAACGCTGATGGGCATTGATGACAGCGTCGGTCGTGTACTGGATGCTCTGAGAAAGCGCGGCCAGCTTGATTCCACTCTTGTGATTTACATGGGGGATAACGGCTTTCAGTTCGGCGAACACGGCCTCATCGACAAGCGAACCGCTTATGAAGAATCAATGCGCGTGCCTATGCTCGCGCGCTGCCCGGATCTGTTCGCCGGTGGCCGTACCGTCTCGAAGGTCGTGGCGGGCCTTGACATTATGCCGACATGCCTCGACATTGCCGGTGTCTCGATTCCGCCCGGGCTCGACGGGCGCAGCATGATTCCGCTGTTGCAGGGCAAAGAGGATCCACAGTGGCGTAGTGAGTTTCTCTATGAGTACTATTGGGAGCGCAATTTCCCGCAAACGCCGACCATGCACGCGCTGCGCACCGATCGCTACAAATACATCCACTATTACGGCCTCTGGGATCTCGACGAACTGTACGATCTGCAGGAAGATCCGCAGGAAACCACCAACCTGATCCTGAATCCGGAACGCAAGCAAACCATCCAGCAACTCAATAAACGGCTCTTCGACATCATGGAGTCGAGCGGCGCCATGCAGATTCCGCTTTATCGCGATGTTGGTCCGCAGAATAATCTTCGCGACCCGACAAAGGACCGCGCCGCCGACTTCCCCGACGAACTGAAAGCAAAACCGAAAACGCCGTAGACTTGGCTGTTGCAGCAGGCACTCGGGCCGTACTCTGATATCAGCGGCTCCAATGCCCTCGCCCGAACAAATCCCGCCTGATCCTCTTGCGGCCTTTCATCCGCCCGTCCGCGAGTGGTTTGAAGCCGTCTTCGCGGCTCCCACCCTCCCCCAGGTCGCGGGATGGCCCGCCATCTCGCGCGGAGATTCGACCCTGATCTTCGCCCCCACCGGCGCGGGCAAGACCCTCACCGCCTTTCTCTGGTGCATCGACCGCCTGATGTTTACCGCCCCGCCGCCCACTGCTCGACGATGCCGCGTCCTCTACATCTCGCCCATTAAAGCCCTCGCGGTCGATGTCGAACGCAATCTGCGCGCCCCGCTCGCCGGCGTCGCGCAAATGGCCCGCAAGAGCGGCTCACCATATCACGAGCCCGAAATCTGGATCCGCACCGGCGACACGCCATCCGCCGAGCGGGCGCGCTTCGTTCGCCGCCCGGCAGACATCCTGATCACCACGCCCGAATCCATCTACTTGATGCTCACCTCGAACGCGCGCGAAACGCTGCGCTCAATCGAAACCGTGATCGTCGATGAGATCCACGCCGTGGTTCCCTACAAACGCGGCTCGCACCTCGCTCTCTCGCTCGAGCGGCTCGAACATCTTTGCGGACGCAGGCTGCAGCGCATCGGTCTCTCGGCCACGCAGCGGCCTCTCGAAGAAGTGGCGCGTTTTCTCGGAGGCGTCGCTGCCGGGCCCCGCTACGCCAAAACGCCGGAAGAAACCGCGCCGGAAGACTTCATCGATACGGGTTTCGCATCTACGGCTGTTCGGTATCGCCCGGTCACGATCGTCGATGCCGGGGCCGCGCGCCGTCTGAACCTGCGTGTTGAAATCCCGCTCGAGGACATGCGCAGCCTCGACGAAATCGAATACATGCCCAGCGGCCCGGCGGCTCAGGGCCCAACACGTCCTTCCATCTGGAGCGCCATCCATCCCAGACTTCTCGAACTTGTGAAGTCACACCGCTCCACGCTGATCTTCGTCAACAGCCGCCGCTTGGCCGAACGTATCTCAGCGGCAGTCAACGAACTCGCGGGCGATACGCTCGTGCGCGCGCATCACGGAAGCGTCGCCGCTGCGCAGCGCAAAGACATCGAAGAGCGGCTCAAACTGGGTACTCTGCGCGGTATCGTCGCCACCTCGTCTCTGGAACTTGGCATCGACATGGGCGCAATCGATCTCGTTGTTCAGATCGAAGCGCCGCCCTCGGTGTCGAGCGGCCTGCAGCGTGTTGGCCGCGCGAATCACTACGTGGGCGGCGTCAGTTCCGCCGTGATGTTTCCGAAATTTCGCGGAGACCTGGTAGCCTGCGCCGCCATCGCTCGCGCCATGCAAGAGGGCAAGGTAGAGCGGGTCACCTATCCGCGAAATCCTCTCGACATCCTGGCCCAGCAGATCGTCGCGATGGCCGCGATGGATATGTGGGACGTGGGTGAAATGTTCGCCGCTGTATCGCGCGCCGCCCCGTACGCCGAACTCACGCGCTCCGCTTTCGAAGGCGTCCTCGATATGCTTTCCGGGCGCTATCCTTCCGACGAATTCGCCGACCTCCGTCCTCGCATCACCTGGGACCGCGTCTCCGGCACCATCACCGCGCGCGAAGGCGCCAAGAGCGTCGCGATCATCAACGGAGGGTCGATTCCGGACCGTGGCCTCTACGGCGTATTTCTCGCCGGATCCACTCGCGCCTCTCGCGTCGGAGAACTCGACGAGGAGATGGTCTTCGAAAGCCACCTGGGCGAAACCATGATTCTCGGGGCCAGCACGTGGCGTATCGAGGAAATCACGCACGACCGTGTTCTCGTTTCGCCCGCGCCCGGCGAACCCGGGAAAATGCCGTTCTGGCATGGCGACGCCGCGGGCAGGCCGTCCGAGTTCGGCAAGGCCATAGGCGAGATGACGCGGGAATTGCTGGCCATGCCGCGTCCCGCCGCCCACGCCCGGCTGATTGAAGAGCACAATCTCGATGCGCGCGCCGCGGGCAATCTCCTCAACTATCTGGACGATCAGATGGCCGCCGCCGGGCGCGTTCCCAATGACCAGGACATCCTGATCGAGCATTACCGCGATGAACTTGGTGACTGGCGCGTTTGCGTGCTCACGCCCTTCGGCAGCCGTGTGCATGCGCCCTGGTGCATCGCGGTGGGCGCGCGCCTTCGGGCAGAGCGGGGTCTCGATCCCGAAACAATGTGGTCCGACGACGGCTTTGTCGTGCGTCTTCCTGAGAGCGATCAACCCCTCGATTCCCAAGCGCTGTTGCCGTCATCGAGCGAACTCAAAGACCTCGTGCTGCGGCAGTTGGGAAGTACCTCGCTATTCGCGGCGAAATTCCGCGAAGCCGCCGGGCGCGCTCTGCTGCTTCCGAAGCGACGGCCGGGAATGCGCGCGCCGCTTTGGCAGCAAAGGAAGCGCTCGGCCGACCTCATGGCCGTCGCGTCGCGCTACCCTTCGTTCCCAATCATTCTCGAAACCTATCGCGAATGCGTCCGCGAGACACTGGACCTCGCCTCCGCCGCCGACGTTCTGAAAAAGATCGAGCGCGGCGGCATTCGGGTCACCACGATCACTTCAACCAAACCGTCTCCCTTCGCGTCCGCTCTGCTGTTCTCGTACATCGCCAATTACATCTACGACGGCGATGCCCCTCTGGCTGAGCGCCGCGCGCAGGCGCTTTCCATCGATCAGTCGCAGCTCGAAGAGATTCTCGGAAGCGCTGACTTTCGCGAACTTCTCGATAAGGCCGCGCTCGATGAGGTGGAAGCGCAGTTGCAATCGCTCGATCCCGAGTATCAGGCGAAACATGTGGATGGTCTTCACGATCTTCTGCTGCGCCTTGGCGATCTGACCGAGGACGAGATCTCTGCGCGGTCCGCCATGTTCGACAGAGGGTCGGCTCTTCAGGAACTCCTGCGCTCTCGGCGCGCCCTGCGCATCCGCATCGCCGGAGAAACCCGCTCCATCCCGGCGGAATACGCTGCCCGTTATCGCGACGCGCTTGGGATTCCGTTGCCGCCAGGGCTTGCGGAAAGCCTCCTCGCGGACGCCGTTGATCCGTTCGCAGGACTCCTGCGTCGCTACGCCCGCACGCACGGGCCATTCACTACTCAGGAAGTAGCAAGCCGCTACGGCATCGCCGCCGCTGAGGCCGAATCCGGACTTGCTGCGCTTCACGCCGAGGGCAGGCTGCTTGAGGGAGAATTCCGCCCCGGAGGTATCCACCGCGAGTGGTGCGATCCGGATGTGCTCCAGCAGGTCCGCCGCAAAACGCTGGCCCGTCTGCGCAAGGAGGTGGTTCCCGCTGAGCGCCACGTGTTCGGGCGGCTGCTCACGAGATGGCAGGGTGTTACCGCGCCCCGCAAAGGCGTTGATGCTTTACTTGATGCGATCGAAGTTCTCCAGGGCGCCAGCCTCATCGCCTCCGATCTCGAACGCGAAATCCTTCCTGCGCGCATCGCTGGTTACCAGCCTGCTGACCTGGACGCGCTTCTTGCATCTGGCGACGTGCTCTGGATGGGCCGCGAACCGCTGGCCAATCGTGACGGCCGTATCTCTTTGTATCTCTCGGAATCCGCCGGTCGTCTGATCGCGCCCGACTTCTTCGATTCGCCGCGCGAAATCTCCGAGCGCGCTCGCCAAGTCCTGGAATTCCTAAGTACGCACGGCGCGTCGTTTCAATCTGAGATTCACCAGGCGGTCGGCGCGGGCTTCCCCAACGAGACTACCGACGCGCTTTGGGAACTCGTATGGACCGGTCTGATCACGAACGACACCTACTATCCCGTACGCGCGCTGATCTCATCGAAAGAGCCTCAGCGCGAACGGCCAGCGGCATCGTATTTCTCACCCGGCTCTCCTGGTTTTCTCGAACGTCAGCGTCTCCGCCGTTCAGGCGCGCAGGCAGGTCACGGGCGCTGGTCGCTGGTCCGTCGCCGCACGGGCGAGCCGCCGACGGCAGCGGAGTGGAGCGCAGCTCTCGCCCGCCAGTTGCTCGCGCGCAACGCGATCGTGATGCGCGAAATGGCCGCGGCGGAAGACGTGCGCGGCGGATACGCGGCCGTGTATCCGGCGCTGAAAACCATGGAAGAGAGCGGCTTTGTCAGACGAGGGATGTTTGTTCAGAGTATGGGAGCTTCGCAGTTCGCGGCGCCTTCCGCGGTCGATCTCCTCCGCAGCCTGCGCCGCCCCGCCGAGCGCGCGGAAGCCATAAGCCTCGCCGCCTCCGATCCCGCAAATCCGTACGGATCTCTCTTTCCCTGGCTCGAAGGCGACTCCGACCATTCGATGGCGCGCGCCGCCGGAGCGAGCGTAATCCTCGTCAACGGCAGGTTGGCCGCGTTCTTCCGGCGACGCAATCCCGCGATTCGCGTCTTCCTGCCAGACGACGAGCCCGACCGCGGGCACGTTGCCCGAGCGCTTGCGGAAGAATTCGCTCGCGTGGCGATCCGCCGTCAGGGACGCAGGACCGGTCTGCTGATCGAAACCATCGACGGCATCCCCGCGCGCGAACACCTTCTTGCTCGCTTCCTGGAAGAAAGCGGATTCGCATTGACCGCCGCGGGATTTCACATGAGACGGGTCGCGCCTCCGCAGGAATCCGTTCTCGTCGAGGACGACGATTGAAATGCCGGAAGGCGATACCATCTTCCGCGCCGCGAGGACGCTGAACCGCGCCCTGGGAGGCAAAATCGTAACCAAATTCGAAACCGCGCTTGCGCATCTCGCGCGCACGGACGACGATTCGCCCATCGCAGGACGCTCCGTCGGGAACGTTGACGCGGTCGGCAAGTGGATGCGGATTTACTTCTCCGGGGATCTAATCCTGCTCACCCACATGCTCATGAGCGGTAGCTGGCACATTTACCGCGCAGGAGAGCAGTGGCAGCGGGGCCGTTCCCATATGCGCGCCGCGATCCACACCGCCGACTTCGTGGCGGTCGCTTTCGATGTCCCGATCGCCGAGTTCCACACCGCCGCGAGCCTTGCGCGCCATCGCGCGGTGCCACAGCTCGGCCCGAATGTTCTCGACGCGCGGTTCGACGAAGCCGAAGCCGCCGCGCGTATCCGAAGCCGACCTGATCTCGAAATCGCCGTCGCAATCATGCGCCAGCGGCTGGTTGCCGGAGTGGGGAACATTTTCAAATCGGAGGTCTGCTTCGCCGCCAGCGTCAATCCGTTTCGCAAGGTCGGCGCCCTAACCGACGAAGAACTTCACTCTCTGATGGCACACGCACGTCGGCTGATGTCCGCGAACATCACTGAAACATCCGGCCCTGGGATTGTGACGTACACCGGACTGAACCGTGCAGGAGCAACTGACAACTGCTGGGTCTATGGGCGTCGCGGCGCACCGTGCCGCCGCTGCGGAACGCCGATCGAATCCCGCAAGCAGGGCGAAGAAGCCCGAACCACCTTCTGGTGCCCCCGCTGCCAGCCTCTTTAAACGGCCTTATTGTCCGTCGTTCGGCAGAAATTCCCACTTCTCCCCAAAGAATCCAGCCGCTGCAATCTTGCCTGGCCACCGGACATCGGGCCGAGTCGTCAAATCCACCACCGCATAATCCGGCAGATAAGCCACCTGCAGCGAATTGTTAGGCATGGCATATTCTCGGAACGTAATTCCGCTGTTGATCACCACATACTTCTTCGGATTCAGCGGATTCGGATAGATCATCACCGGCGCGTTCGAAGCAGCCGGATACGTTCGCGTTCCCAACGTGACTGACTGCGCCGTCCACCGAACCGGCAATTTGTCGGCAATTCGGCCCAGCACCTTATTGCTTTGGGGATCGCCCCAAAGGATCAGATTGTTCGACGCGATATCTCCATCGGTCACAGCCGAATCGTCCTTCACCGGCGCATCTCCCCGCATTTGTGTCCGCCAAAGCCGGATGGCATGCTCCTCCTCCGACTTCGCCCACTTCCCCACGACCTCATTCATCGGCGAACCAGTCGGACTCACCATCAGAAAGCTCCCCATGAACGCGTCGTCAATCGGTCCCTGAAGATCATGCCGCTTGCGCAGCGCAGCGGAATCGTCATCGGCCACGGCCCATTTCGATCCTGTCTTCCGGAACCGCGCGACCCACGATCCGTCGGTCATCGCGCCCGGAACAGTCAGGCTCTGCCCGTCGAGAACCACCACCGCCTTCATTGCCGGGTTCAGCAACTCCGCCCCAGACCCCATCTCGAAACTCACGGCCGAAACGTTTGATGTTGTCGCCTTAATTGAATGATCGCCTTCCACGGTGGCATCCACACGCGCGCGTTCCCAGTGCTTTTCGAGGCCATCAACCACCACCCAGCGCATCCGGTTGTACTTCAGAGTCCACGTCGTAAACCGAACCTCGCGCGGATAAGCCACCCGCCCTTTGGCGGCGAGCGCATCCATCATCTTGTTGATCTCTACGATGGCATCGGGCGTGTACGCATGCCCGATATTCACCCCGGTCACGCGGGCCAGCGTCATCCCTTCCTTTTCGAGATTGGACGCCATCACATCCGCCGCCTGCTTCTGCCCGTCCTTATCGCCGTTGTACGCGACCACCGGCACGTTGTAGAAATTGAGCGCGTAGTCGGTTGCGTTCGTGAGGTGCAGCAGCTTCTCTTCGAACCAGGTCAGATTTGTGCCGCGCCTTGTGTAACCGAAGAAATCTTTGGTCTCGGCGAATCCGGCGCCGGGCGCAACCGCGGCGAAATCCGTACCGTAATGCGCGCCGATATGCCACGCTGAAGCCCCACCCATGCTGAACCCACGGATCAGAATCCGGCTCTCATCCACGTTGAAATGCTTCTTCACGTCATCGAGGGCCTCGAAGAAATCCACCTCGCCTGCGAATGTGCTCGCGTTGCAATAACGCCCGTACAAGTGCAGCACAATCGTGTCCCGAGGCGTGAACTGCCCCGGATTATGAATCCGGTCCCACAGAAACGAAATCTCGCTCAGTGTCTCGCCGCGCCCGTGAAACCAGGCATCCACGCGCCATTTGTGCGGACGATCCGGAGCATAAGACTCCGGCACAACCAGCCCATACGGCTGAACGCTCCCATCGATCTTCGACACATACCCGCGCACCACAAGTCCCGTCGCGCGCGTCCACGGCGCCTCGCCGCGCTCGAGTTCCGTCATCCGTTCCGCGCCCATTCGAAGCAGCTCTTTCCCGCGGAAGATATCTTCTGCCGTGAAAAACTCGTTCCCGTCGAGCGCGTACTTCACCGCCTTATAGAAGATCTCGACGTCAACGATATACGCGTTGGCTTTATTGGCCTCGATTCGGGCGGCCAAACGCGTCAGCCCGGCCCGAATCTGCTTCTGATCTGCATCCGGAACTGGCACACCCGGCGGCGGGATCAAGTGAATTTGCTCTTGGGCGAACGCGGCGCAAGCGAAGAAGAACAGAAAGGCTTTCATGGCGGGAACCCGCCATCATATACCCCGGTCAGTTCGGTTTCACCACAGCCATTCGGAACCTATACGCCCATCATTTCCGTGGTTCTGACGGGTGCGGGCTGGCGGATTCTCATCCCGGCGTGCGCGCCTCGGCGAGAGCGCGACAGCAGCCTGAGTTCTCCATCCTTCGCTGCCCGCCTACACCCGATCTCGTCAATCAAAGGGAATGGCTCGGCCACACAGTAAACATCGAGGCGCCCATATCGCAACGCGACATCAGCCGCGCAACCGAGCTCACCCAATACAATCGGTCTGAGCCCGGTTGCCACGACATGAAGCTCTCCCTGTTACTCGCTATTGCCGCGCTTGCGCGCGCCGCGGACTTCGACACTGCTGTCAAGCCGGTTTTAACCAACAATTGCGTTATCTGCCACAACGATAAGTCGGCGCCAGGCGGGCTTAACGCGAGCGCATTCCTCGACCCCGCCACGCTCGAAACCCGGCGAGACGGCTGGGAGCGAATTCTTTCCAGAGTGCGTTCCGGCCAGATGCCTCCGAAGAACGCGCCGAAACTCGCGCCTGCGCAGGTGGATACGTTTATTGCCTTTATTCAGGCGGAATTAGATCGAACCGATTCCAAATCGGACAAGAAATAAACCAGCGCTACGTTTCCAGCGTCTTCATCAAGCGAGTGCGTACGCCTTCGGCGCTCGAGGCGTCGGGACAGACAACCAGCACAGTGTCATCCCCGGCGATCGTGCCGATAACGTCCGGCCACTCCTCGTGATCGAGCGCCACCGCCACGGAACTCGCGTGCCCCGGGGCGGTCTTAAGGACAAGCTGATTCTGCGCCTGCCGTACGTCGCGCAGGAAGTCAGAAGCGAGCGATTGGAACTGAGAACCGAGGCTTTCCCGCTGCAGCTCTCGGTAGCCGTCCCCCGTCTTCACCAGCCCGAGGTCGCGAATGTCGCGCGACAGCGTGACCTGAGTCGCTTCCACGCCCGTCTCTTTCAAGGCGCGGGCCAGCTCATCCTGCGTGTATAGGTTTCGCGTGCGAATCAGACGAACGATCTGGCTCTGTCGGAAGCTCTTGGTCATACCAGGCGACTAAGCCGGGCCCGAGCTTGATCAAGCGCGGCGGCGACCGCGCGCGGGCCCGTACCCCCCGCGATTTCGCGCGTCTTCATCCCCTCGCGCGGGTTGAGTAGCAACGCCACATCCGCTGTGAACTCCGGCGCGAACTGTGTCAGCGATTCCGCGGTCCAGTCGGACGGTTTTTTCCCCGTGCGCACGCTCTCGAGAACCAGCCGTCCCACAATCTGATGCGCATTATGGAAAGCCGTGCCGTTGCGCGCGAGCGCCTCGGCGAGATCCGTCGCCACCACCCAGCTTTCGTCGGCCGCGTTCATCGGAATGGCCGGCCGCAGCTTGGCCGACTCGGCCACCACGCGGGCCATTTCAAGGCATCCGTTGATCTGATCTGCGGCATCGAACAGCGGCTCCTTGTCCTCCTGCATGTCGCGGTTGTACGTCAGCGGCAGGCCCTTCATAGTGAACAGCAGCGAATTCAGCGCGCCCAGCACTCGGCCGCACTTGCCCCGGATCAACTCGAGCGAATCCGGATTCTTTTTCTGCGGCATGAGGCTCGATCCGCTGGTGACGCCGTCGCCGAGTTCCATCCAGTTGAACTCTTCCGACGAGTAAAGGATCCAGTCTTCCGCCAGGCGGCTCAGATGAATCGCCGTAACCGACGCCGCGTACAGATAATCCAGCGCAAAGTCGCGATCCGCCGAAACGTCCATGCTGTTACGCGTGATCCCTTCGAAGCCGAGATCCCGCGCAATCGCCTCGCGGTCGTGCGGAAAACCCGACCCGGCCAGCGCGCCTGATCCCAGGGGCATCGCATTCGCGCGCCGCCGCGCTTCTCCGAAACGCTCGTGGTCGCGCGCGAACATCTCGAAATACGCCAGCAAATAATGCGGCCAAAGCACAGGCTGCGCCCGCCGCAGATGGGTGTAGCCGGGAATCACCGCGTCCGGGTACTCTCCTGCCAGATCGAGCAGCGCCGACATCAGCGACTTCAGAAGATCCCGCGCCCGGTCGCACTCCTCGCGCAGCCACAACCGGGTATCCAGCGATACTTGTTCGTTCCGGCTGCGCCCCGTGTGAATCTTGCCCGAGAGCGCCCCGACCTTTTCACCCAGCTTTCGGATGACGAACGTATGGACGTCCTCGTCCGTGGCGCCCTCGAAATACGCAGCGGACCTCGCCTCCTCGCGGATGGCTTCGAATGCGGCGACGATCTCGCCGCATTCCTGTTCGGTCAGAACTCCCGCCCGCGCAAGAGAACGCGCGAACGCCTGCGATCCCCGCACGTCCGCATCGAGCAAACGCCGGTCGAACGCCAGCGAGTTCGAGAAGCGCTCGAAGACTTCGGACGGGCCGGTTTCAAACCGGCCTCCCCAAAGTTTCATCTACTTGCCCTTGGCCGCGAGCGCCCGCACCTGAATCGGAAGCCCGATCAGATTGATGAATCCGCGCGCGTCCTTCTGGTCGTAATCGGCGCCCATCGTGAAGCTCGCGATTTTAAGCGAATACAGCGAATAGGGCGATTTCCGGCTCACGGGATCCAGATTGCCCTTATAAAGGCGCATCGTAATTTCGCCCGTGGTCGTTGCGCTCACCGATTCGAAGAACGCGTCGAGCGCTTCCCGCAGCGGCGTGAACCACAGACCGTTGTAAACCAGCTCCGCGTAATCGAGAGCCAGCTTCTGTTTGTAGTGCAGCGTGCTCTTGTCGAGGGTCAGCGATTCCAGTTCGCGAATCGCGGCCATTAGGATGGTCCCGCCGGGCGTCTCGTAGCAGCCGCGCGATTTCATCCCGACGAAGCGGTTCTCGACCAGATCGATACGCCCCACGCCGTGTTTCGCTGCGATGGTGTTTAGTTGCTCCAGCAATTCCACGCTGCTGAGCTTCGAGTTGCCGTTAACGGAAACGGGAATGCCCTTCTCAAACCCGATGGTCACGTCTTCCGGCTGGTCCGGCGCTTCCTTCGGGCTCTTGGTCAGCATCCAGATATGCTCGGGCGCCGCGTTGGCCGGATCTTCCAGTTCGCCGCCTTCATGCGAGATGTGCCAGATGTTCCGGTCGCGGCTGTAGATCTTCGTGGTCGATTGCGCGATCGGCACGTTGTGCTTCGCGGCGTACTCGATCGCGTCTTCGCGCGAAACGATATCCCACTCGCGCCACGGCGCAATCACGGGCAGTTCCGGCGCCAACGCTTTGTAAGTTAGCTCGAAACGAACCTGATCGTTACCTTTTCCGGTGCACCCGTGTGAAAGGGCGTCGCAGCCCGTCTTGAGCGCCGCTTCCACCTGCCGCTTCGCGAGCAGCGGCCGCGCGATCGACGTGCCGAGCAAATACTTGTGCTCGTAAACGCCGCCCGAGCGCACCAGCTTCCAAAGATAATCGCGAACGAACTCCTCGCGCATATCGGCCACTTCGACTTCCGAAGCGCCTGTCTTGCGCGCCTTTTCTTCAAGCCCGGTTAGTTCATCCCCGCCCTGGCCGATGTCGCCGCACACGGCGACGACTTCACAGCCGTAGTTTTCCTTGAGCCACGGAATGATGATCGATGTATCGAGCCCACCGGAGTAGGCAAGCGCTACTTTTTTTGCATTCATGAATCGTTCCGATCTTCGTTCAGGCGAGCAGCATCAGCAACAGCGCCTTCTGGGCGTGCAACCGGTTCTCGGCCTGATCGAACACCACGGACCGCGGAGACTCAATCACGCTGCCCGTCACCTCTTCGCCTCGCTTCGCCGGAAGACAGTGCATAAACACCGCATCCGGCTCGGCGAGCCCGAAAAGTTCATCGTCAATCTGATAATCAGCGAACGCAGTGCGGCGCTCGGCGGCCTCGTCCTCCTCGCCCATGCTGGCCCATACGTCGGTGTAAACCGCGTGGGCGCCCCGCACCGCCTGCGAGGGGTCCTGAGTGAGAGAGATCCTGGAACCGGACTGATCCGCAATCGCTTGCGCCTGCGCGGTCACCGACTCTTCGACCCCATATTTCGCGGGAGAGGCGATTGCGAAATTCATGCCGAGCCGCGCCGCGCAGAGCATCAGCGAGTTCGCGACATTGTTCCCGTCACCCACGAAGGCGAGTTTCATGCCGCGCACGGAACCGAATCGCTCGCGCAGCGTCTGCATGTCGGCCAGCGCCTGGCACGGATGCCACAGATCGCTCAGCGCGTTGATTACCGGAACGCGTGAATAACGCGCGAGGTCATCAACCGTCTTCTGAAGGAACGTTCGCGCCACAATTCCGTTCACCCAGCGATCCAGATTACGCGCCACGTCTTTCAGCGGCTCGCGCGCTCCGATGGGACCGTCATTGAGGATGGCGAAACCGCCGAGTTGCTGAATCGCGAGTTCGAACGTCAACCGCGTTCGCAGCGACGGCTTTTCGAACAGCAGGGCGACAGACCTGCCCGAGAGATGCGCGCGAAAATCGGCAGGTGATGCTTTCACTTCCGACGCGAGATCGAGGAGCGTCAGAAATTCTTCCTGGGTAAGATCGAGATCTCGCGTGAAATCGCCATGCGCGATCCTCGAAAGCGCGGGCAAGGGTGTCATTGAATTTTTATTCAGGTAAATGAATATTTAACCATTCCGGGCCGTCGATGGTCAAGTCGTCGCATCGCCGCGACTTACAATAGCGACGAAATGGATCAGGTGATCGCGGAATATCAGAAATGGAAACAGCAGGGCCAATCCCTGCGTGGGCAGGCGAAGCAGGCGATGGAGGAGCGTTTTCGCGACCTGCTTACCGAAGCCGCGCGTCTGGCGGCCGAATACCATCAGGATTTCGGCGCTGTTCTGAAGCCGCCACCGCAGATCACGGCGTTTCGCTACAAGGCGGCGAATATCAAAGCCAAACGTCCGGCCGCGGCGGCGAAGAGCGCTTCCCCGAAGGCGGAGGCCCCGAAGCCGGAAAACCCCAAACTCGCGCCGCTTGAAAAGCGCCTGGCGCTGACAAAGCAGAAACTCGAAGTCGCCAAAACTGCAGGCAAGCCGACCCGTAACCTTGAAGACAAGATTTACGAAATCGAGGACGCCATCCGCCTCGCGCAGAGCGCGTGAATCAGCGGTACACGCGGCGCTCGGCCCGCCCTGTCCACGTATCGTAATAGTCCTTATCCATCTGTGCCGCCATCGCGTCGCCGATGCACGATCCCGTTTGGGTTGGACAGTCGAAAAGCCGGGACGGCGGAACTTCCTGAGAAGCGCTCGAAACCTCAAATAACGACGCCTCAGGTTCACCCTGAGTCAAAGACGTCAGGCCCTGTTCGCTCACGCCGTTCTCATGCTCAAAACGCTGTTGCAATATCGAGCAACCGAAGTCGAGCGAATACCACATGGTGAGGCGCTCTCTCCCCCATGTCTGGGCGAAACGCACAGCCGGATGGCCGTATGCTCGCTCATGAGCAGGCAATATGCCCTGACTCACATCCTGCGGAGTCATGCAGTCGACGGCGGGATCTCTCACAAGCATCCCGCCGACCTGCTTCTGCAGGTAGGTGCTCTTCCTCGCCGCGAGGTCGTTGATCCGAACGCTGTCGCCGTTAGCGAAATAGATCCTTCGATCCTGGACCTCCGGAGTGGTATGGCCCCAGACGCGGGAACCGTCGGAGCGCCGCGCTTCCAGATAGTAGTTGGTAACGCGGAGCGCGCCGTTCGGATCGAACACCCTCTCGGCGCGAACGATCGTATACGCCGTACTGGAGGCCGCGCAAACACTGGTCGGCCGGAATACCTTGTAAACGATGCCCGCCACGCCGATGATCAGCAATGCGGCGAATGACCAGAAGAGAACTTTCCTCAAATGGAGCTCCTTCTGAATTCAGGCTAATCCGAAAAACGGATGCCGCTATCTGGTCGCCCGGTCCGCGTTTACCGCTGCCCCGATTACCGCAATCTCTGTGCTCATAGGAGTGACCTCAAAAACGCTCCCCTGCAGCGGCGTCATCGAAACCATCTCGTGCAGATACTGGCTCAGCATCCCGACCTTCACAAACCTCGCGTTCGGCCCCGTAATGAAAAACTTGCCCGGCCCTTCGAGATGAATACTCGTAGCCGACGCGGCCGCGAGCGCACGATGCCACAACCGCTCGAACTCCAGGCATCGCGCGTCGCCCGCCGCCGCATTGGCGAAAATTTCATCGGGCTCCAGATCGAGAAACCTCAGTCGCATTGCGCGGTGCCCCATGATTCCCTCGAGGTGTCCCCATCCGCCGCATCCGCAGAACGTCTCTTTGGGGTCCAGCGTGACAATCGTATGTCCGCCCTCCCACGGTCCTTCGCCGTGCGGATAGCGCCCAAAGCCAATCCCGTGCCCTAGGGTCCACACGCGGATCAGCTTCTCAAGTTGCCCCCGCGTTGCGGCGACGCCCGCAGCCATCGCATCGGCGTCATTGAATATCGCTACCGGCGCGTTGATTCCCCGGTTCGCCAGCGCCGACGTCAGCGATTCCCCCAGCCGCGCGCCCTTCGCCTGTTTGAGATTCGGTGATTCTTCGATCACGCCGTTCCGAATGATGCCCGGAAATCCCACGCCCACCGCTGCGGGATTCGCCTCGTGCTCCGCGCAATGGTCGGAAATCGTCTGGGCGATGTTCTCGGCGATCTCGTCCATCGGCATGCTGTGGATCTCGTCGCCCCGTTCACGAACCGCGCCCGCCGGAGGATAAATCCGCAGCTTACCTGTTACGGCATTATTCTCAACGAGCCCTACCGCGATCTCGCCCGTCGCTGCCACCCCGATTATCTGGCCGTTCATTTTTGTCCTGACCTTATCAAAAGCGCGTGAGCTTATTGAGCCCATTGAATGCCGCCGCCTTGTAGCACTCGGCGAGCGTCGGATAATTGAACACCGTATCGACGAAATACTCGACGGTTCCCCCGAGAATCAGCACCGCTTGGCCAATGTGCAGCAGTTCGCTGGCGCCCTCGCCGATGATATGCACGCCCAACAGCAAACGCGTCTCGCGATGGAAGATCAGCTTCAGCCGCCCCGTTGTATCGCCCCGAATCTGCCCGCGCGCGATCTCGCGGTAATAAGCCACGCCGACCTCATACGGCACATCCTCATCGGTGAGCTGCTCCTCCGTCTTTCCGATGAAAGATATTTCGGGGATCGTGTAAATCCCGTACGGATAATTATTCGGATTCGAGTGCAGCGGAATCCCGCACGCATGTCCCGCCGCGATCCGCCCCTGTTCCATGGAAACCGATGCCAGGCTCGGGAAACCGATCACATCTCCTACAGCGAATATGTTTTGCTGTTTCGTGCGGAAGTCCGAATCCACTGGAATCCGGCCCCGGGAGTCCGCCTCGACCCCCGCCGCCGGCAGATTCAGTTCATCCACGTTGCCCTGCCGTCCCACGGCGTAGAGCAGCGCGTCGCCGGAGATCTTCTTGCGGCTCATCAGATTCGCGGCCACGGCGCCATCCGATTCCTCCACGCTCTCCACTTCCTCGTTCAGCCGCAGCGTCACGCGCCGGTCGCGCAGGTGATAGGACAGCGCTTCGACCATCTCGGCATCCGCGAATTCCAGCAGCCGCGGTCGCTTCTCAACCAGAATTACGCGCACGCCCAGCGCCGCGAACATGCACGTGTACTCCACGCCGATTACGCCGCCGCCCACCACGATGAGGTTTCGCGGAATCTCGGGCATCGAAAGAATCTGATCGCTGTTGATGATGTTCTTTCCGTTGATCGGAACGCGCGGCGAAACCGCGGGCTTGGTGCCGGTCGCGATAATCACGGACTCCGCCTCGATCTCGATCTTGCCTCGCGAATTCGATACCTGCACGCACGTCGGGCTTAGAAAACTCGCCTCGCCCATCATCAATTCGATGTTGTTACGGGAGAGTTGCGCCTGCGTGACATCCACTTCCGTCTTGATGACGTGCTGCACCCGGAAGGAAAGATCGCCCATCGTGATCTTTTCTTTAACCCGGTAGTTAATGCCGTAAATCGATTGGTATTGGTATCCCGAAAGGTGCAGAACGGCTTCCCGCATCGTTTTGCTGGGAATGGTCCCCGTGTTGATGCATGCGCCGCCGATCACCTCCCGCTTTTCAATCACAACAACGTGTTTTCCAACCTTGGAAGCCTGAATGGCTGCTCGCTGGCCAGCCGGGCCTGAGCCGATGACGATCAGGTCGTAGCGTTGCATGGGCGAATGTTATTCCTTTATACCGCCCGGTACATCAAAAATGATTTTCAATCTCATCCGGATTGCGCTTCATACGTATATTTCGGTGATGCTGCTCGCATCAATCTGGATGGCGGCTGCTCTGGTATGGGCTCAGAGCGTTTCCACCTTTGGGACCACCGTGGTGATCCCCTTCGGCCTCGAAGGCCACCTGTATCTGCTGAAACCCGGCACTGCGCAACTTCCGAACTTCGACGCGCTCGAACCTGTCGGAAGCATTTACACGAGTTCCCTGAACATCCGGCCGCGCGCGTTCTCCGAAGGCTTTCCCGGAGTGACCGGCCGCTTCGAATCGTTCGCGCTCGATTACCGAGGACGGCCATGTTTCGCTGAAAGGCGGTATCCACCGCATTCGCGTAAACTACTTCCAGGGCCCGCGCGATCTCCTCGCTTTGGTATTGCGCGTCAAAGGACCCCACGACCGGACTTGGCGCGTCTTCAGCGCATCCGAATTCAAGCCGCCGCCGAATCCGGAAGACTGGCGGTATGGCGGACTGGAAGAGTTGGTCGATCGAGGTCAACTCGAGACCAGGAAATAACGCGGTAGCCTATTTCGGTGAAGCGCATCCTTGTCATTGGAGCCACTGGCACGATTGGCAGCGAAGTGGCGTCTCAATTGACGGCGACCGGAGCGCAGGTCCGCGCTCTGGTTCGGAATCCCGGTGTAGCTCACGTACCGCCCGGCATCGAAATTTTCCAGGGCGATCTAACCATCCCCCAAACCCTCGATCCCTGTCTTTCCGGCATCGACGCGGTGTTTCTCGTCTGGATCGCGCCGCGCCCATCCTTCGCGCCCGCGTGGGACCGCATCGCGAAGCGTGCTCGCAGAATCGTCTTCCTCTCGGCGCCAATCAAGACGCCGCACCCGTTTTTCCAGCAGCCGAACCCTGTGCGTGATACCGCCGTTGAAATCGAGTGCGCAATCGAATCTTCCGGACTCGAATGGACGTTCCTTCGCCCGGGCATGTTCGCGGCCAACGCCAGAGTGTGGTGGGCGTCCGCGATCCGCGCCGGAAAACATGTGCGATGGCCCTATCTCGACGTTCCCACCGCGCCTATCCACCAGTACGACGTGGCGCGCATCGCGGTGAAGGCTCTCTGCGAAGACGGCCATCATAAGGCCGAATACGTCCTGACAGGCCCGGGATCGCTCACCCAACGCGAACAGATCGAGACGATCGCACGAGTGATTGGCCGCCCGGTAGGAATCGAGGAAATCGCCCGCGACGACGCGCGCCGGGAATTGGGCGAACTACTGAATCCGGTCGCGGCTGGCTTTCTGATTAACGCATGGTCAGCGGCCGAAGGCCTGCCGGCGCACCTGACCTCAACGGTCCGTGATCTCACCGGCAAACCCGCGCGTACCTTCTCCGAATGGGTCGCCAATCACGTATCGGATTTCATTCCGCCCCGGAGTTGAAGAGCAACGCACTACGCTATAAGCTTTCGCGCCTGAAGCGTTCATAGTCACTGGGCATGCAGGGGCCTGTCAGTGACGGCGCGCCGTCGTTGCAGCCGAACCCGGCGGGCGCTCCGATGCTTTCTAATGCAGCCCCACCATCCCCTTCACAGATTCGAGCAGTTTCGCCGAATCGTATCCGACCCCGTTCCGGAACACGATCCGCGTATTCTCGATATCCGCGATCCGGGTCGCCGGATCTCCCTCGATCACCGCTAGGTCCGCCTGTTTCCCCGCGGCGATCGATCCGATATTTGAGTCCATTCCCAGGAACCTCGCTCCGTTCAGCGTCGCGATACGAATGGCCTCTGCTGCGCTGAAACCCGCGTCCACCAGAAGTTCGATATTTCGTTGATCTGCGAACCCCGCGAGCGCGCTGCCGTTGCCGGTCGGGTCCGCGCCAGCCATCAGGAGCCCGCCCGACTTGACGAAAGCGCGTTCGAATTCCTGTTCCTTCTTTATTCGGATCGCGCTGAACGCTTTGGTGGTTTCCGGCATTCGCTCCCGGGCGGCTTTATAGTCCGCCAGCGTCTGAGGTGAAAGCGCGTCGGCAAAGCGAGTCTGAATCGGCGGCGCAACTTCGAAGACTGCGAGCGTAGAGGTTACCGCTACATTGTGGCGCACCAGTTCCCGAATCGTCTCCTGAACGCCCGCGCCTTGAATATCCAGGTTTTCGAGCGACGGCGCGGTAACAGTAGGGCATTCATCCGGCTTCTTTCCCGGAATGAATTCGGTATCAACGATGAGCCCATGCTCCAGGTTGTCAATCCCGAGATTTGCCGCCTCGAGGAATCCCACGGAGCAGAGATGCCCCGTTACTTTCAACCCATTCGCGTGAGCCGTCTCGATCGCCGCCCCCAGCTCTGCGCGAGTGATGTGCATGTAAGCTTTGAACGACGTAGCGCCCATCCCTGCCCAATAGGTCACGAACGCTTTCGCGTCCCCCGGATTACGCAGCTCCAGCATTTGCGGCGTGAATGATCCGGGTCCTTCCAGATATCCCGCCGTGATCAACATGTTCGGGCCGGTATATTTGCCCTCGTCGATCCACTTCTTCACCATCAGGTCGGTCTGCACTTCCAGGCCGCCGCCCGTGCGCGCCGTCGTGACGCCGCTCGCCAGGTAGAGCCTCGGAAAGCTGAAAGCGTGTTCGGTGTAAATCGGAACGCCGCGACCCGACGGATAGAACAGATGCTCGTGCATCCCGACCAGCCCGGGGATCACCGTATGGTTCGGCAGGTCGAGCGTCTCCGCCTCAGTAGGAACGCGCACGGCGTCGGCATTCCCCACGGCCTCGATTCGGCCATTGCGTATGAGGATCGTCTGATTCGCGCGCGCCGCGGCGCCGGTTCCGTCGATCACTCTGACATGCGTCAGCGCAATGACTTTGGCGTTGGTGCGCACGAACGATTGCTGGGCGAGGAGGCATGGCGCCGCCAGAGCCAACTCGAATGTCAATTTCGTAGTAGGCATCAATTTTCCGAGGGCCTCTGGATGCCGTCGATGTGGAACACCTCGATCGGAGCCTTCCCGGCTTCGAGTTTCAAGCCCATTCCCTCGAATATTCCGAATAGCGTGGGAAGATCGGTGATCGCCGAGCCGTCCTCCGCCTTAGCGCCCACTGCAGGCTCGGGCCCGGGCGTCATCGGTAACCAGGGTCTTGTCTCAATCCGGTAGAGGCCATGCAGCCCGGTCTTGTCGAGCACCGGGCGCTCCGCCCAGTTCTCCACATACTTCGCGAGATCGCCCATGTCCACCGCCTGCGCATGGAGTCCGCGTCCCTGGCCGCCAGTGAACGCGTGACACGGGGCCGTGTCGCAATCTTTCTCGTCTATGGCCGATTTCTCCAGTTTCGGTCCACCCTTTGCCACGGTCACGAAGAACACCGGCAGCTCCTTCATAGAACTGCTCATTACGAGATGGAATCGGTCCTTAAGAAGTTGTTGCAGCATCTGCCGCATCTGAGCGGTTGGAATGCGGACGCCGCCCGGCGTGGTCGCCTCGATGTCGAACCGTTCCGAGCGAATCCAGTCGGGGCCTCCCGATAGCCGCGTGCTCTGAAAAGGAAGATTCCAGGCGGCCGCAATCATAAGTTGTAGCGGATAGTTAGTGGCGAGGAATCGTCCAGGCAGGAATTGTATCCGCGCGCCGCGCATGTCGTCCGAATGATTCTGTTTCACCGAAATCACTTCGAAGGACGCCGGCGCAGCCAGTAGCGCCAGGGGCGCAAACCAGAGGAGGATTCGCTTCATCGTGACCTACGATTACATACCATAATCGCGCTAATATCTTGGAATGCTTCGCAGGCTCTTGCTCGCCGCCATCCTGTTGTCTCTCGCCGCCCCCGGCTGGTCTCAGATCCGCCTTCTCCGGCACCCTTCCTATAACAAGGGACGCATCGCGTTCAGCTATCTCGGCGACATTTGGGTAGCGAACGAAGATGGTTCAGCGGCGCAGCGCCTCACTGACAATAAAGCGCGCGACATCTACCCGCGCTTCTCACCCGACGGTAAGTGGATCGCTTTCTCATCCAACCGGGACGGAAACTATGACGTCTACGTCGTTGCCGCGGACGGAGGGCGGCCGCGCCAACTCACCTTCCACACTGCGAATGACAACGTCGTTGGGTGGACGCCTGACAGCAAGCGCATTCTGTTTAGTTCGGCGCGCGGGCAGGGGGCATTCCCGACGGTCGCGACGCTTTACACGATCTCGGCCGAAGGTGGGATGGAAGAGCCTGTATCCACCGATTGGGGCGCGAATGGCAGTTATTCGCCGGATGGCTCGAAGCTTGCGTTCACTCGCCATCCTTCGGTGTGGTCGCGCCAGCATTATCGCGGCGAGTACGCGGCGGACCTCTGGATCATGGACGTTGCCGCCCGGAAGTTCACGAAACTCGGCGATCCCGATTACAAGGGCAACTATCTGTGGCCCATGTACGCGCGGAATGGCGAAATCTATTTTGTCGCCGACCGCGTTGCAAATGAGAAGGGCATTCATTTCGCCAGCGCCGATGTGATGAAGAGCGCAAACAATATCTGGAAGATCTCGGAACGCGGCGGCGCGCCTGTACAGGTCACGCATCACACCAGCGGCAATCTCTATTTCCCGTCGATCTCAGCCGACGGCGGCGCCATTGTTTACGAAGAGAATTTCGGTCTCTGGAAGCTGGATACCTCTTCGGGTAAGAGCAGTGAGATCAAGGTCAACATCCGGTCGGACGAAAAAGAGAACGCTGTCGAACTGCGCACTGTGCGCAACGAGGCCGACAGCTTCCATCTTTCGCCCTCCAACAAGCGCGCGGCAGTCGCTGTTCACGGCGAGATCTTCACCATCGCGACGGAAAAGGGCGAATCGCAGCGTGTCACGGAAACGTTCTGGCGCGAGCAGGATCCACGTTGGTCGCCGAATGGAAAGTGGATCGCGTTCATCTCCGACCGCACCGGTCGCGAGGAGGTCTGGATCTCCGACGAACTCGGCAAGACTCCGAAAAAGCTCAGTGATGCGGATTGCGATAAGACCGCCATCGTTTGGGCTCCCGACTCGCAGTCGCTCTTGTGGGCGGGTTCCGATCACAAACTGCGCCGGACGCTGATCGACGGCGGCAAGACCGATATCGTGGCGTCGAGCGATGTTGGCAACATCACGACGCCGCAGTTCTCGCCCGACGGGAAATGGATCTCGTATTCTAAGCCGGATAGCCTGACCCGCCCGCATGTCTACATCAATCAACTCGAGACCGGCGCGGAAAGGATGATCGGCGCCGATGAGTTCCTTCAGTCCACCGGCGCTAAGTGGACGCCCGATGGGAAGAAACTGCTTCTCCTCGGCGGAGCGGGCATGCCGTCGATGGCTTCGTTGAATCGCCCCGCGAATCAGCTTTACAGCGTCGCGCTGAATCGCATCGATAAAGGTCCGGATGAGGGCGTCGATACCGAAGCGGAAGCGGAAGCCGCTCTCGAAGCCGCGGGCGGCGGACGCGGCGCGGGTGGTCGTGGAGCCGCGCCAAAGGTCGAAGTCCATGTCGAGTGGGATGGAATCGATCGGCGCATTAAGCGACTGACGAACCTCGCCGGCTCGGTAACCACCGTTTCGCCATCACCCGATAGCCGCACCTATGCGTTCTGGGCGGCAGGCGGCGCGACGGGCGGAACACCGGAACAAGGCGCTGCTGGTCCCGGTCTTTATATCGTTGGCGATGACGGTTCGCGTCTGACGCGCCTCTCCACAACGATTGCGGGCGCAGATGGAACGGCCGCGCCTCCGGGACGTGGAGGCGGTGGCGGATTCGGCGGCGGCAACGAGCCGCAGTGGTCGCGCGACAGCCGATCTCTTTACTATCTGCAGGGACGCGGCATCTATTCAATCGCCGTTCCGGCAGCGCCAGCCGCCGACGCCGTGGCTTCAACCGCAACAGGTGGCGGACGCGGAGGACGGGGCGGCGCGGCGATGGCGGTCGCAACTGGCGCAGCTCCAGCGGCCCCGCCCCGGCGCATCAACTTCACGGTGCACATGGAAGTCGACACTGCGGCTCAGCGGCAGCAGGTCTTCGAAGAAGCCTGGCGCGTGATGAAGAACCGCTTCTATGACGCCAAAATGCACGGCGTCAACTGGACGATGGCGAAGGACAAATATGAGTCCCTTCTGCCGCATGTCGCCGACACCGAAGAACTCCACGACGTAATCATGGAGATGATCGGCGAGATCAACGCGTCACACACCGGGATCTCCGGAGGCGAGCCCACCGATCCGGCTCATGAAGCCGCCCAGACGCGCTATCCCGGCTTCGACCTCTCGCCTGATCCGTCCGGCTATTACAAGGTTTCCTGGATCTACCGGAAGGGTCCCGCCGACCACGACTACGTGAGAGTCTCAACCGGCGACTTCATCCTCGCGGTCAACGGGAAGGAGTTAAAAACCAGCGACAACTACTGGCGTCTGTTCAACATCCTGCCCGGCAGCCGATTCGACCTGATCGTGAACTCGACGCCGAAGTTCGACGGCGCGTGGAATGTCTCAATCGAGCCCCTTACTCAAACCGCTCAGGGCGATCTCGATTACGAGCGTTGGGTCGATGCGCGCAGAGCCACCGTGCAGAGCCTTTCGAAGGGCCAGATCGGCTACCTGCACATCCGCGCCATGGATGCCCCGTCACTCGCACGCTTCGAACGCGACCTGGTCGCGAACCTCGACAAGAAGGCCCTCATCATCGACGAACGCTTCAACGGCGGAGGCGGCATCGATCAGGAGTTGCTCGCGATTCTCAATCAGCGGAAGAAATACGAGTCGTATCAGGGCCGCGATTCTGTCGTAATCAGTCGGCCGTCAGCCGCGTTCTTCGGGCCGATGGCTGTTCTGCAAAACGAACGCTCGGCCAGTGACGCCGAGATGTTCCCCGAAGGCTTCCGCGAACTCGGGCTCGGGAAGGTAATCGGTGTGACGACAATGGGCGCGGTCATCGGCACCGGTTCTTACACGCTGCTTGATGGTTCGGCGCTTCGCACGCCCAGTTTCGGCGTTTTCGGCGCGAAGGGCCAGGATCTCGAAAGCTACGGTGTGCCGCCGGACGTCTGGGTTGACAACGGGCCGGCGGACTTCCTCGCCGGGCACGATCGACAGGTGGAGAAGGCGGTCGAAGTCCTCAGCGCCGAAATCAAATAGCGGCGGCGGCTTCGGCCATACGCCAGTCACGCGTGATCAGGTCGAGGCCGCCGTAGAACCGGTCGCGTTCGACCTGAAACGCAAGATCCACCGTGGGCGCGCCGGCGAGTTCCGCGGCTCGCTCCGCCATGCCCCATGCTTTGAGCAGCATGTTGCGGCCGCCCTGACGAATCGCGATCCGCAGATGCCGCTCATTCCACACCTGCGGCGGACCCGCAAGCTTCGCGCTACGCAGCGCGAACAGAGGCGCTCGATTGTCCATGCCGAACGGCGCGATCGCTTCGAGGGCGTTCCACAGGTCTTCATTGACGTCGGGAAGATCGAGCAGCGCATCCACTTCAACCGTGGGCCGCAGATCATCCGGCGTCAGCCGCGCCGCGGCATACCCGCGCAATTGTTCGCGTAGTTCTTCAAGCCGTTCAGCGGGCAGCGAAAGACCGGCCGCGTGCGCGTGCCCGCCGAATCGCGTGAACAGATCTTTCATGGATTCCAGCGCTTCGAGCAGATGGAAATTTTCGATGCTGCGGCCCGAACCCTGCGCGACTCCGTCTTCGACGCCCAGCACGATCGCCGGACGGTGGTAGCGCTGCAGCACGCGGCTCGCGACGATTCCCACCACGCCGCGATGCCAGCCCTCGCCCCAGAAAACCAGCGCCGCGTCATGATCGGTTACTGGTGTTTCGAGACAGCGTTCGAGGATTTCATCGACGATGGCGCGCTCGGCTGACTGGCGCTCCTGATTCAAGGCGAAAAGCTCGGTCGCAATGGCGCGCGCCTCCTCGGCATCGGGCGTAAGAAATAACCGCACGGCTTGACCCGCGCTGTCCATGCGGCCCGAGGCGTTGATGGCGGGCGCAATGCGAAACCCGATTTCGGTGGCGTTGGGAATCTTTCCCTTGAAACCCGATGCTTCCAGGAGAGCCCGCAGGCCCGGATTTCGCACATCGCACAGCCCGTTCAATCCGTGCTTCACGATCACACGGTTCTCGCCGGTGAGCGGCACGATATCGGCAACGGTCGCGATGGCGACGAGCTTCAGAAACGATTCGAGCGAACGTCCCAGGCGAGTCCCATCCCAGCCGGCGCGGGACAGCAGGGCATGGCAGAGTTTGAAAGCGACTCCGGCGCCGCAGAGGTTCTTGTTCGGGTAATCGCAATCGGCGCGATTTGGATTGATCACCGCAAGCGCGGGTGGAAGTTCGGTCTCGGGCAGGTGATGGTCAGTCACGATCACATCCACACCGAGTTCGTTGGCGCGCCGGATCGCGGCTTCCGCGCGGATCCCATTGTCTACACTCACGATCAGCCGCACCCCGCGCTTCGCTGCTTCCTCCACGGCGCCGGGCTGCATCCCGTAGCCATCCTGCAAGCGATGAGGGATGTACCAGTTCGGGTCCCCGCCCGTCATTTCGATGGCCTTCTTCAGGATGACGGTGGATGTGACGCCGTCTACGTCGTAATCGCCGTGAATCTCGATCGATTCGCGATTCGCTATTGCGGCGCGGATTCGCTCCACCGCGCGATCCATGTCGCGCAATAGAAACGGATCATGCAGGTCTTCGAGCCGGGGACTCAGAAAATGCGCTGCAACGTCGGCATCGCGATAACCGCGATTCCAGATCACGCGCGCTGCAGCCGGGTGAATGCGCAGATCACGCGCAAGCGCCGCGGCGTCGGCGTCGTGAGCGTTGTCGGGAAAGATCCAGCGGCTAATTATTGGAATAGAAGCCGCCGATGCCATCAGGTCCACTGCTATCGGCGCTGTCTACGTCCGGCAGCAGCGCGGTCAGCTCGTCGTAGGCGTCGAGAAACTCTTCGTACCAGTCAGGGCGCGCTTCGTAAACGTAAAAATGCGAATTGTAGTCGAAGGCAAGCTCGAGCACGCAGATCGTGCCGAGATGTTTCCGCGCGCGGCGAATGCGATTCTCGAATTCGCCCTTTTCATCACGTTCAAGCTCGGCTTCCTCGAGAGCTTCGTTCGCCTCGTCCAGTTCCTCCTGATCGAATTCCCTCGAGGCGAACAGGATCAGCTTCTGGCCCGCTTTTTGGGCAGTGTCGAGGAACATCCGGTAGTCCGGGAAGCGTTCCGTATCCCACGAGACTACCGGTAAAGCTTCGAGCCCACCGGGATAACTGCGGAAGATCGCGAACTCCGAGACCGCGAGATAGTCAACAATTTCACTCTTCAGGGTTTCTAAATTGAGGTCCACGCGCCCCGCTTCGGCAACCAGAATAGCACCGGCGTAGTAGCTGTGATAGGCTCCGTCCATGAGGCCTTGGCTCGCCCTTTTCGCTGTTCTGGGAGTAGCGGCGGGGGCTGAAGAAATCGCTCCGCTCGGAACTTACAAGCCCGTCGAGAGGAATTACTGGGCGTTCCAGCCGAGGAAAGCCGTTGTGCCTCCAACGTTTACGGCTCCGGCGGACAAAGCATGGGCCAAAACGCCGGTTGACGCCTTCATTCTCGCAGGACTGAAGAAAGCCGGGCTGAAGCCTGCGCCTCAGGCGGATAAGACGACGCTGATTCGGCGCGCTACATATGATCTGACCGGATTGCCTCCCACTCCTCAGGAGATTGACGCGTTTATCGCCGACAAATCCCCGAAAGCCTGGGAGCATCTCGTGGACCGGCTTTTGGCTTCGCAGCGATACGGCGAACAGTGGGGACGCCACTGGCTGGATGTAGTTCGCTTCGCGGAATCCGACGGATATGAATACGATACCCACCGCCCGGATGCCTACCGTTTCCGCGACTATGTCGTGAAGAGCTTCAATGACGACAAACCTTATAACCAGTTCGTGAAGGAACAACTTGCGGGCGACGAGATGAATCCGGATGACGAAACCGATCTCGTCGCAAGCGGCTTCAACCGGTTGGGACCGCTGCGCAAGAACGCGGGCAATCAGAACGTGGCGAGTTCGCGGAACGAAGTGCTCACCGAGATGACGAATATCGTGGGGGCGGCGTTCCTCGGCGTGACTGTGGGATGCGCCCGTTGCCACGATCATAAGTTCGACCCGTTCCGTCAGTCCGACT
>DATFSM010000117.1:0-5552 GCA_035262625.1 Bryobacteraceae bacterium
AATCAGACCGATGAAGCCGCTCAGGCCGTACCGAAATCCGCCGGGAAGGGCGAAAGCATAGTCGAGCCAGCGCGCGAGAGCCTCCACATCGGCAATGCGCGGGTCCACGACCTCCGGGTGCAACGCTTCGCTTTGGAATTCTTGACGGAAGGAGGGGACGATTACCTGAGACAACCCCTATCGTACCAGGAGCCGGCGAAAGCCTACCTTCCTCACTCCGCCACATAGATTCGAGCTCTGACTAGGAATTCGGCCAAGCAGAAGCGGGCTCAAAGCGCTGCCGGGTCTTTGCCGGATAATTCGGCGACCCGCACCCCGAGCAACCGCAGTTCCTTCTGCGTGTTGCCCCGCGCCGTCTTTTTGCCGGTGATGCCTCCGGATCGATTTTGCCCAAACCGCGTTCAGCTTGACTCCGTGCACTCAAGTTCCTCGGACGCCGGCGACCGCGTCCGCATAAACCAATCGGCAGCCTCCCGGTTACCGTACTGCCATGGTATATTGGCGCCGATGGAAAGAAGAACATTCTTAACGGGCGTGGCTGCGCCCCTGGTTACGGGGATTGCCAGTCAACTGTCCGCCCAAACTCCCACGGCTCCTCGTTCGCGCATCAAGCAAAGCGTGATGGCTTCTGTTTGGACAGGCTCGACGCTCTCGTTCGAGGAGCGGTGCAAGATTCTCGCGCGCATTGGTTTCAAGGGTGTAGATCTGCCCACCGCCCAGCAGGCGCCGATCCTGACACAAAATGGCTTGGCGCCCGCCATGATGACAGGTACGGGAACCAGCTTCCAAAATGGATTGATCCGCAAGGAAATCCACAGCCAGATTGAAGAGGCCGCTCATGCCGGGATCGACACGTGCGCACGCGTTGGATGCTCTGTCCTGATTGCGATTCCCGGCGAACGGCGGGGCATGTCTAGGGAAGAAGGCGCCGATAACGCCGTCGCAATACTGAACCGCGTGAAGGGCTATGCCGAACAAAAGGGCGTCACTGTTTGCATGGAAATTACGAACTCCAAGGTCGCTGCAGACCAGCGCACCGATCAGATCTTCGATCATATGTCATGGGGTCTTGATGTGGTCAAGCGCGTCAATTCACCCCGCGTGAAAATCCTGTATGACATTTACCACGCTCAGATCGCCGATGGCGACGTAACCCGGACGTTGCGCGATAACTTTGACCACATCTGCCACATTCACGTCGCCGGGGTGCCCAGCCGTTTGGAAATCGACGACAAACAAGAACTCAACTTCCGGTTCATCGCGAACGCGATCGCCGATCTCGGATACACCGGATTTGTGGCCCACGAGTGGCGGCCTGCCATGGGTAATGATCCGGTGAAGAGCCTTGAACGGTGCTTCGAGATTTTAAACGTTTGATTCATCCGAAAAGGCGAGACAACTCTTGCCCCAGCCGCTGAAAACGGGATCCCTTCGTGTTATGAATTCGTGCGCCCTGAATCGTCGGACACTCAGAAATTGATCGGAAGCGCGCCAACGCCCAACGGCGGGCCTTGCTCGGACCACTGATCGCAGGGTGTGGAACTACTTCGCTCGCCCGGTATAACCTTGCGCGATCGTCGGAATTGCGATGATACGGTTTCGCGCGCTCGGCGTTCCCCATCCGCCGTAAAACACGATTCCGAAGAGCGTCTTCTTGTCGCGGCCGCCGAAGAACGTGCCGTGAAGGCCCTGCGGGCCTGGGATGCTGCCGACGAACTTTCCGTCTGGCGCGAAGACATCCACCGATTTGCCCGTCGCAACATAGACGCGGCCCTGCTGATCGACTGCTGAACCGTCGCCGCCCTCACCGCCCCGCAGTTTGCCGAACTCGCGCTGATTGGTCAGCGAGCCCTCAGGCTTCACGTCGAACGCAAAGACCACTGCGCCGTTCGTGACGTAGAGCGTCTTTTCGTCGGGGCTCAGGATGATGCCGTTGGCGAGCGGAACATCCTTCCCATACTGCGAGACCACGCCTTTCGGATCGGCGTAAAATACTCCGCTGCCCGTGGCGCCGGTAACCGAGAAGTACACGCCGCCGCGCGCATCAGCCGACAAATCGTTCACTACGCCGCCGATGCATTCGAACGGCTCGCCATGGAACGAATTCGCCAGCATCTTCCGCTGAGGCTCCAACTGCTCGATGGCTGAGCCGAGCCCGCGCTCCGCGACGAACAGCGCACCGTTCTTGCTGCGCGAGACCGCACCGCCGGTGTTCGTGTCGCGGAAGGCGACCTTGGCGAGACCCGTCGATGGGTCGAGCTGCATAACGTTGCTCGCGTCGTTGTTCGCGAACAACACTGTGCCATTGTCGCTGGCAATGGGCCCGTCAACGTTATTGCCCTCCCACGACCAGACGACCTTCCACGACTGCCCTGCCGCCAGAATGCCGGGAATGGGGGCCGTGGCTGGGAGAACCGGATCCGGCGGCGCGGCGTTCGCGCTCGCCGACTGGCCGGCTCCGGGAATCGAGAATGGCTGAGGCGGATTCTTGCACTTTGCGAGCGCGTTTTTTATTCCGGGATTCTGCCAGCTCTGCATGCTGCTGCCGCGAGGAAATGAAGACGAAGGACTCTGCGCGGAGACAACAGACGCCGCGCAACCAAGGACTATGGCGAGAACGATATGCGATCTCATTCCTTGATCCCCTTCGATCGCGCATCCCAGTTCGAATCCGTGCAAAGGCTGCAGTTCTTGCCCACGAACATCGCGCCCGCTTTTTTGTCGCCTTTGAATGTCCACAGGAGCCAATTTGACGCGACATTGGCGAATTCGCCACCGCCGGGATGAAAGACGGTCGCGGTGTGGCCAGTGTTGTGCCGCGCGCCGTAAAACGCCGGGACGCGATAGATCAGGTCGAATGTCGCGGCTGAGGTCGCCATCATGAAGTCGGGTTCGTGGCCATTTATAAGGAGCACGGGCCCGTGTAATTTCTGCAGGTCGTCTGCGGTGGGGAACGGCGACGGCGCTTTCTGCACGCCCGTATTAAACACGCCGATCGCCTTGACGCGGGGATCGGCGCCAAGCGCGATCGAGAGAAATCCTCCGCATGACTGGCCCATGACAGCGACTTTGTCCAGGGCGATCTTGCCTTTGAGTGCGAGCCGGTTCGCGCATTTTCTTTCCCGGCCCACTCGATCGCGGCGCGCAGGTCCTCGGCGGTCGCCTGCCGTTGCGGCGCGCCTTTCTGGCGGACCGTGCCCATTACCAGAAAGCCGAGCGAGGCGATCGTGGTCAGAAAGCCCGAGTACCGCGTGCTGTCGATCCCACAGCCGCCGTGGCCCCATACCATCACCGGCAACGCATCCTTCTTCGGAAACGCGTCCAGCATCTCCGGACGAAAAACGAGATGGCCGGGCGAGCTGAAAGCCTTTTCGGACGTGACCTTGTACGGTCCAGGCGCCGCCAGCGGCGCGCCTTCGAGAGGCAACGCTCGTTCAATCATTTCGCGAGTGATGCCGGGCGGTTGCGCGAGGCACACTCCGGCGCTTGTGAGAACCGCAGCAACGATGGTCTTACGCATAGTCCTTTTCCTAAGGACCGGGATTATCCCGAATCGGGATCAACAACGCACGAGCCAACATCCAAGCCATGTATGCTTGATCAAGTTATCGTTTGTCAAGTATGACACCAATCCAGAGCAGTATTCTGGAGGGATTGCGCCAAGGAGCCGGCGCCATGCCGGACGCGTAAGGGGGACGTAAAATGCTCCACTACAAAGGGACTTTATGAGTCGCAACTTGTTGTGCTGTACTCTTATCAGCGTTTTCACCCTGACGCCGCTAGCTGTGAAGGCGGCCGAGCCAACCGCGGCGGAAAGGGCCAACCTGGACCTGGTAACCCAATTTTGCGAAAGCTTCGCCACACGCGTCATGGCGAAGATCACCGCGTTCCTCTCGCCGGACGTTGTCTATCGCATTACGGACACCGCTCCGGCGCTCAAGGGAGCCGAAGCGCTCGCGCGCATCCGCGCCTACGTGGAGCGCTCCACTTCCGTCGAGTTTAAGATCCTCGATAGCTGGGTTCGAGGTTCGGTGGTGGTGAATGAACGGATCGATGCCTTCACTCGCGCCGAAGGGAACGTCGCCTATCATTTGACAGGCGTTTTCCTCGTAAAAGACGGCAAGATCGTCGAATGGGCTGACTACAGCATCCGGTAGAGTTAGGTGGGTCTATGACACCGGCCGAAACCTTCACGGTCGACCAGCTTGCCGTGGCGACACGAGCCAACGACGCCGATCGTGTGCGCCAAATTCTCGATGCGCGACCCGACCTTGTACGCACCGACATGGCGTACGAAAACGAGCATCAGGTCCTCCATTACGCCGTGTACGCTCGTTTGCCCGAAATGGTCCGCCTGCTGGTGCAGCGCGGAGCCGACGCACGCAAAGGCGTCTGGCCACATCGCGCCGCCACCACGGCTCTCGTCATCGCGCGGGATCGCAGTTACGACGAAATCGTCACGATCATTGAGGAGGAAGAAAACCGCCGCAAGGCTAAACCTCAACCCGACCCTAAGTCCGCTGCCCGCGAACAACTGATGAGGGCATTCGACCGGAACGACGAAGACGCCATCCTCCGCATACTCGAAGCCGACCCGTCTCTGATCGAAGCGTACCCCTGGCGGCTTCATGCGGCTGCCTGCAAGTGTTTCGAGCGCCTCGCCGCGTGGCTGCTCGATCACGGCTGTGACGTGAACTCACTCAGGGGAGACCGCGCACCGCTCGACATGGCCGCGGGATGCGCGCCGTACTTCTCACTCGAAAAAGCCCGCAAAATGACGGTATGGCTTCGTGAGCACGGCGCTGAGCTGACGCCGCGCGCCGCCGTCGCACTAGGCGAAGTTGAGTGGCTCCGCGCCAGACACGCCGAAGGCAAGCTTGCGAATCCACCGACAATGCAGCGCGATTGCGCATACGGCGGCCTGCTCGAGATCGCTGCCCTAAACGACCGCCTCGATATGGCCGAACTTCTTCTCGACTTTGGTTTCCATCCTGACGAACGCGCTCCCATCGAAGGCGCCGATCGCGAAGGCTGGGGAGGTCCGCTCGACGAGTGCGCCCACTGGGGTAGGCTGGCGATCGCGGAGACTCTGCTCAAGCGCGGCGCAGACCCGAACCCGAAACCTCACATCAGCAAGACGCCGATCTCTTGGGCTTACGAGAGCCGCAACACCGCGATGATCGAACTGCTTGAACGATACGGTGCGATCGCTCATCCTGTGTCGGTCGGAATCGGGGGCGATATTGGGAAAGCAAAGAAACTGATCGCCGACCAAGCCGCCGGCAAACTTCCTCCAGGCTTCATCGGTCCACAGGAAACCCTGGGCGAGCTGTTGCTCTGGAGCGGCGGCGCGGGCGGCCATCCGGAAATGGTGCGTTTGGCCCTCCCACTTTTCAATTTGCCTCGTGACGATCCTCGCTGGTGGTGGATGCTCTGGCATCCTCTATTGCGCTCGCTCGAATGCTTCAAGCTTGTGCTGCAGCACTGCAATCCGGATGTGAGCCTCTACTTCGGTCGAACGATCTTACATGACATCGCCGGCATGTACGGGC
>DATFSM010000118.1:0-16223 GCA_035262625.1 Bryobacteraceae bacterium
GAGGGCCATTCGGATGCCGATTTCGCGCGTGCGCGTACCCACTTCGTGGGAGAGCAATCCGAATAAACCCGTGCAGGCGAGTAGCAGCGCGAGAAGTGCGATGAAGCCGGCCAGTTGCGCAATGATGCGCTCTTGCGCGAGGAGGCGGTCGATGGTCTCGGCCTGCGTGCTCATGTCGATGACCGGCAGGTTCGGCTCGGTTTGGCGCACGGTTTCGCGCACGGCTGCCGCCAGCGCGGTGGGGCTGGCGGCGGTGCGCACAGCGAAGGTCACGCCGCGGCCGATGGCAGGAGAGTAGGTGGTCGGGGCGACCGCCTCACGCAGACTGTTGTATTTGATATCGCTGACGACTCCGATCACGACGAAACCGGAGTGATCGGGCTCGCCGGGGGTGTGCTTGTAGTTAAAATTGCGTCCGAGGGGCGAGAGCCCGGCGAAGTACTGTTTCACAAAAGCCTGGTTCACGATCACCGGCGTGGGCGGCGCGTTAGCAGGCGGCGGACCACCGGGAACAGTGGGCGTGGAAGCCGCGGCGGCAACGAAGTCGGCGGGGGTGAAATCGCGGCCGGCGAGAAGATGGGCGCGCAGGGTGTCGAAGTACCCGGTTCCGACCGGGAGCCAGTTGGAGTCGCAGCCAACGCCGGGGCGGTTGGGAAGCTCGAACGTTGTGCCGCCGAGGCTGCCGGAGAGCAGCGCGGTCGAGGCGAAACTGACCCCGGTTACGTTGGGGAGGGCGCCGAGACGCGACTGGAGTTGGCGATTCAGCGCATCGACGGCAACCGGCTTGTAGCCAATCAGGGTGGGGTTGACACGGAACAGAAGGACGTTGTTGGTATCGAAGCCCGGGTCGACGGAGCGAAGGTTCTGCAAAGTGCGGACGAGCAGGCCCGCGCCCATGAGGGTTACGACGCATAGCGCGATCTGTGCGACGGCGAGAGACTGGCCCAGGCTGATGAAGCGCCAGCGCCCGCGCGAGGCTGCATTGCCGGAGCCATCCCGGAGCGAGCGGTTCAGATCGGTGCGCATGCCGCGCGATGCCGGAGCAAGGCCAAACAGAATTCCGCTAACGAGAGAAATTCCGGCAGTGAAGAGCAGTACGCGAACATCGACGTCGCCGGTGAGACCGGTGGGGCGCGTCGAAGTACCGGCAACCATCGTCAGGATGGCGCGAGCGCCGATCCAGGAAAAAGCCAAACCCGCGATCCCTCCGAGAGTTGCGACGAGCAAGCTCTCAGTGAGGAGTTGGCGCAGGATGCGCCCTTGGCCTCCGCCGAGCGCAATGCGGAGAGCCATCTCCTTCTCCCTCGAGATGGCGCGTGCGAGCTGCAGTCCCCCGATGTTGGCGCAGGCAATCAGGAGAATGACGCCGACGGCGAGCATCATGATGGTGAGAGGCTGCGTGAACTGGCGGCGCGCGCCGGCAAGACCGGATTGCGCGGGCGTAAGAGTTACGGCGAGAGCGTCGCCGGGTTTACTGAGTGGTTTCGCGCCAACTGAGAGGGCGCGGCCGAACATCGTGTCAACTTCCGCTTGCGCACGATCTGTCAGCACGCCAGGCTTAAGACGGCCGACGATTACGAGCCAGATGGACCCCGCGTCGTCCTGTCTGGGATCCCAACGCGGGGTGAGGCGGGGACTCATCGATATCGGTACAAATAAGTCGTAGATGTTTCCCGGCGTGAGACTGGTGTAGCTGCGAGCGGCGACGCCGACGATGACGGTGGGCACGCCGTTCAGCCCCACCGTCTTTCCGATGACGGCGGGTGATCCGCTGAAATCGTGAAGCCAGTACGCGTAACTCAGCACCGCGACTGCCGGGGCGGAGGGATTATCGTCGTCGGGCTGCAGCGGGCGGCCGAGAGCGGCAGCGACACCGAGCGTCGAAAAGTAATTGCCCGAGACTAACTGGCCGCGGGCGATGCTCGCCTGGCCATTGCCGCTGACGTTTAGCTGTTCACCGCCGGCAAACGCGGCAACGGAAGAAAAGCTGGAGGCGTGGTCGCGCAGATCCTCATAAAAAGGATGGGAGAAGTTGCAACCGGAAGGGTTGCTTCCGCCAAACTGAGCGACGCAATCGCCATAGCTGCTGGAGCTATGGTAGTTGGGTCGCTTGTGGGCGCTCCATTTCAGCATCATGAGGTGCGAGGGATCTTCAACGGGCAAGTCGCGAAGCAAGAGCCCATCCATGATGCTGAAGATGGCGGTGTTAGCGCCGATGGCGATGGCGAGGGTGAGGACCGTGATCAGGGTCGCTCCGAATTGGCGGCGGAGCAGGCGCGACGCGAAGCGAATGTCCTGTACCGTAGTGCCAACAAATGCGCCGATGGGCATAGCTCTAGTCCTTCATTATCTTGCAGCCTGCGAGTCTTTAGACGATAGACGCTCAGGAAGCGATGCAGTTAGCCTGGCTTGCGCGCCGCAGGCGCACCTGAACGTACCAGCCCCCGACTTGTCCCGCAGCGTTTTAGATTTATTCTCGGCCGGGCACAAACTTGAAGAGAAACGCGCTACCTACGAATGTGGTCCGGTTAGATTCCGAGCGGTCGGAAAGTCGGAAGTCATCGCGATCAGCGACTAGGTTATGGCGCGCCCCAAAGGACGGTCACTCCCGAGATACGGCGTTCGATTCCTCCATAACTGATCGGGCAAACCGCACTCCTACGGCCTTCGTGTCCGCGATCCGGACTTGGGACCCGCCAATGCACAACGGCGGTTGCGCGTTTTCCGTCAAGCTGACCGCGCCATGCCCGACTTCGCTGCTGTCGCGTGGTTCGGGGCACTCGGCCCGCCAGCAGCGAGGTAGAATCGTTCTCTTGTTCTCTCAGGAGGGGCGCATCATCGGAAACTCTCAAGCCCATACCCTTATAGTCGATCGACTGTTGTTCGGCCATCCCAAAGGACTCTTCTTTCTTGCGTTCACAGAGGCTTGGGAGCGTTTTTCTTTTTATGGAATGATGGCGCTGTTGGTTCTCTACTTGGTGAACCAGCTCTTCCTGCCTGGGCATATCGAGAACATTGCCGGATTCGCAGGGTTTCGCGGAGCCGTTGAGAGGCTTATGGGACCACTCTCGCCCATCGCCCTGGCTTCGCTGATTTTCGGACTCTACTCGGGGTTTGTCTACTTCACGCCGCTCTTCGGCGGCATGATAGCCGACCGCTGGATCGGACAACGAAACGCCGTAGCGATCGGCGCACTGTCGATGAGCGCCGGCCATATTGCCATGGCTTTTGAACGGACATTCCTGCTGGCCTTATTCCTGCTCGTCGTCGGCTCCGGCTTCCTGAAAGGAAATATTGCGAGCCAGGTAGGCGGTCTATATAAAGACGATGCGCAGCGAACCAGGGGTTTTGCCATCTTCAGCATGGCAATTAACCTTGGCGCTGTCTTAGGGCCTGTGGTGTGCGGTCTTTTGGCCCGGTACTACGGTTGGCATTATGGCTTCGTCATAGCCGCACTATTTATGTTCGCCGCGCTTGCAACCTACCTCATGGGTTATCGGTATCTGCCTAAGAAAGTGGGGCGGCGCACGCACGAGAGCGCACGGCTTATCGCAACCGACTGGCGTATTATCAGCGCGCTGACGGTTGTCATCCTCATCACGGTATTCCAATCGATCAGCTATTACCAGCTATTAAACGTCTTCAAGATCTGGCTCCAGGAGCACGTCGCCCTCAGCGTAGGTGGGTTCACCATCCCGGTGCCATGGTTTCAGTCGGTTGATCCGCTGGCGTCCATTCTTGCCGTACCGGTGCTCTTATGGGTATGGCGGCAGCAGGCGGCGCGTCGAGGTGAACCCGGGGAACTCGCCAAAATCGGGATTGGAGCAGGGATCGCGGCAGCCAGCCACCTCATGCTGGCGGCGGCGATCGTTTCCGCCCACGGCGCGCCCATACTCCCAATTTGGCCGGCGCTTTGCGCCACCGGAATGGGCGTGGCGTTCCTCTATTACTGGCCCCCGCTGCTAGCGCTCGTCTCGCGGGTCGCTCCAGCCCGCGTCAGCGCCACCATGATGGGTATCGCGTACCTGTCCCTGTTCCTGGCAAACAACATTATCGGTTGGATTGGAGGGTTCTACGAGCGAATGGGCTCTGTATCGTTCTGGTTGCTGCATGCGGCGATCGCCTGCACGGGCGGCCTGTTGATCTTGATCTTCGGAGGCGTGCTCACGCGGGCACTGGAATCGAGCGCGCCTCAGCCGATGCGGGCAGCCACGATGGCTGTCGGGGTGGAAGGTTAATCGCAATCGACCGCCCTAATATGGGCCGTTCGCGTGGAATGAGCAGATCACATGAGCGCAAAGTCCCCGACGGTATGGGAGGTAACCGAAGAAAGGACGTTTCACAGGAGTAATCGCGTCAGCCGACGCGACTTTCAAGTTCCCGGTCTTGCCAGCGGTACGAGAAAACGCTTAACACGAGAGAAGACCGGCTTCACTCGGATAACTCGTACAACTGGAAGTGAGGCAAAGTCTCGCCCGGAGTCTCCTGTTCGCCGGAGAGACGGGTGAGAATTGCTGAGTCGCTCCCCTTAGGAAAGGACGAAATCTAACAGTACTCCGGGGTTGGCGATGTTCGTTATTTGCAGTTTTGACTAGACAAGCGGCTTTAAAAGGTACCAGAATGGAAAAGTCCTAGTACTTAAGTACTAGGACTGGCCGACTTTTGTCAGCCATGCGGATTTGCACCTGAGCATTGCAGTTGAGAAAAGGAGGAAGGTATTTATGTCGAAATACGCGTTTGTGGCCGCTGTGTTGGCGCTCTCCGGCTCCGGAGCTTTTGCCCAAAATGCCAGCTCAAAGGCGACTGCAGCCATCAACAGCGCTGTCTACTGCACGATGTCTAGTCAGTCGAGCAACATTTCGGGAGTCACTATTCCCATGTCTTGCCAGGACGTATTCAGTGGCGCGGCCATAACGGCAACCCCTGATAATTTCATTCCGATCATGACCACGTCGATGAAAGTCTCCAACAGCCAATCATTATTCGTTACGCCGTCCCTGGTGACGGGGCTGTACACGAATACTGCGGTTAAAAGCAGCCCGGGAAGCGGCAAGTCGACAGCTACGGCTGAAGGTGGCGTCTATTTGCGGGCGGTCCTGCGGGATCCGAACACCAACAACGTGGTCATGGTTGCGGACCCGATCGCCATCTGCGCCAACGACATTCTGGGCTGCCAAAAGAGCTCCAGCGGCGACTGGGGCGTGACATTGGATGCTCGGGTTCAAACCCTCAGTCAGGAACTTTCCAATTGCGGCGTCACGATCTCCGGCATGACTGCCGGTACGTGCAGCTTCGACCTGACTACCCAATTGATTCTGCAAACTACCAGCGCGCACTCGTTTGGTTTCATCTTCCCAAACGTGGGTGTGGGTACTTACAATGTCTCGGTGGAGGCAGCCGTGAATTCGGATGCAACGTTGACCGGCAGCGGAGCAGCAGTAGGCGCCGCGGCGTTTGGTCTGGGCTCACTGACAGTTGAGAGCGTAAGGCTCGTGCACAACTTCTCATTCTGAGATGGCCCGATTTCGCTACCTGCGATCGGCGAAGCGCATCAGCCAATGACGCGACGCCTGCTGAGGGCGACGGCTGCTGGCATTCTTTCGCCGGCAGCCTCGTCCTTGAAATAGTCCCGACCATTTTACAGGGAATCGATTAACGGCTGCATGTCGGCTTTGCTTCTTGGTACGCTTCACGGTTGGACCTTTCCTTCGGAAGTATTGTCTTCGAGTCTTCTGCAGGCAGGCTTTCTAGTGCGTTCTCAGAGATGCGAACTCCCAATCCGGATCCGTCACGACACGCTAGCTATTCCCGTTGAGCGTGATCGTTGGCAGCACCTACCAGTGAGTGGATGCGGGGGCTCAACTTCCGGTTGGTCGAAAATGATCGCGAGGGACCTGCCGTAGCTACATCGGCGGGATAGGCCAGCCCACCGCTCTTGGCCGGATAGCGCGTTTAGCAGGAGTAATCTCTCACAACCGGGCTTCGGTTCTGCCGTCTGGCCAGCGGCGAATTTGACCAGATTCATTCCTGCCGCGCCACGCATCCGTCCAGACAACAGAACGTTAAACGCGTCGCGGTGGACGGGGACAAAGATCCAGTTTGCAGCCAACAACCTCGCAAATCATCACTACATTGTGGGCGTGACGCTTTTCGTGACGGGTACGCCAACGGCTCCCTTCGTGCCAAACTCTCAGGATCTGCTGAATCTGATGCCTGGACGTAGCTTCACCATTACGGTCACCGGAGGCTGGGTGCCAAAGCGCTAACTAACGAAATCCAAGTCGTGTGCCGACTTCACGGGACTAACCCACCGCATTGACGCTTCCGAGATCGCCGTATCTCGGGAGTTACGCCCTTTTAGCACGCTGTGATGTAGTCGTTAATCGCGATGACTCCCGGTTTGCCGACAATCTGGAAATTACAGCCGTTCGCCTTCGCTGCCTTACTGCGTCACGTTCTAATCATGCCGGCCGGCGTCGTTTCTCCGTCCTCTGCTTTGGGCCCGAGCACATCGCGCATCACGACAGCCAGATCTCGCAGCGCTTGCGCTCCATCGCCGTGATAACTCGAGCCATGCATAACGGCGAGCGTCTTCGGTTCCCGTTCCGCTAAGCTTTCCAGCACGCGCCCAGTGTGATGCGTATACGGCACGTAATTGGCAAACGGACCCGCTTCGGTTTCCCGTAGCGCATCTTGACATCGTTCCAGGATGTCTCTGTCCGTGGCCGGTTCGCGATGTCCCCATTGATGAAACAGGTCGGAGCAGAAGAGCGTGCGTTCCGACTCTTCAAAGAGGACGCCGGCATCCCACCCGTGCGGTACATGAGGCGTAGGCAGAAAGCGGAAACGATACCGGCCAGTCGTTAAGACATCATCTCGCCTCAGAACACGAGCGGCCCGGTTCGAGAAATCATTCACGCTGACCATAGCTCCGACTAGGCCGCAAACCGCCTGCCCGGCGGGTGCGACCTCGAGCCAGTGGTTCAAACCTCCGCACTCATCTGACTCGAAATGGCTGAATCCAATGTGCCTGAGATTGGAGACATCGATCAGGCGCGAGACCGCCTCGCGCAACGCCGGGAACATGCTTCGTAGTCCGGCATGAAAAAGCAGGGGCTCGTCATCTCGGACCAGGAAATGACTGAACTCCAGATTGATCTCGGGAACGAACAGCGCCAGGCGGTAGATCTCAGGCGCAATTTCTGTGGTAGTGACCACGGACTCTCCTTGTTCCAGTAATTGCTCGCCTTGCGATTCGCAGCCCGGTCTCGAACGCACAGACCGGACCGATGCTTGTTCAGTATAAGAAATGCCTGCGAGACCGCCTTGAACATCCGGAGCGGTTGACGCGCCATCCGGACCTTGGTGAGCACCCATTGGGCGCATGCTGTGGTTTAAGCGCCAATCGCGATCACTTCCGGTTTGACGATCCGGATAGAAACCCAATCGTGAGCCGTTCCGTGATATCCGTAGCCGCGTTTCCCACCGCAGTGCGAAGAGATTCTGCGTTGCCGGGACGGGTCCACGACGCTTCTCCAATGGGCTAGCGTGATTTTGTCGTCACTGCGCTGAAGCGTTCCTGCGGATGGCAGCTCTGACAAGCAACTGAAGTCTTCGCGATCAGCTCCGGTTCGGCGAGCCACCTATGCGACCGTTCCTCAAAGATCGTACCAGGCAGCAAAGCAGCCATTTGCAGAAGCCTCTGCCGTGTCTCGTCCGCGCGACCGGTTCTTTGCGCCGAATGCGCTATTCCGGTGAGTATTTCGCCGAGACCATGGCGGTTCATCGTTGCAAGACGATCCTGGTTCATCTTCAGAGCCGTTTCGAAGCTTCGGTAGGCGTTCTCGAAGGCCGACGCGCGCAGAGAGGCGGGAAGACGATCTCCGAGGTTGTCCCACATTGCGCCGCTGATGTCGTACACACCGGCGTTTGTCGACCCAACCCGTTCCGCATCGTCGAAGTAGCGTACCGCAGCTTGGTAGTGAGCATTGAAGTCGCTAATCTTGTGTGCTTCGTACGCATGAACTGCGAGAACCAGCTCCCCCCCGGCGAGCCAAGCAAGGGATCCGGACGAACTCGGGTCGTGTTTCAAGGCCTCCCGCGTCTTGTCCATTCGGACGTTTACCCGTTCCAGATCACCTGCGAGGAGCCCGGCGAAAATGTCTTCGCGGATTGTCGTGCTTACGACCGCACTTCCCTGTTGCTGCTGTCCAGAAGCAGTTTCCAGTAAAAGGCACAACACTAACAACGCATGAAAGTGCTTCCAAACGCGCATCTGCAGAAGATATCACGGCTTTTCGTTCACCTCGTCTTCCCGCTTAAAAATACTGAAAGGCTCAGGTAGGGAGACGGTCGGCAGCGACATGTCGGGCTCAGCTCACCGGCGGCCTCGAATTCGCTGATGGCGGACGCGTATGCCGGGCGACCGTCTACATTGACGACGCGAGGGACCACTGCTACAGCACTCAGGGCCAGATGCAGAAAACCTTTCGCCGCAGTCAGATCCCGATTGAGAGACAGCGCCAATTCCAGGCATTCCCGGACGCGCTCCCGGAACTTGCGCTGACGAGCATAATCCTGGACGCCGAGTTGGTATGCCACATCCTCGACGAGCCTACGTAAAAATGCGAGGCACCTTCCACGCGGCGACCACGCAGGGGAAGTATCGTCCCGGCCAAACGTGACCGGCGACAGGGATTTTCGCGGCAGGTCCGTCACCCAGATGCTTCTTCCTCCCGAAGCACCGATTCGCGTCACAGCCACCAACGAGCCTTGGGGGAGTTGGCAGCGCAACCAAACCGAACTTCGGCCGGGAGATGGATTCCGCGCATGTCCGACTCCGCCACGAGTGCGGTGCCAGCTTGCGCCCGGACACGCATTTCAATACCGGTCGCAACGACAGAGGCCGTTGCGAGGAGCCGGACACCAAGCGCAACCGTACTTCCAATGGTCATGGTTCCCCCGCTCACCCTTATAAGCGGGTGTGGGGCGTATCACCGTCCGACCGGCACGAGCCGCTTCAACTCCTCGATCCAATTCCTGACAACAACGATCTGCGTGCGTCGGGCCACCTTCGCGTCATCGACGTCCTTGAGCATCAGGAAGCGGCCGTCTGAGGCAACGTCGTACGTCCCAGTCCTCGAAAGCATGGTGAGGCCACCGTAGTACGCGGTCGTCAAGACCCGGACCGGTCGCCCAATCCTGATGGGCGCTTTCGGGTCGATGGTGACGCTCATCAGTGTTCCGTCGAGCCCGGTGTAGAACAGGGTGCGTCCATCACGCGCCCATCTCGGTTGGGAGCCGCCCGCAGGCGTCACCAGCGTACGACTGGCTTTGACGTCAGGGAAGGGAGTCATGAAGATCTGCGGCGTGTCGGAATCGGTCACGACGTACGCCATCCAGCGCTCGTCGGGGGAGAGTTCGCTGGCGCCGGCGCCGCGTCCAACCAGCGTCAGCAGCGATGACACGGTGCGGTCGCGGTCTAGTCGCAAGAGTTTCGGACCGGCGCCGTCGGAGAAGATGATTCCCGAGCCATCGGCGAGGGCGAACGATGCACGCTCGGTACGTGCGCCGCCCGTCAAGCGTTCGGCGGTTCCGCTGCCGTCAGCCGCCTGCATCGCCAGCGCGCCGAGCACACCACCAGCTTGCGTCGTGAACACCAGCCGACGCCCGTCCGGCATCCATACGGGGCTTTGGTCAGTGCCCGGATCGCTCGTGAGGCGCGCCAGACTCTTGCGAGCGAAGTCCCACACCCAGATGTCATGTCCGTCGCCCTCGATCGCCACCGCGGCGCGCGTGCCATCGGGCGACAAGCGGACGTTGACGTAGGCCCTCGCGGGCGCGTCGGTCGGATTCTCGCGCCCCTGGCGGTCCACCCACACCAGGTTCCGCGGCGCAGCGCTCGTAGCGCTGCCCACGAGATACACCAGCGTACCGTCATCCGCGACGTCGAACTCGGCGACGCCAGTCGGCAGTGTGACGATCTGCGGCACCACGACGCGGGCGGCGCCAAGCGTCTGCCCGCGCGCAGGATCGAACGCGATGACCCAGAGCGCGCCGCCCGCAACGTAGAGGAGATGCCCGCTGGCAATGTAATGCGCCTGGCTCGCACGCTGCATCACTGGTCGCCACGATCCGGACGCCAAATCGAGCACGGCCACTTGCGCCGCGTCGATTCCTCCTGTGAGGGCAGTGATCGTGAACAGCACGTGCCGCCCACCGGGAAGTACCTGCGGCCACAGGTGATCACTCTCCCCGCGCTTGCGGTTCGGACGAGTCAGCACTACCGGATCGCCTCCCGCTGGCGACAAGCGAAGCAAGCCCGTCGCCGGCGCGCCCGACGCAGCGATGATGGTCCCATCGTCGATCCAAGTGGCGCCGCGACTAGGGCCGTCGAGCCTGGAGACGAAGACCGGCGGTCCGCCGGTGAGCGGCACCTTTTTGAACGCGGCGCCTGGCGCGCCAGGCTCGAAGAAGCCGACCCACTGGCCGTCGGGCGACACGAACGGCCCTTTAGGCAGGCCTGTCGGCGTCAGCGGCTCGGGTTCGAGCTGGTCGAGGCGCTGAACGAACAACTGCGTGCGGTCGATGCGGGCCCCTCCCTTGTAGATGATGCGAGTGCCGTCTCTCGTGATCGAGAGATCCCGAGACTGCGGATCAACCAGCAATTGCCGATCGGCGGGCGGCGTCAACGCGAAGCGAGTCACCGCCGAAGGCGGGGACGATGGACGCGGCCAAAGCGCGATCGCGACAATGCCGACGGTCGCCACGGCAGCCGTCGTTGTGGCCACGGCTATCGGAACGAATCGGTGCCTGGGGAACTGCAGGGGAGCGGAGCCCGGCGTGAGAAGGGAACGGCTCGGGCTCTCGATCAGAATTCGGGCTTCACCGATGTCCCGCAGGCGCAGCCGGGGATCCCGCTCCAGACATCTCGCGATCAGATTGCGCACCGGCGCCGGCGTCGATCCCGGGACAGCGGACCAATCTACTTCCTGCTGAAGCACCGCTGCGAGCGTCTCCGGAACATCTTCTCCATGAAACGCAAGCCGTCCCGAAAGCATTTCGTACAGTACCGCGCCGAATGCCCAAATATCCGCGCGCCGGTCGACCGCTCGGCCTTTGACCTGTTCTGGCGACATATAGGCCGGCGTCCCGATCATCATGCCCATCGCGGTCATCGTGGGGCTCGTGAGTTCCGGACAACCGGCTGCCGTTCCCCGTGCCTGCGGTTGCAAGGCTGGCTTCGCAAGTCCGAAATCCAGCACCTTGATCACTCCATCGGGCCTCAGCTTGACGTTGCCGGGTTTCAGATCGCGATGAACAATCCCCTGCTCGTGCGCTGCTTCCAATGCTTCGGCAATCTGCCGTGCGATGGATAACGCCGTTTCCAACGGAACAGGCCCATGGGCAAGCCGGTCTTCCAGCGTCGGACCCTCGACATATTCGAGCGCGAGCGCATGAATGCCGTCAGACTCTTCGAAGCTGTAGATCGCGCCGATATTCGGATGATTGAGCGATGCCAGCACTTGCGCTTCCCGCCGGAAACGAGCGAGCCGGTCCGGATCGCCGGTGAAAGTCGACGGAAGAACCTTGATGGCAACCTCGCGATTCAACTTCGTGTCGCGCCCGAGATAGACCTCACCCATCCCGCCGTGACCCAGCGTCTCCCCAATTTCGAAGTGATTTGCGAAGCGGTGCCCCTTATGCAGGCGCTGACCGCTTAGAGGGCTCCCATCCAGCAATGGATGGGTCTCCGCGTCAGCCGCCAGCATCCGCTGTACTTCCGCGGCTAGCTGAACATTTCCGCCACATGCGCGCTCGATGTAGCCGGCCCGGTCCGCCGCCGGATACTGCAGTGCCGTCTCAAAAATCTCCCTGATCTGGCGGAAATCCTCCGCGCTGGTGACTCCGAGTCGTTGAGGATCCTCGATCATTGATTACCTCTGAGACGGCACGCGCGCCTGGAGGTCTGCGAACCAATTCAAAACGACCTGTATTTGGGGAACCGCGGGGCTTCCGCCGTCGGATTGCCTTCTATCGATTGCTGCCACAAACCTGCCGCTTCGCGTAATGTCGTAAGCGCGCGGCATCAGGCGGCTAGCCCTACGGAACGGCCGCGGCAGCGGAACGGGATTTCCGAAGGCGAAAGCAGGCTTCGTGGTGACGCTTACCGACTTGAACTGACCGGGACCAGGAACGAAAAATAGCTCTGTCCCGCTGCGATCCCACAGCGGATGATTCGGTTTCTCGGCGCCATCGCTGGGAAGTTCGTGGCGAATTCCCGTTGCAGGAAACGGCTCAACAAAAAGCGCCGCTTTATCTCCCTCCGATTGCGCATAGGCCACCCACTTGCCGTCAGGGGAAAAAGTGGCGTGCGTGGGCAGCGAGGAGTGGACATTTCCGAACCTCGCGATTGTCTTGGTTCGCATGGAGAGCGTCCAGAGAGAAATGTCATTCCCTTTGGCGACCGAGAACAGCAGGGATTCACCGTCCGGGGACCACGATTCCGGCTCATGAGATTCACCGGGTTCCGGCTTTGTCAATCGCGTAGCCAAGTCTGTTCCATCGGCCAGTTGCCAAAAGATGGCGCGATCGCCCTCACGGTCGGATTGAAAAGCGACGCGCTTTCCATTAAAAGACCAGATGGGTAACCGGTTGTTCCCCTGGAATGTAAGGCGGCGGGCGGCCGATTGCCCCGACAGGTTGTAAACATAAACACTGGCTTCGTTGCCGTCCATGCTTTCGAATGCGACATGCTTATCGTCGGGAGACACGCGTGGCGCATCGTAAAACCGCTGAGGAAGCTGGAAGGGCTCGACCAATCCCTTGCGGTCGGCCCAGGCAAGGTCCGAGCCGGGCGAAGCTGGACCGGGAACGTAGATGAGCGTGCCACTCGTCGAAAAACTGTAGTGCGCGTTTCCCATCGATCCGGGAGCCGCCCTCATGACGCCTTCCACCACGGGCACGGCGCCACCAACGGTTCTGACTTTTCCCACGTCGAAGGCAATCGCGAACAGACTCCCATTATTGGCGTAGACCAGGTGACCAGTCCTTACGTAGCGCGCGTCGCTTCCGTTATTAAGGACCACAGTGCGTATGCCGGACGTCAGATCCTGCACAACCACTTGCGCATTGTTCCAAAGATCCGGACCTCCGCCGGTTGCGACCGTGAAAAGCAACTGGCGGCCGCCGGGGAGGAACTGCGGGCGACCCACCCGCTCGCCGTTCTCGAGAGTTACTAATGGTTTGGGAACGCCGCCGTTGGGCGACACCTGAAGGATACGGTGATGACCGCCATACCGGCGCGCGGCCGCATCTTCATTCCCCGTACTGAAGAGAATGCCTTCATTCATCCAGCTGACGCCGACAGGGTCGAGGGTCTTGCATAGCGTAACAGGCGCTCCCCCGGCGACCGGTACTCGCCGAAGCGCCCGGTCGGCGCCGCTATAAAAGACGATGTCGCGGCCGTCGGGCGAAAAGGCCGGATCGGTGAGATTGAAGAGACCCTCTGTCCCGCGAACGACCTTAGTTTCCAGGGCCGATAAGGGCCGGACATAGATACCGGATGGGCGAGCGTAAGCGATGAGGCTGCCGTCCGGCGAAATCGCGATGGTATCGGGGCCATTGAATAGCGGCTGCCCATCCGGCAGAACCAGGCTGAGCCGGACAACATTGTTCACGGCAGATTGCACCATATCGGCACGATGTACAATCCAACCGGCCAGAGCGGCGATGGCTGCGGTGAGAATGAATGGCGCAGATCTTCTCCACAGGCTTGCTTCACGAGCTTTTTTTCCTTCAGGCTCTGCCCCTTTCAGCCTGTTTTCATCCAGCTGGATGCGTGCTTCACCGATGTCCCGCAGCCGCTGCCGGGGATCCCGCTCCAGACACCTCGCGATCAGATTGCGCACTGGCTCTGGGGTCGACCACGGAATGGCGGACCAATCCGGTTCCCGCTGAAGCACCGCGGCAAGCGTCTCCGGAACATCTTCTCCGTGGAAGGCGAGCCGTCCCGACAGCATTTCGTAAAAAACCGCGCCGAATGCCCAAATGTCCGCACGCCGGTCGACCGGTCGCCCTTTCACTTGTTCCGGGGACATATAGGCAGGTGTCCCGATCATCACGCCCATGCCGGTCAGCGCCGGACTCGTGATTTCCGGAAGACCGTCGCCCGTTCTCTGCGCCCGCTCCGGCGATTGCAAGGCTGGCTTCGCAAGCCCGAAATCCAGCACCTTGACCACTCCATCGGGCCTCAGCTTTACATTGCCAGGCTTTAAATCGCGATGAACTATTCCCTGCTCGTGCGCTGCTTCCAGGGCTTCGGCAATATGCCGTGCGATGGATAACGCCGTTTCCAACGGAATAGGCCCACGGGCAATCCGGTCCGCCAGCGTCGGCCCCTCCACATACTCGAGGGCCAGCGCATGAGTGCCGTCAGACTCTTCGAAGCTATAGATCGCGCCGATGTTCGGATGGTTGAGCGATGCCAGCACTTGCGCTTCCCGCCGAAAACGCGCGAGCCGGTCCGGATCGCCGGCAAAAGTCGCCGGTAGCACCTTGATGGCAACCTCGCGATTCAACTTCGCGTCGCGGCCGAGATAGACTTCACCCATCCCGCCGCGACCCAGCGTCCCCTCAATTTCGAAGTGATTTGCGAAGCGGTCCCCCTCACGCAAGCGCTGACCGCTTAGAGGGCCATCCAGGAGCGGATGGGTTTCTGAGTCGGCCGCCATCATCCGCTGTACTTCGCCGATCAGCCGCGCGTTCCCGCTGCATGCCCGTTCGACAAAGCTGTCACGCTCAGCCGCCGCATAACTCAAGGCGGCTTCGAAGACTTCCCGAACCTGCTGGTAGTCCTCCGGACCGATTGTGCGGTGCGGTTGATTCATTTAGGTCTTCTCACCGGCTCCGCGTGCGGCGGCGCACGCGTGAAACGCCAGGGCGCCACCTATAATAGCGGAAGCTCGTGGACCCAGGTCTCATTTTGGGTGACATCCAAAGACGTCATGCCAGACTCGGCGCAGATCACAGCTTGGCTTGCCTTATGGCGAAATGGCGACGAGCAGGCTCGCGAGAGGCTGTTCGAAACCGTCCATATTCAGTTGCGGCAAATGGCGGCGACTCTTCTCCAGCGGGAGCGCGGTAATCATACGCTCGAGCCAAATGCGCTCGTCAACGAAGTCTGTGTCCGGCTTTTGGGAGGCCAGGTAGTCTCCTACCAGGATCGCGCTCACTTCTTTGCCATTGCCGCCCAGACCATGCGCCGCATTCTCATCGATCACGCCCGGGCCGGAATCGCTGGGAAGCGCGGCGGCGGGCGGCAGCGCGTCAGTTTGTCAGGCGTGGATGGCTGGACGCCGGTTTCCCGGAATGAAGACATTCTTGCGCTGGACCAAGCACTCGCCAAATTAGCCACCGTCGATCCGCGAGCTGCCCGGATCGTGGAATTGCGATTCTTCGCCGGATTGCAGGAAGATGAGGCCGCCATGGCGCTGGGCGTTTCGGAGATCACCGTGAAACGCGATTGGAAAGCCGCTCGGGCCTGGCTGATTTCTCGCCTTCACTCGCGATAATTGCCGCCGTTCCTTTCGTGATACCCGCCCAGCGATTCTTCCGCTAATAGCGTTAGGAGGGTTGAGAGAAATGATCTCTACTCGAAAAGTGGCACTCGGAATTGCATTCCTGCTGAATACTCGCTTGATCGCAGCGCCGGACGACGACGGCGCCGCTATGTTTCGCGCAATCCGAAAAGGAGATATCAGCTACGTGCGGGCGCATGCGGCCAAGGCGGAGATCGAAGTTCGCGACGGCCGTGGAGCTACTCCACTGATGCACGCAGCCGCATTCGGAAACATCGAGACGTTGAAGGCGTTGATCGACGCCGGGGCGGATGTGAATGCTCGAAATCAGATGGATGCCACGCCCTTGCTCTGGGCCGCCGGTGATCCGGAGAAGTCCCGGCTTCTGATCAATCGCGGCGCGGACGTCAAGGCTCAGTCCAGGCAGGGTCGGACACCCCTGATGGTGGCAGCAATGCGCCGCGGCAACTCGGCGATCGTAGAATTGATCCTGTCAAAAGGGGGCGACATTCAGGCGAGGGATCGATTGGGCGCGACTGCGCTCAACCTTGCGGCTCGAGCGGGTGACCTGGATACCGTCAAACTTCTCATCGCCAAGGGAGCGGATCCCAACCTGGGTGACGGGAGAGGAGCAGCGCTGTTTGG
>DATFSM010000119.1:0-21489 GCA_035262625.1 Bryobacteraceae bacterium
CCAGATCTTCGAACACAAACGCGAAGAGCGGGAAAAAGCCCTCCTCCAACGCAAAGCCGCCGCCCTCGGACTCAAAATTGTCCCCGCCTGAATTTCAGTGCCATCCGGAGCGGAGTTTCTGAAGAGTCGCGTGTCCGGGCCTTGGCCAGTGAACCCCGCGCGCTAAGATCGAGCGAATGTCCTCAGGCTTGCGCGGGATCACCCGTGAGCAGTGGCTCAATCTGTTCTCGGCGCAGGCGGGTTACATGCTGGACGCGATGGACGTCCTGCTCTTCGTCTTCGCGGTGAACGTGCTGCGCGACGAGTTCCGGCTGAGCGCGGCGCAGGCGGGTCTGGTCAGTTCTTTCACGCTCGCGTTCTCGGCGGTCGGCGGCATCACCTTCGGCATCCTTTCCGATCGCATCGGTCGCGCGAAGACCATGCTCTGGTCGATCGTGATCTACAGCGTGGCGTCGGCGGGAACCGCGCTGAGTTGGAACCTCGGCTCGCTGCTGTTCTGGCGCGCGCTCATCGGAATCGGGCTAGGCGCGGAGTGGTCGGCGGGCGCGCTCCTGGTTGCGGAATCGTGGCCCGCTGAACATCGCGCCAAGGCCATCGGGATCGTTCAGTCCGGCTGGGCTCTTGGATATCTGCTCGCGGCCGCCATGACCGCGATGATTCTTCCGCGCTTCGGATGGAAGGCTCTTTTTCTTGCTGGTCTGTTTCCCGCATTCGGCGCGCTCGTTTTGCAACGCAAACTGAAGGAACCCGAGATCTGGACCGCGTCACGTCACTCGGATCGTCCCCGCGCATCGGGCATTCTGCAAGGCTCTCTTCGCCGCACCACCGTGCTTGCGTCCGCGCTCGCGACAGCGGTGCTTTTCGCGTATTGGGGCCTCTTCACCTGGATCCCCGGATTCCTTTCCGCTTCTCCCGAGCGTGGCGGCGCCGGACTGACGATTGTCCGAACGAGTGGCTTCGTCGTTCCGATGCAGGTCGGGGCCTTCCTGGGCTACGTCACATTCGGATGGCTGGCAGATCGCATCGGTCGCAGACCCGCCTTCGTCATCTATGTCATCGGAGCGGCGATCGCAACGCCCATCTACGGCGCGACGCACGACGAGCGCATCCTTTTGGCGCTCGGTCCCGCCATCGGTTTTCTCGGTACCGGCTTTTTTAGCTTATTTGGAGCAATGCTGGCCGAGCTTTATCCAACCCAACTGCGCGGCGCCGGTCAGGGTTTTGTCTATAATCTCGGACGAGGGTTGAGTTCTCTCGCTCCGTGGACGGTCGGTTTCTTCGCCGACCGTTACGGAATCGGCGCTTCGCTCGCCTTGAACTCGGCTTTCTTTCTTTTGGGCGCCGCGTTGATTTTCACGCTTCCCGAAACCCGGCGGGCAGAACTCGCCTGATTCAATCCCAATTAAGGCTGGCCTTTGGATTTAATAAAGAGTACACTGTTGGCCAGGTGAGGGCTGCATGACGCTCGATATTCCGGAAGTGCTGATCATCGTCCTTACGGCCTTGCTGATTTGGCTGGCAACCAATGACTGGGTGCACCGGCACCGCCACTAAAGAGGGGAAGGTAGTAGGGAAGGGAAAACGATTCCGGCGCGAGCCGCACGGGAGGAGGCAGGGCATACCGCCGCCCGCGCCGGAACAAGCTCTTTCAGAGGGAAACTACTTCACTTCTGCGATGGTCAGCGTACCGTCCTTCACATCTCCAGTGACGGTAACTTTCTCGCCGGCATGATCCTTGATCTTGTCCTGATTGGCGATTTTGTACACCGTGCCGTCTTCCGAAACCAGAACGGCAGGCGATCCGCCGCCGATGCACTTCTTCGCGCAAGCGGCGTTGTCCTTCATGGCAGGCTTGCTGGCGCAGTTCTGGTCCTCCACGAAGCCTTTGTATTCTGCCGCCAGGCCCGTGGCCGCGAGACCGAGAGCGAGCGTAGCGATAGCGGTAAACGTCTTCATTTGCGTTATCTCCTCATGAGCGCCTGTTGGCGGTTCAGCGAATACTATATCACCGTAATGAGGATATTAATTCGCCGGTTTGATGAAGGATATTTAACCGCGCTTTCAGCTCATTAAACTGCGCGTCGTAGAAGAGTATCCACTTTTCGTCCTCGTTTGCGCGCGCGTCTTCCACTTGGCGCAGTGTCGCCCGGCCCTCGTTCATCTGGGTCAGCAGGACGGAGAGTTGTTCATGCGCGAGGTCGACTTCGGCCTTCGCAAGCTGATTCGCGGCATCGGCCTTCCCTCGATCCTGATATCCCTGATGGATTCCGAGGGCGATTCGGCCGCGCTCCGACTGCATCTCGGCGCGGATGCGGGTCTGGTCGGCTTCGGCCTGGGTGATCTGGGCTTTCACGGCGGGTCCGATAAGAATCGGGATCTGAATCGACGCGCCGATCTCTCCGTTGTTGCGCTGGAAGCGAAGGAAATACTGGTCGTAATTGTTGTATTGGGAGAGCAACGCGTATTGAGCGACCAGGTCAATACGCGGCGCGCGCTGCGCCTTGTTGCTTTTGATTTCGTACCCTTTCGCCTGGTAATTCGATTCGAGACGCTTCAACTCTTTGCTGGAGTCGAGAGCGGCCTTCAGAGCAGCATCCTCGGCGGGAGGCGCAGGAAGCGGCTGCTCGGAATCCACGGGCTCAACTGTGTCCTCGGCTCCGTAGCCAAGCGCCACCGCGAGATTGCGGGCCGCGAAATCGCGGTCCGAGGCAAGACCCAGGCTGCGCTGTTTCGCGCGCAGGAGGTTCACCTGAGCCTCCTGGCGTGTCACCGGTAACTCGCGCCCCAACTCAACGCGGGCTTCGACCGAAGCGAGAACTTTCTCCAGGCTCTCGACTTCATGGGCCGTGCTCTCGGCGAGACGGCCCGCGCGCTGAAGATCGAGAAACAGCGTGGCGACACGGTAGGCGATCTCGTCGCGCTTTTCTCCCACCGCGATGCTCGCTCCTTTCGCGTTTTCCTTCGCCTGCGCGACGATCCATGAGTGCGGCCGGTTGTACAGTTCCTCACTGGTACGGGCCTCGAAGATCGCGGGCGCGGACCCCTCGATGCTCAGCGGGAAACCGTTGGAATACGCCAGACCGCTGCCGCCTGTGACGTGCGGCGCAAACGGGTCTTTCGCGATACGGACCCCTTGCCCGGCTTTGACCTCGTCCATGCGGGCCATTACGACCTCGGGATTTTCGGTGATGGCGCGTTCGACGGCCTGGCGCATGGTGAGGGTATGGACTTCGGCCGTCGCCGCGGCGGGGAATAACAGCAAGTAGAAAAACGCAGAAATGCGCATAATTTTATTCGTAACGCAGGGCCTCCGTCGGGTTCAACCGGGAGGCGCGGCTGGCAGGCAGGATGCCGAAGACGAGGCCCACCAGACTTGACACCGAGAAAGCAATTGCGATCGACCAGGGGGAGACTGGGATCTGCAGGTTCTCCATGAAGAAACCGACGCTGAGCGGCAGCGCCACACCCGCGGCGATGCCGAGCAGTCCGCCGCCGAGACTGATGAGAATCGCCTCTGTCAGAAACTGCAGCAGGATCTCGCGGCGGGATGCCCCCACGGCCATGCGAAGTCCGACCTCGCGCGTTCGCTCCGTGACCGTTACGAGCATGATGTTCATGATCCCGATGCCGGAGATGATGAGCGCGATGGCGGAGACGAGTACGAGCACAAGGCTGAGAATGCGCGCGATCGATCTTGCCGCATTCAGGATTGCGGTGAGGTTCTGCACTTTGTAGTCGGCGCCCGCGCGGTGGCGGCTCTGAAGAATACGCCGCACAAGTTCGGTGACTGCCTCGACGTCGTTGGGATTGCGCACCTGGGCGTAGAGCGGATCGATGCGCTCTACGCGGGTGAAGTATCGCTGGACCGTGATGGGGATGAGGACGGTTTCGGCGTTCAGTTCGGACTGGCCGAAGCTCTCGACCTTCTCCTTAAATGTCCCGATCACAGTGAACTGCAGGTCGCGGAGCTTGATCGATTGACCGAGCGCCCCTTCCAGCGAGCCGAAAAGCCGGCGCGCGAGTTTATCGGTCAGCAGAGCCACCTTCTGGCGAAGAGCGATATCTCCCGCATCGAGAAAGCGCCCGCTGAGGATCTGGAGGTTGCGGACCTGTTGGTAATATTCGTCAGAGCCGAGCACCATGAGGCGCTCCTCCTTGCCGTTGAGGAAGAGCTGGTCGTAGTTGCTTTCGATACCGGTGGCGGCCACTATGCGGCCCGCCAACTGCTGCCGGACCGCCTCAACGTCAGACGACTTGATGAAGTCGCCGGCAATCTCGGTGTTGGAACTCTGGGTCCCGACCTCGTAAGACGCGAAGACCATGTTCGATCCCACGGCTTCAATCTGTTCGAGGATGTAGGTCTGACTCGTGAGCGAGATGGTGACGACGAGGATGACGCAGGCGGTACCGATCACCATGCCGAGACCGGTAAGGAGGGAACGTACCGGATTCTGCCGCAGCGCCTGAACGCTGAAGCTCAGCGCTTCACCGACCTGCATGGCGCTGCCGGCGCCGTTCTTCGGCGCGCCCCGCGAAGAGGCGGAAGACTTCGGAGATGGCGATCCAGATATTCACCAGGCCAAGTCCGCTCACGGCCCCACGCACATAGGGATTGCTCCATAGCGCGCGCCATGTTGAGAGCGCCCGATCGGGAACGGCCTGCGAGAAGTAGTTATCGTCCCACGCGGAGGTCCACGGATAGACGATCAGAAACAGCCCGAGTTCGAAACAGAAGATGACGAACAGCACGCTGGAAAGGCGGCGGAACCATTGCGGTCCCGGGGGGGCGGTGGGCGGTTCGGGGGTGGCCGCCGGTTCCTGGCTCGTGGACATTGAGCTCAAACGGCGGCGAACATCTCCATTTGCTGCTCCCTCAGAAGAGGAGAGTGAAATGCGTGTTGGCGCACCGGCGCGAAGCTGAACCGGTGCATGGGCGTCGGCCCCAGGCGCTGCAAGGCCGCCATATGTTCCGGCGCGTGATAGCCCTTGTGATCCGCGAGCCGGTATTCAGGATAAAACCGGTCCCATTCGCGCATCATCTGATCGCGATACACCTTGGCGAGGATGGAAGCGGCGGCAATGGCGTGGCAGCGCTCATCGCCCTGGATCAGCGGCTGTTGGGGAACGGGAATATCGAGAGGAACCGCGTCGACGAGAACGAAATCGGCGGCTGGCGCGAGGCTCAGGATCGCGTTTTTCATGGCGAGCCGTGAAGCCTCGTAGATGTTGATGCGATCGATGGTGGCGGCGTCGACGGCCGCGACGGACCAGGCGATGGCGCGCTCGCGAATTCGCTCCGCGAGAACTTCGCGGCGCTCGGGTTCGAGTTGCTTACTGTCGTTCAGGCCGCGAACGGGCGCGTCCGGAGAAAGAATGACCGCTCCGGCGACAACAGCGCCGAACAACGAACCGCGACCGACCTCATCGGCTCCGGCGATGCAGCGAAACCCCCGGGCGCGCAGCTCGCGCTCGAGAGTTCCCTGACACTTCCAGTCTCTGCGTTCGTTTTGTTTCGACGAAGCTGTGGCGGTCCGGGCCATTGGGGACGCCCCGCGAACCGGCGGGAGCTAGCTGCGTTCCCGAAGGCGGGCGGCTTTGCCCTTCAGGCCGCGGAGGTAATACAGCTTCGTGCGGCGCACGCGACCGGTGCGGACGAAGTCGATGTGATCGATGATCCGGCCGTTAATCGGGAAGATACGTTCGACGCCATGACCGAAGCTGATCTTGCGAACCGTGATCGATTCGCCCATACCAGAGTTTTTACGCGCAATGACGACGCCTTCGAATGCCTGAAGACGTTCTTTATCGCCTTCCTTGATTTTTACGTGAACACGGATCGTATCACCGCTGCGGAACTGAGGAACGTCCGCGCGGCGATTCTTTTCAATATATTTTCCTAACAACGAATTCTGCATGTCGGGAGCCTTAACAGGTAGGTTAATTCTTCATGATACTACAGACACTTGAGAGACAGCGCCGATGCGGTTAAGCCGCCATCGCATTGACGCAACTGGACTCCCGCACGACTAATTCGCAGTTGAAGCGCTCTTCGCGGGGTTCGCCGCGGCGCTCGCTTTCAATGCGCCCGAGCAGCATGCCCGCGGCGGTCCTGCCCTGTTCGAAAGCGAACTGATTGACAGTGGTGAGCGGAGGGCTCAAATAAGCCGAACTGGCAACGTTATCGAAGCCGACAATGGCGATGTCATCCGGCGCAGAGATGCCGCGCTCCCGCATAGCAAGGAGCGCTCCTGCCGCCGCGAAATCGTTACGGGCAAAGACGGCATCCGGAGGGTTGTTAAGGTTGAGGAGGCGGTTCATGCACTCGTAGCCATCGCCGTGTGACAGGCATGCGGCGCGGCGGGCGGGCGCAACGATGAGGCCCGATTCGCGCCTCATCCGGTACTCAGCCAGGGCTTCGAGATAGCCCGCAAGACGAGGTTGATGTTCGGCTTCGTTGAGAGATGAGCCAAGGAACGCGATCCTGCGGCGCCCGGATTCGATCAGGTGACGAGTGCCATCGAGCGCGCCTTGCTTATAGTCGGCGCAGACCCGGTCGACTTTTTCCTTATCGAATTCAGGTCCGACTGCCACGATGGGAAAGCGTTTGCGCACGAGGTCGGCCAAGGCTCCAGCCGTCAGGTCCGGCGAGCGAGTGGCAAGAACAGCTCCGGAAACGCGATGGTCCACAAATCCCGTGATTGCGGCGGCTGCGCGGCGCCCGACGCCTTCGGCGCTTATTACGAACGGATAATATCCGCGGGATAACAGTATCTCTTCTATGCCGCGCGCAAGCTCCGCGGCGAACGGGTCACCGAGGTCCGGAAGCAGGACGCCGATGGTCTTGGTTGGAGCGCCTTTCAGACTTCGGGCAAGGCGGTTGGGGGAATAACCGAGGCGGGCGATCACTCGCTCCACCTTACGTCGCAGTTCCGAGCTTACGTAGCCGTTACCGGTAACCACACGGGAAACCGTCATGGGCGAAGCGCCGGCAGCATGCGCCACGTCGGTCAGGGTCGTCTGGCGGTTGTTGCGTGCGGGCATTTCTGTTACTGGCTTTTAGACGAATTAAATGAGGATTCGTTACTTTGGGATATACGAATCAAAGACCGATTCGTTCCTTCGAAAAAAAACAGGACTCTAAAGTTTCCGTGGCGCGGCGCCGATTAAAGTGTCATGTGCTGTCCCAGATGCCGGTCCGACTTCCTTATGATCAAACACCGAAAAGGTTTGGAGCGCTTCAAAATCTTTCTCACCGGATTGCGGGAGTACCGCTGTCGTGATTGCGATACACGGTTCCGCGGACCGGACCGCCGGAAAGTGTCGCGGGATGGAAAGCTGATCGGCACTGTATTAGCGAAACAAATCTGAGTGCGAGCCTTCATCGCTTCTCCCTTCATCGCTTCTCAAGGGGCGCTGCGATATCGATTGTCAGCCGCGCGGTCTTATTGACCTTCAGTAGAAAGTTGCTGGGGTCCTTCATCCCCCAACTTACGTATGGGATGTCCAGTTGAATCGTCGCGCTGAGCTTATCAGTGGTAGCGGTGACATGCGTGTCCAGGCTTACTTCATGGGCCGCGCCGTGGAGCGTAAACACCCCATAAATCTTGACATTTGACGATCCCGGTATAGACATATCGCCATCGATCTTCGACGGCGCAAAGGTGGCCTCGGGATATTTGACGGATTCGAGGACACTAGCGTGCATACGTTTATCGCGAGCCTCGCTGCCGCTTTCTCCGGTTGCGACGTCCACGATGACGTTTCCTGAAGCCTTGTGGGATTCCGGATCGAACACTATGGTTCCGGATTTGAGGGCGAACGTTCCGTTCACCGTGTGCAACACGTCGCCGAGAGTGAAATGGATCTTCGTGTTGTCTGGTTTCAGCGTGACTGCGTAATCGGCGGCGCAAGCTGGCGCCGTGACTAGCGCGAACAGGAGAAACGCAACGCGTAAGGTCATAGAACGTGGACGGCGAGAAGGCTCCTGAAGATCCAGGGTTGAGACGTCATTGCGCTCATGATCCATTCGCGCCACCCGGGCCCTTTATCGAGTAACAGCATCGTCTTCGCCATCAGGTGCGGGCGCAGCATGAGACGCGGATGCGCCCTTTCATATAAATTCAGATCGCCCCGGACCAACGCGTCCGCGAGAACTTCCGCCTGACGAAACGAAAGGCAGATGCCTTCGCCGGTGATAGCGTCGACCGAACCGGAGGCATCTCCGATCAGAGCGATGTTCCCGCGCGCCACTGAACGAAGACGCATGCAAGCGGTGATCGATCCTCGTTCGCGGCTGGTTGGCAAGGCTCGGCTAACGCGCTCCTGCAATGACGGGAAGAACTGACTGAGCGCGGCTTCAATCCTGAGTTCCGGAGCGCGCGAAATGAGCGCGACGCAAACTTCGTTGGGCGCCACCGGCGTTACATACATCTGGCAGCCTTCGGCCCAATGGATCTCCATACAGTCCGTCCACGGGACGATGCCGAAGTGGCGCCGGTAGGCGTAGCGGACGTCATTTGCGGCGCAGTCGTTCAGCCCCGCCCACGCTCGCACGCGGGATAAGTAGCCATCCGCACCGATGATCCATTCCGCGGCGATGCCATCAAACTCCGTTATCGGGGTTTCCCAGCGCAGTTCGACTCCGGCATGTTCAGCGGCGCTAATGAGCGCGGCGTGCAGCGCCGTGCGGCGGATGCCAACGCCTCGCCCCGTTGGGAAATTTGATTCGACCGAATGCCCGGCGCCGTGAAAGCGAATGCCACGAAACTCGAAGCCCAGCGACGCGGGAAGGTGGATGCCGAGGCGCTCGGCGTGGCGGCGGGAATCGGGCATCAGGCCTTCGCCACAAGGCTTGTCGATCGGAGGACGGTTCCCGTCGGCGACAACGACACTCAGTCCGCGGCGGCGCGCGGCAATGGCGGCGGCGAGGCCCGCGGGGCCTCCGCCGACTATGAATACGTCGGGGTCCATCACCAACGGAGCAGGACCAGTTCAGAGCAGAATCCCGGGCCCATTGCCGCCAGAATACTCCAGGTTCCTGGTTCCGGCCGAATTCTGGTCATGAATTGCTCGAGGACGCAGAGTACCGATGCTGAGGAAAGATTGCCCGTCGAGCGCAGGCAATCCCACGAGGTCTTGAGATCCTCGCGAGTGAGGCCGAGGGAGTCCTGAGTGGCTTCGAGGATTTTTGGGCCGCCGGTGTGGAGAATCCAGGCGCCGATGTCATCGCGGCAAAGGTCGTGGCTGGCGAGGAAAGCATCCACGTCCTGGCCCAAATGTTCGCGAATGATACGCGGGACTTCGGGAGAAAGAACGATTTCGAAGCCTTTCTCGGAAATCTTCCAGCCCATGGCGTCCTGAGTGTCCGAATACAGAGTGGAGCGAGTATCGATAATTTCGGGGCCGGGTTGTTCGAAGTCATCGCCCGCGACCAGAACCGCGGCGGCCCCATCGCCAAAAAGGCCGGATGAAATCAGATTGGCGACGCTGAGGTCATCGCGCTGCAGGGTGAGAGAGCAGAGTTCCACCGAGACGAGCGCTGCGACCTGAGAAGGATACGCCTTTACGTAGTCGGCGGCGCGAGCGATGCCGGCGGCGCCTGCCACGCAGCCAAGTCCAAAGATCGGGATGCGTTTCGTCGACGGAGTGAGCCAGAGCTTCTCGATGAGGCGCGAGTCGATGGAGGGGCTCGAAATCCCGGTGACGGAGACGAAGAACAGAGCGCCGATTTCGGTTCGCGACACTCCCGCGCGATTGACAGCGGTGCAGAGAGCGCTTGCGCCGAGTTGTTCGGCGGATTCCATCCATGTGCGGTTGAACTCGCCGAACGTACGCATGCCGTAATACTCGCCGATGGGGCGGGCGAGGTGGCGTCCCTCGACGCAGGCGTTGCTGTAAAGGCGGCGCAGCAGGTCCGCATTCGGCAAACGGCCATCCCAATAGGAGGACAGAGCCGAACACAGAAGATCCTGGGAATAGTAGTAGGGCGGGAACGCACTGGCCGCGCTGATGATTTTCATTGTGCGTTCAGACGTTCATAGCGCGCCGGGCCAGACCAAGTGGCTCCAGCCAGAAGGATGCCGAACCATGCATGCGCTCCACGACGTCCCCTAAGGCATTCACGAAACGATCCAGTTGCTCTTCTGTGACAACCAGCGGCGGCGCGGCTTTCAGGACCATGAAATTGTTGCCGCACATCTGGGTCAGTATCGAGTGATCGCGAAACAGGCGCATCACGACTACCTGACCGAACATGCCCTCGTGGATGGCGCGGAAGGACTCGAAAGGCAGACGCAACCGAGTCGACGACGGGGCCTGAAATTCGATGCCGGAGAGCATGCCCAGCCCGCGCACTTCACGAACCATCTCGCATCCTTCGAGACGCTTGCGAAGCTTCTCGCGAAAGGCCTCGCCCATTGCGAGCGCCCGCTGCGCGAGGTTGTCACGTTCGAGGACGTCCAGCGTCGCAAGACCTGCCCGCATGGACATGGAGTTTTCGCTGAACGTAGACGTGTGGACGATGGATCGCTTCAGCGAATCGTAGACCGCGCGATAGATCCGTTCCGTCATGAGCGTTGCGCTTACGGGAATCAAGCCGCCGCTGAGAGCCTTGGCGAGAACGATCATATCGGGTTCGACGTTGTAATGGTGCGCCGCGAGGAAACGGCCGGTGCGGCCGAGCCCGGTCTGTACTTCATCGAGAACGAAGAGCGAACCGTATTTTGCGCAGAGGGCACGAGCATCGCGCAGATAGTTGGGTTGCGGCACAACGATGCCGGCTTCGGCCTGGATCGGTTCGACGAAGAACGCGGCGTAACGCTTGGAGGCAAGTAAACCCTCGAGCGCGGCGAGGTCATTGAACGGAACGGCGGCCGTATCAGGCAGCATCGAGCCGAACTTGCCCCGCCAGAATTCGTTTCCCATGAGGGAAAGCGCTCCGCACGTGAGGCCGTGAAAAGCTCCGTGGGCATACAGCAGACCTATGCGCCCCGTAACCGCGCGCGCGAACTTGATCGCGCTTTCGACGGCTTCGCTCCCCGAACACGCGAAGAACGCTTTAGTCACTTCACCGCCCGCAAGGCCGCAGAGACGGCGGGCAAGCTCGCCCGCGAGATTCGGCACGTGGCTCTGGAGCATCGCCGGACCGCGGCGCGCAAGTTCTTCGGTCAATTGGCCGACGATCCAGGGGTGATTGTGGCCGGCGTTGTGGACGCAGTAGCCGGACAGGAAGTCGAGGATTACATCGCCCTCAACAGTCGTGAGTTCCACGCCCTCACATTTCGCGTACTCGCGGTTCATGCTCAGGAGGTCGAGGAGGCGAACCCACTGTGGGTTCACATGTTCTGTATAGTCTCGTACAAAAGCGGAAGCGACGCCGGTCAAAGAGTACCTTTTCTGTTGCGCAGTGAGAGACGGATCACGGCCGGTGAGAGGTTTCGTAGTCCGGAACTACGACGGCTTTTCCGGTAATTTCCCGGTGGGCGAGGGCAGACAGCGCGGCGGGCAGTTCGCCGAGGGGCCATTCGCGGCAGACTTCGGGCGCGATCTTTCCGGCGTGCCAAAGAGAGTCGAGTTCACGGTGGACCTCGACGAGATAGGTGGACCGGGCGCGAACCTCGCCGCCCCAATAAACGCCGACGACCGAGATGTTTTTCAGCAGCACGCGGTTGGCGGCGATTGAGGGAATGCGGCCGCCGGCGAACCCGATAACGAGCAGGCGTCCTCCGGAGGCGATGCACTTGGTGGAGAGATCGAAGACATCGCTGCCGACCGGGTCGTAGACGACGTCGGCGCCGCGTCCTCCGGTGATTTCGCGGACCTCGTCGACCCACGACGGAGAAGCGTAATTGACAACGTGCTCGGCGCCCTGGCGATGAGCGAACCGGAGTTTCTCGGGAGAACCCGCTGTGGCAATTACGCGGGCTCCGAAGGCGCGTCCCAGTTGGATGGCGGACATGCCCACGCCGCTGGCTCCCGCGTGCACCAGTAGCCATTCGCCTTTGCGGATGGCGGCTCGGTCTCTCAAGGCGAAGAAGGATGTGTGGAAGACGATGGGCATGGCCGCCGCCTGGCGCCATTCCATTCCGCCGGGAAGCGGCAGGACATCACATGAATTCGCGAGGGCACACTCGGCGAATCCGCCTAACTGCGGGACCGCGATGACGTGATCCCCTTTGCGCCAGATGTCCGCGCCGTCGCCGACCGCGTCGATGACCCCGGCGATTTCAGCGCCGGGCGTGAACGGAAATGGAGGCTTGACCTGATACTGGCCTCGAATCTGAAGGACATCGAAGTAGTTCAGGGCCGCCGCACGAATACGGATTCGGACCTGACCTGACGCGGGCCGGGGTTCGGGAATATCGGCAAGCTCCATCTCATCGGGCTCGCCCCACTTCCGAACCAACCAGGCTCTCATCCTTAACGGAGTTCCGTCATCATGCCGGGCAGGCTCCACTGCATGTTCAGGCTGTCCGGCGCCCATTTGTATTCGGCGGTCATCACTTTGGCGATATCGGCCTGCGACCTGCCTTCGTGAATGAGACCGGCGACGCGGTTTCGAAGCTTTTCGACGTTGTCCCGGTAGGTTTTCAGTCCAGCTTTGTCGGTGACCTTTCCGTGTCCGGGGATGACGGTGTCGAAGTCAAGAGTCATCGCGCCATCGAGAGTCTTGGTCCAATCGACTACGCTGCCGCCACCGGGGTAGTCGATTAGCGGGCTGGCGCCCGCCATGAGGTCGCCTGTGTGGATCGTGTGAAGGCCGGGGAAGTAGACAATGGCGTCGCCATTCGTGTGGCCACGGCCGAAGTATTCGGCGCGGACTTCCTGGCCGCCGATGAACACGCTCATCTCCTGGGTGAAGACGAGACGCGCGGGCACCATGTCCTCGGGCGCGTTGGGCTGTTTGTGGTTCAGGATATTGGCGCGGGCGTTCGCGGTGGAGATGATGTCGGCGCCCTCGATGAATTTTCCGTTACCGCCGCTGTGATCGGAATGGTGGTGGGTGGTGATGATGTACTTGATTGGCGCGGAGGTGAGCGTTTTGATGTCGGCGAGGATGGCGTCGTGGTCCTGACCGAATTTGTCGTCGACGAGGAGGACGCCTTCGTTGGTGATGAGGGCCGCGACGTTGCCGCCGTCACCTTCGATCTCGTAGAGATTGTCTTTAACTTTGTTGATGGTTAATTGGGGAGGCTGGGTCTGCGTGTAGGCGAACCAGCCGAGGCAGAGGAAAGACGCGGCTGCGGCGAGGCGCGCGGAGAGGATGCCGGTCATGATGGGTGACTATAACACGCGTGGGAGGAGCGGTTAATCGGCGGCGAGTCGGACGGGTTGTTCGCGATGGCCGCGGAAAGAATCGATAACTCCGCCCCATTTACGCATCGCGAGTTCGATGAGATTCAGGATTATCGCGAGGGCGAGGAGGCCCGGCCAGAGGCGCATGGTGGATTCGATGGAACGGCCGCCGTTATCGAAGAGCTGGCGAACAGAGGGGTTGAAGCGGCCCCCGGTCGATTGCGCGATCGATTTGAGCAGGACATCGTTGGAGCCGTAGTCAGACAGTTCGGCTTCCTGGCGGTACAGGCCGACTTCGGGGAAGGCGCGTGTCTCGTTCAGCGGGCGGACGCGGAAAAGGCCTTCGAGTGAACCGATGCGGACGCGCCCACGATAAACGCCCGGCGAGATGCGGGACAGGTCGAGGGGCCGGCGGAAGTCGCCGGGACCAATAACGAAGAGGTCAGGCGGCGTTGCCGGTTCCTGGGCTTCGGCGGCGAGGTGGTATTCGACGACCAGCTCTTCGTTCGCGGCGTCATAGCGCGCCACCGCTTCGCTTTCGTTGCCGTGCGGGAGAAGGTCGCGAAAGATGTTGGTCCAGAGGCGATCGAATCCGTTCCAGCCGACCCAACTGGCGGCCCAGCGGCTCTTGGCGTCGGAGGCGAAGACCGCGGCGCGGCCGAGACCATATTGCCAGCGGATCAGGAGGGGATCTTTTTCGTCGACTTCGAGGACTTCGTCGGCTGTGGGGCGCGCGTCGAAGCGGATGTAGCCGAGGAGATTGGGAGCAGTGGCGACGTCGACCTTGTCGAGGAGATCCGATGGGTGCTTGACGAGGGCTTTGATCGGTTTTTCGACGGCGGTTGTACCGGTGTGCTCTTTGACGTCTTTGAGCAGGATCTGTTCGAGACCCGTGGGCTCGTTCAGGAAATAGGACTTGCCCTTGGCGTTCTGAGCAATATGTTCGAGGTATTGGCGGTTTACGTCCTGGCCGAGACCGACGGTGGAAATGGTAACTCGATTGTTCGCGGCCTCTTTGGAGAGCGTGAGGCTGTCGCCTTCTTCCGAGATGCCATCCGTGAGGAGGACGATGTGTTTGTAGGTGGAGTTCAGGCCGACGATTCGGCGATAGGCTTCATTCAGGGCGGGCGCGATTTGAGTGCCGCCATCGGGCGTAATTCCCGAAATGAGCCGTTTGATGAGAGCTTTGTCTTCAGCCTTGCGGATGGGAACGGCCCACTGGAAAGAGTTGTCGAAGATGAGCACGCCGACGTAATCATCAGGGCGGAGATTGTCGACCACACCGACGGCGGCGAGACGCGCGAGTTCGATCTTCTTGCCTTCCATCGAGGACGATTTATCGATGATGAGGATGACCGCAGTGCCTTCCGGAGAACGTGGCGGCGCGAGTTTCGCGGGGAAGGTGCGGGACAGCGGATCTTCGGGCGCGTCCTTGTGGTCGACGTAAATGTTGTGCTCGCCCGCGATCCAGAGCGCGCCGCCGCCTCGCTGCACATAGTCCTCTACGCGCTGTTTGTCAGCGGCTTTCATGGCTTCCAGGTTGTCGTTATTGAAAACGACTAGTTGGGCGTCGTCGAGCTTATCGGGCAGGGACTTTGTCTGGACGACATCGAATTTGTTGGCGGCGAGGACGCCGACAATGTGTTCCTCGGTGCCAGCGGGATCTTCGGAGACCCAGACGACTTTCGGGCGGCGAACTGCCACGGCGTTTTCGAAGCGCGATTCGCCCATACCGGGCGCTTCGATGCGACCGCTGAGGTCGATAGCGCCCGCCGCGCTGAGGCTTGTGCGGATTCGGATGCGATTCTCGCCTTGCTCGAGAGCGATCTGATGTGAGCCGATCTGTTTGCCTTCGGCGGCGAGTTCGACGGTGGCCTGCGTGGCCTTGGGGGAGTAGATAGTGAGATCAACCGGGAAGTGCTCACCGGTAAAGACGGTTCCGGGCAAGCCGACGGCTTCGGTCTGAAGTTGGGGCTGGGCGCGTCCGTTGAGCGCAATGGCGTCTATATGAACGCCGAGTTGTTCGGCTTGCCATGCGGCGCGTGTGGCGGCTCCGTCGTTCTCGTTGCCGTCGGAGAGGAGAACGATGCGGTGGATCATTCCGGCGGGCAGAGAAGCGAGGGCCTCGCGAATCGGCGATTCGAGATTAGTGCCGCGGCCTTCGGCTCCGGCGGTTCGCTGGAAATGGAGAGCGGCGGCTTCTTCGGGGCTCAGGGCGCGAGGTCGGCGAGCGAACGGGAAGACTTCGAGGCGATTGGATCCTTTCGCGCTGCGCATCTCACGGACGAGCGCGCCTTCACGGTCGAGATCCGCCGGTGTGATGCTGGCCGATGTGTCAACCAGCGCGGCGAGCGCGACTTTGCGGTCCTCGATCTGGAGAACGGGTTCGGCCAACGCGAGGACGACCGCGCAGGCCATGGCGGCTTTGAGGATCAGCGGCGCGTGGCGAATCTGACGGCGCCATGCCCAGATGACCCACGCGACCGGAAGGATCAGAAGCGCGAGCGCCCATGCGCGTTCGAAACTCATGGAGTGGCCTCCGCCGGAGTGGCCTCCGCAATGTGGCGGCCGCCCCGGCTGCGCACGATATGGAGGCGCGAGCCGGCGCTTCCATAGACGATCCATTCCGTGAGGAGGAGGCCTGCGCCGAGCAGGGCGAGCCAGGGCCAGATGTCACGGGTACGGCGAAGAGAATCGGTCAGCGAGGGGATACCGTGGCGAGCGTTGGCGGGCGGGTTCCATTTGGCGTCCCACATTTCAGGGAGCGTGAGGGAGTAGACGCGCTCGGTGTTGCCCGCAAGCACGCGAACACGGGCGGGTTCGCCCGCGAAGAACTGAACGGATCGGTCGCGGATGTTGAAGGGCAAGGCAGCGCCGGAGTCTGTGATTACCTGAACGGTTTTGTGGTCGGCCTGTTGCGGGAGCGGCGCGGCTACAGCGCCTGCGCTCTGAGTGCCGACGTCGATGTCGCGGAAAACGTCAGGCGCGATATAGCGGAGGATGTTCGCGAGCAAAAGCGGCGTGGCTAGTTCATAACGCATGGAACCCGCGAACGGATTGAAGCCGATGACCACCATGTTTCCGCGAGCTATGGCGACAGGTCCCTCATCGACTTCGGCGATGCGGATTTCGCCGGGGCCCGATTCGAATACCGATGCGGATTCGATCTGCGCGTTGCGGGCCCGGAGGCCTTGCGTGATCGGCTGGTCGGGAACCCATTTGACGCCTTCGGGATGTTCCACGCGCTTGCGAATGGGAATGGGCGGCTTGGTGTCGGGCGGGTCGATCCAGAGCGTGCTGCCGGATGGACGGGTTTCGGGATGAAAGCGGTCGAGCATGACGAGTCCGTCGTTGGCGGGCGTGTACTGCGACGTGGGCCGGAAGTCGGCGCGGACGCGCGGATCGGAAGTCAGAGCAGGGCGGATGAGATCGGGCTGATCGGAGTAGACGATAACGTGGAGCGTTCGCTGCGAGGGGAGTTCGAGAGCGGCGTAGTTATCGGCATCGAAGGCATCCTTTGGGTAGAGGCGCGCTTCGAGGATTCCCGCTGCGAGCGTGTGAACGGTGAAGGTTGTTTCCTTTTCCTCGCCCGGGGGAAGTTCGACGGGATGGAAGCCTTGCGGCGCTTTGCCGAAGTTGAGGGTGACGTTGACGGTGCGGGGGCGCCGGCCGTAGTTGCGGAGGCGGACGAGGACATCCCATGCTCCGGAATCGGTCTGAGACCGGCGCGCGCCGACGCTGCGAATTCCGTAGTTCTCAACGAGGTCATCGACCGGGAGGACGCGGAACGCAGGAAGCTGGGGCAGCGAGAGGTTGTTGGCTTCGCGCGCGGCGATGCGGCCAGGTCCGGTATAGACGATCTCGCCGGAAGCGGCGCCGGACTGGCGCTGGAGGTCACGGGCGAATTCGATGTTCTGAGAAAGATTGAGGGCAGTAGCTCCAGGTTGCGATTCGAGGATTGCGCGGGCGATTTTGCGGTGGTCGGTTTCCCAGGAAGTCGCTGGCGTGGCCAAGCCATCAGCGCGGACGAGAAGCACGCGATCGGAGGAGGGAACGGCGCGAAGCCAGGCGATAGCGTTGGCGCGGGCGAGATCCATCAGCGTCGCGCCGGGGCGGTTGGGAAGCCCGGCTCCCATCCACGCGCTGGTATCGAGGATGAGGACGTGGTCGCGACGCTTATTGAGCGCTCCGCCGAACTGGAACTCGGCCAGGGCGAGTAGCAGGAACGCCATGCCGAGAATCTGGAGGAGCAGCGAAAGCGGCTGCTGAATCCGGCGGCGGCGCGAGACCGGGGCGGGCTGGCCCGGCGATACCCAAAAGCGCAGAGTAGGAACGATTTGCTTGCGCCGCGTGCGGTCGAGGAGATAGAGCGCGACCGAGATGGCGGAGACCGACCCGAAGAGCAGCAGAAACTGGCCGAGGGTCAGGTTCAAGAGTTCCATAGCGTGGAGTGTTGGGGGAGGAGTTCGAGTTGCTTCAGTTTATGCCTATGTTGTCAATTTAGCGAATCAATACTCTATGCGGCGCACCACACCGGCTGTCTGAAGGCGCATTACGCTTCCGGGCACGTACTCGATGGTTATCCGCACGGGGCGCTGCGGACCGCAGGCGACCTGAAGGGCCGGTCCGGTTTCGTGAATGAATTCGACAGCTTTTGGTTCGGGGAGGTCGAAGGTCATGACTTTACCGGCGACCTCGACGGCCATGAAGTTTCCGGCAGGTTTGCAATCGATTTGGCGCAGGACGCCTTCGATGCGTTCGGTCTTTTCGCCGGGGCGCGGCGGGAACGGGCCATTGGCGCGGGCATCAATCATTTCGACCAGGGAACCAAGGCGCGCGGTTTCAGCGGGCGTGTGGACATAGCGGCGCGCGGTGTCGGCGTTCTTGCGAGCGCGGGCGAGGTCGCCTTGCTCGAAATAAGCGTAGGACAGGGCGGAAAAGACGGCGGGCGCCTGTTCGGGCTGGATCTGATCGATCTTCATGAGCGCGGCGATTCCTTTTTCGTAATCGCGCTGAGCGATGCGGACAAGGCCCAATTGAAGTAGGGCGTCGACGTAGTTGGGGCTGGAGTTTATGGCGCGCTCGAGTTCTGTGGCGACGCGAGTGAGTGGTTGTTTGGCTTCGCGATCGAGGAGGGCGAGTCGGAGACACATGCGTGGATCGGTGTCTCCGGCGTCAAAGGCGCGGGTGAAGTTCTGGCGGGCGTCGGCGTGGTCGGCGGAACTCAGAGCGAGATAGCCGAGGGATTCGGCGACTTCATAGCGGTCCGGGAACTGAGCGGCGAGGCGGTCGTATTCGGCGCGGGCTTGGGTGCGGCGGTTGACGGCGGTGAGGAGGTCGGCGAGCAGGAGGCGCTCGTCGAATTCGGAGAGCGTGACTGATTCTTTCGGGGCTGCGGATTTGGCGAGAGGGGCCTGAAACACGCGGCCGTACATTTTTTTGCGATCGAAGTAGCCGCGGAGGTCCGCGTAAACCTGCGCGGAGGTTTTGCGATAGGCGATGGAACAGGCTTCGTCGAAAGTTTTGCCGCGGTGGATGGCGACGAGGAACTTCGGGAAGTCCGGGGAGTAATCCGGGGCGAGGAAGAGCATATGGGCGAGGGCCCAGCTTTCGGCATAGAAGATATCCACGCCGTTGCTTTTATAAATGGGGGACTGCGGCGTTACGGAGGTGAGGGTGGCGAGATCGAGCCATTGCGCGGAGGAGAGCGTTCGCAAGCGGCCTTCGATGAGGTCGCCCACGGCCACGCCGTCCGCGACGGGCCGGAGGGTGGAGTAGACTTCCGACCAGCCTTCGTTCAGCCACGTGGGAAGGCGAAGACCGCTGTGCCGAACGATCAGGTGCATGTATTCGTGGATGGCGTAGGCGTATTCGTTGGGCGAATCCGCCATGACGATGTAATCGCGCTGGAGTCCACCGGCGAAGAAGGCACGCTGTGAGTCGCTCTGTGCAAACTGACGAAACTGATCGAGGGTTTTGAAGACGACGATACGAACGGGAAAGACGTCGAGCAGCGGCAGCGGGGAAGCTTTCAGGAAGAAGCCGCGAACCTGCTCGAGGTGGGTCAGAACTTTGCGCGCGGCGGCATCACCTGCGTTCGAATAGATTTCGAAATCGGGCGTTCCGATGCGCTCCCAATGGTCCGCCGCCCGCATAGGCGAGGAGGCGAACAGCAAGAGGAGACAAACGCGCTTCAAGCTTCGATGATAGTGAAAACCGGTGCCCTTACGGTTCCTGCGAATCGCCGGCGCTTCGGGATATGGTCGTCTGGGAGATGTTCACCGGAGGCGCGGGGTTCTTGCCGGCGTTGATCACCCAGCGATCGAACCATTCGAGATTCTGCTCCATGACGGCGCGCTGCTGCTTGGGCCGGTCGATGATGTGTCCCAATCCTTTGTAGACGATCATGCGAACGTTCACTCCGCGGTCTTCGAGAGCCTGGCGGAGTTCGTAGGCGTTCGCGATCGGAACGCGGCGGTCCTGATCGCCATGCTGAATCAGAACGGGCGTGTTGGCTTTATTGATATAGGTGACCGGGGAGGCCTTGCGGTATTGCTCGGGATCGGACCACGGGGTGCTCTTCATGTACTGGCGCGTGAAGGGCGTGATGTCGGTGTTTGAGTAATAGGTCTGCCAGTCAGAGATGCCCGCGCCCACGGAAACCGCGGCGAAGCGAGTCGTGGCCGTGCCCAGAAACGCCGAGATGTAGCCGCCTTCGCTCCAGCCCATCGCGCCAACACGATCAGGATCGACAAAGCCTTGTCCGATGAGGTAATCGACGCCGGAGGTTACGTCGGCGGCGTCGCCGGTGCCGAGATTGCGGACCGGAAGCGCGCGCATTTTGGCGCCGTATCCGGCGGAACCGCGATAGTTCGGGCGCAGGACGAGCGCTCCTTTCGCCACGAACTGCTCGGCGGGATAGTAGCGGTCGGAACGGATGGACGGCTGATCTACCGCGACGGGACCGCCGTGAATGATCACGAGCAGGGGATATTTCTTATGAGGATCGAAATCCGCGGGCTTCGAGAGAACGCCTTCGATTTCCGCGCCGTCCGCGCTCTTCCAGTGGATGACTTCGCGATGGGCGAACTCGAAGTGATCGAAGGCGTCGCCGTGAGTGAGTTGGACGGCGGTTGCTCCCGGAGCGGCGGCGTAGATTTCGGGGGTGTCGGTCGCGCCCGAACGGACGAAGGCGATTCGATCGCCGGCGGGGGCGACGGAAAACTGTTGATCGATCGCGTCAGGCGGTCCGGTTACGCAGTCAATGGCGTGGGTCGCGGCATCGAGACGGTACAGGTGCGATGAAGTGCGCCGCAGCGCGTCGAAGAAGATGCCGGACGGCGTCCAGGCGCGGAGATCCGGGTTTTCGTCAAAGCCTTTGGAGAGAGGTTCGGCGTCGCCTCCCGTGGCGGAGACGCGAGCGATGTACCAGGTCGAGTAATAGAAGTTGGGGTCGCCGCCCGCCGTTTCGAAGGCGATGGAGGCGCTGTCAGGTGACCACACCGGATTGCGATAGGGCCCGGAGCCGGACGTGAGTTTGGTGATGGTCTTCGTGTTCAGGTCGAGAGAGTATATGCCATCCGCTTGGAAAGCGACGCGCGTCCCGTCAGGCGAAAACGCGAAGCCGCCAACTGAATATTTCGTGTCCTTGACCAGCGGTTGGGCTTTTGATCGCGGAGTGTCGGGCGTTTGCGGGACGACGACCTTCCAGAGTGCCCCGGGCGTGCGGTCTTCTTTAACCACTTCGAAATCACCGTATCGCTCGGTGCGGGCGCGGTGGAAGTCGGGATCGGTATCCGCCGTGAATGCGATGGACTGGCTGTCCGGAGACCAGTGAAATTCATTGATTCCGGCATCGACGCTGGTGAGTTTGCGGACGCCGCTGCCATCGGGAGAAATGATGAAGATCTGGCGACAGCCGCCGCGATCGCTCAGGAAAGCGATCCGCTTTCCGTCGGGAGACCAGCGCGCCTCACCGTTCCAGCCCGGGCCGGCTTCGAGCTTGCGCGGCTTGAGGGGGCCGGCGAGGCTGACCACCCACAGGTCGGCGTCGAAGGCATTTTCCTGCCAGTTGGGACGCGCGATCTGATAGACGACTGTTGATCCGTCAGGTGAGATGTCGGGATTCGAAGGAAAGGTGAGGGCGAGCGACTGATCGATCGTCGGAGCGGAACGAGGATTCCCCAATAAAAAAGC
>DATFSM010000120.1:0-25390 GCA_035262625.1 Bryobacteraceae bacterium
AGGCGATTGATCAGAACGGCGCAATTCAGAGATTGATAGATTAGAACGGCTATCCGATGCAGAAACGCAATCCCATATATGTACTCGCGGCGAGCGCGCTTGCAGTGATGCTCCTCTCGGGTTTCGGCTTCCCTTTCAAGAAGAAGAAGTACGAAGCTCCGATTTCGAAGGACACGCTGCAGCCCGACAAGGTGCTGTTCGACCGGGCAATCAAGGACATCGAGCACGGCAACTATGAGTCGGCGCGCCTCGTGCTGAACACGCTGATTAATACGTACGACACGAGCGAATACCTCGCCAAAGCCAAACTTGCGATCGCGGATAGCTGGTATCGGGAAGGCGGCGCGCACGGACTGGCGCAGGCGGAAGCCGAGTACAAGGACTTCATCCTCTTCTATCCCAACATGGAGGAGGCAGCGCAATCGCAGTACAAGGTCTGCGAAATCCACTACAAACAAATGGAGAAGGCGGACCGCGACTCGGCGCAGGCGACGCGCGCCGAAGATGAGTGCCGCCAGGTTCTGAAGGCGTTTCCGAATGCGACGCAGTACGTAAAGAAAGCGGAACAGATGCTTCGCAACGTGCAGGAAGTGCTCGCGGATAAGGAATTCCGCGCGGGCGATTTCTATCACCACAAGGGCGCGTTCCCGGCGGCGGCGAACCGGTTCGCATATCTGACAAGTCAGTATCCGCTCTACAGCGCGGCCGACCAGGCATTGTGGGAAGAGGCCGATTCGTATCGCAAGATGGGGGACCGCTTCGAGAAGGAAGAAGGCTCCGCGCTGACGAGGATCGTGAAAGATTATCCGCTGAGCGCGCATGTCGATGAGGCGAAGGCGCGCCTGGAGGCGCTGAAGCAGCCCGTGCCGCAGGCCAACGCCGACGCGTACGCGCACCAGAAATACGAGTACGAGAACCGCACCAAGCCGGGCATGTTCGCAAAGACGATGGGGATCTTCGAGGGAAAGCCCGACATGCACCTTGCGGCTAAGAGCGGGACGCCCGCGATGGAAACAATTCGACCGGCCGTGCCGGTCAGCGTGCCTGCGGCAGCCGCCGGAACTCCGACCGGCGTGAGCGACGTAGTCGGCGGCGTGGTTGCGGATTCCACCAATCTCGATAAGAGTCCGGATGCGCGCATGGCTTCGCAGAACGGCGCGGTCGTCGCCGAGGGCGTCGGGGCGGGCGAACAGCCGGCCAGCGTGGGATCGAACGGCCAATCGACCGCCGCGACAACTGCGAGCGCCGAGCCGGCCAAACCGGCCGCTCCGCCGCCGACGAACCACCCCGCCACGGCGAAGCAGATCAAGGATTACCAGAAAGCTCAACAGAAAGCGCAGCAGAAGGCGGCGCGTGAGGCCAAGAAGAAGGGCGTGACGCCTGCAGACGCAGCGGCCGCAACGCCAACGACCGGCAGCGGAAGTACGCCTGCTGCTGCGACGGGAACTTCGGCGCAGCCTGCAGCCACGTCGTCCACACCGACACCGAAACAATGAGCCGCATACTGCTCGCCGACGACAGCCCGCATGCACAGCGGATGGGCGAGCGGATTCTGCGGGATGAAGGCCACGAAGTCATCACCGTCAGCGACGGACGCATTGCGATGCTGCGTCTCGAAGACGCGCGGCCCGATGTAATCATTGCGGACGTTTCGATGCCCGAGGTTTCCGGGTATGAACTCTGTGAATACGTGAAGTCTCATGGAGGCGCGCCTGTGTTTCTCACAGCAGGCGCCGTCGAACCGGTGGACGACAAGGAAATCGAGCGCGTGCGTCCGGACGGCGTGCTGAAGAAGCCGTTCGAGGCCACCATCCTGCTCGAAGCCGTGGGGCGGTTCGCGACGAGCAGGACTGGCGCGAAAAACAGCGGGGAGCGCGGAACCCAACGGTCGCCGTCTGTGGGACGCTCCGTCGCGGTGATCGACCCCGAACAGATTCGCGCGGCTGTGACGGTGGCCCTTGATGCAGCGATGCCTTCGCTTATCGATCAGGTAGCGCAACGCGTAGTGGCGGCGCTGGCGGGAAAGAAACCCCCGAGCGCCTAGACGCGCCCTCTTCAAACAGGAGAGCAAATCCAAAATGGACTTCGGTCTGGCAGGGAAATCCGCGCTCGTGCTTGCCGCAAGCAAGGGGCTCGGCAGGGCATGCGCGCTGGCGCTTGCGCGCGAGGGAGCATCGGTCACCATAAATTCGCGGGAAAGCGATTTGCTGGAAAAGACGGCGGCGGAGATTCGCGCCGAGACTGGCATGCGGGTTCACTGCGAGCCCGGCGACGTAACCGATCCGGATCGCGTGCGTGTGATCTTCGACGGGGCAGTCCGCACGTTCGGGCGCGTCGACATTCTGGTGAACAACGCCGGAGGGCCACCTTTCGGTCCGTTCGAACAGTTCGATGACGAACAATGGCATAGGGCGCTGGAGCTGAATCTGATGAGCGCCGTGCGGTTCACGCGGCTCGCGTTGCCCGCGATGAAAGAAGCGCGTTGGGGGCGAATCGTGAACATCGTAAGCCTCGGGACGAAGAGCGTGCTACCGGGCTCGGTGCTTTCGACGGCAGGGCGCCTGGGGATCATCGGGATGGCGAAGCTTCTTTCCGATGAAGTGGCGGCCCTGGGCATTACGGTGAATAACGTGGCTTCGGGGATCATCCTCACCGACCGTGTGCGGCAGACTTCGCTCAAGCAGAGGTTGGACCGCGGCATGGACGAAAAGGCGGCGCTGGAAGATCTGGCGCAGACGATTCCGGCGAAGCGGGTGGGTGAGCCTGCGGAGTTGGCGGCGCTGGTGGCCTTTCTGGCTTCGGAGCGAGCGGGTTATATCACCGGAACGACGGTTCCAGTGGATGGCGGGATCGTTCGAAGTCTCAGCTAACGCAGAGCGGCGGAGGCCGCCTCAGCCAGGCGGCGATCGTCGGAGCGCGCTGCCTGACCGATGCGATCTCTGGTCTTCGGCTCGGCGCGCAGGGCTCCTTTCAGTCGATCGATCGCCTCGGCGCTGTCACCCTGTTGGGCCAGAGTAAACCCGAGATTCAGCAGCGCGTCAGCAGACAGGGGATTCGCTGCGACGGCCTGCCGGTATTCCGCAATCGCCGCGACGCGGTCATTCAGCGACAGGTAGACGGTTCCAAGTTTATTGTGAAGCGCGTCGGACGCGGGATTGCTCAGGATCGCTTCGCGCAGTTGCGCGGCGGCGTCGGCGAACTTGCCGTTGCGAACAAGGATGTCGGCGAGAGATGAGCGGAACTGCGGGAATTCCGGCTGAAGGCGGACAGCTTCGCGCAGAGCGCTCTCCGCTCCCGCAGCATCCCCGGAGCGCGAGAGCGCGTTTCCCAGATTGTGATTTGATGCGGCGCTTTCGGGATCGAGATCGAGGGCTTCGCGGAATGCGGCGACGGCTTCGGGCCAACGACGCGCGCCAGCATACAGGAAGCCGAGGCCTTCGAGAACCGGGATTCGGTTAGGCGCGAGCGAAGCCGCGCGCTCCATGGAAGCGATGTTGCCCGATGCGCGGGCGAAGCCATAGAGGTATCGCCAATTCTCCGGGGCAAGGCGCAATGCTTCACGGTAATAGGCCGCGTTACGCGTCGCTTCGGCCAACTCGAAGTACAGTTCTGGCGAGGGCGGCTTCTGAGACCGAACCAGCTTTTCGAGTTCCGTAATAGCGCCGGGATTGGCGCCCTGCGAGACCTGCGCAATCGCGAGATAGATCGGGTCAGGATTTGGCGGATAATAGGCCGCGACGGTTCCGCGGTACGGAGGCGTATTGCCGTCGTGCTCTTCGACAGCAGGGCCCGGAGGCGGCGGAGTTCGGACGATCCGATGATCCATCATCGCGATATGAATCGCGTCGGCGGCGGGACGGCTCGGCATGTGACAGGAGACGCAGTCGCGGTCTGGAAGGTGCGGGGCGTGGCAATTTCCGCAGACGCCGTTGCTCTTCGCGACCGCTTGGGCGCGCGAGGACTGCACATGCGGATCGTGGCAGGAAATGCAGGTCAGCGCTCCTTTGGACGCGAGGAAGCACTTCGATTGGCGAAAGCGGTACGCGGCGCTGACGAGCTCGAACTTCTCATCGTGACCAGAGCCTGGCGCGTGATCGAAGTAGAGGGTGTAGTCCGAGAGCGCCTGGCCGGGCTGGAACGAGAACACGCTACGGTCGAAGCGGGTGATCGACCCCGGAAGCGCAAGGCTGGTGGTCTCGAGGTGGCATTGCATGCAGACGTCCATCTGGCGGTCCGGTGAGAGGCGCGCGGGATTGACGATAGCCGCGCGGATTTCTTTCGACGGGCGAGACGCGCGGACCGCCGCGATGTGCTTCGCGCCGTCGCCATGACAACGCGCGCAGTCGATACCTTCGGCAAGTTTTTCGGGGAAGAGTGTCGCGCCATCGAAATCGTCCAGGGGTTTGGATGCCGGGTAGCCGTCGTGACAAAAAAGGCAGCGCAGGGGGATGGCACGGCTGAAACCGGGGTGGTCGGGACGATCATATGCCGGGCTGATGCCCCAATGACCGCCACCTTCCGCGTACCAGGTTACGGGAAATTCCGTCAGTTTCCCGTCGCGCGTCCGGTGGAGATAACTGATCGCGTGGTTGCCTGAACCGATAACGTAGTCGACCGGTACTTCAAGCGCGGGCGTGGGCTGAGAACGGCGAACGATGTACGTTCCGTCGCGCTCGAACATCGTGAACCGGTCGCGAGACGGCGCATGATCAACTGTCGCGTTATCGAAGTGGTCGAGGCGCAAGTCGCGCGACGCCGAATGAAAGGAGCGGCCCATGCCGGTTCGGGCATATGAGGCCGCGATATCCGCATGGCACTCCGCGCAATCTTCCGCCGCCCATGCTACAGAGGCCAGAAGCGGAAGCAATGCCCACTTCATTGAACCGCTTCGGCCTTGCCGGCCTTTACAAGAGCTTCGTTTCGCGCCGTGTGCGCGGCGGGGTCGGACGGACGCTGATTGAGCGCTTTGAGCGCCGCGACCGCGGCAGCGTCGAATTTGCCCGCGTCGAAGAGGGCGCGGCTGTAGAGCATTGCGGCGGCGTAGATTTCAGAAGGTACACGGGTCAGTTGGCGTTCACGTTCTTTCAGTGCGCGATCGAGCAGGTCGATGGCGTCGGCGGGGCGCTTTTCATTCAGTAGACGAACGCCTTCCATCAGCGGGTCGGCCGAGAATTCGAGGCCCGCGCAATCTGAGGAGGAAACGCCGAGGAAGCGGGCTGCGCAGCGATAGGCGGCGATTCGGGAGTTCCCTGCCCCGGACGCTTCCGTGACAACAACGGGAACGCTACCCGGACCGTCGGGCGTTTTGGCGCGCGCGTCCACCGGCCACACGATGACATAGTTCGATTTGCCTTTGGAAACTGCCGCCAAGCGATACCAGCCATCTGCATCGGGCTCTGAGGCTTCGATTGAAACGCCCGAGGGCTTCTTGCCGCGCCCATCCGTAACATCGAAATGCAAGGTGGCTGCGGCGAGGAAAAGCAAAGCCAGAGGCGTCATTCGTCTCTCAGGATTTCGAGCGGCTTCTGTCCCAGGGTTCGGAAACTCGCGGCCCATCCGGTGGCGATGGCAAGCAGCGCCGTACCGCCGATAGCGACGAGCATGGGCAGCACATCGGGCGAAGCCTCTGCGCGAAGCAGTCTGTTCAGCACGACCCAGGCGAAGCCGCCCGCAAGCCATCCGCCCATCACGCCGGAGACGGTGCCGATAACGAAAAACTCGACCGAGAAGATCTGCGCGATGCGGCGGCGCGTGGCGCCGAGAGTCTTGAGAATGACCACTTCGCGAATGCGGCGGAAGCGGGTGCCCGCGACGCTCGACGCGAGAATCACGGCCCCGGCCAGAATCGAGAAAAACGAAATGAACCGGACCACGAGCGAAATCTGATCGACGATGGACTGAATCGTGTCGAGGACTTCGGCCATGTTGACCACGGTGACAGTCGGGAAGCGGTCGAAAACGGCCTTCTGAATTCCGGCCACGGCATCGGGTCGCGCGCGAACGCCGCCGTAGTAAATCGCCGGGAGCCCATCGAGCCCGCCGGGCGTGAAGAAAAACTCGATTCGGGCGGTCAACCGCACGGATTCGCTCTTGTGAATCGCCACGACACGGGAGGTAAACGTCTTCTGCGGCGACGTCCAGACAACGATCGATCCGACGTGAAGGTTCAGGACCTTTGCGGCGGCCTCTGCGACAGATAGTTCGGGAGTCGCGGGATGGGAACCTGCGTCCCACCATTTACCGGAAAGAACCTGGGTGAAACGAGGCTTCTCGGTGGCAGTCGAGACGCTGATGCTGCGCGCGTAACGACGGGCGAATCCTTGCATTTTGTCGCGCTGCACGAGAACGCCGTCGATCGATTGCATCTGGAGCGAGACGGCGCCAAGCAGTTCCGGTTTTCCATCGAGCCCGGGTTGAGCGGAGAGCAGGTTGTAGACGGCGTCCCGATTGGATGCGGTGATGTCGATCAGGTACACATTCGGCATGCCCGGCGGGGCCGTGCGAATGATGTCCTGCAGCAGACCGCGCTGCACGATCCAAATCGTGACTGTGAACATCACGCCGACGCCCAGAGCCATTACCGCAGCCCCCGCGTGATTACCGGGGCGATAGAGATTTGCGATTCCCTGGCGCACAACCGGTCCAACGCTGCGAGGAAGCGTGCGGCTCAGAATGCGCAGACCTCTGAGCAACAACCACGCGACGACAGCGAGCGAGGCCAACGCAGCAGCAATCGCGAACGCGAAGTACTCGCCGGTTCTGGCGCTATCGCTGAGCCACGCGGCCAGGGCGCCGACGAACGCGAGGATCAGCATTCCCGAGACGACCGAGGCCGCCGCACGTTTCCACCACTGCGATAACGACTGACGCGGCGCCGCCATTTCGCGCCGGAAGATCAGCGCGGGGCGGATGTAACGGACGCCGAGGAGCGGCGGAATGGTGAACAGCAAAACAGTCAGCACGCCGACGAGCAGTCCCTGAAACGCGGAAACGGCATCGAAGCGCGGCACGGCTTCGATGTTGAAGTAGCGCTCGAGGAAGATCGGAAATACCATCTGAACGAGGCTTCCGACCGCTATTCCCACGGCGCTGCCCACGATTCCCAAGCCCAGGGTCTGAAGGATATAAATACGCAGGACCTGAGCCGACTTCGCGCCGATGCATTTCATGATCGCGATGGAATCCATCTTCTGCTGAAGATGAGCCTGAATGGCGGTCGCGACGCCGAGGGCGCCGATCACAAGCGCGACGAGGCTGACGAGCGAGAGGAAAGTAGTTGACTGGCGCAGTCCCTGTTCGATGAGCGGATGAGCTTCCGTGTAGTCGGCGATGAGACCTTCGCGGAAACTGTTGCGCAGCGCGTTGCGAACCGGGCCAATCGGAAGACTCGGCGGAAGCTTAAAGAGGAAGCGTTCCGCCGCGCGGCTGCCGGGGATGAGCAGGCCAGTTCTATCGAGACCTGCGCGCGACATCATGACGCGCGGGCCGACATTAATGCTGCCAGTCATCCGGTCGGGCTCCGCGGTCACTTCGCCTGCGATGCGAAACGGCTTGCCTCCGATACTGACGGAATCGCCGATTTTCGCGTTCAGGCGGAGCAGCACCCCATCGGAGACGGCGATCGTGTCGGGCTGGAGCGCCGTCTGAATACTCTGCGGAGGACTGAATTTGACCTGTCCGTAGAACGGGTAGACCTTCGGATCCACCGCTTTCACCGAAATCAGCATCGGCGTGCCTCCGCCCACGGGGGCAGCCATAGTCAGGGTCTCGGTGACCTGCGTGCGGCGAACACCCTGCGCGGCGAGGCTTTCCATGGTACGGGTCTGACGCGGATTGGGAAGCGCGAAGGTACGGACGGTCAGATCCGCCGCCATGAAGCCGCGGGCGTCGCGCAACAGGATCGTGTGAAAGGCTCGCGAAAATCCTCGGACGCCGGTGAGGGCGCCGACTCCCGCCGCGACCGCCAGGATCACGAACAGGAACCGTCCGGAGGAAGCGCGCGTTTCGCGCCACGCGATGCGCGCCGCAGTGCGATAGGGAGAGTACGCCACGTTACTGCTCGACGGCTACCGGTTGCGGTGCGCGAACGAGCTCGTCGCTCACCACGAGACCGTCGCGCAGAGTGATGACGCGGTCGGCGTGGCTGGCGAGCGCGGGATCGTGCGTCACCATCACGAGCGTCGCGCCCTCGATGCGATTGAGTTCCAGGAGCAGGTCCAGCACCTGACTGCCCGTTTTGCCGTCGAGATTGCCGGTGGGCTCGTCGGCGAGGAGAATCGGGGGCCGGGTAATGAAGGCGCGGGCGAGCGCGACGCGCTGCTGCTCGCCGCCGGAAAGCTGGACCGGGTAATGATCCAGACGGTCCGCGAGGCCAACGCGGTTCAGAAGCTCGCGCGCGCGGCGGGCGGCTTCGGGTCCTGCTCCGGCGAGTTCGGCAGGGAGCAGGACGTTTTCCTCGGCAGTCAGAGTGGGAATGAGCTGAAACGACTGAAAAACAAACCCGATCTTGCGGCCGCGCACCTCCGCCATGTGGTCTTCGGAGAGTCGCGTGATGTCTTCTCCGTCGAGGAGAATCTGACCGCCGGTGGCGTTGTCGAGTCCGGCGAGAAGGCCGAGGAGCGTGCTCTTGCCGCTTCCGGACGGACCCATGATGGCGACGAACTGGCCGCGCGGCACTTCAATATCGATGCCGCGCAGGATCTCGACGCGATGGGTGGGCGTCTCAATGGTCCGGGTCAGCCGGATGACTTCTATGATCGGACGTGAAATGCGAGGCTCCTGTCGACCGTCTGTCATGATTATGGCAGTGTCGCTTAAATGGATGCTTCTGGCAGCGCTGGCGGTTGCGTGCGGCGCGTGCGGAGGGGGCCGCACCGAGTCCAAAGCGCCGGAACCACCGCCCGCGGCCAGCCTGGCCGCGCCGGTTGAGCCGAAGATCGAAACCGATGACCGACCGGTGATTGCGGCGTTCGGTGACAGTATTTCCGCAGGATTCGGACTGGATCCGGGAAAGAGTTTTCCCGACGATCTGCAGCGAATGCTGGACGCAAAAGGCTACCGATACCGAGTGGCCAATCTGGGGGTCAGCGGAGATACGACGACGGACGGGCTTGAGCGCCTTCCTGCGGTGCTTGCTGTGAAGCCGGCGATAGTGATCCTCGAGTTCGGTGGAAACGACGGTCTTAGGGGACAACCCGTCGCTGGAGCGAAGGCGAACATGGCGCAGATGATCCAGGCGCTGCAGAAGGCTGGCGCCGAAGTTGTGCTCGCGGGTATGACCCTGCCGCGTAATTATGGACCCGAATATATTCACAACTTCGAGCAGATGTACGTCGAATTGGCGAGCGAGTACCACCTGACGCGGATTCCGTTTCTCCTGGATCAGGTGGGCGGAATCACTTCCCTGATGCAGCCCGACGGGCTGCATCCGACTGCGCGCGGCGCCGAGATTGTGGCAGGCACAGTTATGCAATATCTGACACCTTTGCTGAAGCAATGACCCGGTAACAGTACCGCAAGTACCACATATGCGGTTCATTACGCGAATCGCTCCGGAATACTACGGAGGATCCGATTTTTTATTTCATTTTTCGGACAGTTGCCTTAAATTGAGATCAGACTGATGCCGGAACTGGATTGCGCGACTTTCGAGGGAGAGATTGCGCGCACCCGCCGATCGGTGGCGCGTGTGCTGCTCGCCGACTCCGATCTCGCTTCCCGACTGGCTCTAAAGACTTTACTGAGCGCGGCCGGGTATGGCGTAGAGTGCGCCGCGAGCGCGAGCGAAGCAATATCGCGACTGGATACGACCGAATATCAACTGGTACTGGCGGATCTGCGGACGGAGTCTGAAGAGGCAGGCGCGCGCTTGCTCGCTTACGCGCGGCAGAAGGAATTCCGTCCCGCGACGGCGCTCATTTCCTCGAAATTGAGCGAAATGGAGGTCGACTTTGACGAGGTCGACCGTCGCGGCGAGCACGTCGTTAGCATTAGCGATGAAAACGTGTCCCAACTCCTGGCCGGAGTCGCCGATCTCATCAGCCAACGCGCAGACCGCCGCATGCGGCGGAAACTCCGCCGCGCCAGCTGAACAGCCTGAAATTTCAGCGAAGAGGCGGTAGGGGCGGGAACAGAGATGCCGGCGTGAGTGCCGGGACGCTCTTGAAATAATTCTGGGCCGCGAGGAGCTTGTAGAAATCGCCGGCGACTTCGGAGGCGGTTGCCCCGATCGAAGGCGCTCCGCCCGTGAGCATCACCACGACGACGAGCTTCCGTCCAGTTCCCTCATTAAACGATCCAAACCAACCGAGGTGCGTGCGTCCCTCGCTGCAGGTACCGGTCTTGCCGAGGATCTCCTCGTCCTGACGCGCGCGCTTGGCCGTGCCGAAATCCACAGCGCCTTTCATGCCCGGCTTGATATCCGAGATCAGGCTCTGAATGTCGAGGTGGCGCTTTACTTCGGGATGAAAGTCCTTGATCTCTTCCCTGCTGTGCGGATATTGCATCCAATAGAGGGTGCCCCCATTAGCTACAGAGCCCATGATCGCGGCGAATTCCAGAGGCGTCTGAGAGATTTCTTCGCCAAAGCTGGTCAGCATGGCCATCCCGCCGTTCCTCGGGGGCGCGGGCGGGAAGTAACCGGGGTGCTCACCTTCGATGTTCAAGCCGGCTTTTTCCCCGTAGCCGAACAGGTGCGCGTAATAGTTCACCCGTTCATAGCCTAGTTTGACCCCGAGGTTCCCGAAGTAATAATTGTTCGAGTAGGCGAGGGCGTCGGTGAGATCCAGCGAGCGCTTGCTGTAAAAATGCGCCGGTGTCATTCGGTCCACCAAGCCTTCACGCAGAGCGGCCAAGGCCACCGACACTTTGATAGTGGAGCACGGCTGGAAGCCACCGCCGAGCGCCAACTGCTGGTTGACCATCGTCAGGACCCTGCCCGTATTCGGGTCCGTTACAACGATTGCTCCGTTGTAGGGACCGAGCGCTGAAACGGCTGCCTTACGGACTTCGGGGTCATCGCCGTCCACGAAATCGCCGGCCGCGGAATCTTTATAGGTAGGTTCGTCCCAGGTCTGGACCCAACGCTTCCTTCGGGCAGCGACAGTCTTTGAGGCGGTTCCGGTGGTCAGGCTTGCCTTAGTAACTGACGCTCTGGCAACAGTGGCGGAGGCGCGCGTCGCCGTGGTTGCGGTGACCGCCGCAGATTTCGGGGTGGCCTTCTTTTTCTTGTGCTTCGTAGTAGTGGTAGCTGACGCTCCGGACACGGTGAGCCCAATGGCAAGGGCACAGACCAGAAGGGAGTCGATGAATTTCATGAACACCTGCGGCGCGAAGAGAGAGCCTGAAGCGACACGGGTAACTATCGGATCCGGGGAGCAGCCGGACAATCCATTCTGTAACTTTTCAGCCTTCTGGTCAAATGAATTCCGCAAATCCGGTCTCCTGATTTATGCCGCTGTCCAGCCTCCGTCGATCGCCATCACCGCCCCGTTCACAAAAGCAGCCTGATCCGAACACAGGTACAACGCCATCCAGGCAATTTCCTCGGGCTTGCCGAGCCTGCCCACCGGTTGTCGCAAGTTGAGTTCCTGCCGGACTTTGTCCTTTTCGTGGCTGTGATATTTTTCAAGGTACCCTTCGACGAACGGGGTATCCACGGTACCGGGAGCGATACAGTTTGCCCGGATTTCAGTGGGATAATCCACAGCAAGCTGACGGGTCATCGCCACCACAGCGCCTTTCGTTCCGCAATAAGCGAACCTCTTTTTGACGCCGACGAGACCAGCGACCGAACCAATGTTCACGATGCAGCCCTTCGACGCCTTCAGCAGAGGCAGACAATATCTAGTGACGAGATACAGGCCGCGCACGTTTACGCGGAAGATCCGATCGAAATCATCGGCTTCGGTTTCTTCAACGCCGCCGACGAGACCAATCCCCGCGTTGTTGATGAGAATGTCGAGCCTGGGGATTCCGTCCATGGTTTCGCGGACGGCGGCTTCGTCGGTGATGTCGAAGATTCGGAATTCGGCGCCCGGAAGGTCTGTGGCGAGCTTTTCAGCGCGGATCTTGTCGATATCGCCCACAATTACGGATGCGCCTGCTCCGGCGAGCGCGCGGCAAGTGTATTCTCCGATGCCGCTGGCCCCGCCGGTGACGAGCGCAACACGCCCGTCGAGTCGGAAAGGTGTATTCATCGCGTGAATTGTAGCAGCGCTCATGACTTAGTCGAACTCAACCGCGAGGTGGCGACGTGCACCCGCTGCGCCCGGCTCATCCGCCACTGCCGGGAGACTGCGGCGACCAAGCGCAGGGCTTTTCTGGATTGGGATTACTGGGGAAAACCAGTGCCTTCGTTCGGTGACCCCTCAGCCCGTCTGCTGATCGTGGGGCTTGCGCCCGCGGCGCATGGCGCTAATCGTACAGGACGTATGTTCACAGGAGACCGTTCCGGCGACTTCCTTTACCGGGCGTTGCACCGGGCGGGGTTCGCGTCCCAGCCCGAGAGCCGGGCGGCCGACGATGGGCTGGAGTTGAAGGACGCCTGGATTACGGCGGCGGCGCACTGCGCTCCTCCGGATAATAAGCCGTCGCGCGAGGAACTCGTTAATTGCCAGCGGTTTCTGAACCGTGAACTGGATTTGCTGCGCGATTTGAAGCTGGTCGTGGCGCTGGGGAAGATCGCGATGGACGCTTACCTGGCGGTGCGGCGGGAGCGAGGGGATTTGGGGCGAACCGCGGGTGTTCGCTTCGGGCATAACGCGCTTTATCCGGATCTAGCACCGGCCTTGCTTTGTTCGTACCATCCGAGCCAGCAGAACACTTCGACGGGACGGCTGACTGAGGCGATGCTCGACGACGTGTTTTCGCGGGCGTGGGATTTTATCCGATCCTGACCAGTTCGCGCTGGATTTCGCCAGTGACAGTCGCTTTGTCGCGCGAGACGAACATGTTGACCTCGGACCGGACGCCGAATTCCGGCAGGTAGATTCCGGGTTCGATGGAGAAGAGCGCGCCGGGCAGGATGCGGCGTTCGTCGTGCGTTTCGAGGTTGTCCATGTTGGCGCCCGTTCCGTGCACTTCCTCGCCAATGGAATGACCCGTGCGGTGAACGAACTGGTCGGCGAATCCTTTCGATGAGATGTGTTCCCGGGCGGCATCATCGACTTCAAAGCCACGGATTTCGCGTTTGGCGGCGACGGCTTGCTGGACTTTGGCGATGGCGGCGTCGCGGGCATCGCGGACAATTTCGAAGACGTTGCGGATATGATCGGGCGCGTCGCCGCAAAAGCCAGTCCAGGTGATGTCGTAGTAGACCGAGCGGGGGCGGTCGAATTTGGCCCACATATCGAGGAGAACGAGGTCCCCGGATTTGATCAGGGCGCTGGTTTCGAACCGGGGCTCGTAGTGCGGATCTCCGGCATGCTCGTTGACTCCGACGATGGGGCTGTTGTCGGTGACCAGGCCCGCGGCGGCGAACTCCTGAAGAATGAAGTCGCGGACGGCGAGTTCGTCGACCCCGGTGGAAAGCTTCGCCGCGATGAAGCGGAACGCTTCGGCGCGAACGCGGTCGACGACGAGACCCGCATCGAGGTGAGAGGCGAATTGCTCCTCGGACAGGCAGGCTTCAAATTTCTGGATCAGTTCGGCGGAACTGACGACTTCGCAACCTAGGTCGCGGACGAGCTCAACGGTGCCGGCGTCAACCATGGCGACATAAGGGACGGCGCACCGCGGCGAGTACTGCATCGCGACACGGCGTTTGCCCTTCAGGATTTCGGCGAGGCGTCCCTGATGCTCGCGCCAGCTCGAATATCGAAGCTTTTCGCCCGGCAGCGAATTGAGTACGCCGGATTCGATGCGATGCACGAGGCCGCGCGGCTCGCCTTCGGCTGGAATGGCGTAATACCAGCGGCGTGTCACGTGCGCGCGGGGGTTCAGGCCGAGCACGCTGTAGGCGAGAGGGTCGCGGTGATGGTGGTCAAAGAAGAGCCAGGCGTCAACCTGTTCGCGGCGGAGCGCTTCCTGAATGCGGGCCAGATCCATGCGTTTCGAGAATAGCGCGGTGGGATTCGTTCTTGCGCCAGTCGATTTGCGCGCGGAGGTCCGTGACGCCGGCGGCCTGACGGGGAGAGAAGACGTCGAAGGTAATCACGTCGTCGAGCCAGTCGTGGCTGGAGCCGTCGAGGTATTGAGTCGCGACCGTGACGGTGTATTGGTGCGGGGTGAGCCAGCAGTCGAAGGTGAAATCGACTTCAAGTTCTTCGCCAGGTTCGAATTCGCCGAGATCGATGCGCTCGATTTTGGTGTTCGTTCCGTAAATGTCCATTCCGATGCGATTACGGATCAGTATGCCGACCATGGGCTTCGCGCCGGGCTGATTGAAGACCGCGCGCACGCGGATGGTGATCCGCTCGCCGCTCGAAACGGCGGCGCAGGGGCGGCCGTGGTCATCGAGGAGCATGACGTCGAGGATTTCGCTGGTGCGGTCGCCGTGGCGATTGGACGCAGGAAGCCTGGGATGTTCGGCGGCGTGGTTGAAGGCTTTCTGGCGTTCGAGGACGAGACCGATGTACTTATCGATGACGTGCTTGGGCTCGCCTTGGGCCTCGATGCGGCCGTTCAGCAGGAAGATGGCGCGGTGGGATAACTGCTTCACGAGGCCGAGGTCGTGCGAGACGAAGAGCACGGTGATGCCTTTTTCGCGAAGCTCTTCGAATTTACGGATGCAGCGGTTGGCGAAGACGGCGTCGCCGACGGCGAGGGCTTCGTCCACGATCAGAATGTCCGGGTTGACGTTGATGGCGGTGGAGAACGCGAGCCGCACATACATACCGCTCGAGTATTCCTTCACGGGACGATCGATGAACGCGCCGATTTCGGCGAAGGCTTCGATCAGCGGGAGATTGCGCTCCATATCGGCGCGCTTGATGCCCATGATTTCGCCGTTGATGAAGACGTTCTCGCGTCCGGTGAACTCGGGATTGAACCCTGCGCCGAGTTCGAGCAGGGCGGCGATGCGACCGCGCGTGACGACCCGGCCTGTGGTAGGGCGAAGGATGCCGCTGATTACCTGGAGCAGCGTGCTCTTGCCGCATCCGTTGGGTCCAACAAGGCTGACGACCTCGCCTTTTTCGACCGAAAAGGAGATGTCGCGGAGCGCCCAGAAATCCTGATGCAGCGGCGTTTTACGAAACGGATTCAGTTCGCGGATGCGGTCGAACGGAGTTTTGTAGAGCCGATAGAGCTTCGAGACGTTCTGAACCAGCAGCAAGCTTCAGTGTATGCTTCAAAGCCGAATCACGAGGGTCAGATCGCTGCCGGGATACGTTGTGCCGACGCCGGTAACGTCGAGCGTCAGCAGATCTCCAGCGTGCAGCGTGGGCAGGCCGAAGCCGGGCACTACGGCGGAGGTTGTCGTGTTGGGGTCGAACTGAACCGTGGCATAGGGAGCGCCGTTGAGATTCAGTTGAAGGGTGACGGCGGCGCCTGAGGGCGGGATCGAAAGAACGCCGTAGATATCGCGTACGCTGCGGTCGGCATCAACGATCACTGCTGGCGCGGCGGAAGTTTGAATCGCCAGGTAGCCCGTGATCTGGAATGAGAACTGACCACCGCTCAGGGTGCGGAGACCCACGTCGTTCGTGCCGGTGAATGGCTGGACGGCGATGGCGCCATCCCCGAGAGCATTGGTCATGTAGAGTTCCACGCTGGCGAGGCGAACGTTCGCGAGTTCGAGGCTGTACTTCCAGTCGCCGCTCGCGGGCGAACCGAAGAAGTTCTTCACGAACGGAACGATCGCGACTTTTTCGGTGAGCAGGTAAGCAAGGGCGGTTGGGTCATGCGCGACGGCGGTGGTGCCGTGAACGGCCCGCGTGACGGCGGTGTTGCCGGCAGCGTCGGTGACATCGGCGAGCAGGATTTCGGCCTCGATCTGAACGAATGAGCCTGGCGTTACGGCTGAGGCGAAACGAACCTGCGTGTCGTCGATGGCGACGGGCGCGGCGAGCGCGACCGGCGGGAGACCGTTGACTTCGTCGTAGAAGTGGAAGCGATAAGTACCTGCGACGATGCTGCGCGTGTTCGTGAGCGAGGTGAAGGAGACAGCGCTGAGATTCAGCACGCCTCCGCGCGTAGGCGAAACGACGAGCCCGAAGTTCGGGGCGGGGGGCACATCGGCGTCAGCGGTGAGGGTGAGCGAAGATCCGATGGTCCAGCGGGTGAGCGGCGAGAGCGCGTAATCGGCTTCGTCGCCGCCAACGTTCGCGGCGCGAGCGGAGATCTGGAGGGTCGTTCCGATGCGCTCGGGAACTTCGATCGGGATCGGGCTTGCCGAGCCTTTGGCTCCGACGCGCCATGAGGCCTCAGAGACTGCGAAGAAACTCGTGGCGTCGGGCGCGATGGTCCAGGGAGTCTGAACAGTGATGGTTGTTTGATCGTTGCTCGCGATGACGCGATCCTGACCGGCTCCGGTTCCGCGGGTGATGCGGACGACGGCCAGGCTGTACTCGTTGGCGATCATTTCGAGCTGCGAGTTCCCGATGGTGGTGGTCGAGTGGATCGCGGCGTCGGTTTCGGGCAGCAGTTCCCATCGCCAGTAGATATCGACGTGATCGAACTGCGGGTCAGGCGGAAGCGCGATCTGCACGGGCAATCCGGTATCCGTGAATGAAGCCTGCGGCGATTGTGCCGTGGCGATGCGCAGCAGGCTCCCGGCGGACGTGCCGCGATACACATTGAATCCGGTTGCGCCTGCGGGCAGTGAAATGCCGTCGAGCACGACGGAGTTCGTATTCGTCCCCGAGCCGGTGACCGCCTGGGCCATGAAAGAGAGCCCGCTCTCACCACCATCCGGGTCCAATGTGGTGAGCGCATAGAAGTAGCCGACTCCATCCGCGAGCGTACCTCCGGTGGAACTGACAACAGCGACGAGGCCGATTAGCGGCGCGGGCAGCGTGCCCGGCTGACCGGACGGCGCCGTGAAAGCGACCGCAAGTTCGACGTCGGCCGATCCATCGCTGCCGGTCTTTTCCGTTTCGGTGACACCCAGTTGGATGTCGCCGTTGTTGTCGATGACGGCCCCGATGACCGGATTCGGGAGGCCCGAACCCTGGCCTGTTTGCCATCCGCGACCGCCCACAATGCCGGTGGGCGCGTCGGAATACCACGCGTCATCATGGAACTGCGCGGCGATTACGGCGGTGCGGAAGCTGGGTCCGGCGGAGATACGGAGGATGCGGAAGGGCGTGCGAATCAGGTTCTCTTTCGGATAAGTGACGGTGATCAGATCGCCGGGCAAAAGACCGAGCGCTTTGACGCTGGTTTCAAATTCGATGAAGTGATTGCCTTCGATTGCGCGGTTGAGTCCCAGAAGCAGCATGCGCGAAGCCTGGTTGAAGGTTGAGATTCCAACGGCGTCGTAGGAGGCCGCTATCTCCTGGCCGCAGAGATCGACATCGTCTTCGTCGACGAGCGAAAGGCTGTCCTGCTGAAACTGATTGAAGCTGTCCTGAAATTCGACCGAGAGGCGATTGGGCGTATCCTGCGCACCTTTCGATGTGATGCGGACACTGGCGCTTCCATCTGACTTCCGAGAGATCGAGGACGGGTCGAATTCGTAGGCGGGCCATCCGCCGTTGAAAGGCGCGAGGGCGTTACTTCCGGCGGGCTTGATGGGTTGCTGCAACGCGAAGGTGTCTTCGACCCGCGGCGTGATCACACCGCTCGGCCCAAGCGCGAGATAGATACGCGAGGCGTTTCGTATGGAACGAATGATCTCGCCCGCGCCGCGGCTCTGTTTGAGAGCGAAGTTGCACTGAAAGCGCGGGAGCTGTATGTTGCCGCCGACCGGGTCATCCGCGGTGATCAATTGATCGGCATATGCAGCCACGCGGGCGAAGCTCGAAGTGTCGATGTCATCCCAGGAGTAGCCGCAGCGCATCAGGATATCGAGCAGCACCCATGCGGGATTGCTGGAAAACGACGCGCCGATATAGTTGGCCGAGGTATCGAACTGCCAGAGTTTGAGGCCCTGCACGAGGACCTGCACGGACGGAATGCTTGTTCCGTCGCTGATGCGGTTCGGAACCACGATGGACAGACACGCCATGCTTCCGAAGGGATCGCCAATCGGGGCGCCGGAACCGTTGGCGAAGTTCGGGTCCTGCGCGCCGGAGCGCGTGCCGGGCGTGATGATGTTGAACCATCCGCTGGACGTCATGTTGACGCCGTTGATTCCTTGCGGAATTTCGATATCGTTGACGACGACCGCTAGGACACCCTGAATTTCGCCCATGCCCAGCAGAACTTCCATACGGGTGAGATTGCCATCGTTGCGCGAGAAGACCACGTCTGGCACATGCCATTGGGTTCCGTAGATGAGCGGTACGAAGTCGTTGTAGGCGGCGGTGTTCGACTGAACGGCGGAGAGTGAATAGTTCTTCTGACCAGCGCCGCGCACGAGAATTGTGGGCGGCACGAATTCGATGCCCCCGAAGCGGGCTGTGGCGCGGCCGTTGGAATCAGCAGTAAACATGCCGCGCGCTTCGCAGTCCGTACGGGATTTGGAGCAGGAGCTGAACGGGACGCCGCCGTTCAGATTGCCCACGCCGTTGGCCTGATCGGCCGAATAACCGCAACGATAGAACTGCGAGTATTGACCGCGCTCTGATCCGCCATCGACCGCTTCGAGGCGGTCCTGCGGAGTTGCGGGGAAGCGCCAGGGGCACATGCGCTCGACCCTTACGTTTGGCAGAACGGTGCGCTGCATGGAAAGACGATTCATCGCACTCAGGCGGAAGGTATCTTCCGTGATAAGTTCCGGTGGGTTGATGAGGCCGCGAAAAACAACGAGCGAATCGGAGGTTGCGGCGCCGGCGGATACATCGACAAACGCGACACTGACAGTCAGCGTGGAACCTTTGAAGCCGGTCTGGTGCTCGATCTGCGACAGCTCAGAATCAGCGTTGGCGAGTTCGAATGTCAGCTTCGGCACGCCACCGACCTGATTCTCCGAGGCAAGCTGCGCCTCGAAGAGATTGTGGCGAACAACGCGCGGCTCGTAGGACACGCTGTTCCAAACGATGGTGCGGCTGCTCCAGTTGCGCGTGGTTCCGTCTACGAGGACGCAGTCGAAAAAGAACAGCGGCGTATCGGCACTGAGTTGTTCCTTGGCTGTGAAGGCGCTTTGCATGGTCGTCCGTTCAGACTCGTGAGATGAGTTGCGCCGCGCACGACGAGAGCCCCGGGGCGGTGCTCGTTACGGTCAGATCGTCGTTCGCGAAGTAGGTTTCGTCGTAGATTCCGCGGGCTGCGGCGGTTTGTTTGTAGGGCGATGGGTAAGGCTGCGCCTCGACCTGAAGGCCCCAGATATCGATCGACTGCCTCGCCTGGAGCGCGATTGAGAACGTGGATTCCGTTGCGCCCGCGATACCCGGCACGCTGAGATAAACGCGGGTCCACGCGGGCGGCGCGGCGACGACCGACTGGATGTTGTCTCGTCCGAGAGTGATGTTTCCGCCGACGTCCGAGCGAATCCATGCGCTCAGGCAGGCGGCGTAATCGCCCGGCATCGAGACGCTTTGAATCAGCGGCTGGGCGCCGGGCTGCCCATTCACGATCGTGGTGGCGCGCTGCGTTCCGAGAGGATCATTCGCGCCATAGGACGTTGTCAGAAGACCGGTCTGCCAATCGGATCGGGTCAGGTCCTCGCTCCAGCCGAAAAGGTTCGCCATGGGATCGATGAAGGTGAACCAGGCGTAACTGCCCGAGCAGGATGCGAAGAGGTTCGTCAGCGCCGTGGCCTCGGAATCGGACAGATCTACGTAGCGGAGATCCCATCCGATCTGACCTCCGTCGGCATCCGGGAGGAGAATCTGCTCGCCGCTTTCCATTTGGTTGGCGATGGCGCGCCACTGGCGCGCGCGGCGTACGGGAAACTGCGCGATGGCTCCGGAAGCGATTTGTGGATAGAAGCTCATGCGATCTCCTCGATGAGGACCGTGGCTTGGGCGCGCTGCTCCGCGGTCATAACGACGATCAGGCTGTTCGCCGAAAGAACGCACGCGGGCGCGGTATCGCCGGAAATCGGATCGGTGAATGCGAACGGCGCGGTTCCCTGCGCTTCGAAGAACGAAACGACTGAGGCAAGTTCGTCTTCGTCCAGCAGATCGAGGTCCAGCGTCCATTTGCGCAAGGCCGCGCGGATGCGAAAGCGCTGGCTGCTTCCATCAAGGAAGCGCACGGCTTGGGTTTGGAATCCGACCGCGCGATCGAACGGATACTGGGCAACTGCGCCGGTCTTAAGCGTGGGGAAGCTGGCCATATCAGAGGCTCGTCACCACGTCATTGATCGGGTGCATGTTCAGCATGGCGCAACGGACAGCGTTGGCGATGTCGTTGCTGCGGTCGAGAAAAGACTGGCTGTCCATCGCGTTGATGTTCACGGTTACATTGGCCGCGGAGTTCGATTGCGTTGGAGCGGACGATGGTTGCGTGGCTGGGGACGCCGCGGGCTGTTGAAGGAGTGGCGCAATGGAAACCGGAGGAGGCGCGACGGGCGCGGGCGACCGGAGAAGCGGGGCAAGTGAGATAGACGGGGCCGCAGGCGATTGCAGGACAGGGTTGAGCGAGACGGGCGAAGGCGTGGGTGACTGCAGGACCGCGTTGATGGAAACGGGCGGAGGCGGCGTGTAGATGGGTAACGCGGCTGGCGTCTGGCCGCCGCCTCCGAAGAGACTTGCAATGCCCGAGACGATCGGGGAAAGAAAACTCAGCGCGCCTCCGAACAGGCCGGAGGTCGCCTGACTCAGCACACTTCCCGCCGAATGGCCCGACTGCGCGGAGGTGTTGCTTTGAAGCGCCTGAGTATTTTCGGCGATCAGATTCGCCTGCTGCGCGTACGCCGCCTGCAATTGCGCGATCTGCTGTCCGGCCTGCGAGAGAGAGTTCGCGAGATCGCCGTTCTGGCTCGATATCCCGACGTCGAGTGTCGGCGGATTCGGAATACCGCGGCGCCTCGATGGCGCGATCGTGCTGATTACTTCCTCAATACTGCGGTGTGCCATGACTCTCCTCTTTCGCGATCAGATCCTTGAGCAACAAAAACGCATCGACTTTACGAGCTTCGATGTCGAACGAATCCGGAATGCCGAGCCGGCGCGTGGCGACGTACTCTTCGATCAGAGCCAGGCTTTCACCCGTGATAAACGACTTCGGACACTCCTCGATGCGCGTCTGCCGGCGGCCCCACACGATGCGGGGCTCGCCGCGCAGTTCCGCGGGAAGGAACCCACACCGGCGCTTTCGCTCCAGACCGTTCCTCCTGCAGCTTTCGCAGTCCCACCCGGTCCGGCCGCTGCGTTCGGCGGCGGCCGATTGGAAGTGGAACGCGACGATCAGTTTTTTCTTTCTGGTTCGTTGAGGCCGCACTCGGCGCGAACTGCCTCGAGCGCTTCACGAAAGAGATCTTCCGGACCGCTGTCGATCAGAGAAAGTGGCGTCGCCGATTCGCCATCGATTTCGAGGCCCAGGATGCGCTCAACGCCCCATTCGACGTAAAGGCGATCGATCTGCGCGCCGAGGAGACTCGCTTCTATGCGATTCTTCTCTTCGCGCCCGGCCTCAAAGTATTCGATCCGCACCGCGAGATCGCGCACGCGCTTCATCAGCTCCAAGCGGCGGCCGAAGGTCATGCGCGCGATTACGAACTCCACGCCGGGAGCGCTGTTCGACGCGATTGTGCGCCTGCTTTGCCATTCGCTCATCGACGATCTCCTATCCGAATGCGATGACAATTTCGTCATCCGAGGTACCCTGCGCACGGTTTTCGTCAAACTTCCATTTGAGGCGAGTGTCGGAGTCGTCGAACGCGGGGACCGCAGGAACCACGCTCCGCATATAGATGCCGAGGAGTTGGCCGCCGACGTTGCCCAACTGGAACATCACGCCCATTGGAGTGCGCTGGCGCGCAGCCTGATAGAGCGCTAGCGTGTTCACATCGTCCTGGCCGAAGAGCTCGAGAGTGAGGGAGATCTCGCGATCGCCCGGAGCGATGCCCTGTGGGAGAGCGGAGCCGAATTCACGCGCACGCATCTCGATGTTGTTGTCAATTTCAATTGATGCGGCCGAAACGCTCAGAAACTTATTCGCGATGACACCCAGCCACACCTGGCCGAGGTTCCCCGGAACGGGCGAGTAGGTGGAGGCGGCAACCGTGGGTTCCGCGGGAAAAGCCGTCGCGCCGCTCTGCCCGGCAATGAACGACGCGCTGTCAACGATATCCTGCGCCGAACCCTTGAACTCGAATTCATGGAAATCGCCATTGAGCTTGATGGTTGTCTGGTCGATGGCGGCTCCGGCAAGCACGCGCTGCACGGCAGTGGCAGGATCCCAGTAATCGAAGATGCTCACGCTCGGAAGCGAGGACGCGAGAGTATACGTCGCGGTCGGGCCAAGCGGCAGACCCGGAACAGGGGCGGCCGAAAACGGCGCGTTCAGCACCACAGTGAGAGGATCGGCGACGGCGGCAACGAAGCGGATCTCGCCATTCGACACGATGGCCTGACCCGGCGTGAGCCCGTGAGGCGTCGCAAAGTTGACGCTCGATTGCGTACCGCCCACAGGGAGACCGCCGATCCAGAGGTTTCCCGCCGCACCCATCGCGGCTTCGAAAAGAGGCCCGTGCGGCGGGAGGTTCGAGGTGTCGGCCCAATCGCGCATGTAGGTTTTCAGATCGAAGTTCACCTGAGTGCGCGTGCCCGGCGGCAAGCCCGCCCAGGAGCGCGATCCGGTCTTGTCCTTGCGCTGACTCTTCGCCCGCTGCAGTTGCGCGCTCATTCCGACGGCGGGAATGCGATTCGCGGCGGTAATGCGAGGAATCTGCCCGTAAGCGTTCTCTTTCGCGCAATACCAGCGGTTTGCGTTCGATGAAATGTATGCCATTGTTATTTGCTCACTTGAATTTCAAATCCGACCTTTGCCCGCTGAATGAAGTTCTTCCCGCCGCGGGCGACGGGCTCGTAAGTGACGTCGTATCCACCTGAGTAAAAGGCGCCGTTTCCCCAATCGCCGCGCGAATCGTCGAGCAGCGCGCAAACCGCGTCGGCGCAGACCTGCGTGTTCGCTTCGAGCGCTTCGAGCCGGTCCTGGGAATAGCGGACCTCGACGACGAGGTGCGCCTTGCCCGAGAACTGCCGATACTTTTCCTTCAGCGAGTTCGACATTTTGTCGCAGTACACGAGCAACGCGGGATAGTGCGCGTGACCGTTCTTTTCGGCGATCTCGACGCTCGCGTTGAGCGCCCCGATGAAGCGGATGCCGCCAGTTGAGATCGCATCGCCGAACTCGATCGCTGCGATTCGGGCGTTGACGCCGTCCTGCGAAGAACGCAAGCGACCGACGACCGCATCCGTGAGAGTTCCCGTGATTCCCGCCATGGTCAGCCTCGCGGGATCGTCCGGACCAGCGGACGAATGAAATCGGGACGTTGTCCGGCGCTGGGCAATGCGCCTGACGTTATGGCCCCGGGCACGTATGTGAAAGTCCCATTCGGCGGGAGCGGGGCATTGTTCTGCCGGTAGAGAGCATCCAGAGATACTCCCGCGTAGACGTTGAAGCCAACGGCATTTGAAGGCTGCGCGAATGCCGATATTGTCATCAGATTGCCGTCGGGAAACGTGATCGAGGAAGGCACGGAAGCGGCGCCTTCCTGCCCACTGGCGTTGAGCCAGGCGACGCTCGCGTAATACGAGCCGCCTTTCTGCGGCCCAGTCACGGTGCCGAGCACGGGAGGCGCGGCCTGCGGGACGGGATCGTTCACGATACCCATGCCGGCCGCAACGAACCGATCGTACGCAACGCGGGTCAGCCGGGCGTACTCATCCCACTTCGGCTGATAACGGTCGGCGAGCTGCGTGAAATACGCGTCGCGATAAAACAGCGCGAGCGCCTGCAGAGTTTCCCAGCGTTTGATCTGAGGAGTTGCGGCGACCTGATCGAGGCGCACGTACGTGCGCCAAAGCTGGCCAAAATTGCGCCAGCGGTCGAGCCACAACTGAAGATCTGCCGCGATCTCATCATGCGCTAGAGAGATCTTTGCGCTCACATTGATTCCAGCGGTCTGCGCGACGTCAAGCAGACCGGAATCCTCCTGCGCGAGATCGTTCACCGAAACGCAGGGCCCGTCGGTAAAGAGTGGCATCGCGTCAGCTCCGCTCTTTTGGAGCCGGCGCGTCGTGAGCCGGAACGACGACAACCTGCAGGCGCCGCGCCGCCATCTCGCGCTCGATTCGCTCTTTGGACTCACGCTGGAGCTCGTAGTGCTCCAGATCCTCCTCGTCAGTCGCGAGGCGCGCGCGTCCTTCGGCGATCTGTCTCGCGGCGATGGCACGCGGAGCTTCCGTAAGGACTCCCGCCTTGCCGCCTTCAGGCGTCACAAGGCTGACAATCACGACTTCGTCGCTGTCAATCAATTCCTCTGTTTCGCGGATTTTCCTGTAGTAAGACCGTAGATCCATCAGTGACTCTCCTGTATCGATGAAATGAAACAGGGACGCGCCCGTGCGGAGCGCGTCCCCGAAGGATTAGCTGTTGATCTGAACCGCGAAATTGTTCCGCAGCGCGGCGCAACCGTAGAGGACATCCACGGTGAACTGCTGAGAAAGCGTGTTCGGCTGGTAGCTCATGGTGACGCGCATACCGAAGTTACCGAGTTCGGCGTATTCGGCGATGGCGCCCGTACCAGGCAGAGGCTGCGGCAGGCGGCGAATCACCAGACCCATCGCGTCCTTAACGAACGCGAGGTTGTGAGTATTCACCGTGGTCGTGCCGGTCTTCTGCACATACTGCGAACGGAACACGAAGAAGTCTTTGATCTTCCCGATGGTCCCGTCAACGATGGCGCGAAGGCCCGCGTCGCCGCAGGTCTGGAATTCGCTGAAGCGCGGAATCTGGCGCATAGCCGAGTACGTGTTGCTATCGACCACCAGGTACTTCGACTCGCTTGCCGGCACCTTCGCCTGGAAGAGCGAGGTTTCGGCCTGATCGAGGATTGCCTCGGTGATCGGCGTAGCCGCGGTACCGAGCGGCGTGTTCGCCGTGAAACCCGCATAGAGGTTCAAAAGGTCGCCTTCGATCTTTTCCGCGATCGCGATCACCGCCGGCTGCATGTAGACCTTCAGAAGGTCCGGCACGGCGAGCACTTTGGTGACATCCGGAATCTGGAACGTCGCTTCGGCGTGCGTGTTGAGCACGATCTGCGCGTTGCCGAGATTCGGATTCTGCGGCGTGACGGATCCGCCTTCCGCGATGTTGTTGGCCACAAGCTGAGGCGCGATCGGAATGTTGACCGTGTCGCCCGCCTGCGCCAATGTCGGTTCGTAATCGCGATTGA
>DATFSM010000121.1:0-141044 GCA_035262625.1 Bryobacteraceae bacterium
GGTCGCTGGGGACCTTGGCGTGGATCGATTCGATATCACCGCAAAGGCCGCGGCCCCGTCGACAATCCCAATGATGCGCGAGATGATGGGAGCACTCCTTACCGACCGCTTCAAACTTACCTTCCATCGGGACTCCAAGCAGCTCGCGTCGTTGACTTTGGTCGTGGCAAAGGGAGGCCCTAAGCTTCGCATCTCTCAACAAAACGACCCCGGCATCCTGCGGCCGAGTAAGAGCGCGATGGTGGCTCAGCACGCAACCATGGCAGAATTTGTCAAGACTCTCTCCGGCCCGCTTCGAACGCCGGTCGTGGATCAGACGGGTCTAACGGCCCGATATGACTTCACCGTCGATCTCAGTTCCTCCTTTGCAGACACCAAACCAGGAGAACAGCCAGACATCACGGGAATCGTCATGTCTGCCCTGCGCGATCAAATCGGGTTGAATCTTGAGTCGCGGAAGGAGCCCGTTGAGATCCTGGTGATCGATCACGTTGAAAAGATCCCAACCGGGAATTGAAGGCGGGAAGGTCTGTCGTCCGCGACTCCCGCAGGAACTACAGACCCGAAGCCCCGTGGTAGCCACCATAGCCGGAGCGCTGATCGCGCTCCGAGTCTCTCCGGTGCTGGGCGGGGCAAGGCCTGCCGCCTTTCCCCGCACCCCTTTGCCCGCTACCCGCGGTCCTTCCTTCGCTGCGCCGGACAGGTTTCGTTTGACGAAGCCGAACACTTTCCGCACAATCGAGTTGTCAGCGTCGCTACGCTCCGATGGCGTTCGGGATCATCCTGGAATGACGTTCGGCTTCCTTTCGGAATAAGCGTTCAGCTTCGCCGGAATCTCGACTTCTCCATCCGCAGCAAAATCGGGCGATGCATAGAGGCCTGCGGAGAAAGCCTCAGGAACAGCTCAGAAACCTGCGGGCGCCAACGATGGCTGGCGGCCGATGGAGCCGGTTCTCCAGGGCAGACGGTCTGTTACGATCACTCGAACGGGACCGCAGAGACAGCATCTTCCTTTGCCCTGCTTATGAAGGAGACAGGCGACATCACTCTTATTCTCAAGCGCTGGGCAACGGATCGTCCGGCAGTGTTGGAGGAATTGACGCCTGTGGTTTATCAGGAACTTCGCAGGATCGCCGCCGCGTACCTAAGGCGAGAGCGCGAAAACTATACGCTTCAGCCAACCGCGCTCGTTAATGAAGCATATCTGCGGCTGGTAAAACAGGATAACGCCAGCCTGGAGAACCGCTCTCATTTCTACGGCGTCGCCGCCCGGGTGATGCGGCAGATTCTTGTTGACTTAGCGCGCTCCCGGCGGGCGGCGAAACGCGGCTCTGGGAAAAAAGTCGCGCTCGACGAGAAAATCGCGCTTCCGGATTCCGGAGGCTGCATCGATTTTCTCGCCCTGCACGAAGCCCTCGATCAACTTGGGAAACAAAGCGCTCGTACGGCGCAGGTTGTAGAGCTGCGGTATTTCGGCGGGCTGCAATTGGAGGAGATCGCCGTGCATCTCAATATTTCCCTGGCCACAGTCAAGCGGGACCAGGCTGTTGGCGAAGCATGGTTGCGCCGGGCGCTCCAAAGGGCCTGAACGCTTCCCGCGTTGCAAAAAGCAAATATTCCAATCTGAATTACTTGCTCGACGGGAGGATAGTACTGAACGCTCCGGTTATCGTGTTGAATTCAAGACCCAGAGTGACGATCTGCGCGCCGGGCCCGGAGTCCAGTTCCACTGTCCCTCGTTTCCCCGCCGTAGAAGCGTAGTCGCTCGAGAGCACGAAAGACGTATGAGCCATCGCCCCCAATGAAATGGAGCTCGTCAATATTGTCGCGCCGGTATCGTCCCGAATTACGATGCCGACGCTGGCCGCGGCTGAGCTGGTGTTCGCCAGCGCTATACCCGTCGCAAAGCCGTTCGTGTTGTCGAACCCGATAATGTAAGTACTTGCGTTCCCCGTTTCAAATGGCGCCAAGGCCTGGTTATCCAGAGTTCCCGACGTAAAACGAAACGCTGCGTACGCGTTCACATCGCCGCTGCCGAGTAATTGACACCACCCCATAACCACGGGTCCCAGCGCCGGACCGCCGGCAACAACCTCCAGCAGCGCGCCGGGCCCCAGCGTTCGATCAATAGATGCTGCGACCGCGTTCTCCCCGGTTTGCGGAAAGGTCAGAGCCAGCGTCAGCGGATTCCCTGTATCGCCAAAACAATTGACAAGAATCCGCGTCGACGTTGCAGACAGGTTCACCATGGTGATCGTTGTCGCCCAGCCTCCGCCAGCCGCCATGTGCGCCAGTGACCCGATGTTCGTCAAGCCCGCCGTGGAAGGAGCAGCGGCTTCCTGGACCAGGAAGTAAAGCCCGGCGACAACGATCGTTCCTGAGATGGGAGCTCCCGTGTTCGAGCTCACCGTATAAGTGACAGCGCCGCTTCCGGCGCCGCGGCCCGGACTCACCGTGATCCACGGAGCACTGCTCGTCGCCGTCCAGGCGCAGCCTGCGTTCGCCGTGACGTCAATCGTTCCCGTCCCGCCGGACGCAGGGAACACCGCACCGTTCGGATTAATTGCATAGTTGCACGCGGTATTGCCCGGCGCCGCCTGATTGATCGTGACCGATACGCCGGCAATAGCAATCGTCGCATTGAGAGCGGCGCCAGAGTTGGCCGCGGCAATTAGCGTGACCTTTGCTGGCCCTTGGCCGGATAACACGGGCGCTATAATCCAGCTCGGCAGGCTCGACACACTCCAGAAACACCCGGGGCCGGTCTGGATACTCAACATCAGATTTCCACCGGATGGCGGAGCCTGCAAAGAGGTTGGGCTGACGGTATAGGCGCAGACCGAAGGAGGCGTAAGGACTCGTATTCGTTGGTTTGAAGTATCGGCAAAGTAAACGTCGCCGGCAGAGTCCACCGCAACGCCGCCAAGAACGCCCAACTCCGCTTGGGTCGCGGGACCGTTGTCCCCGAATGATACCCCGCCTCCCGCCACACTCGCGATCGTTCCGCTCGACACTTTCCAGATTTGGGACCCAGCGGCAATGTAGAGGCTACCGGCCGAATCCACAGCAACTCCCGACGGGGCCTCTATCTGAACGCTGGTGGCCGGGCCGCTTCCGGCCGAAGTCCCTCCTCCCGCCACGGTCGTAATCACTCCGTTCGACACCCTCCGGACGCGGTTGTACGTGCTATCGGCGATGTAGAGGTTACCTGCCGCGTCCACCGCAACCGCAGAGGGCGAGCCGATCTGAGCATTGGCAGCCGGGCCGTTGTCGCCGCTGAATCCTGGCGTTCCATTCCCCACCACCGTGCTGATCACGCCGTTCGACACCATGCGGACTCGCGAATTTGAGGTGTCCGCGATATAGAGGTTACCGGCAGCATCCACCGCGATGCCCGTGGGCGAGTTCAGCTGCGCTCTGGTTGCCGGGCCGTTATCGCCACTGAATCCTGGCGCTCCATTCCCAGCTACAGTGGTGATCACTCCGTTCGACACTCTTCGGACTCGCGCGTTGGAGGTATCCGCGATATAGAGGTTACCGGCAGCATCCACCGCGATGCCAGCAGGAGAGCTAAGCTGGGCGCCGGTCGCCGGACTGTTATCGCCGCTGAACCCCGGTATTCCGTCGCCGGCTACAGTGGTAATCACCCGGTTGGACACGCTCCGGACTCGGTCATTGGAGGTGTCCGCGATATAGAGGTTGCCGGCAGCATCGACGGCAACGCCCGTCGGCGAGCTGAGCTGGGCGCTGATCGCCCGGCCGCCATCGCCGCTGAATCCTTGTGTCCCATCGCCGGCCACGGTGGTGATTACCAGGTTCGACACCGTCCGAACTCGGGCATTGTCGGTGTCCGCGATATAGAGGTTACCGGCAGCATCCAGGGCGATGCCCGCAGGAGAACTGAGCTGCGCGTTGGTCGCCAGGCCGTAGTCGCCGTTGAATCCCGCTGTTCCATTCCCCGCGACAGTGGCGATCAGGCCGTTCGACACGATGCGGATTCGAGAGTTACCGGCGTCCGCGATATACAGATTCCCCGCCGGATCCAATGCAACGCCGTAGGGAAAGCTAAGCTGGGCGCCACCCGCCGGGCCCTTGTCCCCGCTGTACCCGATCGTACCGTTCCCCGCCACCGTAGTGATCACCCCGTTAGACACTTTCCGAACTCGGGAGTTGAATGTGTCGGCGATATAAACGTTATCGGCGGAATCCACGGCGACACTAGTGGGACGGAACAACTCCGCATTGAGGGCCGGACCGTTATCACCGCCGAATCCGCCCACACCGCTGCCCGCAACGACGGTCATTACTCCGTTCGATACTTTAAGGATCTGCGAGGCGCTCTGGTCAGCGATGTAGAGGTCACCGCCGGAATTCACCGCGACGCTCACCGGGAAAAGCAACTGCGCGCTTGTACCGGGCGCGTTGGCGCCGCCGCTTCCCCCGGTACCTGCGACGGTGGTGATCACTCCGTACGAAACCACGCGCACGCAGTGGTTCCCGGCGTCAGCGATGTACAGGTTGTCGAGGGAATCAACGGCCAGCCCTTGAGGTTGGTTCAGCTGGGCGCTGGGCGCCGACCCTCCATCGCCACTGAATCCTTGCGTCCCGTTTCCGGCTACAAGCGTCAGGGCGCCAGTTTGGGGGTCGAGGCGAAGGACGATGTTGTAGGTGTCGCTCGCAATGAAGACGCCGCCCACGGAGTCCACCACGACGGAACTGACGTGTCCCAGACTGGCGGAAAGACCGCTCATATCTACGGGCAAGCCGCCGCCGGCGACCGTATTGATCGTATAGGTCTGGCCAAACGCAGGATATGACGCGGACGCGGCGATGAGAAGGATGGAAAACGGACGCATTTTGACGTTCCTCACAAGGGCGTAGCGCAGTCGGCGCTTACCGTTGACACTGGAAAAGATCTTGCTGAAACCGAATGCTGTTTGATCTCGGAATCCAATGATGAAGATGCGTTCTGGGTTTGCGGAGCGACCCCCTTTGAAATTGATCAGGCGATTTTGGAAGGCGAAACGGAGCGCTTGCTTCTCATCGGAGATTCCCGCCAAGCCATTTTTGCCCCGGCAGTAACTGCGCGAACGAGCCTGTTCGTGAGTAAAGTAGTGCGTCCATCATCCAACCGCTGCTATTCCGCAAGGCTCGGGTTAGCATAGCTCTGCGCCCTGTTAGGGCCTGATGGCTGTTTCAGTTGACAGCGTTCATTTTTTTATGATTGCGTGTTTTGAGATGTTAACGGCGTCTTCACGACATTGCGCGGATCGTCGAACAAAAAAAATTTGCTCCTTTAAAAAAGACAGAGCAGACGGCCTCCAAACGAGCGCATGAGCAGGCAGCATGATCCGATCATGCGTGCGTGAGGTGGACCCCAAAGCCTGGACAGTTTTTGGCCTTGGCTTAAGTGGGTCGGCGGGTTTGACTGGAGGCGGCGGTGAAGCCGCCATCCATTCCGGACCTGGTACGGCGCTCGGGTCGCATCCCTGCGTTGCCCTGTCTTCCTCCCAGGCAGTTTGATTTTAGGACAAACCGGCTTCTGACGCGAGGCGAAAAAGATCCATTCTGGCCAGAAAGCGATAAATCCCGGGGTTCGGGGCGGAGCCCCGATTAAGAAAAGCTCTTCTTCCTTGTTCGGTACAGTTCGGCGGGAGTTCGATAACGGAGCGCCTGATGAGGGCGCCGCCGGTTGTAGAAATCGAAGTAGTCCCTCAGTTGATCGCGCAGTTCGCAGCCATCGGCGAAGTCTCCCGGATAGATCAGTTCGTATTTGAGTGAGCGCCACAGCCGCTCGATGAAGACGTTGTCCAGACAGCGGCCGCGACCATCCATGCTGATCTGAACATCGCGCTTTTTGAGGGCGACAGTAAAATCCGCCGAAGTGAACTGCGCCCCCTGATCGGAGTTGAAGATTGCCGGCCGTCCCTTGCGAAAGGCAGCATCAAGAGCGGTCAGACAGAAGCCCGTCTCCAGCGTGTTGGACAGTTCCCAACTCAGCACGTACCGGCTGAACCATCCATGATCGCGACGAGGTAAAGGAACCCGTCGCGCATCGGAATATACGTAATATCCGTGCTCCAGACGTGGTCGGGCCGCTCGATCGTCACGCCCCGCAGCAGATATGGATAGATCTGATGTCCGGCCGCTGGTGTGCTGAGCCGCGGCTTCGGATACAGCGCTTCGATTCCGGCGATACGCATCAGCCGCTGTGCCCGCTTCCGATTGACTCCGAGTTCGATCGCCATCCGGCGGCTGCCGAAGAAAGGCATATCCATGTACAACTGATCGAGACGGCGCAGCAGTCTGAGATTTTCCGCGCTCTCCGGCATTGGCTGGTAGTAATAGCTGGAACTGGCCAGCCCAAGCAATGCGCACTGATCGCGAATGCTGAGCGATGGATGTTGCGGGTCGATCCAACGGCGCTTTTCCTCAGTCGGCGAGGCCAGTTCTTTTTTTGAGAAAATCCAGCTCCACTTTCAACCGTCCGATCTGCTCAAAGAGCTGGTCTTTCTCAATATCCGCCTGCTGCTTCGTCTGACCCGCCGAGAAGACCTCAGCCAGATGATCGGTGGCATGCTTCTTCCAGAACGCCACCAGATTCGGATGAACGCCGAACGTCTGCGCAATCTGCGTCGTTGTCTTATTCCCTTTCATGGCTTCGATCGCGACCTTCGCCTTCAGGCTCGGCGCGTAGCTCCTGCGAGTTCGTGGCATTGACTCTCCTTCATTTTCAATGCCGACTTTCCACTTAAGCTACCTGTCCAGAAAATGGGGTCCACTTCAGCGTTGACCGAATGCAAAGGCGCGGTATGTATGGGCCTCAGCCGCACAACCCTGATCTCGCAGATGAAGAGACCTGGAATGAACCGATACGATTACGCCTGAGTTCGGCTTTCTCTCCCGCGGGATTAACCAAAGTTACAGCCAACTCCGCCAGCAGTCCGATGAGGACGCCTTTTGTGCGTAAGCCGCAGCTTTTCTTTAAAGAAACACAGGTTAATCTGGTAAACATTTGTAATTCACAAGCGGCCGCACCAAATCCTCGTATACTGTATACCGTTGTCACGCGGAGTTGCCACGATGAGTTCTACGCCAAACCTTCTTCTCGCCGCTGGATTGCTATTGTGCGCTGGTCCTCGTTACGCCGCAGCCCAGATGGCTGCCGACGCGCCACCTGTCCAGGGCCAGAACACCAAAGGCATGCATGTGTTCCTCTGGGGAGGTCTCAAGTCCCACGGCGAGGGCGCTCACGATTATCCTGCGTTCTTTGCCGACTGGAGCAAGGTACTCACGGATCATGGCGCCGTTGTGGACGGAGCTCTTCATCCTCCGAACGCCACCGATCTCGAACACACCGATGTAGTCGTGATTTATAAAGGCGACGCAGGTTACTTGAGCGATAACCAGAAGTCGATTTTCGAGGCATACATCAAACGGGGCGGTGGCATGGTGTCCATACATGACTCGCTTTGCGGCCCCGACCCGGATTACCTGGCCACGCTCGTCGGAGGCGGCAAGAAGCACGGCGAAAGGAATTCGCAGGTCGATCAGCAGATGCGCTACCAGATTCTCGATCACGACAACCCCATTCTCAAAGACTGGGCTGACCTGACTTTTCCGGATGAAGCATTCTTCCTGATGAGTTGGGCGAAGAGCCCGGCAATTCACCCACTGGCCGCAGTTACTATTGCCGGCGACGGTCCACACAAAGGCGAGGTTGTTCCGCAGATGTGGACCTATGAACATACTCTTCCGGGTGGAAAGCCCGCGCGTGCGTTTGTATGGATGCAGGGCCATACATACGCCAATTTCTCCAATCCCCAAATCGAGAAGACCCTGCTTCGCGGAATCGCGTGGGCTGGCAACAGACCGGTGGAAGAGCTCGTGACCTATGTAGCTCCTCCGCGCCCCGCGCGCGGCGGTCGTGGTGGCCGTGGTGGCGACAATACTCCAGCGAAAACTCCCGCTAATCAATAGAACGCAGGAACACAAGAGGATATTGCTATGCACGTAGTGAAGTTCATCCGGTTCGGAGCCTTGATCGCTCCTCTTATGCTTGCGACGATGGCGTTCGGGCAAGCGGCCCAAGCGCCTGCGGGCGCTGCGGCGCAGGCAGGAGGCCGCGGCGGCCCCCGCGTAGTTTCGCCCGAAATTCATGCCGATAAGACCGTCACCTTTCGGCTACTCGCGCCCAAGGCCAATGAAGTGACGCTGACAGGCCACTGGACAGGCGGAACTAACGTGCCGCTCACGAAGGACGATCAGGGCATCTGGTCGGTCACGGTCGGTCCTTTGGGCGAGCAGTTGTGGGGTTATGCGTTCACGGTGGACGGCGTCAAGGTCCTCGATCCCGGGAACGCCGAAGTGCAGCGCGACGGCAATCGCTATGAAAACCTGCTCATGATTTCCGGGTCCGCGGATGCGATGTGGGATTTCAAGAAAGACGTGCCGCACGGACAAGTGGAAACCATCTGGTATCCCTCTCCGATTCTGAAAGAGAGCGAGCGCCGCATGGTCGTCTATACGCCGCCCGGCTATCATACGTCGACAACCAAATATCCCGTGCTTTATCTCCTTCACGGTGGCGGAGGCGATGAAGACGCGTGGGACACCATGGGCCGCGCCAACATCATCATGGACAATCTTCTGGCCGCGGGCAAAATCAAGCCGATGATCGTGGTCATGCCCAATGGAAACGCCACTCAGACGGTGTCGCAGGGGTTCGGCTTAGGACCTACCCCTGCCGTTCAGTCCGTGACGGCTCCTCTCCCTCCCGGACAGGCGCGGGGCGGGGCTGCTCCCGGCGCGGCGCCGGGACGCGGGCAGGCGGGCGGACGCGGACCTCAGCCCTATGAGGGTTCTTATCCGAACAGCCTGGTCAAAGAAGTCATTCCGTTCATCGAAAAGAACTATCGCGTTCTCGCCAACAAGAACGATCGCGCTGTCGCAGGACTCTCGATGGGTGCGGGCCACACGATCGCAGCGACCAACAACAATCCCGGCGTGTTTGGCTATATCGGAGTGTTCAGCGGCGGCGGGCGCATCGACGATACGTTCGTCGATCAACTCACCGCGCTCAAAAAGAGCGGCGTGAAATATTACTGGCTCGGAGCGGGCGACAAGGATATGGCGCATGACGGGACGGTCGCGCTTTCCGAGGAGGTCAAGAAGCTCGGGTTTGAGACCTCCTATCACGAAATGCCAGGAATTCACTACTGGTTCATCTGGCGGCAATTTCTGAGCGACTTCACGCCGCTGCTGTTCCGATAAGTTCTTACCTGAGCCAGGCAAAGGCAGGCGATTTCATACCCATCGCCTGCTCTATAAGCGGCTCGGCCAACTGCAGGCCGTTTTGGCTGTTAGCAAACATTACTGCTCCCGACTTCGTTCGGAGATCCGCCATCACGAAACACTTGAACGCGCCGTTATCGCCCCAATGCCATATGGCTTCGCCTCGATCCGTGCGCTGAATACCCCATCCCAGACCCCAAAACAGGTTCTTCGATAATTGGGCTGGCTGGCGCTTGATGCAGATTCTGCATTCCGGATCGAGCGCGATTTGCGGCGTCTCCATCTCGCGCAGCGTCTCCGGCTTGAGCCCCTTCCGATTAAGAACTGCATCGACAAACAGCGCGTAGTCCTTCGCTGTCGTGTTTAGCGTTGAAGCCGCGCCCGCCTCTTCAGGCTTCCACAACGGAGTTGGTTTTCTGTTGGGGTCGTGGCCAGTCGCGGTCAGCGCATCAAAGTCGGGACGCCAGACATAACTGCTGCTGGTCATGCCCAGCGGCGCAAATACTGTTTCGGTCATGTATTCGTTGAGTCGTCTTCCAGTGATTTGCTCGACTACGCGCTGCAGGTAGATATATCCTTCGCCCGAGTAGCTAAACCGCTCTCCGGGTGTGAAGTAGATCGGAAGCGAGTCGCCATCTCGCCAGTTCGGAAATCCGGTCCGATGGCTCAGTACAATCCGCGCTGTAATCTTTGCGAGGCGCTGATCGCCGGCGATGTACGGTTTCGGCAAATAGGTTATCAACGGAACGTCCAATCCCAGCTTTCCCTGGTCGACCAACTTCAGCACGCCGTATGCGAACACCGGCTTGCTTAACGACGCCGCCTCAAAAACTGTTTCCGCGGTGACCGGCTGATTGGTTCCGACTTCCTTCACTCCAAAACCATGGGCCCAAATCGTCTTGCCGTGCCGAATCAGAGCCATCGACACGCCCGGCACATTGGTTTTCTTCATCAACTCCGGAACGTCCCGTTCCAATTGCAGAATGGTTAATTGCTGGTCGTCCGCCGCCGCTGCCCGCGACATTGGAGGGAAAGTGGATAGTGCTATAGCGATGCAGGCGGTCTGAAGGGCGAGGCTTCGTCTTACCATTCCCATGGATCGATTAACGGCAAGTCGAGTTCCTTTGTTCCAGACTTGTGCCGGAGCCCAAGCCGTTAGGTCAACGGAAGCCATCGCTGGCGGCTGAACCAGATCGCCGGCTCTTCGGGCACGTGCATGACGCCGTGCCCGCGCGGGCACAGTAGTTCGGTGCCGTTCCATTCGAGAAGGATGCGTGAATGGCTCCCCATGCGGACCGGATGGTCGAGAATACGCAGGCAAGCCGGACATCGGCGGCGCTGATCCATCATTGCCCACCGAATTGCTATGGCTGTACAAACAATCGCGACATCCAGTCGGAGCGCATTAGCCCGCAACACGGACGTGCCGAAAGCTATGGCTGGCGCCAGCAGCGCAAGTTTAGCGAGATAAAAACTCCATCGGCCAGCCCAGTTACGATGGCGGGGATATTCACCGGGAGGCGTGTTGCTCGTCAGGGCGGCGATGGGCGTATAAAAAACGGAGAACGGCAACACGCAAAGAAGCGCCTGCCCGCCCGACAGAGGCGAAAGAGGATATAACCGGCTCAGAAAAAACGCCAGCGCCGCGAGACAGCCGAGTACGCCGAGACAACGCCCCGGCGATTCGAGAATAGGCGCGCAACGGATTAATGGCGGCTCGGGAGCGCATCGGCGGGGATTCAGAAGGAGGAAACCGTGTCGTGCGACCGGCGCGTGACGTCGTTTCCACCGGGCATCACGCCACGATCCGAAGCAGAACGCCGTGAGGCCCGCGCGTCGGCCTTCCCGGATGGCGTACCAGAGTTCCGTCATCCATTCCGCGAGCCACTCTGCGCGCTCATTTTCGGGAAGGAGACACGCGCCCAGGCGAAGGATTACCAGATGAAGGCGCGTCATTTCGCTTGCTCCGTTTCGCGCGCGGGGATCATACGTTCCAGCAGCGGGTAGCGCTTCTGTGAAGCCGCAAGGGCAATGCGCCCGGCGGCGGTCAGCTTGTAATACTTGCGCGGCGGGCGCTGCTCGGCGTCAGCGATCGACTGCTTCTCCCAGGACGAGCGAATCAGCTCGTCGCGCTCCAGCCGGCGCAGCGCGGGGTAGACTGTGCCGCTCGGCAGGCCGGTGGTTTCCATCAGGCTGAATCCGTAGACACAGCCAGAGTCGAGCGCCTGGAGAACCATCGCGGCGGTGTGAGAAAGCCCGGACATATGCTGCAGTTTACCTATGTAGAATGCTACTTGACAAATGGTAATGTAGTTTGCTACATAGGGTATCGCGATGCTGGAACTAAGAAACGTTTCCAAGCGCTTTCTTTCAATTCCCGCTGTCAGCGATGTCAGCTTCACGGCGCGCGCCGGCGAGATCACCGGCTATCTCGGTCCGAACGGCTCGGGGAAGTCCACCACGATGAAAATGATCATCGGCCTGATTCAGATGACGGCGGGCGAAATTCTGTTTCGCGGCGAGCCGATCGGTCGCGACCTCATCGCATGGAAGCGCCGCACGGGTTATGTACCCGAGGAGCCGTACCTCTATGGTCATCTCAGCGGAATCGAATATCTGGTCATGGTCGGACAACTGCGCAGCATGGAGAAACAGGATGCGAAGAAACGAATTGAAGGGCTGCTGCGGTTGTTTGCGCTCTGGGGAGACCGGCACGCGCCCATTTCGTCGTATTCGAAGGGCATGCGCCAGAAGGTTCTGCTCTCCGCTGCGCTAATGCACAATCCGGAACTGATTCTCCTCGACGAGCCTTTTTCCGGCCTGGACGTCGGCACGGGGCTTGTGCTCCGCAGCCTGATTCAGGAACTCGCAGCGCGCGGCAAGGTGGTGCTGTTCAGCTCGCACGAACTGGAAACGGTGGAGCGGCTCTGCGCGCACGTGGTGATTCTGCATCGCGGCAAGGTCGTCGCAGACGATTCCATTTCCAACCTGCGCAGCCTCATGGAAGCGCCGACGCTTGAGGCCATCTTTTCGCAGCTCGCCGTCGAACAGGACACCGCAGCCATCTCGCGCTCGATCGCAGACCTCATAGAGGCGTAGATGCACTTTAAAACGCTGTACCGTGAATTTCTGTTTCGTCTGGTGGACCTCGAACTTCTGTCGCCGGACGCGCAGGGCGACGCCAGCAAACTGCTCGGAAGGCTCGGCGCGATGCTGGCTTTCTTCAGTGTCTACCTGGGGCTGGGTGGGCTCCTGTTCGATCACAAGGGGATGCCGCTGCCGGCGTTTCGCGCGATCAGCTGGACCATAGAACATTTCTTCATTTCAACGACGATGCTGATCGTCGGACTCTTCGCTGTGCTCACTTGGGACTCCACGTTTCCAGACCGACGGGACGTGCTCGTGCTGTCGCCCCTGCCCATCCGCACGCGCACGCTGTTCTTCGCTAAGATTGCCGCCGTCGGCAGCGGGCTCGGTCTTGCGATTGGCGTCTTCAACGCCGGTCCAGGACTCATCTGGCCGATCACGCTAAGTTCTGAAAATCCGGGCTTCGTCGATATTGCGCTGCCATTCGTGCATCGCGCCTTCTTGGCGTACTGGCTCACAGTGACCGCAGCGGGCGTGTTTCTTTTCTGTTCGGTGCTGGCCGTGCAGGGCATCGCGGCACTGCTGCCGAGGCGAATCTTTCTACGCGTATCGGGACTGCTGCAACTGGCGGCGTTCTGCCTTTTCGTGAGCGTGTATTTTCTCGAGCCATCGCTGAACTGGCCGCCCAGCGGTCAGCCGCCCCGGACGTGGCTACCCGACTATTGGTTCCTCGGCGTGTTTCAGCAGTTTAATGGAACCGCGACACCCGAGACGGCAGCCCTCGCGCAGCGGGCGTGGATCGGGCTGGCCGGGGTTGCCGCAATCACGGCATCGGCGTACGGCTTCTGCTATGTCCGGGTCCTGCGCAGAGTTCCCGAAGAACCCGACATTCTGCCAAGCAAGCCCATGTTCAGCTGGTCGCCGCGCTTCGGGACGTCGGCGGAAACGGCCATCGTGCAGTTCGCGCTCCGCGCGCTGGGGCGGAGCAGGCATCATCGGGTCATTCTGTCGTTCTATCTGGGAATCGGATGCGCGATTCTGACTGTCCTGTCGCGAGCCAAACCGCCGCACGCCACTGCTTACAAACCACCGCCGCCGGAGTTGGGCCTGATCATCTCCAGCATCATGATTCTGGTGTTCTGGATCGTCGGGACCCGCGTCATATTCACTATTCCCCTCGACCTGCGCGCGAACTGGATTTATCGCGTGATGCCAGTGCGCGGAGGGGCGGCGTGCGTGAAAGCCAGCCGCCGATCGCTGTATCTCATGGCCCTCGCGCCCGCCTGGGTCGGCGCCGCGGTGTGGTTCCTGTCGCACTGGCCGTGGCGGATGGCGTCCGCGCATCTCATCGCCTTCGGGCTGATGGGCGCCATACTCGTCGAGCTTTGCCTGTATAACTTCCGGAAAATACCGTTCACATGTTCGTGGCTGCCCGGAAAAGCGAATACCCTGTTCGCGTTCAGTTCCTTCTCGCTCCTCCTACTGCTTCTGACCGTCAAAGGCGCCATGCTGGAACTGGACGCCCTGCGGGACCCGGCTCGTTGCGCGTCGATGATCGCGATTCTCGCGGCTGTGGCAGGCGCTGCCAGGTGGCGCACTGCAAGGCGGGCAAATACCGACGAGCCGGTCGTCCAGTTCGATGACGAACAGGCGCCGGTTTTGACTGGCTTGGGGCTCTTCCGCGACGGGGTCCTGCCGATTCGGTCCGGGCCGTAGGACGCGGGCGCCCAGTCGCGCGGGGCACACCTTATAAGCAGTACGATGAATTCATCGCGAAGAGGCGACCACATGAGCAACGGAATCTCAGATAACGAATCTGCCAACAGACGTGGATTTATTAAGCGGACCGGAGCGGGTCTCACGGCCGGCCTTCTGACCTCGACGGCGGTTTCCGCACAATCGCCGGCGACCCCCGAGCCCATCTCGCACGCCGGCGCCGGGCGACCCCTGACCGATAAGGAAAAAGTCGCCCGCATCGCGTCGAATTCATGGCCCATCCGCTACATCTTCAAGGCCCGCGGCGTGATTATGACGCAGCAGCCCGAGATCGCAAAGATGAAGAAAACGTACGGCGAAATCACAATGCTCGATTTCCCGGATTTCACGAAAACAACCTTTCCCGGTGTCCGTGACATGGACATCTTCTCAGGATTATTCGGTGACGCCAATGACGACAGCCAGTTCGTTAAGACCAGCGTTACGGATGCGAATGGAAGGCGCCATGAGACAACCGAGTTCGATCCTTCCAGCGCGGGCGGTAAACGATGGCTCGAGAAAATGGCGAACAAGCAGGTCACAACAGGGACGCGCTGCCATCACATCTCGAACAACGCGCCCCGCAACATATGCGATCTCGACGCCGAGAGCAGGAAGCAGGGCGTCGAAGTCGCGAAGAAGTGGCTGGATGGCGCGGCGATGCTGGGGGCGAAATCGATGCGTGTCAACAGCGGCGGACCCCGCATCGCGCCTCCCGCCGTGGCCGATCCCAGTTCCTACCCGAAAAATCCCGAACTCACCACATATCTCGCCAACTGCATCGAATCGTTTAAGGAGATGGCCGATTATGGCGGCAAAGTGGGAGTGAAAGTCACCCTCGAAAACCACTGGGGATTGACTGCCAACCCGATGAACATCCGCATCATCATCGAAGAGGTGAATAACCCGTTTTGCGAGGCCTCGCCGGATTTCTGCAACTGGGAAAACGAATATCTTCTGTTCCACGGTCTGCAGGATCTTGCGCCTTACACTCACACCAACGTTCACGCCAAGTACTGGAATCGCTGGAAGGATCCGGATGTCCAGCGCAACGTTCGCATCATGATGAACTCGGGCTATACGGGCCTGTTCGCCCTCGAATATGAAGAAGGCCCCTGGGATGGCATCGAGGGCGCCAAATATCTCTACAACCAGGTTCTCGCGGCTCTGTAGGCCACATCGGGACCGCCGGGCGACGCCTGTAGCAAACACTCAGCAATCCAAACCCGGAGATTCTGCTTAATGACAGAATGGTTCGGCCGGACGGTCCTTCATGTTACGAACGTTGAGGCCGCGCTCAGCTTTTACACGGACCGGCTAGGCTTCACAAGCCCCTGGCGCTACGAGGAAGACGGCAGAGCACGCGTCGCGCAGATGGAGCGGCAGGGCTGCGCGCTCATCCTGTCAGACCAGTGGCCCGAAAAGGCGGGCAAAGGGCTCGTATTCATTTCGGTGAATCTCGATCCGGAGGCTCAAATCGCGGCCTTGGATGCGCTGCGCAGGGAGTTCGAGGGCAACGGCGTTTCGGTCAGGGAGGGTTCGTGGGGCTACCGGCTTCTGGTGGTCGATGATCCCGACGGCAATCAGCTCTTCTTCAACTACCCGAGCGAGCCTGCAATAAAACATGAGCGGCGCTTCCTCATCCACGAGCCAGGATCCGCAGGCTGACGTCCCATAACTGGACGTGACTGTATATGGATTCGGGCGGCGGCCCAGAGCCGCCGCCGCCCGCGCAAATCTACGGCCGAACCGCCGGAAGCTTCGTTTGATCCCCCAAATTCGGGCATTTCGGATGACCGAGGCCGCTGGCGCTGATACCCACTCCACCAGCCGGATTGGGCGTTATGTCGTAGACGATATTGTCGGGGTGTCCAGGGTCGCCCGAAAGCGGAGGGAATCCACCGAGGTGATCGAGGTTTAGGAGGTTGCGTGTGCGCCAGGCGATGTCGTGATCGGTGCACGAGTGATCACCCGCGACGCCGAGCCCGCCCATCGCCACCTGCCCCGTGCCAAAAAGGGCCACGCCCCCGCCTATACCGATGAAGCCGCCGATTGGCTGCCCGATCATCGGATCGCCCTCAGTGCCGTACAGATTGACCTTTTTGGAGAATGCCGCCGCCTGATTCACAGGAAAACTGTTGGTCACGCCAGCCACAAAACCACCCGGTTGAGTGGCCGAGTACAGATTAGAGGTCGATAGAGCGAGGCCCGGCGCAAAGCCCGCGCCGTCGCTGCTGGAATTCGCATCAAACGCGAAAGCGTTGGCCGAATTCGCTCTCATCGCGGACGAGATCCGGCCAATACCCATTTGGGTGGTCGGGTCGGGCCCGGTGAACGCAACGGCGCAAACAACCCCGTTGCGATCCACAATCGTCGCCCATTCCTGGGCATTCAGACCGCTGCTCTCAGCGGACCTCGCGGCGGTCAGCGCCTTTTTCAGTTGGGTGTTATTCGGCAGAGCCGCGCATCCGTTGGTCTGCGCATTCGCCGCCGCCGCCAGAAGAGCCGCCCCAGCCAGCATCCATACAGTTGTTCTCACGTTCGTCTCCTTATTTATGTCCAAGTTTTCAAATCCGTGTCGCTGCCGGCTGGATGGCAACGCCTTCCCGCTCAGCCCCGCATGACCGTTTAGCGCGGAGAGGCGGCCGGAACTATAACGCTCTTTAGATTTTTTTGTCGGATTTGAGAGGAGGGCTACAATGTGTGAGATTAATGACAGCGGAACGCTGGAAGCAGATCGAAGCGCTCTATCATTCGGCGCTGGAATATTCGCCGCATGAACGCGCGGCATTCATTGCCGACGCTTGCAAGGGCGATCCGGATCTCATAAACGAGGTTGAAGACCTGGTGCGGCGAGACGAATCGCCTGGCTGGAGCCTGCACGACAGCCCCGTTTGGGCCGCACACGATGAACCCGGCGCGCCGCTCGCCGCGGGCGCTCGTCTCGGCCCGTACGAAATTGTCAACACAATCGGGTCCGGCGGAATGGGAGTTGTATTTCGCGCCATCGACACGCGCCTCGGACGCAGCGTCGCGATTAAGACTTCCCGCGGGGCCTTCTCCGATCGATTCGCGCGGGAAGCGCGTACGATCGCCGCCCTGAATCATCCCAACATCTGCACGCTCTACGATACGGGTCCCGATTACCTCGTAATGGAACTGATCGAGGGGCCGACGCTTGCCGACCGCATTCGCAGAGGCCCGCTCCCGTTCGACGAGGCAATGCGAATCGCGCGGCAGATGGCCGATGCGATTGAGGCTGCGCACGAAAGCGGAATCGTCCATCGTGACCTGAAACCCGCCAACATCAAGTTCCGCCTCGACGGGGCGGTCAAGGTGCTGGACTTCGGCCTGGCAAAGTCCACTACCCGGACGGAACTGGCGCCGGACTCTCTGGAAGTAAAGCTCTCCGGCATGATTCTCGGTACCGCGGCTTATATGAGTCCGGAGCAGGCTCTCGGCCAGGAAGTAGACAAGCGCTCGGACATTTGGGCGTTCGGCGTGGTGCTGTATGAGATGCTGACCGGCTCGCGGCCATTCGACGGCGCTACAGTCTCCGACTGCATCGCCGATATCGTGCGCAACGAACCGGACCTCGCCAAAGTTCCTGCAAGAGTGCGCCGTTTGCTGGGATTGTGCCTGGAAAAGGACCCTCAAAAAAGATTGCGCAGCCTCGGCGACTGGCAGCACCTGATTGAACCGGAAGAATTGCGGCAGCAGTCCTCCGGTGCGTCACGCTTTCGAAAAATCGCGTGGATTGCGGTTCCCACGATTCTTATCGCGGCTGCGGCGGGTATCTGGTCGGCGCGGTCGCGTCCCGCCGGTTCCCTGCGCCCTGCGCGCTTCCAGGTCAATTTGCCGGAGGAGATCTATTTCGACAAAAGTGTTTCCGTTTCGCCCGACGGCCAGAACCTGGTTTTCAGCGCCACCGGAGAAAAGGATGGACTCTGGATCCACAATCTCGACACACTCGAGTGGCGCAGGCTGCCCGGCGCTGAGCACGGTAAATCGCCATTCTGGTCGCCCGACAGCCGTTACCTCGGATTCGTAGTGAGTGGCAACGCGGGAAGTGAAGTAAAGAAAATCTACATCTCCGGCGGATCTGCCGCGACCATCTACACGGCGCCCGGGCACTGGTTGGGTGAAGGCAGCTGGAATCAAAACGGAGACCTCATTATAGGTGGCCCAAACGGTGAGCCAATCCGGAAGATATCCTCGAATGGTGGCGCGGAGGCGGTCCTCTCGGCGGTCGACAGCGCGCACGGCGAAGCAAGCCACGGACGCCCCCAATTCCTGCCGGACGGAAGACACTTCCTGTACTGGGTTGCTGGATCCGCCGAGAGAAAGGGAATGTATTCCGGCTCGGTGGATGATGCTGCCGCACAGCCGCGTGAACGTCTTGTCACGGTCCCGGCACGCTATGCCAGCGGAAAGCTGCTTTTCCAGCAAGGCCCCACTTTGATGGCCCAGACCTTCGATGCGGAGCGGCGTCGATTGACGGGCGAACCTGCGCCGATCGCCGATCGTGTTCAGACGATTGACGAGCAGCCGGTAGTTTCGGCGTCAGCCGCGGTTTTGGCTTACAGACCGGGCCCGGAATCTCCCGGAAAGGTATTGACCTGGTACGACCGGCACAGCAAGGAACTCGGAACGGTGGGCCAGCCGGGCAGCGATGTTGACCCGAAAATCTCGCCGGATCAGCAACACTTGGCCGTGATCGATGGCGGTAGCGGGATGACGAACATCTGGATCCGCGATTTCGCGACCGGCCTGCGCACCCGGTTCACTTTTCAGCCCCCTGTCGCAAGCCCGGCCTGGTCACGCGACGGCAGGCGTTTGTTTTATTCCTCAGGCCCCAAGCTGGAAGCGATTTCCGTGAAAAACGCCGATGGCTCCGGGCCTGAAACGGAGTTGTTCCGGCAGCCAGGAAGCTTTTTATACCCCACAAGCATTTCGCCGGATGAGCGATTCCTGCTGTACTTCGCGAGCACGAAACCGCGAGGGATGGGCGTACATTCCGAAGTTTGGGTTCTTCCACTGGCAAAGGATGGCCATCCCTTCCGCCTGCTTGGTTCGGAATTCAGCAACGTCACGGCTAGTTTTTCGCCGGACGGGCGCTGGATCGCCTGGAAATCCAACGAGTCCGGGCGCACTGAGGTTTACCTCCGCGGCATTGTAAACGCTGGTCCCGGCGGATTATCCTTAGGCCCCGGTAAATGGCAGGTGTCGCGGGAGGGTGCGGGCGGCGCACTTCCAATCTGGCGCCGCGACGGCAAGGAGTTGTTCTACATGTCAGCGCAGGACGTGATCACCGCGGTTACCGTCGACAGCAGTCACGGCGCGCTGCAACTGGGAAACCCGATTCCTCTGGTCACTACTCCGTGCACCTGTCAATTTGACGTAACAGCGGACGGGCAGCGTTTCCTGGTGAGCGGTCCGGCGGGCGCGACCAGCAAAGCGCCAATCACCGTCGTCCTCAACTGGCAGGCGGAACTGAAGACGCAGTGAACCGGAGGAATACCTGCCGAAAGAATCCATAGAAGGAGTCACGGCCTTGTTGAAGGCGTGGAGCGGGGGCGACGAGCAGGCGCTCGAAAGACTCACGCCCATCGTCTATCCGGAATTACGGCGGATGGCGGTTCGGTGCATGCGCCGCGAAAACGCCCGGAACACGCTGCAGCCCACAGCTCTCGTGCATGAAGCCTATCTGCGGCTCATCGATGCGAAGCTGGCGCACTGGGAGGATCGGGCGCACTTTTTTGCGGTTTGCGCTCAGATGATGCGGCGCATCCTGGTCAGCGCGGCCCGAAAGCGAACAGCCGGGAAGCGCGGCGGGGGCGGTGTTGCGATCGAGCTGAACGAGTCGATCGACAGCGCGCCGATGCGCGACGAACGAATGATTGCGCTGGACGACTCCATGAATGCTCTGGCCAAATTCGATCCTCGTAAAGCAAAGGTCGTGGAGTTACGATTCTTCGGCGGTCTGAGCGTTCAGGAAACCGCGAATGTCCTCAGGACCTCCGAGCAGACCGTCCTGCGCGATTGGAGGCTGGCGCGGACGTGGCTGGAGCGTGAGATGGAGTCAGTGGCTGGCGACGGGATCTGAACAGTAAAATTTAAGGCCCGCATCATCGAGGAGCCGAAATATTGATCTGATGCACGGCCGCAGGCGGCGACGATCCGGCGCCGCGGACGGATTCCCAGATAACTTTATTCAATTCCTCAGCGGGAGCTCGGTCAGCCCCACGAAAGTCCCATTGACCCGACTGCTTCGCTCCGGGTGAGCTGACCGTGTTTTTTTCATCCAGAGACACTCGAGGCTGCTTTTTGCTGTACGGCGCAAGGTCCGGCTCGCTTTGGAAGTCGCTTAAAAGACTTGGCGCGCGATCGTCGAAGTAAGTCAGGCTTCCCATTGCGAGGATCTGCTCGATTGTCTTGAGCACCGAAGCAGTAGTAAAGCGCCGATGTTCGACCGCGTGACGCCGCGCAAACGGCGAAATCACCAGCAATGGAGAACGGTGGCAATCCACGTGATCGGGCCCATCCTGCGCATCGTCCTCAATTACGAGAATGATGCTCCGCGGCCAGTACTGGCTATGCGTAATGGCTTCCACCATTCGGCCCAGAGCCACATCGTTATCCGCCACCATCGCGCGGGGCGTCGGATACCCCGCGCGCGTTCCCATGGTGTGGTCGTTCGGCAGGTGAATGATCGTGAGTTGCGGCAATTTGCCGTTCAACTCGAATTCGTGAAACTCTTTGAGCCATTCGTCCGTGCGCTGTTGATCGGTTACATCGCCGATTTCGTCCCGGTAATAAGGGTCGTAATGGTTCTTCAGGCCGGCAAGATATATGACGTTCTTATTGGCGTCAGCGGGATCGGGAACGCCCCATTCGCCGTAGTCTCGATAGCTGATGCCCAACTTTTTAGCGCGATCCCATAGAAACCCGGAACCTGGCACAGCAATGGGATCGTCGTGATCCGCGTCCCCGTCGAACGGCGCGTCAAATACGCCTTCCGCCCTGTGGCTGTAATTCGATGGCCAGAATTTGTTGACATAATCCGTGCTGGCTGCGGCCATCGACCAAAAATGTCCGTCGGCGCTGACATCTCCGTCAACGAAAAAATTGTCGTACAGGATAAACTCACCCGCAAGGGCGTGATGATTCGGCGTAACATCGGCGCCGAAGAGAGTCAGATCGGGTGAGCCGTTGCCTTCACCGATGTCGCCAAACAACTGATCGTAAGTACGATTCTCTTTCAGGATGTAGAAAACATACTGGATTGGACCGCGCTTCACCCGGGTCGCTGTGAAGCGGGAGATCATGCTTTTTTCGGCGACGGATGGAACACGGTCGTCGCGATAAACCTGCTGGCGCAGCGTATTCTCCCGTCGAAGGCGAGACAACTCAGCAGCGCCGTAAGCTTCAATTGCGCCACCAATCAAGCTCCCGATATTCCGAAAAGTCGATTTAGTCGCTCCGCCGGCTGCATTCGGTCCTGTTATCTGGTTCCTGGCGTCCGCGACAAACAGTGTTTGCGCCTCGTTCGAATACAGCAAGGAAGACGGGTAACCGCCAGCGAGCGGGATGATTCCCACATTCCGCTCCAGATCTCTCCCGGGTTGGGGAGTCAGAACTGCGACGGCGTTCACAGCCGCGAGCGCCACGAAAATCTGTCCGGTGCGAGGATCCGACGCCAACGCATCCGGCTGGGCTCCGGTCAGGCCGCGCCCGGAAACGGCGATGTGACTGCGCCGTACCTCGGCCGGTTTAGTAAGATCCACCCACGAAATGTCGTCCGAATCGGAGCACGCCACCAGCAGAAGATTCTTTTCGGCAAGCGTGAGCATGTCGTTCGGATGGCTGCCTACTTTCACCAAAGCGATGGAACCGTTACCATCCGATCGTAAGATCGCCACAGCGGACTTCCCCCAAAGACTCACCGCAATACGGTCGCCCGGCAAATTTCTGATCGCGTATGGGAAACCATCCATCGGGACGGTGGCAAGAGTCTCACCCGTTGCCGGATTGAAGCGAATCAGGCGCTGGCTCTGATTACAAGCCACCCACGCTCTCTCCGCGCTTTGAACAGCGATGCCCGCAGCCAATTTACAACCGTCCAGTCGCATTTCGCGCGGCGCGCCGAAATGTCCCTGGTTCATCACGACGGCATAGACAGAATCAGCGCCCGAAGACGCGAGCAGCGTGTGTGTTGACGGCTCGTATGCGAGTCCATACCACACGCTGGCGAGTTCGAGCCTCGAAGAAACAGTCTTCGAGCGCCAGTCATAGGCCTGCAGATATTGGCGGTTCCATCCGGAGTTCGCGCTCACCACCCACCGGTGTTCCACTTCGATGAGATTTAAAGGGTAATCGCCCTCCGCGACGAGGCCGCCAGGAGCACTCTGCGGCGCAGCTCCCGGCGCCCGCGCCAACAACGCAATGAGCAACGCGCTTTTCGCGATTGCCTTGTCCATTAGTAGAGAAATTTCAGGGCTAGTTGAATCTCCCGCGCGGTAAGGCTGTCCTGAATCACGCCGAAATTCGGATTGCTCATCTGCAAAACCGGCTTGTCGAAATTCGGGTGATTCGTAACGTCAAAGAACTCCGCTCGAAATTGAAAGCGGGCTCTTTCAGTCACTGGAAAATCCTTGTGTATCCCGAGATCGACATTGATCAGACCGGGCCCGAGAATGATGTTGCGTCCCGCGTCTCCATGTCGCCCGGAGGGCACGTCGGCCGTGAATGCGTTTATGTTAAACCATTCCTGAGGATTACGCGGCGCGTTATCGACACTCTGGCCGAGAACCACATCAGGCCGGAGCGAATTCGCATTTCCGTCATTGCAGAAGCAGGAATCATTGATTCCGAATGGCGTGTACCAATACCCCGACTGCCAGGTCCATATCGCATTCACCATCCATCCACCGATTACCGCGTTCATAAAGGGATTCAGATTCGAGCCAAACGCTCGCCCTTTTCCCACCGGTATCTCGTACAGCGCACTGGCGACGAAACGGTTGCGTACGTCGAAGTCGGAGTTGCCGTATTCCCAGTTGAGATGGCGCGGATCGCGAAATGTATCGCCCGCGTGCTGGCTTCCCAGGTTCGCATCGGAGGCGTTATCGAGCGAGTGGCTCCACGTGTACGAAGCGAGCAGACTCAGGCCGTTGGACATGCGCTTCTCTAATTTCAGCAGGAGCGCGTTGTAATTCGAGTATCCGCCGTTGTTTGTCTGCTGAGACGTGTCCTGAATATCCGGAAAGGGAAGGCGCGATTGCAGGTCGTCGAATGTCGTTCCCGGGTAGCTCTGGTTAAAGTAAACAAGCGTATATAGGTCATGGCCATGCGCTCCGCTATAAGCTCCTTCGAGCGTCAGATCCTTGCCCAAAGAGCGCTGCAAAGACACGTTCCATTGCGAGACACGTGGGGTGTGCAGATGCGTCGGCATGCTGGCGATCTGAAATTGAGTGCTCGGGTCGTTGATCGGATCGAGTACATAACCGTTCGAGAGGCGCTGCGGAGTCGGAGACCAGACGAGATTGAACGGAGGGTTGTAGCCAGGAGAAGGAAAGCTCCACGGCCCGATCTCCTGGAAGCCGTAATAGATTCCGTAACCTCCTCGCAGAACGGTTGCCGGTCCGATTTCATATGCGAATCCCAACCGAGGCGCAAAATTGGCTTTGTCCGTCTGGATTAGCTCACTACTGCCATTACGATTTACCGGAACGCCGGTCAGGCTTACGGGCAGTTGTCCGGTAAATGATTTGGGGTAGATCAGAACGCCCGTGTCGGCATCAAAATTGGCCTGATGATCGTTGGCTTCCGTGACCGGTGAATAGTATTCGTACCGCAGTCCGAGGTGCAACGTCAGCGAACGAGTAACGCGCCAGGTATCCTGGCCGTAGAACGACGACGCGTAGTTCTGGTAATTGAGCCCATTCGCCGTGCTGAAGGTGACCTTCGAGGGCGCGCCAGTCAGAAATTGCGCGAAGCCAACCGTTAAAGGATTGCCTGTGGCATCCGTCGCATTTTGGTCGTAGAACTGAAACTGGCCGCGCGGCGCCTGCGGCTCGAAATCGGTCATGCTCACGCGGCGAATTTCCACGCCTGCCTTGAACGCATGAGCGCCTTTGTTCCAGGTCAGATTATCGGAGTAAGACTGCGCCATGCCCGTATCGATGACCACCGCGCCGTGGCCAATATTCGTTACGGACGGAAATCCGCTGAACTGGAACTGTCCGGTCGGACTCGCTGGCGCCGTCGGGATGCCGGTGAGGCCAAACTCAGCATACAAATCCCTGTTTGGGGCGCTGTATGTTCGCTCCGGGTTGGAGTGCGTATAGCCGAAGCGAGCCTCGTTGATCAGATTAGGACTGAAGAGATGAGTTTCCGTTACGCCGCCGGTGTGCCCGATCGTCAGTTGCTGCGATGCCGGACTGAGCAAGTCCGACCATGTAGAGCCAAGCTGCTCCTGATTGTCATAGGTGTAGCGGCCATAGATTGAGTCCCGGTCCGAGAAACGATGATCAATACGCGCCCCGATTTTTCGTTCGTTAAACGTGTTGGGAAGCAGTGTTTGGTAATTCAGAGTACCGGCCACGTTCGGAAGCGGATACAACGCCGCTAGTTGCGCCGACACTGGGTCGATCAGACTTTTTGGCAGTACGTTGTTGACATACGGCGCGCCCAAATTGAACTGCCCGAGGAACTCCGAAAAGTCGCCGGTTCGCATTTTGGCGTCAGGCATCACGAGCGTTGCGAGCGTGGGCTGCTGAATATCTCGTACCTCTTCGTAGTCGAGGAAGAAAAAAGTGTGGTTTTTTCCGTCGTAGAGCTTCGGGATTGTGACAGGCCCACCCACTACGCCGCCATACTGATTCCGAATCCGTTTGCTCTTGGGAAGACCGGCCTCATTGTTCTGCCACGTATTCGCATTCAGCGCCGCATTGCGGAGGTAGTCATAAAGCGTTCCATGAAACTGATTCGTGCCTGACTTCGAAATAATGTTGATCACGCCACCCACGGTGTGCCCAAATTGCGCATCGTAACTGCTGCTCTGAATCTTGAATTCCTGGATCGCGTCCAGATTCGGCGTCACCGTCACGTTAATTCGCGTGATAGCTTCCACGGCGTTGGGAGTGTCATCCACGCCGTCCAGTAGAAATGCATTATCGTAGGATCGTGTTCCGCTCAGGCTGACGCCGCCGGAGTTCGCATCTCGTGTTCCGTTTGCCGGAATTGCGCCCGGTACGAGCGCTGAGAGACCCTGAAAATTTCGTCCATTCAGAGGCAGGTTGCCGATGGCCTGCGAGCCAATGGTAGTGCCGATAGAAGGCGATGCGTTCGCCAGATCGGATTCGTCGACAACCGTTATGGTCTGGCTCACTGCCGCAACGGCCAGAGAAATGTTCAGAACACGCTGATCGTTTACATTCAGCAGCACATTGCGGGCCTCGGCTATTCCGAAACCCTCCTTCTCGACCCTTACGCGATAGCTACCCGGCTGTAAAAGAGGTACGGTGAAATATCCCAGGCCGTTCGAAGTCGTTTTACGCTCAAAACTCGTCGCGTCATTGAGGACCGTGACGGCCACTCCTGGAATCGCTGCCTCCTTCTGATCCGTGATTGTGCCGCTCAGCGTCGCTGTGTTGGTCTGTGCGGAAACGTGCGAGGCGAGAAGGAGAGTGACACAAGCCACGGCAGCCGCGGCGAATCGGACGGGAGTATACGCGCATTTACTCTCGATCATTTCTTCTGACTCCTTGTAGACCGGATCGGATCATTGGTTTGGCTATCCAGCGACGTGCGGACGTGTTTTGCCGTGTCGAGAACGCCTGAAGTGAGCGACACTGCTTCGGACAAAGAACGTTGAAAGCTGTCCCAATTGACGGCGGCAACTTGCGTCGAACTCAAAGGGATCGAAAAGCCCGTTGCCAGCGTTCTGTCATTCGACACAGTGAGATTGAGTAGCCGTTGCGCCGCGGCCCGAAGATCTTCGGAAGTCTCGACATATTTCCTAACTGCCCGACCGGAAACAGGTGAAATCAGGGCAATCGATCCGAGCCGGCGATCGATAAGGGCATCGCTGCTTTCGAGCGCTTCCGCATGGCGAATAACAATACCGAGCCACTGCATCCTCGCAGCAGCCGACGCCCGACTTAGCTGTTCCGCGCTGAATCGAGACGTAATGTTTTGTAGTGCGCGAGCATGTTGTAACGCCAGCAGCGAGGACTTTACAATTTCGCTCGAAAAGTCCTGGACAGACTTATCCAACTCGGCTTCCGGAACACCCTGATCGCGAAATTTACCGCGGAGTTCGGCGTCAAGCGGCGCTCGCGAACTGGTCGCCTCAAGCTTTACGGCTAATGTAGGCGCATTCGCGCGCCGAGTCGGGCTGCGGCTCCGCGCGATGCCATCTTCATAGGTTCGCAACTCGGCGATCACCGGCGACTTCAGTTCCAGAGGATGCAATGCCTGGAGAATGTCCTCCTTCCGGCGGCGCGTCTCCACAAATCCGATGACCTTGATTCGCCCGTCCGGTAACGGCGCAACCGTGAGATCTTCTCCCAAATCGGCGTTAACGTCGGCGAGTTGATTCAGTACGGCGATTTCCAGAGACACATTCGACGGGATCGCCACGGAGCCGACAGGCCGTTCGCGCAACGGTCTTGGAGCGTTGGCCGACGGCCCGTGTTCGGGCACGAACGTCGACGGATCAATGTCACGCAGGTTCTTGCTCTCGGCCCTGATCTCTTCGTAGAAAAACGTCCGGACTGATCCGCCATACCGAATCACCAACACGGCAGACCTGCCGCGCAGCGTGGTGCGGGCCATGGTTAACTCAACCGATACCAGGCCCTCCGGAGTCGCGGAGCCGTCGTGCGGCCGCAAGGAAACCACGTAGGTAGCGGGCTTCGTTTCCATATTTACTGTCGACGCATTCACGAGCCGCAAGAACTGCTCCGCCGACGGATCGAATCTCCATGCGTCGTCGAAGCGCGGCTCAAAGGGGTGTTTAGCAACCCGATGTTCGGAGGTTCCGTCGACAATCGTTTCGTTCCCGTCCGGGTTAATCCATTCGCCCGCAATGAGGCGGTGATCCTGGTCGTAGAGGCGTCTCGAGACACGACCCAATTTCGCGCTTTGCCAGATTTCGATGGTGCGCCGGGACATCACGGCGCCTGTCGCAGATTCTTCTCGGAGACTCACGGTGCGATGAAGCGCGGAATCGACTGTGGCCGCTTGCTCCTTTTGGTCTGCTTTCCGTAAAAGCGCGATGGGATCGGATACCTGACGTTCCCGAATGATCAACGCTCCAGCCAGCAACAGGATCATCGATGCAAAAACAACGCGCATCCACCAGCCGCGGCTCGTGAAGAGCAAATGCCGGATACTTTCGATCCTCGCCCTGATCACGTGCAGTGGCCCAAGCGCGAGCGAGGCCAGCCCGCTGAGAGATTCCGTGGCCTCGCGATCGTGAAACGCCACACGCAGGCAGGCAGAAGTCCCGCTCGGACGAACCGACACTTCCAGCCGCCGGCCATCGCTCAGTTCCACATGCTGGCTGATCCGGCCAGCCTGGTCTGCGGGTGCGGCGTCTGCGGATAAAAATGCAAGGCGCAGCCCCTGCTCGCTGAGGATCTCCACAAAGTCGATGCGCTGGTCATACTCAATTTCGAACTCGGTGCTCTCGTGGTCGGCTTTGACGGAGTGAGTCGCCAAATAGTAGCCATTCACAGAAACGATCAACTGGCGTGGGAGATGCTCGAAAACCTGCTGCGCCTCTTTTCGGGCGCCTTTCAGTCCCCGCTCAAAGTTAGAGGAACCGCCGCTGGAATCGCCCGGCCCACCGGGCCAGTGATCGTCATCGCGCCCTGTCATGTCCATAACGTCACGCGTGAAAAGGGGCGACAGCCCCAGAATCCGGTTGACCATTTCGAGGCAGGCCCTGCAACTGACAAGGTGAGCAAGGATAGCCTTATGCACGGGCGCGTGGCCCGTTGCGCTGTAGATGCGCTTCAACTTTTCGAACGGAAAGCACTTGCCGTCGTTTGTCGTTAAGATTGCGTCTCTCAGAGCAACTAATACTTCCTCCGAGCCGGGTTTCACATCGCCACGGGGCAAAGGCTTCACTCTGCCCGCGGCGATGCAAGTCAGTGCGCCGGCCGAACGAAGATATTGAACGGTCTCCTCGCGGATTGCGCGTAAGCTCTCCGAAACAGCAGCCGACGAGTTGCGCGTAATCGCCGCGATTTCGCCTGGATAATAGCCGTGGAAAAAGCGAAGAATGATCACACTCCCCGCGCGAGAGGTTTCCTTTCGCGTACAGGCGTATTCGCAAGCCTGCCAGAGCTGCTCGACGACTTGCATCTGCCCCTGCGGGCTTTGTCTCAAACTGATCTCGGCCGAATCGTATTCCACCGCTGCCAGCGACAATGCAGGAGTGCGGGTGGCTCGCCGCAAATGAGAAATGTTGAGGTTGCGCAGCATCCCGTAGAGGTATCGATCCCAGCTTTGAATCTCGCTGAGATCGGGACGAACCAATACGAAATGGACATAGGCGTCGTGAACCAGGTCTTGAGCTAAGGCGATATTGCCGTTTGTCAGTTGACGCGCCCATCGAAGCAGCGAGCCATAGCGCTGGGCGAACACGTCCTCGTGCTTCAGATCGACCGGTCTGAAGTGCGGCGTCGCCATGATTTTCGCGCTTGCGCTCCGTCACTATGACGGTGCGGAAGCGTCGAAATCAAGACTCGCGCCGAAGGATTGACGCAATATTCAGGCAGGTGTCATGGATTGTTCACGAATCTTGCGAGCCGGGACGCTTAACGGAGGAACTCCGCGATCGATGGGTCGTCACCCTCGTTAACATATCGGTACCGATAAGGGGCGCCGAGCGGCACGACACGGTTCATCCAGTTTGTAGGATCAGTCCAGAACACGCGCCGATCGAGGATGCTGTGAACCAGATCCGAAACGTCCCAGTGGAGGGCAAAGCTCGGGATCATCGCATCGAACAGATGGTCCGTCAGCGGCTCAGAGAAAGCAGCAGCGATGCTGTAGGGCGTGCGGTCGAGCCAGATTTTGCTGAGACGCTGGTCCACGGCGGCGGCGAGTAACAGCCATACGCCCTTCACGCCCCTCGCGTAACCGCGAATCGAGCCGGCATCGATATCGGGTCGAGCCGCGAGCACGTCCACGGCGGCGAGGAAGTCGTGGGCGCGCATAGCGGCGAGGTTAAGACCTACCAGGTCGGCGCGCTCGTTCGTGACCCAGTTTCCCAGGAAGGGACGGCCATCGTCCGCGGTGGGCGAATCGCGCGGATCGACCTCCATGACAATCTGCCCGGATCGCGTGAGCGCCTCCGCGATTGCTGCCGTCGACTGACTCCGCTGAACGTAGAGCGGCACGGGAAGCCGTTTCTGTTCAAACATCACTACCGCGGGTTTTCGCCCAGCGCTTTTCGGGAGATACAGTCTCGCGGAGACGGTCACTCCCGGATCACCCTCGAAACGAATCTCTTCGGTATTGAAATCTGCGTGTTCGGTTTTTGATGTGATCGTCGCGAGCGGGACCGCTCCGTTCGAAGGAATACCGAGGCGCCGCAGTTCCGCAAGCAGTTCTTTAGCGCCGAGCTTCTGCTGGCGGGCGTGGAACTCGTCCCCGATGATCTGATACAGCTTCCGGCTACCCGGTTCGTCATCGACATTACCGGCGCCGGTCACCTGCAGCTCGAGATTTGTGTAGAGCTTCACTGGCTGGTCCCGCGGATCGCCTTTACCATTGGCAAGCCATCGGATCATCCACCGATAGATTTCTTCGCGCGACTCTCGGGGCGTTCCGTGCGGCCCGTTACCCACAAAAAACTGAAGGCGGTCTTCCGCGCCGTACAGCTCGTACCACCTGCGCACCTCCGTGTAGACCGTCCGCGCGCCTGCCGGAGAAAAGTAGTCTTCCGTAGTCGCCATCATCAGCCACGGAAGAGGCGCCGAAACTTCGTAAAAGTCAGCCGTATCGAGGCCGCTTGCCAGGAATTCCGGAAAACTCATCTCAGAATCGGCCGTGGGGCCAGTGAACAAAGTCCGGAACGAATTGATGAAGCAACCCGGCGCAGCGGCCTTGACGCGCGGTTCGAATACGCCGACGTAGGTGGTGATGGCGCCGCCGCCCGAGCAGCCGGCTACGCCGATGCGATCGGGGTCGACATCAGGACGGCTGACGAGATAGTCAATTGCGCGGATGCCGTCAAAGATGAAATATCGCGCTACGCTCTCGCCGATCAGGATACTGCGTGCGCCAAGCTCAAGGTGCTCATTCCCGCCGCCTCCGGAAAGCGCCCTGCCCAGTTGCGGGAGGTAGGTCTGCTCACGCTCACCTTGCCCGATCGGATCGTAAGCAAGCGCGATGAACCCCTTCGCCGCCAGATTCGCAGCCAGAATCTGCATTTCGGGCTTGCCTTCCTGCGTATGTCCTGCCGGCACCAGCACCGCGGGGTAGCGTCCCGGGAGGTTCGGCCTATATAGGTTGGCCGTGATGTAGAAGCCGGGGAGGCTCTCGAAGATGACCTTCTCAATCGTGTGCGTGTCGCTTTGAAGACGCCCGGTGACGCGAGCATTGAGCGGGCCCCGGTCTGTTGGCAGACCTCCAATAATCTCCGTTAGTTTGGCTCGCACCATCGCTTGGCGGCGGTCCGCATCAGCCGGAGTGCGGATTGCGGCGATCGCGCGCTCGCGCTCATCGAGTTGCCGCTGCGCCGTGTGGTCGAGCCAGCCGAGAAAGGGGTCGGGTGAAGAGGATTGCGCGGCGCACACCGAGATAGTGAGACAAAGCGCTGTCGCGCTCGCGCCGGTGCGCGCGTAACGGCATTTCATGGCCCAATTTTGACCTTCAGATTCGGCGCTAGTCAACTGACGGGCTGGCAGGGAATCTGTCTTCCCGGCGCCGGATGAGCCATTTCCGCCCTTTACCTCGCGTTATCGGGTGGAGAAGAGAAAACCTGCCTGCTTCAACAGCGGGCACGCGCGAACACCTCTTCTCCACAAAGAGTACGAACATGATTCGAATCGAAGGCATTCCCATCGTCGCCGCGAGACTCGCGGCGCTCGAATCCGCAAAAGTTTCGGAGACTGCGCGCCAGGTTCGTCCGTCACAGACGCCCCCGTCGCCTAAGTCTTCAACAACTGTCCGGCCTAGTCGGCCGCCGAAGAACGCCCGCGTTGCGGCGTGAGGAAAAAAGCAAAAGATGCCTCAGTGGAGACCCGATCAAACGTTCTATCCGTCGCCGAAGATGGCGATGCAAGCCTCACGGGAAACGACAGCCTTCGTGGCGATGCTCGACCCTACCCGCAGGACGCCAGACGCGCTGGCGGTGGTCGACGTCGACCCCGCTTCCAAAACCTATGGCCGAATGGTCGGACGCGTTGACATGCCCAACCCAGGTGATGAGCTTCATCATTTCGGCTGGAACGCCTGCAGCTCCTGCCTCTGCCCGTATTCGCCTCATCCGCACATGGAACGGCGATACCTGGTGGTGCCGGGGATGCGGTCTTCGCGCATCCACATCATCGACACCAGGCCGGATCCGCGTCAGCCGAAGATCGTTAAGGTGATCGAGCCGGAGACGGTCATGAGCCGCACTGGTTACAGCCGTCCCCATACGGCGCACTGCGGACCCGATGGCATCTACCTCAATGCGCTCGGCTCGCCGGAGGGAGAAGGACCCGGCGGCATCTTCATCATGGATCCGGAAACGTTCGAAGTTCGTGGCCGCTGGGAGCTGGACCGCGGCCCGCAGCGCCTGTCATACGACTTCTGGTGGCACCTGGGCTGCGACACCATGATCACCAGCGAGTGGGGTACTCCCAGCATGTTTGAGAACGGCGCCAACCCCGAACTGCTGCTAGCCGGCAAATACGGCCACCAGTTGCATGTATGGGACCTACGCCGCCGGCGGCATCGCCAGGTGTTGGATCTCGGAGCTGAGCAGCAGATGGTGCTCGAGTTGCGGCCCGCGCACGATCCGGCCCAAGCCTATGGATTTGCCGGCGTCGTGACCTCCCTGAAAGACCTCTCGTCGTCGGTGTGGCTCTGGTACCGGGACCACGATGGCAACGGCGATTTCAAGATCCGGAAGGTGATTGAAATTCCTGCTGAGCCCGCCGACCCCGAATCACTTCCGCCGACGCTCAAGGCGTTCAAAGCCGTGCCGCCTTTTGTTACGGACCTCAACCTATCACTCGACGACCGATACCTCTACGTTTCCTGCTGGGGCACCGGCGAGTTTCAGCAGTACGATGTGTCGGATCCATTCAGCCCGAAGCTCACAGGCTCGGTAAGGATTGGCGGGATGGTACGGCGATCGGCCCATCCCGCACGGCCGATTGCCTCATTGAACGGCGGTCCGCAGATGGTAGAGATCAGCCGCGACGGACGGCGTGTTTACGTTACCAATTCGCTTTACTCAGCCTGGGATGACCAGTTTTATCCGGACGGCGTTCGCGGCTGGATGGCGAAGATCAACGTCGGCGAGAACGGCGGCATAGATCTCGACCAGGAATTCTTCCTCGAGTTCGACGGACTGCGGCCACACCAGGTCCATCTCGACGGCGGGGACGCCTCTTCGGATTCGTACTGCTACTCGGGCTGACCTATGCACTTTCCGCATGTGTTACCGCTGATCACGATCCTCTTGCTGGGCGCGTTTCATGGCATCAATCCCGGCATGGGCTGGCTCTTCGCTGTCGCTTTAGGTATGCAGGAGAGGCGGCTCGCCGCAGTGTGGCGGGCTTTGATTCCGCTGACGCTCGGACATGCGTTGGCGATCGCGATGGTCATCCTGGTGGCAGTGGCTGCGGGAGTGGCGGCGCCAACTGCTTCCCTGAAACTGCCGGTGGCGGTGACGCTGGGCGCATTAGGGATCTACCGGCTGGTTCGGCACAGCCATTTCACCGGTGGCGGGATGCGAGTCGGGATGGGGGGACTCACCGTCTGGTCGTTTCTGATGGCGACTTGTCACGGGGCCGGCCTGATGGTTCTCCCGGTATTTCTCGGCATGGCGGCGCCCGCCCATGGCGCAAGCTGTCACGCGGCGGGCGCGGCCTCCGCCAGCGCTGCGTCCGCCGCAACTGCGACGCTTGCGCATGGCGTCGGGTATCTGCTCGTAACAGCGGTGGTGGCGTGGCTTGTATTCGAGAAAGTCGGCGTGGGGATCCTGCGAAAGGCGTGGTTCAACCTGGATCTGGTCTGGGCCGTCGTTCTGATCGCGACCGGAGTGTTGACGGCCGTGCTTTAAGAGGAATGCACCTTGAACAAGGAATTGAAATTACTGGCCGTTCTGGCTCATCCCGATGATGAATCGCTCGGTTTCGGCGGCACGCTCGCCAGGTATGCGGCTGAGGGGGTCGGAACTTATCTCGTCACGGCCACGCGCGGGGAACGAGGGCGTTTCGGCTCACTCGGAAAGTCCGGAGACCCGGTCGAAGTCGGCCGCGTTCGTGAAGCGGAGCTTCGTAAGGCAGCGTCGGTGCTCGGCGTCCGCGAGACCTCCATTCTGAGCTACCCGGATGGCTGCGTCGATGCGGTTCCGGCCGCGACTGCGATTCGCGCCATCGCTTCGCATATCCGGCGCATCCGGCCCCAGGTGATCGTCACGTTCGGCCCGGACGGAGCCTACGGGCATCCGGATCACATTGCCGTTTCGCAATTCACGACTGCGGCCGCCCTGTGCGCCGCCGATGGCGCGTACGGAATTGTCGATGGATCGCGCGCGGACCCCGCTCCGCCGCACCGCGTGGAAAAGCTGTTCTATCTGGCGTGGCGAAGCGCCAAATGGGAAGCCTATCAGACAGCATTCCGCAAGCTGACCTCAACCGTCGACGGCATCGAGCGACAGGCTACTCCGTGGCCTGATTGGGCGGTGACAACCGAGATCGATACATCCGCCTATTGGCCCATCGTTTGGAAAGCCGTGTGTTGCCATCAGACACAGTTGTCTATTTACGAGCGGCTGACAGATCTCACCGAGGCGCAGCAAACGGCGCTTTGGGGGACACAGGAGTTCTATCGCGTCTGCAGTTCGGTCAACGGCGGACGAATGCGCGAAACCGACCTCTTCGAAGGAATACAGTGACCGAATATATGTCCTCCCACCGAATCGAGCAACTGAGATCCCGCGCCGCGCCTCTTGAGATGACGGCGCAGGAGTTCCGTTCACTCGGTCACGACCTGGTTGATCGAATCGCCGAGTTTCTGGCTTCCCTACGCACGCGCCCGGTCACGCCCGCGGAGTCCCCGGAGGAGGTTCGCGGGGCCCTGGACGCAACGCGCGCGCTGCCGCAGGACGGCAAAGATCCCAAAGAGCTGCTGGGCAAGGCCGCCGATCTCCTGTTCGAGCACTCTCTTTTCAATGGCCACCCGCGTTTCTACGGTTACATCACATCCAGCGCCGCTCCCATCGGTATCCTCGCCGATCTGTTGGCTGGCGCCGTAAACGCGAATGTCGGCGCCTGGAAACTGGCTCCCATGGCCACTGAAATCGAAGCCCAGGTAGTTCGCTGGCTCGCGGAGTTCATCGGTTACCCGACCGATTGCGGCGGCCTGCTTATGAGTGGGGGCAACATGGCCAACCTCACCTGCTTTCTGGCAGCTCGGGCTGCGCAGGCTGGCTGGGATGTTCGCAAGCGCGGCCTGGCCGAAGGCCCGCGCCTGTGTGTTTATGCCTCGCGCGAAACGCATACATGGATACAGAAGGCCGCTGATCTGACGGGCCTCGGCTCCGATGCGATTCACTGGATCGACGGATGTGAGTCCATGGATCCGGATGCGCTGGAAGTGCGTCGTCGTCAGGACGTAGACAATGGCTATCAGCCATTTCTCGTCGTCGGCTCCGCCGGAACCGTCAGTACGGGCGCGGTCGATCCCTTACCGGAGCTGGCGGCGTTTTGCCAACAGCACAAGCTATGGTTTCATGTCGACGGCGCATACGGCGCATTCGCTTCCGCCGTACCGGGAACGCCTCCGGAACTGAAGGGGCTGGAGTCAGCCGATTCCGTGGCTCTGGATCCTCACAAGTGGCTATACGCGCCGCTTGAGGCCGGATGCGCGCTCGTCCGCGACCGCGGCGCTTTGATGAAGGCGTTCTCTTATCACCCGCCGTATTACAACTTCGACGGCGATGGCGTCAACTACTATGACCTGGGTCCGCAGAACTCGCGCGGATTTCGCGCTCTTAAGGTCTGGCTCGCTCTGCAACAGGCGGGAGTAGCGGGTTATCGCGAGATGATCCAGGATGACATCATTCTGGCGCGATACCTGTATGACCTTGCGGCGAATCACCCCGAACTGGAGGCGATTACGCAGCGCCTCAGCATTACAACGTTGCGCTACGTCCCGCCGGAACTCCGGACCAGTCTCGGTTCCGAGCCGGTTGAGGAATATCTGAACCACCTGAACCAGCGAGTCCTGGCGGCCATTGAGAAGAGCGGCGAGGCATTCATGTCCAATGCTGTCATCGACGGGAAGTACGTTCTGCGTTTCTGCATCGTGAATTTCCGCGCCTCAACTTGCGACATTGAAGCGATGCCGGAACTGGTGGCGCGGTTGGGCCGTCAGATTCACGCGAGCAACTCGCGAACCACATTGCCCCGAACATCGGTCAAACGGTAATGCCGGCCCTGATGAAAGCGTCGGTCTCCCCGAGAAGCTGAAAAGCGGATCACCGCGCGCTAGAGAAACGGGGGTGTGGCCGTTCCCGTCCTGTCTTTACCCAGTTTGGCGCGCTATTCCGGTACTGACGATTTAGTGGCGAGATGACAGCTCTGACCGTTCGATCCATCCAAACGACAGCGCGAGTAGCGGTCACATCTTAAGATCAGCGCCGGGCGACGCCACCTGCCGCACCCTTAGCAGTCAATAGATCTTGGTAAATGTGCCGCGGGTATTCTTCAGGATCGACATAGTGCCGGCTCCGCCACGAAAGAGGACCAGATGGTCCAGTTTGCCGCTGCTGTTGTAATCGAAGGCAAACACCCGATCCTGCGGCGACGACAGATCGTAACCGCCGATGCCCGAGCCGCCAGCCCCCTGTGAATAGACCGCCGAGAAGTTGCCGCCCCCCACATTCTTAAGGATGAAGATGGCGCCAGTCCCGGGACGGTAGAAGACTAAATGGTCCAGTTTGCCGCTGCCGTCGTAATCGAAGGCGAAACCCTGGTCTGCAGGCGAGGCGAGATCGTACCCGCCGATCCCGGATCCACCCGCGTCCTGAGCGTACACCGCCGAGAACGAGCCGCCGCTGTTCTTCAGGATGAAGCACGCCCGACCGCCGGGGCGGTAGAAGACAAGGTGATCGAGCTTGCCGCTGCCAGTGTAATCGAAGGCGAAGCCACTATCTGAGGCGCCTTGCAAGTCGTAACCGCCAATGCCGGAACCACCGGCGCCCTGGTTATAAACAGGCGCGAAACTTCCGCCGGTGTTTTTCAGAATGAAGACGGCGCCAGAGCCAGGCCGGTACAGGACCAGGTGATCAAGCTTGCCGCTGCCATCGTAGTCGAAGGCGAAGGCGCTGTCGGCCGAGCTGCCCAGGTCGTAGCCGCCGATGCCAGATCCGCCAGCGCCTTGAGAGTAGACGGGCGTTAAGTTGTTCGCGTTGTTTTTCAGAATGAATATCGCGCCTGAGCCCGGGCGATAGAAAACCAGATGATCTTGTTTGCCGCTGCTGTCGTAATCGAAAGCGAAGCCACGATCGCTGGATCCCTTCAGATCGTAACCGCCGATGCCGAGACCGCCGGCGCCCTGAGCATAGACCGGCGAGATGGCACCGCCGGACTTCTGCAGGATGAACACAGCTCCGGCGCCGGGACAGAAGAAGACCAAGTGATCCAGCTTGCCCGCCCCGTCGTCGAAAGAAAAGCCCTGGGTCACCGCAGCCGACTGCAGCCTCCACGGCGTTGTAACGGTCGTCAACTGCATTCTCTGGCTATCCAGCCCTATCCACGCGGTCTGCAGCGCTTGGGTTGCATTAGCCTCAACGCTGAGCCCGGACTGCGCTGCGACCAGTTGCACGAACCCCGGTTGGTCATATACCAGAAACCAGTGTTGATCCGGGCTGTTCGAATAATCCCCCAACTGCAGTGGCGCGCCGTCTGACAGCGACGCGCCACTCACCTCCAGATAAAGCCCCGAAGCTTTGTTGAGCAACGCTCGGGTTCCATCCGTTTGCGGCCCAACCTGCCAGACTTGCTCATCGCCCCCCGCTGGCGGCAGACTCATTACCGGTGTGCCATTTCCGCCCGCGGTGGGATTGTATGCAAGGAACTCCCCGGATGCTTTGTCCTGAATCATGTACCACTGGTTGGGGGACGGCGGGGAATACCTGGTGCTCCGATTCGGATGCGGGGGTATCCCCGTGATGCCGCGCAACGCTGCGATCGCCTCGATTCTCAGCATTGAGTTATAGACATTTAAAGGGAAATCCCACTCGCCCTTCGCCTCGAGTTGCTGCAAATGAGAGAGGATGATTTTCTGAGCGGCGTTCATTCTGAGCGTCGCCGCGGCGCTGATCTGGTCGATCAGGTTCACGCCGATCTTCGGAGCCGTGGCACGGGCGCCGAATTCCGCCGCGATTCCCGCCACATCGAGAATAGAATCGGAGCCACGCAGCAACCCAGTCAGCGTATCGCTCGCCGCGAACTGATTCGGAAGCGCCAGCTGCACAAGGTTGTCGAGAAGCAGTTTCCATCCCGTCACCGCTTGAGCGAGGCCGGAAGGATCGGCCCCCTGCGCCTGCTGCTGCAAGTAAGCGCACAATTGCGCCTGAAGCGAGCGTAGCTGGTCGGCTATCGCATTACCGAGTGTTACCGCCAGGGCGGGAAACCCACTATCCTGAGGGCCGTCGAAGCCGCCATCCATCGAACCGTCCCATAGGTCCCCCGGGGCGGTCCCAAAATAGCTCGCAACGTCACCGGCATAAATCGGAGCGCCCGTTGGGAGCCAGCCATCGGGTCCCGCATAATCGGTGATGCACTCCTTCCCACTCTGATGGCACCATCGCGCGATTGCCACGTTGTTATAGCGCGCCTCGATTGTCCCCAGGAAATAGCCTGTCGTCCACATCTTAATCGGCCGACCAGCAGAGTTGAGTTGCTGGTGCTGTTGTTCGCCGGTCCAGCCGCAGACCGCGTGAACCGTGAATGCAGATGAGGGAGCGGAATCGAGACCCAGGTTCAGATAGAGGTAGGTTTGTACCACCTGCGGAAGTCGTTGCAGGATGCCGATCATCGCTGCTTTGACCAAGTTGGGATCCTGGATCGAGTTTGTGGACCCGTCTACGAGGATCGTAGTGACATTCCAGTCCGAAGGCTGGAATTCTTTGTATGGAAGCCAGACCAGCGACTGGTCTGGGCCTCCGAAGAGATCGATATCGGGCGTTGTCCATCCCTTGAAATAGAGCTGCGGCTTCAAAGTCTGCTCCACGAATGTTTGGGTGGTCGCGCGAAGCTCTTGCAAAAGAGCGGTCATAGCATCGAGGTATTTCTGACCTACGCCGGAGAAGATTGGGGCGTCGACCGGCTTGTTGGGATCCTCGGCAAGCGCTGCGACTTTCGTGAGCGCTGCCAGAATGGTTGCGCCGATCGAACCTATTTGCGCCAGGCGGTCGCCGTTGATCTGGCCCGCATACTGCGTGAGCCACTCCCATTCCAACTGGGCGTAGTAATCGGCCCCCAGACTCCAGGCGTTCATGTTCGGCAACGCCTGTCCGGCTACGCCGAACGACGGCAGTGCGGCCGCTGAAAGCGCGGCGGCAATCACGTTTATATTCACTGCGACGGGTCCCGTAAGCACGCTGGAGAGGCTGGCAGGGTCCACGGCGCCAGCCGCTGTGATCTGCGGCGGCGTCAGCGCGGTATAGGTAGCCCAGGTGAAAAACTCGTTTTCGGCGGAGGTAAAGCTCGGCTCCGGTCCATCCAGAGGAAGCACGTCAGTTGCGTTCACGTGCGTGTCCCGCCAATTGAGAACAAGATTCCTGACGGTAATGAGATCGTTGCTCTCGATCGACTGCAGCCAGGATTGCAGCTCGAAGGAGAGCCGCGTGATTTGATTTGCCAGTCCGACGAGTTTGTTCTGGATATCGTTCAGCTGCGTTTGCTGCCCCTGCAGCATGGACACGACTTCGTTGAAACCGCTCTCGATCCCGGAATAAATGTCATGCAACTGGCGGTCGACGTTATCGAAGCGGGTATTCAACTGCGCGGACATTTGCTGAACCTGCTCGCTTAGCTGCTGCACCGCCTTTTGGATGTTTTGCAGCATCAGCATTGTTGGGTCCGGACCCTGATTGAGAAACAGACCCACAACGCTTAGCGCGGCGCCGACAATATTTCCGGTGAGGGCTGCCGATCCGATTGCGGTTCCGAGTTCGCCTAGTTGATCGACCAGTGATGAGGTCGATGCGCTAAAGTCCTGAACGCTCTTCGCGACTTTGATAACCGCGTCCCCTACGGTCGTTATCGCTTTTCCCGCATTCTTGTCGGCGTAACCAACGACTTTGCCGATCGTATCGATGACGGTCGCCGCGTCGTTCAATGGCTTGGCCGAATCTGCCTGGCCCATGTTCGCTGCGGTCGCGGCGCTCAACATAGCGGGGCGGGCGCTCGGATCGAGCGCGCTGAAAACAGCGTTGGGATCGACGGGAAGCAGATCGAGCGAACCTAGCCCTAATAACGACGCGTCGAGATTGGCCGCGTTGGTAATCGCCGCATTTGCCCACGTTTGCGCAACGGCGATCTGCGAATCCAGTTCATCGCTCGCGGAGGCCACGGTGAACTGAATCGTCCCATCCGGCTGCAGGCCGCCCTGCACGCACTGGGGGAAAGTCACTCCGGAAAGGGCCAGCGCGGCCTGGTTCGCATCGGTTGCGTCGGGCGCCGGCCACCCGGCGGCGATCTGTGTCTGCTGCGCGGTGAACTGATTCAGCGCATCGCGGAATACCGAGTCAGCCTGCGCGCCGCCCGTTTGATCGGCCAGGAACTGAAGGTACTCGTCGATCCACGGACTAACTTCATCGACAGGGCGGTTGGCAATCAACGCCGACTGGTACTCGCCCGAGTTGGTGACGGTGTCCCAAAGCAAGGCGCTTGCGGATGTAAAGACGGCTCCGGAGGAACGCAGAGGGCTCCACAACCCTTGCTGCTCGCCGCCCGTAAGGGACAACAAGGCGGCGGCCCCTATGTTGGAGTTTTCAAATGCGCTCTGCCATTCGCTTCCAGTTACTACGCTGGTCAGGGCATTCCAGTAGATAACGCCCTGCGCCGCCACATCCTCCGCGGAAGCAGTCGGGGTGTTCTGGCGATAGAGCCACATGCCGAAACCGCAATTGAGGTACTGATACAGGCTGTCGGTCGGCAGTAGTTGTTTTAGGGCCTGCTGAAGCAGAATGGGTGAATTCGCGGGGAGCGTGCAAAAATCCGGCATTTTTTCCCTCCTGATGCCTGTCAGGTAGCAGAAACCGTCGAACTGGGCGGAATGACAATAGCACACCTAGGGCGATACCGTAGAGCTTCGATTCGGCTCTGACATTCCGTTGGTCAATTTTCGTTCCCGCAGTCACCAATACCTTACCCAAACGAGGAGGGGAGGAGGCATGAGCGGCGAGGCGATGGCCCATACGAGCATTTTTCTACTGGAGGAGTATCGAAATGCCGCTAACTGAATTGCTCTACCTGCGCGTTGCTGAGCGCGCTTTCACGCGAGCAACTCGCGAACCACATTGCCCCGAACATCGGTCAAACGGTAATGCCGACCCTGATACAGATACGTCAGTCGCGTATGATCGATTCCGAGACAACGCAGGAGCGTCGCATGCAAATCATGCACTTCCACCGGATCACGCGCGATGTTGTACCCGAAGTCATCGGTCTCGCCATACGAGATTCCGGCCTTAATGCCGCCGCCTGCCATCCACACGGTGAAGCAGCGCGGGTGATGATCGCGCCCGTAATTCGTCTCCGTCAGCACACCCTGCGAATAAACCGTACGCCCGAATTCACCGCCCCAAACCACCAGCGTGTCTTTTAACAATCCCCGCCGCTTCAAGTCGATCACCAGCGCTGCGGAAGCCTGATCTGTCTGCCCGCACTGTCCCCGAATCTCCTTCGGCAAGTTATTGTGAGCGTCCCATCCTCGGTGAAAGAGCTGCACAAACCGGACGCCCCGCTCCGCCATCCGACGCGCGAGAATGCAGTTGGCGGCATACGTTCCGGGAGTCCTCGAATCGGGGCCGTAAAGCTCGAACGTCGATTCCGGCTCCTTCGAAAGATCAGTCAACTCGGGCACGGAATGCTGCATCCGGTACGCCATCTCGTACTGGCCTACGCGCGCTTCGATATCGGGATCGGGGTCGGCGGCGCTGCGCAGCTTATTGAGCCGCGCGAGGTCGTCGAGAAACCGCCGCCGCGCCGCATCTTCATAACCGTCGGGGTTCGAAAGATAAAGCACCGGATCCGCGCCCGACCGCAGCTTCACCCCCTGATGCTGCGTCGGCATGAAACCGCTCGACCATTGCCGGTCCGCCAGGGCCTGCGTGTTCCCCACGCCCTGCGACACCATCACAACGAACGCCGGCAGATCTTTATTCTCCGTGCCGAGTCCATAGGAAATCCACGAGCCAATGCTCGGACGCCCCGCCAACTGAAACCCGGTCTGGAAAAAGGTAACGGCGGGATCGTGGTTGATCGGCTCGGTTCGCATGCTCCGGATCACGCAGATCTCGTCGGCAATGCTTCCGGTGTGCGGCAACAATTCGCTGAGCCACAGCCCGCTCTGCCCGTGCTGCGAAAACTGAAAGATCGAGGGCGCTGTCGGAAACTTCGACTGGAAGGCTGTCATGCCGGTCAGCCGCTGTCCCTGCCGGATCGAATCCGGCAAATCCTCGCCCCGCCGCGCCGTCAGATTCGGCTTGTAGTCGAACAGGTCGAGTTGCGAAGGCGCGCCGTGCTGGAAAAGATAAATGACGCGCTTCGCCGTGGGCGGGAAATGCGGCAGCGTTCCGGGAGACTGGTCTTCCGCCATCAGCGAGGAGAGCGCCGCCGCTCCCAGTGTCATGCTCGGCAGCCGAAAGAATTCCCGCCGGGTCATTGCTTCGTTACCGCCTCATCCAGATTCAGCATCAGACTGGCCACACTCGCGTACGATGCCAGTTCCGCGGGAGCGAGCGCGGCATCCGGCTTCGATTCGCCCTGCGCCAGCAGCTTTGCCGCCGCCGCGGGCCGCGACGCGAAGTAGTCGCGATGATAATTCAGGCTGTCTTGCAGGGTCCGCAGTTCCTCGGGCGAGGGATACCGCGAAAGCAGCGCACGAAACCCATACCGCAATCGAGCGCCCGCGTCCGTTCCGCCTTCTTTGATCATTCGTTGCCCCAGCGCCCGCGCCGCCTCGACAAACGTTACGTCGTTCATCAAATCAAGCGCCTGCATCGGCGTGTCAGTCCGCGTCTCCCGCACGACGCACGTCTCGCGCGCAGCGGCATCGAACGTCACCATCATCGGCGGCGCGATCGTTCGCTTCCAGAACGTGTATAGCCCGCGCCGGTACAGATCATCGCCATGGCTCTGCACGTAATTCATGTCCTGCATCGCGGTCTCGCCCCAAAGCCCGGCCGGTTGATACGGCATAACTGACGGCCCGCCGATCTTCTCCACAAGCAATCCGGATGCGAACAACGCCTGATCGCGGATCGCCTCCGCCGGCAGCCGGAAACGAGGGCCGCGCGCGAGCAGTCGGTTCTCCGGATCTTTCGCAACCAATTCCGGCGGAGCGGTGGACGCCTGACGGTACGCCGCCGACGTAACCATGAGCCGCACCAAAGCCTTGATGTCCCATCCGCTCTCCACGAACTCCGTCGCGAGCCAATCCAGCAGTTCCGGATGGCTGGGCGCCTCGCCCTGAACACCGAAGTCTTCGACGGTCTTCACGATTCCTGTCCCGAAGATCATCTCCCAGAGACGATTTACTTCGACCCGCGCCGTCAGCGGATTCCGGCCGTCCACCAGCCATTGCGCCAGTCCGAGACGATTTTTCGGCGCGTCGGCCGGCAATGGCGGCAGAACCGATGGAACCCCGCGCTCCACTTTCTCGCCGGGCTTATCATATGCGCCGCGCACCAGGAGAAACGCCGGCCTTGGCTGTGGTAATTCCTGCATCACCATCACGGTCGGCAGAGCCCGCCGCATCCGGTCAAGCTCCATCTCCCTGTCTGTCAGCGATTTTTCCGCCGCGCGAAGATCTTCTGCCGCGCCCGATTCGAGAAACGCCGAACGAAGCGCAAACGACTCACTCGCCGTCCGCTGAGGGGCCGGTTTGCGCGCGATCTCGGTTAGCGACGCCCGCACCGCCAGAGCCGCCAGCTCCTCCGGTTCCAGCTTCCGCGAATAAACCCGTAAGTCCTCGATTTGCCCTTTGAATCGCCGCTCCGGGCCCCATCCTCCACCGACCAGGAAGGGCTCTTTGAATTCCTTGCCCGCGTTCCGCAACGGCCGGTATAATGTGGCGTTTTCAATGCGCAACTGCGCGGGTTTTCCGTCGATAGCCACGGCGACTCCGCTCGCCAGACGCGATCCATCGACAGTCGCAACGATGTGGTGCCATTGGCCCGCGGAAAGCGCCTCTTCCGACTCCACTCGTATCGCGTCATCGGCCCACACACTGGTGATATTGACGTGCACATGCCCCTTATTGAGGTGCAGCCCGTACCCCTTGCCCTTGGGGTTATCGACCATACGGCTAGCCACGCTTCCATCCGGAGTGGAATCCGAGTAAACCCACGCCGAAATCGTAAACGGATCCGAAATATCGAACGGCGCGACATCGCCGACATTGATGGTTTTCGCGCCATCGAATACGATCGGCGCCGGACCGGTGGTGTAAACCAGCGCCGCTGCCGGCCCCCATCGCCCGGCATCCAAACCACTCTCCCACGACGCCTGCGCCTTTCGAACCTCCTGTTCCCTGCCCTCGATCACGTTCCGCGTCGCCGCGATCTTTCTTTCCATCGCGTCGATCTGAGCCTGCTGCTCGGGCGTCGGAGCGGCAATCAGCGGCGGCGTGTTGCCGTACTTCATGCCTCGCCCCAGTTCCGGCAGATTGTTGAAGAACGCATACATCTCGTAGAAATCTTTTTGTAGCAGCGGATCGTACTTATGGTTGTGGCAGCGCGCGCATCCGAGCGTCAGTCCCAGGAAGACGGTTGAAGTCGTCTCCACGCGGTCGACAATCTGCTCGACGAAGTACTCTTCCGGTACGATCCCGTCTTCTGTATTGATCCTGTGATTGCGATTGAAGCCGGTCGCGATGATCTGATCGCGCGTAGCGTTCGGCAACAGATCGCCCGCCAGTTGTTCCATTACAAACCGGTCGTAATGCTTATTGGAGTTGAAGGCGTCGATCACCCAATCCCGCCAGCGCCACATATCGCGCGGTCCGTCATACTGATACCCGTTCGTATCCGCGTAGCGGGCCGCATCCAGCCACCGCGCAGCCATGCGCTCGCCGTACCTCGGCGAGCTCAGCAGCCGGTCGACTGCCTTCTCGTACGCCTGAGGCGACCGGTCTTTCAGAAAATCATCCAGTTCCTGAACGGTTGGCGGCAATCCGGTGAGATCGAACGTTACGCGGCGCAAGAGGATCTCGCGCGGCGCTTCCGGCTGAAACTGCAATTTCTCCCGTTCGAGACGCCGCAAAATGAACCGGTCTATTGGATTTAGCGCCGCCGGATTTTGCGCCGCCGAATTCGCTACGGCAGGCGGATCGGTTCGTTTGGGCGGAATCAGCGACCAATGCTTCTCCCACTTCGCGCCTTCCTCGATCCAGCGCTTCAGCGTTGCAATTTCCGATTCGCTGAGCTTCTGCTGTGTGTATGCGGGCGGCATCCGCCGAGCCGTATCCGGAGTCGAAATCCGGTCCACCAGAATGCTCGCTCCGGCGTTGCCTTCCACGATCGCGTGACGCCCGCCGCCCAAATCAGCCTTCGCAAACTCCTCGCGATCGAGGCGGAACGGGACTTTCTTGGCCGCCGCATCCGGTCCGTGGCAGATAAAGCACTTATCCGACAAAATCGGGCGGACATCGCGATTGAATTCGACTGGACCGGCCCCCTGCCCGGCGAGCCGAAATGCGAAAAGGAATACTGCCAGGGCACGCCGGATCATCGGTCCGATTTTATGACAGCGGGTTCGTCGCCAGCCCTGAAGCTCACGCGTTTTGCCGCTGCGTAAGCCGCGCAAACAGGCCGGGGCTGTTAGCCAGATCGTCATAACGTCCCTCTTGTACGATTCTTCCCTTCTCCATCACGTAAATGCGGTCCGCGCGCCGAATGGTGCTCAGCCGATGCGCGACCAGAATGCGCGTAGCATTCAGCCGGTTCAGACTTGCGGTGACGATGGCCTGAGTGCGATTGTCAAGCGCGCTGGTGGCCTCGTCGAAGATCAGAACGGCCGGCTTCAGAATCAGGGCACGCGCGATCAATACCCGCTGGCGCTGGCCGCCCGAGAGATTTCCGCCTCCTTCCGACACCACGGTGTGCATTCCCATGGGCATGGCTCGTATGTCGTCCGCCAGGCCCGCCGCCGCTGCCGCTTCCCAGGCCTCGTCCATCGTGCGCGCGCTTCCCGCGGAGATGTTCTCGAACAGGGAACCGGCCATGATTCGCCCATCCTGCGTGACAACGCCGATTTGCCGCCGCACGGATGTGATGTCCAGGCTCGACAACTCGCGGCCATCCAGATAAATGGCGCCCGAATGAGGTGTCTCGAAGCGCAGCACCAGGTTCAGCAGCGTGGATTTACCGCATCCGGAAGGCCCTGTAAGCGCGATGCACTCGCCCGGCTCCGCGCGAATGCTCACGCCGTCAAGGATCATCGGCCCATCCGAACGGTAGCGAAAGGTCAGGTTGTCGACGGCAATCGCCCCCCGCAGCCGTCCCGGATGCGCCTTAGACCCGTCGACTTCCGGCCGCGCGGTGAAGATCGCATCAAGGCGCCGCCAAAGGTTAGCCGCAAGAACGAGACCGGCCAAGCTGTCGCTGGCTGACGTAACCGCAGCCAGAAACGCCATCATGGCCGCGTTGCAGGCGAGGAATGGACCGACCGCCATCGATTGCCCCAGCAGCCACAAAAACGCTAACGCGGAGGCGGTCGTCGGCAGGACCAGATTGAACAAGCGCATCCGGTCTTTCACCCTCTGCGCAGCCAGACTGAGTTTTTGCTTATGGCTGTATTCCTGCGCCCATTGCGCAAAAGCGCGGTCCGTGGCGGCGGAAACCCGTAGCTTGCTGACGGCTCCAATGGATTGCAGCACGAGTCCCGAGAGAACTTCCTCCGCCTCCTGCCATTGCGTCTGAACGCGGAACAACTGCCGCGCTCCCTGCCAGGTCAAAGCGACGGTAGCCAGCGCTGCGGCCAGGGCGATCAGACCGAGCGGAACGCTGTACCAGAAAATCAGAAGCAGCAGCGACAGCGATGCGGCGGCGGCTGAAAGCGTTCCAAACGCGTCGGTCGTAAGCAACTGATTGACACGCGTGATCGCATCGGCGCGCAGCCTGAGTTGTCCCGCAGTGAAACCGCGAAAGAACGCCGGACTCAACCGGAGCAGATAATCCCAAACCCCTGTCTGCAGGGTCAGGAAGGCGCGGCTTTGCGCGCGCAGAACCGCCACGGCTTGCGTAAAGAGCAGGAGAGCCGCTCCCAACGCGGCGCCCATCAGCCCCAGACCGATTTGCCAGACCATCCCGCGGTCGTTATCGGGAATCGCCTGGCTGATGAGAATCGCGATTCCCTGCGGCGCCGCAATGCCGAGGATGGCGGCTCCGATTCCCGCCGCGATCATGTTTCGCGCGTCGCCGCGTCGCGACATCAGCGCATATCGCAGGAGGTTGCGCGTCGAGAGATCGTCCGGCAGCGGCCGGTAGAGCATCTGGGCGAACGCATTGAGATCCCCCGCAGTCGCTCGGTCGATCCGTGTCCGCGTTCCGGCGGCGGGATCGAACATCTCGTAACTCCGCCCGCGGGGAATCAGCGCCACGGGGTCGCCATTACTTCGATGCGCAACGAGCGGCCCGTTATCTTTTCGCCACCAGTTTCCTTCCAGAAGCACAGAACGTGTACGCAGGCCGGAAGCCTGCGCGATTTCGCTCACAGCGTTGGGGCCGCGTCCGGAACTTTGACCGGCTCGTACCGAATCTTCGACGCCCAGAGCCGCTGCCGCCGCACGCACCACATCCAGCAGCCGGTCTCCGCTCGCGCGGAACGAATCGCGCGTTTGACCAGTCGGCCGGTCGCCTATGCCCGCAAGCCTTCCCAAAGCAGCTTCCGAAGCGCGACGGTCCAGTTCCGCGCGAACCGCGAAGCGGTCCCGATCGGTCGCCTCGCGGCGCGCCTTGGCTTCATCGAGCAGGCGAAACAAAACAGAGCCGGCGACTTCGATTGCCTTGGTGATGGCCGCGGATGAGCCGGTCTCTGTGGTCCTCCACTCCGACTCAATCGCTGCCTCCAGCCACATTCCCGGAACGATCGCCACGGATTCTCCGGCAGCCGTCGGCACGCCGAGCAGCAATCCACCGCCTGACGAGAGATGGACGAACACCAGGCCTCGCTCGACCGCCACGCGCTCGCCGGGCTTCAGATTCAGCCTTCGCTCCGGCTCTGTCATGCGCGTGGTTCCCGGGTTGCTAAAGCGCGCCAGCGCCTCACCGATTTTCCGCAGCCAGTTCTCGAGCGCGAACACTTCCTCCCAGTCCCCACGCTCGGTTGCGGGATGAAGGCAACTGGTCTCCAGAGGGACGGCCGCGATATCCCACGCGGCGTCCGCCGGGACCTGCAAAGGGAACAACGGCTCGCTTTGTTGAACGCCGAACAGATAAAGACGCTCGCTCGTCTCCCGGTCCACCGCGAATACAGCGAGCGAACCTATGGCCAGCGTGGCCGGTTCGTTGATCGATTCGATAGGGATAACCTGATTGCCGGCGAGCCACCGTGCCTCGCGGCGGCTCATGAGGCAGGAACCCCCATCGCTTCTTCCGCTGGGTCCGCCTCTTCATCGTCGGCCAACAGACGCGAATAGTGTCCGTTCAATCGGATCAGTTGTGCGTGCGATCCCCGCTCCACCACACGGCCATGATCGAGCACGATAATCTCGTCACTATCGCGCACCGTGCTCAGCCTGTGGGCCACGATGAGACAGGTACATCCGCGCGCGCGGATGCGCCGATCGATCATCAGCTCAGTGTCCGCGTCGAGCGCGCTCGTCGCCTCATCCATGATGAGGATGGAAGGGTCGCCGGAAAGGGCGCGCGCGATCTCCAGCCGCTGGCGCTCGCCGCCGCTGAGATTACCAGCGCCTTCCAGCAATTCGCTTCCGTAGCCCTGCGGGAGCGCGTTGACCACACCTTCGATCTCCGCATCCCGGCAGGCCTGGATCAAACTCGCGTCCGGAGTAGACGCGTCCCAGAGCGTCAGGTTCTCACGCACGCTCCCTTTGAAAAGCAGGATTTCCTGATCCACTAAAGCCATGGAATTGGCAAGAATGGCGCGCGGAATCGTGTTCAGCGGAATTCCGTCGAACAGGATCTCTCCCGAAGTCGGGGCGTAGAGACCGGCAAGCAACCGAACCACCGTCGATTTTCCCGAACCGCTGCCGCCGACGATGGCGATACGCTGACCCGGGCGCGCATGCAGCGAAAGATTCGAAACGACCGGCGGCGCTACCGGACTGTAGCCAAAACTGACGTCGCGAAATTCCACGTGCCCCCGCAGGCGCGCGGGCATCGTCGCCGCCGAAGAGATGCCGGGCTCCTCCTGCGCGGGACTGCTCAGGACATCGTCGAGCCGGCTCAGATGCCCCTCCAGATCCTGAATGCTGGCCCCCATCGCCACCAGGCTGTTCACGGGCTGAAGAAAACTCGTGGCCAGACTCTGGAATGCGACCAGCATTCCCACGCTCATCTGTCCGCCCATCACTTCGAACCCGCCCACCACCAGCACCGCGGCTGTCATCATCGCCGAAAGCAGCGGCGGCAGCGCTCCGACGTAACAGTTCATCATCGTCAGCGCCTGCTGCGAATTGTAGAGATTCGCGAAGAAGCCGGCCCAGCGCGCGAAGAAATCGGATTCGAGTCCCGACGCCTTAAGCGTCCGGATGCTTTGCAGACCGGCAATCCCCACGCCGCTCGCGCGCCCCTGCGCCATCGAGAGCCGCACGTTGGCGTCCTGCCGCCGGGCGCCCGCCCACAACAAGACCAGGATGTTCACGGACGCGCACGCCCCAGCGATGAGCGTCAGGGGCTTGCTGAACTGCCACATCACGGCTGTGTAGAAGACCATCATCAGCGCGTCGATCGACGAGGTCGCGAGTTTGCCTGAGAGGATCTCGGCGACGTTGTCGTTGAGCGCCACGCGGCTGCTGACTTCGCCCGCATAACGCTGCGCGTAATAAGACGCGGGCAGGTTCAGCAGACGCCGCACGAACCGCGCCGAATTCGCCACCGCAAGCCGGATCTGCAGCCGCCGCAGGATACGGAACTGAAGCGCCCCGAGCAGTCCCCGCAGCAGCGCCGCGGCCAGCATGCCCAGCACAAGGGGGCGTCCCCAGTCCCGAAACCCCTGCACCATCACGCGATCCACAAACACCGACATCAGCGCCGGTATCGCGAGCCCGGGCGCAACCAGCAACAGCGCTGCGCACAGCGCGGCGAATACAGGTCCGAGCGAACCTCGCAGTCTTCGCCAAAGGCCCGCAATGATGCTGGGTTTCGATCCGCCGCGCTGAAACGAAGGGCCCGGGCGAAGCGCCATCATCACGCCCGTGTAGGAACGGTCGAACTCCTCCATCGAGACCGACCGCCGTCCGGTCGCGGGGTCGTTCAGGTACACGTTGCCGCCGCCGTAGCCTTCCACGACCAGAAAATGGTTGAAATTCCAAAAGACGATGTACGGGTAGGGCGTATCTTTCAGCGCCGCCAGGTCCTTTTTATAGGCCTTCGCATCCAATCCATAGGCCTGCGCGGCCTTCAGAATGTTCGAACACTTCGATCCGTCGCGTGAAACGCCGCAGTCGCGCCGCAACGCCGCAAGCGGCACAATTCGCCCGTAGTGCGCCAGCACGATCGCCAGCGCCGCCGCCCCACACTCCACAGCCTCCATCTGGAGGACCATGGGCGTGCGTACGCGCGAAGCGCGCAGCGGAGACGCTTTGCTGGCGCCGCGCCAACCCACTCAATACACCCCGGAGACTTCTCTGAGAATCGGCAGCAGGTAGGTTACGGGCGCGCGGCCCTCAATAGTCACGCGGCTGGAATGGGTCAGCCCCGATGTAATCCGGATCGGAGGACCCTGCGACGACGACCATCGATAGCCGCTGGGAGTTGAAGCCGTCTCCAGCCGCGCCCGGACCTCGATAAACACGCCGTCGGGCATAAGACTCTGCACGACTTCCGCATTACCAATAGCGCCCACCGCGCCTTCTTTGGTAACAGGAATCGGCGAGACCGACGTGACCGTACCGAGAATTCCGCCGAAGCGCTCGCGCTCGACGGTATCCGGCGTAACCTGAATCCGCATTCCGGGCTGAATCTGCTTGCCGTCCTTTACCGGAAAATAGGAAACGCTCACGAGACCTCCCCCTGTTTGGGCAACGGAGGAGTCGTCCGCCTCGAGCGTGAGCAGCTTTCCGCCGGCCGTGACCACTTCACCTTCGGCCGCCATCACTTCCGCGACTCGCCCGGAATACTGGCTGCGGATGTTTCCGTCGCGCACAATCTGAAAGCTGTCCAGCTCAAGGCTGCGCCGGAGCTGATCGATCTCGTTGCGCCGCGCCGTCGAATCGGCCAGGATCTGTCGTGACAGGGCTGCGCCGCGCGTGTCAATCTGCTTTAGCTGGCCGTCAATCTGGCCAAGCCGCGCGGTATAGTCGTCGATCTTCTCGTCGCAGTCATGAAGGGCGGACTCGGCGTCCGAAACGTCCTTCGCCGCGAAGCCCATCAGGCCTTCTTTGACCAGCTTTCGGTTCGACTCGGCCCGAGCCGCGAGTATGGGCCTGAGTTCGGAAGCGTCCGCAAGGCTCTTCTTCAGCGTGGTCCGCTGACCTTCGAGCCCTTTCCGCTCCATCTCATCCTGCCGTGTCTGCAACTCTACCTGGCTGCTCTCCGCCACGTCTTTCCGGCGGTCCTGATCCTCCAGCGCGCTCAACGCACGCCGGTTTTCTTCCATTCGCTTCGTGATATCGGATTGATCCAGCGTCGCGATTAAGTCGCCCTCTTTCACGTGATCGCCCGGATGCACGCGCAACGTAAGAATGCGGCCGGCGGCGATGGCCTGCGCCTGAGTGACCCTGCCGGGGCGCACGATGATGCCGCGACCGTTGACCACGGTGGGTATGCTTCCCGCAAAACACCATGCAGCGAACAGAGCCAACAAAGCGCCCGCGACCGCAATCATCAGCCAGTCCTTCGCGCCCGCGACCGGCATGAGTTGCTCCAGATTGTCGGGTGATGAAAACCTGTCGAGCGCCTGCTGCCGAAACAGTCTTTTGTTCGGCTCCGCCATCTCAGCCTGTCCTCAGGCGCCGCTGAATCCAGTCGAAACGCGTGCCCGCCACGGAGATATCGTCGAGAGCATCGAAGTCTACCTCATCGGCGCCATCGGCAACGGTCTTTCCGCCAAGTGCGGCGTTCGCGGCGCGGAGCCGCTCGGCGAGGAACATCGAGAGCGCGCGGTAAAAGCGAGCGGCGAAACCCGCGTCTTCGGCGAGTTTGGCGTTCAGACGCCTGCGAGGAATGTCGAGCACGAAAGAATGCTCGGTGGCTTGCACCGTGGCCGAAGGCGGAGTCCGGTCCACGAACGACATCTCTCCGACCACCTCACCCGACATCAGGCGCGCGACCTCGCGCCCTCCAAGCGCCTTTATACGGACGGAAAAGGCGCCGTCGATGACGAGATAGACGGAATCGATGGCGCGGCCTTCCTCGATCAACGTCCCGCCGGCGCTAACCTCGCGGCGGTTTCCGGCAGCCATCAGCCAGTCGATATCGGAGTCGTTCAGGATCCCAAGAAAGTAGAGTGCTTTCCGCATCTATGCGGCAGAAGAAGGTGAAATCGTGCGTTCCGGGCGCAGATTCTGCGCTCACGCCCGGAGTCCAGTCAAGACCGATTACCCTGGAAACATGAGCCCAGCCGCGATCTTTTCGGCGTCTTCCGGATTGATCTCCTCAGATGTGTTCTCGGTCGGCTTGTCGAGTAATTCGTCTTTTTCGAGTTCCATCGTTCCTCCACTCCAGCCTCACTGGATTGTTCCAAGAGTACTTATCGACCCGTTAAAAGTCAAACAAATAGGACTAACGGTACTACGGTGGGCTAACACGATTCAGGGATATGGCAGGTGAGGAATGATTCTTGCAAAACGGTCAGACAGTGCATCCCGGGCGCAAAATTCTGAGATCGCGCCCGGAATCCGATTCAGGACTTAGTTCCCGTAAGTCAGGTCGGCACCGTAGGTTATGCCGCCACCAGTTACCTTCTCAGCGTCTTCCGGACTGATCTCTTCCACGTTCTCGATCGATTCGTCGAGCAATTCGTCGTTAGGCTCCATGCGTCCTCCACTCCAGCTTTTGCCGGATTCAACCAAGCGTAACGAGCAGTCATTATGAATGTCAAACCAATCGGGCTAAACCGGTACCCCGCGAGGAATGATCTGGATCGGGCTCGACCGGAGCGCGCACGCGGATAACGGCATCGCGGCCGGACTTCGGTCGTTGCCGCAACCCGGGAGACAGGCCTGGCTGCTGTTTCGAACGCTTGGCGCCTGATCACGGTTCCGATCGCGGAGGAACTCGCTTTTCGGGGATTCCTGCTGCGGCTTGTGGCCGCAAAATTCGAAGACGTGGACTTCGGAGCCCGGAACTGGCCGGCGATCATAATCTCGTCCGTGGCGTTCGGTGCGATGCACCGGGACCGCTGGATCGCGGGATCGCTGGCGGGAGCCCTTTATGCCGGTGTTATGATTCGCCGCCGCAGCCTTATTGACGCCATCGTTGCCCATTCGCCCACCAATGCGCTGGTCGCGGCGTTAGTGCTTATGGGGGGCAGGTGGGACCTATGGGAATCTGTTAGCTCGCCGTTCGGATGCAAACACCTGCTCCGCCGACTGCAGCGCAACCGCCTGAGTCACCCACCCGCGTAACTTTTCGCATGACCGGAAGTATAAACATGACGTGACCTTCTCCGATCTTCGTTACGCTGTCCGTGAATTGCTGCGCCGGCCCGGCCCCGTGTTGACCGCGGTGATCTCCCTTGCTCTCGGGATCGGAGCCACCACCGCCGTCTTCAGCGTGATCTACGCTGTCCTGATTGATCCGTTTCCGTATCCCAATGCGGACCGGCTCGTGGAAGTGCACACTATCGACAAGTCCGGCAGAGAACGCGGGCGCGGCTTCAGCGGCGCCCAGATTTTTGAGCTCCGTCAGGCGAAAGTCATTGAAGACGTCGTAGCCGAAGCGGACTGGAACCTCACTACGACCGACAGCGCGCTGCCCGAAGATGTCGTGGCCGATTACGTCTCCGCGGACGCCGCCACCCATTTTGGAGTACCGGCCATGCTGGGACGCTGGTTCGTCAAATCGGATGCTCCCGATGGCCAGGAACCCCAGCGCGTAGTCGTTCTGACCTTCCCGTTCTGGCAACGTTACTACGGAGGCGACCCTTCAGTGGTCGGCAAAACGATTCAGCTGGTCCACAAGGGCTACCAGATTATCGGCGTGATGCCGCCGCGTTTTCTCTGGAGAGACGCCGACATTTACTTACCACAGAAGCTCACGGCGGATCCGAACATCCACTTCGGGGCTTTGGTGAAGCTGCGCGCCGGCGTCAGCCTGTCCCATGCGAATGCCGAGCTTCAGCCCTATCTGGACCGATTCGCAAAGCAGTCCGGCAATTATCCCGATCAGTTCCGCGTCAACCTGCGCAGCATCACAGACTTATATGCCAAAGAACGGGCAGGCGTCACCTTATACCTGTTGCTGGGCGCAGTGGGCCTGTTGCTTGCGATCGGATGCGCCAACGTCTCGATTCTCCTGCTCGCGCGGGGCGCTCAGCGGCGGCATGAAATCGCCGTTCGGGCCGCTTTGGGAGCGGGCCGCGGTGACATTGTTCTGCAGTTATTGACCGAATCGCTCCTCGTTGCGCTGACCGGCGCGGCGCTGGGCGTGGCGATCGCCTGGAGAGGTCTGACGCTCATTGCAAGCTTTTTCCCTCAGGGCTCGATCCCCGCGGAATCCGTGATCCGGATGAATGTGCCGGTGCTCCTTTTCAGCGTCGGACTCGCCTGCCTCACAGCGTTCGCATTCGGACTGTCGCCGGCCCTTCAGCTTTCACGTCCGGACATTGCTGCTCTGATGCAGAGCAGCCTGCGCCGCATTGCGGGGGCTGCGTATGGAAAACGTACCCACGCGATCCTGATTGCGTCCCAAGTGACACTGACAGTTCTCTTGCTATCCTCCGCAGCTGCGGCGACCAGGGGCTTTTTGAGAATGCTGAACGCGGACCTTGGTTACGACCCACACAATGCCATGTCCGTCCCGATTCCCGTACATGAAGCGGCGCATCGAAGCTGGGCCGACCGCGCTCACTACTTTGAGCAGTTGCGCGCGAAGATCGCCGCACTGCCTCAGGTCGAGGCGGCCGGGATCTCGACTAATGCCACCCCGCCTTCCAACGGCAACTCGACACGCGCCGAGATCCTGGGCAGTACGTCGCGGGACGCGCCCGAGGTTCGTCTCAACTTCGTGAGCCCGGAGTATTTCACGGTGCTGCGCATTCCGCTTGTCAGCGGCCGCATGTTCGAACCCGCCGAAACGATGCGCGGCCTGCCGCTCGCGCTGATCAATGAAACGATGGCGCGCCGCTACTGGCCGAACGGCAACGCAGTTGGCCAGGCCGTGCGTTTTCCCAATATGAAAGACGCGCCGCCGTACAGTCCCGCCGCGCCCGGGAGCGACGGCTGGATCCGCATCGTCGGCATCGTAGCCGATGCGCGCGACGACGGACTGCGCAACCCAATTCTTCCGGGCGTTTATGTTCCGTACGCGATTCGGATGCAGATGAACACCCAGATCCTCGTGCGAGCGCGCGTGAATCCTCTCACGCTGCTGAAGGCTGTTCGAACCGCTCTGATCGAGGTCGATCCCGAACAACAGGCGATGAAAATTCGCGACCTGAACCAGTGGATCGAAGGTCAGGGGGAGTATGCGCGTCAGCGCCTAATCGCCTGGCTGATGGGGGGAGTCTCTATTTTGGCGCTCGTGCTGGCGGCCGTCGGGCTCTACAGCGTGGTGTCCTACAGCGTTACGATGCGCACTGGTGAGTTCGGGGTCCGGATGGCCCTGGGAGCGCGACGCAGAGACGTGATCCGAATTGTCTTTGCGTCGGTTTCCCGATACGTCGCAGGCGGCCTTCTTGCTGGTCTGCTCCTGAGCATTGTCTTCGACCGCGTCGCGGCTCAGTGGATTTCCGAAACGGCTCGGGATCCTCTGGCGCTCCTCGGAGTGGCGGGCGTGCTCACCTGCGCCGCCTCCCTGGCTTGTTTCATACCCGCTCGACGCGCCGCCTCAGTCGATCCTATGGCCGCTGTTCGTTATGAATGAGAGGAGATCGGGTCTGAGGCTCCTCGCAGGAGCCGCAGCGATCTGCGCGATGACATTATGAACGAATCGAACGCACGTTCCTTCCCTCGTGGGTGTCCATTGCAAGCCACGCCATCAGCGCGCGTCCGCTCTGGACATCATCCAGATGTTTCCCGCGTCTTCGCGAAGCGCAATCGCGATGCGTCCGTGGATCGCGGACCAACCTTCCTGGCCATAGTACAAGGGCCCGTGAAAATGTTGCACCGGGAACGCCTCCCCGGCAGGCCGCCGAGAGATCGCATCGAGCCGCTGTCCCCATAAGCAGGCGTATCCATCTCTTCCGGACGTGAAGTAGAGAATCTTATCGTCGTCGGACCAGTTTGCCCAGTCTTCCGACCCTCCTTCGGCGATTGGGATCCACACGCTCTCGGGAATAGGCTTCCGTCCGTCGAGATGCGCGACGTTGATGCGTGCGCGACCAGGCGCGATGCGTTCCGTAAAACTGACCCACTGGTTATCCGCCGAGAACCGTCCGAAAAGTACCTGGCGCGTGGGATGTCGCAAAAGCGCGCTCTGCGCATGCGAGACCACGTCCAGCAGGTTGATTTGATAAGGGTTGCCGCCAAAGGTCAATACCGTTTTCTCATCGTTCGACCAGTCCGTGGCCCGCAGGCAGCCTTCGCACAGTTTCTCGGGCGCCCCTCCGGAAGTCGTCGCGTAGACGAACCTCCGGCCATTTTCGTCGGCGGAATAGGCGATTCGGCGGCCGGATGGGCTGATCACGGGAAATCTATGGATGAACGTGGAGTCGGCCACCTGAGTTTCTTTACCCGTGGCCAGTTCCCGCCGCCAGACGTTTATACGACCAGACTGCGTTGAACCAAAGACAACGTAGCGTCCGTCGCCGGAAAGCGTCGCATATTCGTGCACGGCTAAAAGGCTTGTCGCGCGCTGCGGAGCGCCGCCTGGCATCCCACTATTCGGATCAAGCGAAAGCAGCCAGATATCCTGCCGGGAATCGGAGTTCATAAACGCTACAGCTCCGGTGCTCGAGCAGGAGGGGCCAAGCGCGTTGCTGGCGCCAGCCGTCAATCTTCTGAAATCCCCGATGATTTTGCCCGCTGGGGTGATCGCGGCTTCCCAGATATCTGTTGCCCCGCCGATCACTCCTGAAAAGATGACGCGACCTCCCGCGGCAAGCCAGCAACCGGGGGTGGGATCGTCGGGGAGAGGGAGTGACTTGACCGGCCCATCCGTGTCCCACGCTTTCAGTCCGGAGCGCTCCAAGGCATCGTACAAGCCAGACCGTACAGTCGTCCCACCATCGACCGGCGCCACCCACCAGTCGAGCGCAGAGCGGTCGAAGACTCGATTAGACGCGTACCCATCGATGAGGAGGTGTTTGCCATCGGGAGACCACACCGGATGGCGCGCATCCGTAAATTCGGGAGCCACCCTGCGAGGCGAGCCGCCGGTGGCGGCGACTACCCACACCGCTCCGCTTCCGGGCACCGCGACAAACATATGAGGGGCGCCTACCCAATAGGCGACTTGCGAACCGTCAGGCGAGAACTTGGGGTTCCGACCATCCTTCGCCAGCAATCGCGCTTCACCGCCGAGAGCAGGAATCACGTAGATCCCACCGCCATCTCTGTTCGAGCGAAAAACAATCCTGCTGCCGTCCGGTGAAAAATCAGGCGTGGTGTTGCCCGTCCCGTCAGACGTCAACCGAATCGGTTGCCCGCCCGGGACCTGCTGCACATAGAGATCGCGCCCTCCTTCCGGGCTCCGATCGGAAGAATAGGCCACTAGCTTGCCATCAGGTGAGAGCGCCGGCTCCTCGGAAACCCCAGCCTCAACAGTCAGTTGGGTAATTTTCCAGGGACGCTGCGCATCGCGGGTTGTATTCAGTCTCCATGCCAGCAGGGATCCGGCCCCTATCAGGACGATGGCCGCATAGAGAGGCCAGAACCGGCGTCCGCGACGGCTGCTTGCCGCAGTCTTCTGAACCATGGCGCCCGCAGCGCCGGGCGCGGCGGCTGTCGGTTCATGAACATCTATATGCGCAATGAACCGGTAGCCGAGCGAAGGGACAGTCTCGATGTATCGCGGCTTGTCCGCGGAATCATTCAGCGCCCTCCGCAGCTTGTTCATCGCAGCGTTCAAGCCGCCCTCGAAATCGACGAACGTCCCCTCGTCCCAGATCCGTTCGCGCAGTTCTTCCCGAGTAGTCAGTTTGCCCGGATTTTCCAAGAGGATGAGCAGAATTCGGGACGGCTGCCCCGACAGTCTGACCCGAACACCATTCTTTTTTAATTCACCAGTTCGGCGATTGACTTCGAACGGTCCGAACTTGAGGAGAAGCGAGAATTCCGATTGCGGGGCCACCAGCTTTTGGCGTGCAGTGTAACACAAAAACGCGATCATCCTGAGGCATAACTCGCAATCTTTTCTTTGGTTTGGACGTTTATGCGCACTCCTGGCGGAAAATCAGGCGCCAGCTATGGAATCCTGAGGGCTCTGCCGTTACGGTTGGCTTCCGGAGGTGTTAGGCAAATGCTTGCATTTCAAACGAGTGGATTTCGATCTCGACCGGCAATGCGTTTTCTTCTTACACGCGCCACCGGATTGCTCCTGATGCTGGGAGTCGGCGCTCTCGGCGCGGCGGCCGACATGGCCCCGCCAGTCATTACGGTTAGCGCAACCCCGGCAATCCTTTGGCCGCCCGACGGCCGGATGGTCACTGTAACCGTTTCCGGAAACATCACGGATAATCTCTCTGGTGTAAACGCTGGTGGCGCGACGTTTAGCGTCTATGACAGAGCTGGCGCCATTCAACCATCCGGGCCGGTGACCGTGGCCCCCGACGGATCTTTTTCCTTCACCGTGCAACTCCAGGCCAGCCTGAACTCATTGGATTTCAACGGGCGTCAGTATTCGGTGACGGTGCGAGCCTCGGATAACGCGGGAAATCCCGGTTTCGGAGCCGCCACAGTAATGGTTCCGCACGATCAGAATCTGCCGACTATTACTGCAATCACACTCGATCCCGGTCAACCCGTAGTTGGCCCCGACGGCAGCACGCCCGCGAACATCAGCTTAAATGTCGGGGGAGCCACCGACGAGCACTCTTCGGTATTCCCTCCGCATGGCTTAGGAAAGAATCAGGATTATCTGTTCTTTGTGGCGACGCCGGAAAATGGCTACCCCGGCTTCGGGATGGCAGTGCTCTCCGGCGGCTCGGGGCCGGACAGCGCCGGCAAATGGACCTTCAATTACCCGAGCGCCGATGCATACGGCGTGTACTCCGACAGCATGGGGAAGGCCTTCTTCGCTCAGGTTTTCAACTCTCCGGGACACATCGGGACGTGCCCTCCTTCCCGCACCCGGCGTGCCGAGGACCAGGACCAGACTTTTGATCTGAACTACGCGGCCGGCGGGTCTGTGCTCACGGATCCGACGGACAAACCTGGCTCGCTCCTGATGGTTTACGAGGGGACAAACGGATGCATAGCCAATGCGGGAGGCATGATAGCGAGCGATTCCAACTCCTACATCTCACTCTCGATCGCCACTTCAACCGATTACGGCAAGACGTGGCCGACCTATCGGGCCAATCCGTTCTTCAACTTCGTGCCCCTTCCTTTTACGACTACGGCGCAAGCGCCCAATGCGCCGATGGGGGCTTTCGGGCCGGATGTGTGCATGGGGAATGATTGCTCCACAACGCCGCCGCCCAGCTACGGCCGCTACCCGGTGGTGACTCCGGTTACCTCGCTCGATTCGCTCATGAAGTCAAAAAACGACCACGCCACGAATATCAAGGAGCAGGAGATCTCGGGGTTCGTCGACGATATCGGCAATCCGCAGCCATTCATCTATGCGAACTTCGGAGGCATGAACGTAGCGCGCGCCCCGCTCAATGGGGGGACCGCGCCGCTTCAATTCATGAAATGGGACGGGTTTGGGTTTAACTCGTCGAACGGAATTGGAGGACAAGAGGCGAGTTTCCTCCCCAACGGTTCATTCGGAGCGTGTGAGGCGCCGCCGCAGGCCCAGTTTGGCAGTTCCATCAGCTATGTCGAGGACACGCGGCAGTACCTGCTCATATTCGTCTGCCGCACTCTGGGCGATCCGCTGAACGGACCGGATCCCAAGGCCTCGATGGGCGCAGCCTGGTTTTTCTCCACCAGCTATGATCTTTCCGATCCGATGCAATGGACCACGCCGGTGGAGATCACTCACTCCTGGAGTCCGTTCGACAGCAACTTCCCGACCTGCCAGGCTTACGACGGCTGGTATCCGACGTTCATGTCGCTGGGAAAGGACGCCACCCATCTGTCAACCACCGGCTATGTGTTCTATCTGGCGGGTTGCCAGACAGGAGGCTCACCCGCCCCGCAACGAATGTATTCTTCCCGCCCGTTCACGATGACGATAACGTCGAACCACTGATTTCCGCGATTCGAAAGTGCCCGGCGGTCAACTTTGGCCGCTCTCAGCGCCGAATCCCGCCGGGCATTTTCGCTTTCGATGAGCAACCCGTTCCGGTCGGGTTCTCGGCAATCCCTTGAAGACAATTTCCCGGATCCCGATCGGCCGAAGTCCTGACGAGCAGGTGACGCGCGGGTTGCCCATGCCTACAGCCCAGCGCATGCTACACTCCCCTCGGTGAAAATCCGGCCTCACTCCTCGCGCGAACATGCCCGGTCTATGGTCGTGACGAAGTACGGGATCGTGGCAGCCTCCCACTTTCTCGCTTCGCAAGCCGGCGCAAAGATACTTGAAGCGGGCGGCAATGCGATCGATGCGGCCATCGCGGCAAATGCGGTGCTCGGAGTTATGCAGCCGTACGCGAACGGCATTGGCGGTGATTTGTTCGCGATCGTGTATGAGCCAAAAACAAACAGGCTTCATGGGCTGAATTCGAGCGGATGGGCTCCCAAGGCGATCGGTATCGAGTATCTGATGAGGAAGGGGGTCGATCGGATTGAGCGAACCGGCGTCCATGCCATTACCGTTCCAGGCTGCGTAGCAGGTTGGGATGCCCTGCTCCGCCAATTCGGGAGCAAGCCGTTTTCGGAACTGCTCGGCGCCGCGATCTTTTACGCGAAGACGGGATTCCCGCTGGCCGAAATGGGCACAAGCTCGTGGATTGCGGACAATCTGCTGGACCAGCCTGGCTATCGGGCAACTTATATGCCGGGCGGCCGCCCGCCTGAGCTGGGAGACATGTTTCAGAACCGCGCGCTGGGCGACTCCCTTTCCGCCATCGCGGCAAACGGACGGGACGCGTATTATTCGGGCGAACTGGCTCAGAGACTCGTTACATTTCTGCAACGCCAGGGAGGGGCCCACACGATCGAAGATTTTGAGGAGTTCGAGCCCGAATGGGTCAACCCCATTTCGACTACCTATCGAGGATGGGAAATCTTTGAACTGCCGCCGAACGGCCAGGGGGTGGCGGCGCTATCGATGTTGAACATCATGGAAAACTTCCCGTTGTCAGAGTACGGGCACAATTCATCTGACTCCCTGCACGTCATCATCGAAGCGAAAAAGCTGGCGTACGCGGACATGGCCCGATATGTCGGAGATCCGCGATTCGGTCCCGTTCCCGTGAATGAAATGCTTTCGAAAGAGCTTGCCAGAGAGCGCGCCGGACTGATCGACAGGGAACACGCGAGCGAGAAGATGCTGCCATCGGAGATTCGTAGCGAATTAGCGGCGCGCGGGCGCGAAACCATTTATATGTCGACGATCGATCGGGAGGGGACGATCGTATCGCTGATTCAGAGCAATTACGAAGGATACGGGACTGGCATGGTGGCGCCGGGGACTGGATTCACTTTCCATAATCGCGGCGCAGGGTTCGATCTGACTCCCGGAAAGCCCAATTCACTCGCGGGCAGGAAACGTCCGCTGCACACCATCATTCCGGCCTTCATGCGCAAGGGCGAGCTCACGATGGGATTCGGGATCATGGGCGGCTGGAATCAATCGCAGGCCCACGCGCAATTCGTGGCGAATGTGGTGGATTTCGGGATGAATCCGCAGATGGCATTGGAGGCGGCGCGCTTCTCGAAAGCGACATTCGATGGATGCGACGTGCAGATGGAATCGCGAATCGAGGAATCGGTTAGGCAGGAGCTGGAACGCCGCGGCCATGAGATCGAAGTGGTCGGGGCGTATTCGGGAGCAATGGGGAACGGCGAGGCGGTAATGCGCGATGCGTCTAAGAAAGTAAACTTCGGCGCCAGCGATCCGCGCACAGATGGCGCCGCGATCCCTGAGCATCCGGCGATAAAAGCTGAAAACGCTGATTGACCCGATGCTGAACGGCGTCTCGCCAGAGAACCCGGATCAAGCTTTCTCCAGAGTAGCCGACGATACGGGCGGAGCATCTGCGAACGGTTTCCATAACGTCGCTTCGAGACGAAACGCCCCTATGTGAGGTGACCCGGCGCGTCCATATGGCTGCTGATAAAGCTACGTGGGCGGAAGATCGTCGCTGCCAGCCCCGCGCCTGCCGGGTTCAGGATCATTCGTAGCGCAGGGCCACCATCGGGTCGGTTCTCGTTGCGTTTTTCGTGGGCAGGTACCCGGCGAAGAGCGCAACAGCCGCCAGGAAAAGCAAAACACTCAGGAATGTCGCCGGATCGAGCGGGCTGAGCCCAAATAACAATTTCCGCAGCAACGTCGAGACAATCACGGAGCCGGCGATACCTCCCATGAGCCCCATCGCAACCGGGCGCATCGTCTCGTACAGGATAAGCCGGAGCACCTGGGCGCGCTGCGCGCCCATGGCCATGCGGATTCCTATTTCCTGCGTGCGCTGGGCAACGGCGAAACCGACGGTTCCGTAGATCCCGACCGATGCCATGAGAAGCCCAAGGATTCCGATAATCGTGGAACCGATTGCGCCCACGCGCGACAGTACGAACCCGGTCTGATTGCTGAAGGCGGTTCGGGAATCACCGACGATGGCTTCCAGACCGGTGTGATTCGCCGCAAGGACGCGCTGGACCGATGCCACGGTCTTGGCTTCATCGGTGCGCGCCCGTATTAAAAGACTGCCCCCTGAGTAATCCGAGGGCAGATAGATGCACGTATCGTCAACCGCATCCAGACCTACACTGCGCACGTCTTTGGCGATGCCAACCACGAGACTGGAGACGGAATGAGGGTAAACCTCGCCACTAAACCGGATGGAATCGCCTCCCGGCCCCAGAGAGAGACGCCTCCCCAGGGGATTTTGCCCTGGCCAGAACTTGCGCGCGGTGGCTTCGCTGACGACCACAGGGCTGCCATCGAAATTCATGTCTTCCCGGACTTCCTGAGCGTTAAAAGCTCGGCCGCGCAGAATGCGAATGCCCATCGTCTGGAAATAGTTCGGTGTTACCAGGTTGAACAGCGAAGTCCCCGCGCCGGGATCGTTTGGATCCCCACCGTTCGGAACGACCCCCACGGCCCTTATGCCGCCTGCCAGCGGTACCCGGGACGCGCCAGCTACGGATTCAATTTCGGGCAGACTGCCGAACTGTTGCGCCAGGCGGCTGCGAGCGGCCTTTACGGCGGCGCTCGTCCCCGAAGGAGAAAAAATATTCAGCATAACGATGTTGTGATAGTTGAAGCCGAGATCGACTTCCAGCGCCCTTTGCGAGGCACGGGCTAGTAGTCCAGCGGCGATCAAAAGGATGAAACAGACCGCGACTTGAGTGCCTACCATGAGGTCCCGAAGGCGCGATTTGCGCAGGCGCCCGCCAAAGGCCGCCCCGTCATCTTTAAGCGCTGAGGAGAGATTTGGCTTCGAAGCTTCCAGCGCCGGAGCGAGTCCGAACAGGAATGTCGCGCCGATGGAAAGAAAGAGCATGTAGGCAAGAACTCGGCGGTCCGGCGCCAAATGCAATGCAAGATTGCCGAAGGGAATGGATGGCGCAATCTGGAGCATCAGGAAGCGCAGCGCCCACCAGGAAAAGACAACGCCGGCGGCGCCTGCCACCAGACCGATGACGCCGCTTTCTGTAAGCAACTGCCGGATCAGCCGACGGCGGCTTGCTCCGATCGCAAGGCGAATGGCGATCTCCCGTTGCCTCGCGGCGGAACGAGCGAGCAGCAGGCTGGCTACATTCGCACATGCGATCAGCAATACCAGACTGACCGCGGCAAGGATCAGAATGGCAACGGCCGTCGTGCCGCTGTCCGTAGGCCCGAATGGCGAAGCCTGCACTACCACGAAGCTTCCCGCCTGTCTTCCCGGCCGCTGCTTCGTTTCGGGAAACGCGACCTGAAGATTGCCTCGCAAAGCGTTAAGGTTCGCTTCCGCCTGTACCTGGGAAACACCACCTTTCAGCCGGCCGAACACTCTGCAGCAAATCGAATTGCGATCGTGCAGAGCATTCTCCTCGGAGGCCAGACGGGACTGGAGCGCAAAAGGCACCCAAAAATCCGGAACTGTTGGTGATGTGCCAAGGAAATCCGGCGGGGTGATACCGACAACCGCAACGCCCACGCCGTTTAATGTTAGATTGCGGGTGAGCACACTGGGATTCCGCGCGAATTGCTTTTCCCAGAAGTTGTAACTCACCATCACTGCGGCTGGGCCGCCCGGTCCGTCTTCCTCTGGCAGAAACGTTCGGCCCAGAATAGCGTTCACGCCGAGTACCTTGAAATAATTGCCCGAAATCGTTGCGGCAAGGACTTCCGAAGTGCCGGCCAACAGATGGGGAAACTGAAATCCCGCCGCTCCCACGATTCCGCCGGTAGCGGGGGATGGGCCCGTTGTAACGCCCGACAACGAGAGCCCCTGGAAATTAATCGCAACCAGACCGGAGAAGGTTCGATTGTTATCGCGATAGTACGCGTAATCGGGATAAGAAAACATTTGGTCGCGCGTAGTTCGGGTAAGTTGCACCAGGCGCTTCGGTTCGGGCGCCTGGATCGGCCGTAACGCCACAGCGTTCCATGCGGTGAAGGTTGCCGTGTTCACGCCGATTCCGATCGCTAACGTGATCACAGCAATCGTGGTAAAGCCGGCGTGCTTCCGTAGAGCGCGCAGCGCGTAGCGAATATCGCGGAGGAATGAATCGAATTGGGGTAGTCCTCTTGTTTCGCGGTGCGACTCCCGTAGCTGCGCGAGGCCTCCGATCTTCAGGAGTGCTGCACGGCGCGCCTCCTCGCAGGACATGCCTCGACGCACGTTCTCCTCTTCGAGCATGGCGATGTGCGATTGCAGCTCCTCCTCGAAATCGAAATCGGAAGCTGTAGAACTGAAGGCGGAGCGGGTCTTGGCAATCAGCCGCTTCAGAGTAGCGAGCATGACGTTACCTCTTCGACTCAAGCTGCAGGAATCTGCCCATCACATCGGCGACGCGCCGCCAGTTTTTGGCTTCAGACCTTAGTTGCTTACGTCCAGCTCTTGTGATGGCGTAATACTTCGCCTTGCGATTGTTGTCGGACGTTCCCCACGTTGCCGAGATCCAGCCTTTCTGTACGAGACGGATCAGGCAAAGGTAGATGGTCCCCTGATTGACCTGAAGCGCATCCTCACCAATCTGCTCAATGCGGCGGGCAATGCCGTAACCGTGGACTGGCCCCATCGCATCAAGGGTTTTCAATACCATCAGGTCGAGGGTCCCTTGAAGAATATCCGATTTGCTCTCCGCCATGGCACTCTCCTGTTGGATGCTAAGAGGAGAATGGCAGAAGTCATGTGGGGTGTCAATAGGGACGGGACCTGCCGCACATACCGCCGACCGAACGCAGCGTAACCGTTTGTCATCATAATTCTGATGTCCAAACCCAGTACACTGCTTGAACTCATCGGCGCCGCGCCCGCCGACAGCACCGCGATCGTGCTTCCCGAAGCGGGGATTCGCGTTACGTACAAACAATTGCGTGCGCAGGTCGCTGAGATGGCGGATGCGCTTGCGTCGATGGGGATCGGCCGCGGCGACCGCGTGGCGACGTATCTTCCCAACGGGCTGCCGGCTATCGTAAGCTTTCTTGCTGCGTCAGTCGCAGGCACGGCGGCTCCGCTGAACCCCGGATACCGGGAGGAGGAAGTCAATTTCTATCTGGAAGATACTTCGGCCAAGGTTCTCTTGTGCCCTTCAGATGCGACAGCCGCGCTGAGCGCGGCCCAGACGCGCGGAGTTCCCGTATATTCGCTCGAGATGGACAGCGATGGCTATGTGCGTATCGCCGGCGCTCCGAAAGGAAAGACGGCATCCGCTCCATCGGCAGGCGACTTCGCGTTGATCCTGCACACCAGCGGAAGCACCGGACGCCCGAAACGTGTGCCTATCGGTCACGGAAATATGACAGCGTCCACGCACAACATCGTCGCGCATTATGGGCTATCGCCGAGCGACGTCTCGCTGTGCGTGATGCCGCTGTTCCATGTCCATGGCCTGGTCGCATCGACGCTTTCTACGCTGCTCTCGGGCGGAACTGTCGTGGTACCGGCCAAATTCAGCCCTCTGTCATTCTGGCGGACCGTGCGTGACACGGGAGCGACCTGGTATTCAGCTGTTCCGACTATTCACAACCTCCTGCTGGCGCGCGCGGGCAATGACAGACCGGCTGGCGCCGAGGGATTGCGATTCATCCGTTCCTGCAGCGCATCGCTCCCGCCGGAAATGATGGAACGAATGGAGCGCGTGTTCGGCGTTCCGGTGCTCGAAGCGTACGGGATGACCGAGGCTTCGCATCAGATGGCCTCGAATCCCAGGCCACCGGCCGCGCGGAAGGCTGGGTCGGTCGGTCCGGGAACGGGCGTGGAAATCGGAATCATGGATGAGGCCGGCAATCTTCTCCCCCAGGGAGAGCGCGGCGAAGTAGTCATCAAAGGACCGAACGTAGTTTCCGGTTACGAGAACAATCCGGAGGCCAACGCCAGATCTTTCACCAACGGATGGTTCCGAACGGGCGATCAGGGTGTTCTCGATGCCGAGGGCTATCTAACTCTGACCGGCAGACTGAAGGAGATGATCAATCGCGGTGGCGAGAAAATCGGGCCTCGAGAGATCGATGAAGTACTCCTGAGTCATCCGGCAGTTGCCGAGGCGGTTGCATTCGGAGTGCCGCATCCGGCGTGGGGTGAAGAAGTCGCAGCCGCGATCGTTCTGAAGGAGGGCACGGACGCCGCAACCGGCGAGTCTGCGATTCTGGCGTTCTGCAAAGAGCGGCTGGCGGATTTCAAGTGCCCCAAAAAAATCTACATCACCGCGGCAATCCCTCGCACCGCGACAGGCAAGATCCAGCGAGGCGCGGTAGCTAAAGCGCTCGCCGGGGCGTAATCGTGCGCTTTCTGATCGCCGGGGCGGGCGCCATCGGCGGTTATGTGGGGGCGATGCTGGCGCGCTCGGGCCAGGACGTTACCCTCTTTGCGCGCGGCGCGCACCTCAAGGCGATGGAAGCGCGCGGACTGCGGATCCTCAGCGCGGAAGGTGACTTTGAGGTACATCCCAGAGTCATTGGAAGCCTCGAGGCCGCGGGCGAATTCGACGTCATTTTTCTCGGAGTCAAAGCTCATGCGCTGACGCAACTGGCGCCGCAATTGAATCCGCTCATCGGCCAGGAGACGACGGTTGTCAGCACGCAGAACGGAATACCGTGGTGGTATTCCCATCTGGAGCGCGTCGATCCGGGAGGAATCATTGCGGCATCGATCAATCCGGCGCGCGTGGTGGGCTCGCTCGTTTACCTCGGAACCGAGATTGCGGAACCCGGCGTGATTCGGCACATCGAAGGAAATCGCATTTCTCTTGGTGAACCGGACGGAGCGCGCACGGCGCGGTGCAAGGCCATCGCCGATGCGCTGATCGCGGCGGGACTGCGTTGTCCGGTCACGACGCGAATCCGGCATGAGATCTGGGTGAAGCTGCTCGGGAATGTTGCGTTCAATCCGATCAGCGCGCTGACGGGCGCGACGCTCGAGCAGATGACCCGGGACGCGGAAATGCGTGAAGTGGCGCGGAATATCATGGCCGAGGTGGAGAGGGTCGCCAACAAACTGGGAGTGGAACTTCCAATTTCTCTCGATCAGAGGATCGCGGGCGCCGAGAAGGTTGGAGCGCATAAGACGTCGATGCTGCAGGACCTTGAGGCGGGGAGACCATTGGAAGTCGAGCCGGTTGTGGGCGCAGTAGTGGAACTGGGAGAACAACTGGGGCTTCAAATGCCGCATACCCGAACGGTCTATGCGTGCGCAAAACTGCTCGATGCGGTGAGGACGGCTAAGTGAATCGCTGGTCGCGGCTGATCGCGGCGATGACCGCGATGATCATGATCGGCAATCTGCAGTACGCGTGGACGTTATTCGTACAGCCGCTTATGACCGCGACGCACTGGAAGCTCTCCCAGGTGCAGTGGGGATTCACAATTTTTATTGCGGTAATGACCTGGTCGATGCCTCTATCGGGGTGGTTGATCGACAGACTGGGACCTCGCGCGTTCATGACAACGGCGGGCATCTTATGCGGCGTTGGTTGGGCAGGGTTGGGGCAGGCGCACTCGCTTCCCGCGTTTTATGCGTTGTACGCGCTGGCGGGGCTCGGCAACTGCTTTGTATATTGCTGTTCCACGGCGCTGGGATTGAAATGGTTTCCGGATAAGCGCGGGATTGCTTCGGGACTGATCGCTGCCGGATACGGATCGGGCGCGGCATTCTTTAATCCCGTGTTCGCCTGGCTGATCGGCTCGGTGGGTTATCAGAAGGCGTTCCTATACTCGGCTGCGGTGTTGGGTGTTTTGATTCTTTGCGCCGGCCAGTTCCTGAAGTATCCTCCGATGGGATTTATCCAGCCTCCGCCAGCCGGAGTGAAGCCGAGTATCCGGCGGCAATCGGAAAACTTCAATTCCGTTGAGATGCTGCGGACGCCACAGTTTTACGTGCTGTACATCATGATGCTGATGGTGGGGATCGGCGGTTTGATGGCCGCGGCTCAGGTGGCGCCGGTTGCGCGCAATTTCAAGGTAAGCGCGATGGCTCTGACGATTGCTCTGTCGCTGAATCCGATCGGGAACGGGGCGAGCCGGTTCCTTTGGGGCTGGATATCCGATTCGCTGGGACGCGAGCGAACGATGGCGACAGCGTTCTTTCTCCAGGCGGCCTTTCTGGCGAGCGTCGTCACAATTGGACGCTGGGGAAACGTCTGGTTCGTTGTGACGATGGCGATGGTTTTTCTCACCTGGGGCGAGTTATACGTTTTGTTTCCGACTATGCTTGCCGATTTTTTTGGAGCGCGGCACGCAGCGTCAAATTACGCGTTCCTGTACAGCACAAAAGGGGTGGCGTCCATCCTCGCGGGTGGAATCGCGGCGACGTTGTTCGAGAAAACGGGCTCGTGGAACTACGCATTTTTGGGAAGCGCCGCCCTCGCGTTGTGCTCGGCATGCGGGGCGCTCTGGCTCGGCCGAATGCCGCTGCCGAAACGGAGGTTGGAGGTACACGAGCATTCCGGGGTTGCCGCATCGAAGATCTGAGCGTTTCACGACTACACGACACTTTTGTCGTAGAATTTCAGGAGCTTCTGCCAGTTCGGAAGGTCCATGCAACCGGGCATTCCCGCACTATTCCTCGCATTCTCAGGCGCTGCCCTGTCGATGTTGGCCGGAGGCGTCGCGCTGTTCGTGATCGGGCTGTTGGCCGCGAAGAACGACATTGCCGATACCCGCGGCATCGACAGGATCGCATCCCTGAACCGCTTGTGTTTCGCCGTCCCGCTGGCGGTCTTCGGCGCGGAACATCTTTCCAGCTACCAAGCGATGCTGGCAATCGTGCCGTCCTACATGCCCTGGCGAACGTTTTGGGTATTTTTCGTCGGCTTTGCGCTGATCGCCGCGTCTCTGAGCATCGCCACCAGGCGTGGCGTGCGGTGGTCCGGCCTGCTGTTCGGGGCCATGATGTTCCTTTTTGTGGCGATGGTGCATCTGCCGAGAGCGGTCACCGCCGGCGGGCGCATAGCCTGGACGATCGTTGTCAGGGAGATGTCGTTCGGTGGCGGCGGCTGGGTCCTGGCGGGAATGGCGATGGGCGGCAAGCGCGATGGGTGGGGTAAGGGCCTTATCGCGGTGGGCCGCGTGCTGGTCGCGATCGCGGCTGTTTTTTTCGGCGTTCAGCACTTTCTGCATCCGCTGGGACTCCCCGGGGTGCCGCTCGAGAAACAGATGCCCTCGTGGCTCCCCGTTCGCGCCTTCATCGACTATCTGACGGGCGCGTTTCTTATGGTCGCCGGCATCTGCTTCCTGCTGGCGCGTAAGACGCGCGTCGCAGCTGCTTATCTGGGGACCTGGATTGTGCTCCTGGTTGTAACAATCTACGGGCCTGTCCTGATAGCGGCGATGGCGGACCCGAGTGCTGGCGTACAGGTTGAGGGAATCAACTACTTCGCAGACACGCTTCTGTTTGGCGCGGCGATCCTTTCGCTGGCCGTTTGACGGAGCCGGGCTGATCGTTTTTCGAGGCGATCGGGATCGACTTGGGAAGGAAACCGGCAAAAGATAAACCGCGAAGGCCGGAACCGACATCAGTCTTCAATAGCCGCTTCCCAGGGTACCCGCATGCCGCGAATCCAATCAAAATGTCTTCATATCCTGTCTGCGCTCCTGGTGGCTCTGTCTGCTCAGGCGCAGGACCCGATCAAGCAAAAGTTCGCAGAGACGCAGAGCCAGAACGCGGCGGAATTACGGCAATACGGCTGGACCAGCCGCACGGCGCTCAAAGTGAAAGACGAAGTCAAGGACGTCAAGTGGGAGGCGGTCCATTATGACGACAACGGCCAACTGCAGAAAACCACCATCCCTGACCCGGCTCCGCCGCCGCCCCCCCCGCCTGGAAGCAAGTCCAAGCAGAAGCCGCTGGACAAAAAGAAGACTGAGGAACTAAAAGGGCTCCTGGGAGGACTGGCCCAACTTGCCCGGTCCTATGCTCATTTGACGCCCGCCCAGACGGAAGCCTTCGCCCAGGCATCCACGCTTTCGCAGGACCCGAGCGGGAATTATCAGCTCCAGGGGAGCGGTCTGGTCGCAAAGGGCGATAACCTGACCATCCGCATAGACCCGGCTGCGTTCCTGATTCGACAACTGAACATCGACACTTCTTACGAAGGTAATCCGGTCACCATACTTGCCTCCTTCACGATGTTGTCGGATGGCATTGCTTATCCCTCCCTGATCGATCTGTCGTATCCGAAAAAGCAAGTGGAAGTGATTGTTCAGAACTCCAACTACCAGCGACTGCGGGCGACGCCTCCTGCGACAACAACCGATGCGGCGCCGTCTCCCGCCGAGCCGGCATGGCCCCGCCAGATTACCGGGGACGAGGGAACAATGGTTGTCTATCAACCCCAGGTCGACGAATGGAACGGTTTCCGGAAGCTGAATTTGCGCATGGCCGTGAGCGTGACCCCCAAAGGGGGAAAGCCTGCGGTGGGAGCCCTGAGTATTGAGGCGCTCACCGATGTCGATAACGATGCTCACGCCGTCACGATTCACGATCTGAAGATCGTCCACATGAGTTTTCCCTCTCTGGAAGGAGATGTAGCCGCCTCGATGGAACGGTTGGTGCGGACATTCCTGCCTCCCACCGTGACCACTTCACTCGAGCGCATCGTAGCCTGCACTCCGAAGAAAGATTCCGTGCCGGCGGTGCAACTGAAGAGTGATCCGCCCCAAATCTTCGTAAGTTACAAACCGGCGATTCTTCTGGATGTGGACGGCGAGCCGGTCAGCGTGCCCATTCGGGATACCAGTCTCGAGTATGTAATGAACACGACCTGGCGAGTGATGCGGGATAAGTCCGATTCGAGCTACTACTTTCTGGCGGGCGATCAGTGGATGAAGGCCGCCGATCTGAAGGGGCCTTGGTCCGCAGCGAGCGCCCTTCCCAAAGACATGGACAAAGTCGTGCAGGATACGCATTTTGCGGACCTGAAAGACTTCGTTCCGCTTAAGCCGGCGAAGCCCGGAGCCATCGTGCCGGCGGTTTTCTACAGCACGAAACCCGCTGAGGTAATCCTCTTCGATGGGCATCCCGCCTATCAGCCCATCGCGGGGACGCAACTGTCCTACGCCACCAACACGGAAAACTATGTCTTCGCCGACGCCAAAACGAAGCAGGTCTACTACCTGACCCAGGGACGCTGGTTCAGCGCCGCCAGCCTCGATGGGCCGTGGACGATGGCGACTTCCAGCCTGCCGGAGGACTTCGCGCGTATTCCCGAGACAAGCCCGGCCGCCCAGGTACTCGCTTCCGTTCCCGGCACGGAAGAGGCGAAAGATGCCGTGCTCATGGCCCAGATACCGACCACCGCGGTGGTGGATCCAAAGGCTGCCGCGGCCGAGGCCAAAGCGACCTATGATGGCGACCCCAAATTCGCGCCCATAGAAGGAACCTCGCTGCAATATGCGACCAACACCGCGAATAAGGTAATCAAAATCGGCGATGTTTACTACCTCTGCCTACAAGGCGTCTGGTTCTTCGCCACTACGGCGCAGGGACCGTGGCAAACCGCGCCGTCAAGCCCTAAAGAAGTTGCTTCGATTCCGCCCAGTTCGCCGGTCTACAACGTCACCTACGTCACTCAAACCACTCTTCCGAGCGGAGACGTGGAAGCCAGCTATACCGCCGGATACACAGGAGCTTTCGTCTGGGGCGTCGCGGCGGGCGCGGTCATTGTCGCCGGAACGGGATATTATTATCCGCCGTACATCGGCTACTACCCGGGCTATTACGGGTATCCGTATTATTGGGCTGCGCCTTACACTTACGGGGCTGCCGCTTACTACAACTCGGCGACGGGCAGGTACGGCGTCGCTCAGACGGTCTACGGGCCGTACGGCGCAGCCACGCGAGGCGCTTCGTACAACCCTTATACGGGGACTGCGACGCGCGGCGCTTCTGTTGCCACTCCCTACGGGCGAACTTCGGTCGGCCAGGCCTACAACCCCTACACAGGCGCGTCTGCTGCGACGAGACAGAGCGCCAACGCCTACTCTCAGTGGGGCAGTTCGGTCATGTCGAAGAACGGAAGGAGCGCGTACACTCAGCACTACTCGGACGCGCGCGGGACGATCGGCTCCATTCAGGGCTCTCAGGGCGGCGCCGCGATCGGCGCAGTTGGCCGGGGAGGAAACAGCGCTTTCGCCGGAAAAACTGGCAGCGGCGATATGTACGCCGGGCGTGATGGCAACGTTTATCGGAACACCGGCTCGGGCTGGCAGAAGTACGACAACGGCAACTGGAATTCAGTGAACCCGCCTGCGCAGCAGCGCGCCGCTGGCCAGTCCTCGACGCAAACGCGGACGCAAAACGCGGGTGCATCTCAGCTCGGTTCGCGCCAGGCGAGCAGTGGGCAGATGGACAGCCTTCGGAGTGAAGCGCAAAGTCGGCAGAGGGGCGCGCAATCGAGCCAACGGTTCCAACAGCGCTCGGCTGGCGGATTCAGCGGCGGTGGGGTCTCCGGCGCACGCATGGGCGGAGGCAGAAGGCGCTAGGGCCCAACATCAAATAGCTTCAGATACTGCGGCTCGTAAGGCGCCGTGGCCCACGCTCCGTCATTCGCCGGAACGCGGTTGAGTTTTACAAAGATGCCATTCTTCAGCAGATCAGCGCCCGTCCGGGGCTGACTCCACAGGAACTGGCTTCGCCGATTGGCGCTCGCGCCCGTGTACGCGGCGATATTCCGGACGTTGTATTTATGATCGGGTTGTATTCCGAAGTCATTCGCTCCGTCTCCATCCTCGTCGACGTCGACATCGAATGACGCTCCGTCAGGCGTGCTCTGGTCGGAACCAACGGTGAGATTGACAAAGGCGAACACGACGTCCCTGTCTTTCGGGGATGCGTTGCGGCGTTCAAATTTCGCAATGCCGAAAATCTGCTCGTTCGAGGAGCCGTTCGTCAGATTGAGAAACGCTCGATTCGTGCTTTGGAGCGCCGGGCTTTGCTGCCGCGCCAGCCCGACTGCGGCGTAAAGGTTGAAGAGGTGCTCCACGTCGCCGCTCGAGGGATTCAGACTCCACAGCGGCATCATCGAATTGTAGGTCTTAAACGCCGGGATCGGCTTTCCGAAGAACGGGGTCTCGTATCGATCGTATCCGAAGGGCGGGCCCATCGCCGGATTGGAGTCGCCCGGAGGAGCCACCGTGCCGCGAAGCCCTAGTTCCTGTCCGGGGAAAATCATGGGCACCCCGTCAACGGTGCTGTTGACCGCAAAACGAGCGAAGCCATCGTAAGGGTTCTTGTAGGTGTCTTCGTCATGCGAAGCGGTATTGAGCAACACCAGCGCCTCGCCATAGGCTTGGCGGCGCTCAACGTAAATTGCCCGAAAATCGCTGGTCTTGGTCGCGTGGTGCAGTTCGTAGATGATCCGCTCATTCAGGATGTCGAAGTGACGCGCGGAACGATACGTGACCGGGCCGCCATCCAGACTCTCCGCCATGAACACGAAATTCCATTTCCGCGCGCGTGTGCGATTGATCAGGTACTCCCAGCATTGGGGCGGCAATCCTTGCCCGAAATCGGCTCGCAGACCGTCAATGCCCGCGGTGGATTTAATCGCGTTACCCGAAGGGTTGGCGGGATAGCCGGTTTGCGTGAGCCAGAACTGCAGGTAATCGCCGAAATAGTGCCAGACTTTCTGGGTGACGGCGTCGAAGTGACCGTTCCCGTCTCCCGCGGAGTTTTCGTCTCCCGCGCTGTAGTCGAACCAGTCGCCTTCATTCGCGTAGTTCCCCGTTTGACTGGCATTCGCAACTAGTGCGGCGTACCGGCCGAAATAGATATCCATCACGTCCGACCATTTCCCGAAGTCATTTCGGTCGGGCGCGTTCGCGATGCTGGCTGCGTTAAATGCTCGCGTGTCATACTCGCCTGCGCGTGAAAAGAAGCGGGCTTCCGTGTTGCGGATTTGATCGGTGGGAGAACCGCCCCACGCTTTTTGACCGAATGTAGAGAGTTCGACGTCGGCCGCTGTGTGGTTGAACGGCGCATCGAGGATGATCTGAACTCCCGCCGTGTCGGCGCTCTTGACGAACGCTGAAAAATCCGCTTCCGCCTGCGCGCGCCCCGACGGAGTGTCATCCGACTCCGGCGTGGAACCGGGTGAAAAGTCTTTCGCCATCAGCGGCATCACGGAAAAGAAGTTCCGGACCGAATACGGGCTCCCCAGAAGAAATGGCTGATTCGTTGCCGGGTCAGTCTGCCGGTTCACCAGACCGCGAGGGTGAATCGGCTGGAGCCAGAGCCCATTGATTCCGAGATCTGTGAGGTATTTGAGACTGAAACGCGGCCCCTTGCCGGGAGGAAGTCCGGCGGCCATGTCCGTGATTGTGCCCCGCTGGTTGGGCTGCAGTCCGGTGGCGAGAATAGTCAGCGGATTGGCTTCGTAGATCCGCAGGGAGCGAGCCGAGGAGGGCGAGACGACAATAGCGTGGTCGCGCTTGTGAATTCCCTGCCCGTTTACCTCGTCGCCGTACCATCGATAAGTCCCGGGCGGGTCAGAGTTAAGACGATAGCGCGCAGTCAGCCGGTACGCGCCGCATTGCTGCGCCGACAAAGTGATTTGGTATCCGCCTGAAACCTGCGCCATCGTATACGCTTTGAAATAGTTTTGGTCATTGCCGGCCGCGATCGCATTGCCGGGCGGCAATAAGATCCCATCCTCGATGCCATCGTGATTGGCGTCAGCCGTCGCGAACCCCCTTCGATTCAGATTGGTAAACACTTCGGCGGTTTGAACGCCGATAATTCCCGGATCGAAAAAGATCGTGACGGGCACGGATTCGCCGGCGTCCTCGTTAACGAACAGGTGAGAGATCGTGTAGTCCGCCTCAACCTCGTTTCGCGCTCTGTTTTTAGTCCCGCTCGAAATCTTCAGAGTCGAAGCATCGGCCGCGGCGAGAGCGACCCAAAGCGCAACCAACACTCTGGCGGCGCGAAACGTTCCAGCAAATCGATTCATGACTGCGCTCCTGGAATTAATGCTTCAGGCCGTAGACGTCGACCCGGCCGTCATAAGTCGCCACGTACAGTTTTCCGTTGGCCACCATCGGAGGGCAAAACTTGCTGTATTTGAACCCGGTCGCGGACCACAAAAGCTTCAGCAGCGGCGCGCCATCGGCGTTCTTGTGAACGGTATCGAAGTGAACTGCGTCGTAGGCGCGAACGATTCCATCGACGACATGCTTGTTGGCGTCGCCGTTGAGCGGCGCCGTTGCCCAGACGATGCCGCTCGAGCCTTGGTTCGACGACAAAGTGAGCATCCCTCCGGGCATGCCGCCGAGTGAGTTGTTGGTGGAGTCAGCCAGCGGACCGGACGCCCGGTCGGCTCCGTGCGCCAACAGCGTCGTCGCGCCATTCGGAGCCATTGACCACACGCGCAGGTATTCGTTCTCTCCCTGCACGTAAAGCAGGGGACCGGCCCCGCCCGGCGCGGGCCCGCTGTCCCAATAAACCGGCGTTCCGTGCATATGCCGGGTCTTCACCCCCAGCATGGGTTTGAAATCCATGTTCCCGAATGGCTTTGCTCCCGCATAGGAGGCGACCTTATCGTCGGGAAGCCAGGTGAAGAAGGAAGGAGGCGCGCTCAGCTTTGTGAGGTCCCCGATGCTTTGGCCCAGATGATCTTTGTTCAGGGCGTAGAGAACCCCGTCCTTGCCGCCGCCGACCACGAGCCCTGTACCCGGGGGGAGCACGGCTCCGCCGGAACCCAGATCCTGATCGGTGTAATTGTAGTTGTCCGGAAATGGCGCCACCTGGGCGTTGGTCCACTCGCGCCGTTGGGAATCGAGAAAAGGCGAAAAATAATCAGCCAGCGTAATCGCGGCAGGCGGCCCCGGCGTGTAGCGAAGCTTGACGAAACATTCCGAGAAATCCGTTTTGCCGTTGAAGTCCTGGTTTCCCGTGGCCGTTTGGATGTAGCCGCCGTTCGAAGTGACCAGATAGACGTTGTTTTGATCGTCGGCGGCCGGACCCTGCGAGGCCTGCCAGATGCCGCCTCCGAACGAACTGGGAGTCGCGACCCACGCCGCGCTCTGTCCCCAGGCGCTCGTGTCGAATGCGACGACCCATCCGTGGTGGGCCTTGGTGGGGTCTCCGTCCGACGGCGGGTCCTCAGCGCCCGTGAACGCGACGTAGAGAATCTTGTGAACATCGGGGCCGCCGCGGAGCGGCGCTAAGAGCAACGCCGCGCGCTGTTTCTGCACCTGATCCAGAGATATGGTCTGGCCCTTCGCATTGGTGACGCTGCCCTGAATGGGCAGGGGCTGATGCCGGATCTGCCCGTCGCGCAGCCGCAGCGCGTTGAGCCGCATCGCCCGCTGACCGTTCCCGTCGATGATCAGACTCGCGATGTAGATCGTCGAAGAATCGACATCGATCACTGGGGTCGCCAGAATCCCCCATGCGACGTTGATGGGCGGATTCATGTCCACGGGATCGCCCGGCGTGGGCCGGAAGGGCGGGCCCAGATTGGTGGACCACTGCTTGGCCCCGGTGTCGGCGTCAAACGCGTAGACGGTGTTCGCCATCGAGCAAACGTACAGGATGTTGTGAATCTTGCCGTCCGGCATCCGCATCCTGGGGACAAACAACGGCTGCGCTTCCAAGCGCGGGTCGTCCGGAACGGAGATACTGAAGAGCTTCTGAAGCCCGGCCACATTGCCGGGCTTCAGCGCTGTTTCGGCGCGGTTCGCTCCGGTTCGCTGGTTGTCGTAGGACCGCGTGAGCACAGGACTAGCCCCGTGAGCGGTCGAATACGCGCAGCATGCGACAACGCAAACCTTCGCAAAATTCAGAGACATGCTAACCTCCCGCGAAAAAATGCTCTCTTACGTGCCCCTCGGGCTCGAAGAGCGCAGGGGAACACTTTGAAATCGACGAGGATTAACGCTATTAATAGGGACTCAATTATGAACGAACCGGTTCACTCCGTCAATGAGGGCTCACATAGGTTCATGCTGAGTGAAGACGGCAACAGATCACAATTTAAATGTGATCCGCGATTCGCTTTCGTTGCGGGCGGCGGGATGCTAATCGCGTAAACAATTCGTCAAAAGGTGGCCCGAAGCGGTCTCAGGAATCCGGAAACTCGACGTCCTCGAAAAACTTATAGTTTTCCAGACTAGTCGCCGGAGCAAAAAAGCACGCGACTTTCATCGGGACATCGCCTGAATTCTGGAGCATGTGTATCTGGCCTTGCGGAAACAGCACCGCGCAGCCCTCACGGACCGGCGAGACTTCGCCATTTACCAGCACGCGCCCCGAGCCGCTGACGATATAAATCACCTCTTCGCCATGCGGATGCGAGTGCGCGGGACGCACCGTCTGCCCGGGCTCAACGCGAATCACGCACATCGAAAGATGCTTCGCGCCCAGCAGGTTTTCATTCACCAACCATCGCAGATTCCGCCCGGGAAGGTCCAAAGCCTCGGCGTCGCTCTCGTGAATAATCGGAACGCTCATGCGCGCAATCCTTTCGTAATCGTATCTGCGATCTGACGCGCCGACAGACCAAATGACTCGATCAATTCCTCATACAGCCCCGAATGAATGAACTGCGGCCTGCCTTGGTGGTCCAGGGCATTGATGGGGATCGCGTTGCCTGGCGCGAACCTCCGGCGCAGCGCAAGGCGCGCGTGATTCTGCCAGAGGAACCCGTTGTTCTGCTCCGCGAACACGATCAACTTGCCTGAGGCCGCGAGGTTCGTCAGAGTCTCTTCGTCGACGGACGGCATATCGATCACCCGCACCCCAATCTGCCGTTTTGCGCATTCATCCGCCGCGCCCAACGCTTCATGGACTCCTCTGCCACTGGTGACGATCACCGCCTGAGTATCATCGCCCCCGCGCAGAGTCCACGACTTTCCGAATTCGAACTGGTAGTCCTCGCCGTACAGCACCGGCGAAGCCGCGCGCATCACGCGCACATAGACCAGCCCTCGATCGCCGTCCATAACCCACTTCATGATGGCCAGGAGTTGGCGCGGGCAACTCACGTTAATGATTCTGAGATGGGCCGATCCGTCGAACATCGTGATGTCGTCGTTGCCCATGTGGGTGGCGCCGTTAGTGCGCGTTTCGAAATCGGGACCGGTCGCGAGAAACGTCAGATCCAGGCCGTGACCTGCGCTCAGCCAACCGTCGCGCGCAGCCATCGCCTCCAGACGCTCCTGATACCCCACCGAAATGCGCCGCAGAGCCTGCCAGTTAAAAAATGGGCAGAACGTGCTGACCCACGTGTTGTAGCCGAGCGCCGCGAACCCCTCACCGATATTCATCATGTTGGCCTCGGCGACTCCAACATTCAGCGCGCGTTTCTGATCCACTGCGGCGACGCCGGCTTCCAGCCCGCTCGTGGTACCCAGGTCGGCGTCGATTGAAATCACGCGCGTATCGCGCGCGAAAACCTTCATCGCGGCGTTCACGATGTCTGACGACGCATACTCTTTTTTGGGATCGATCTTTGGCAGCGCGCCCGGATCGTAACAGATCGCTTTGGGGCGCGCAGGGACCCGTGAAACCAGCCGAACGCCGCCATATTCAAACTTCTTGGCCAGCGCATCCAGCTCTTCGCGCGCGCTCCAATCAAGTTTTTCGCGATATCGCTCGTAATCCTCCACCCGAGCCGCGCGCTGCTGATTCTGCATATCGAGTTCCTGCGCCATCAGCGCGTCCGGGACCACGACTTTGTGCTTGTTCAGGAAATCGGAGCAGGCCCCGAATCCTTTCTGCCCGTGACAAATAATCGCGGTGGGCTTGCCGTTCCGCTGCCCGTTCCGGAACTCGTCCAGCGCGCAATAAACGCCCTCATACTGCGTCGCATCCACACTGAACACGCGCCAGCCGAACGACGCAAACACATCCTCCAAACACGGCATCGGGAAAACCATCCGGCTGGCAATATCGAGCTGCCCATTGTTCTGATCGACGAGCACACAGAGATTGTCCAGATGCTTGGTCGCCGCGAACATCACGGCTTCCCAGATCGTTCCTTCCTGCAACTCCCCATCGCCGGTGAGCGCGTACGAATCGAACTTCGGACTCATGCGCCCCGCCATCGCAAATCCCTGCGCAACGGACAAACCTTGCCCCATCGGGCCCGTCGCGATTTGAATACCCGGCAGCACCGGTCCCGGATGGCCGTTCAAAATGCTGGTAAAGCCGCGCGAATTACGCAGAACGCTCGTAGCGAAATATCCGAGATCGGCGTAAATCGACGCCAGCGCCGCCACCGCGTGACCCTTGCTCAGAACGAAAAGATCCTGCCCCGGCGCGGTGGGCTCCGCCACGTTCACATCGATGAACCCGCCATAAAACAGCGCCACCAGGGGGATCGTAGCCGAGAACGCGCCTCCTGCGTGCAGCCCCTTATCCGCGGCATCGCGGCACTGCTCGAGCGTGAGGATGCGGATATCGGAATCCTTGATGTCGAGCAGTTTCAGGATTCCCCGTCGTAACGCCGCGGATTGATGGCGCGCCGATGTGTGCGCCGCCGTCGCGACAGGCGAACTCACTTCGAAATTTCCGCGAGCTGCCGAATGTAATTCGAGATCGAGCGCGCCGGTATATTCGCCCAGATCGGAGTGCAGTTCGGAAATTCTTCATTGCTGCCCCAATACTTTGCGTCCGGAAAGCGCTCTCGCAGTGGCTTGGCGCAATCGCCCACCAGAATCACGTCGCCATCCACCGGCTTGACTTCTTCGAACTGCAGACCGGTAAACACATACAGCGGCCGCTTCAGTTGCGCCAGCGTCCCGTTCTCCTTCGCCTGGTCCAACTGCATCCGCACAATGGCCTTGCAGCCCGCTTCGCACGTCGACCCCATAATCACGTTAACGTTCGGAAACGGCCCCTGCAGGACGGTGGTCTGCCGGCGGAAGCGGCGCTTCACCTTATCCAATGGCGCGCCCGTGAGTTCGATCTCGTCCATGTTGTTGGTGCCGAGCCCCTCCGCGTTACCCAGCACGGTCGACGGAACATTCGTTCCCGGAGCATCCCAATCCATCAGCGCTTCGCAAACCGTATCCACCGCAACCGGATCCGGCCCGCCGCACATCGTGTTGAAGTCTTTGATCAGATCGTCCCGATACGCGCTGAACGGACCGTTACCCTGACACGCGTACAGCGAATCCATCACGAACCACTTCGGATTCGCCGCGCGCGTAAGATTGCAGATCTTCTGGTAAATGTCGTCGCGATGGCAGCGCACCATCCAGTCGTAGTCCGGCAGATTACCGAACTGCAGTTTCATCGCGCCGGTGAAGGTCGTATGAACATGCACCTTCATCTTCGGCAATCCGATATAAACATCCGCGTCGCGCACGGGACGCGGCACCGGAAATTCATTAAAACTGATCGGCCGGTCAATCTTGTACATATCGAATGGCACGTCGTCGAACGGGCAGAGTTCGGCGCCTGTGCGCTGCGCCACCGCCGCCATACCGCAAACTTCCATGGCGTTCCGCGTATCGCCGCCCATCGCGCAACGCTCACCGATCAGAATCTGCGCCGGATTCTGCTCCTGCACTAACTCAATCAGCGCTTCGAGCATCCGCGGATCGGTCGTAAAACCTTCATTCGCGGGCACGGGAATTACGGTGTTGATCTTGATCAGCACCTTGTCGCCGCGTTTGACTATATTCGACATCCCGCCCATGGTCTGATCCGCAATATCGCGGACCATCCCTTTCACAATGTCCAGTTGCTCTCGCGTGCATTCGGCCGGACGGCCCAGATCCGCATCGGAGTGCGCGATAGCGATGGTTGTTTTCTTTGACATGATTGCTTGTCCGTTAAATCACGATCGGAAACCGCAGCCGAGTTTCTGGAGGTACGTCTTCGCGATCTTCGCAGTCTCTCCCGCGGGAATCGGCATGTTTCGCGAGGGATCGAGTTCCACCATTACCTTACCCTGCATATCCGCCTTCGCCGCCAAATCAAGAATTGCGGGGATATCGACCTTCCCCTGCCCCAGCGGGCAATAGCCGAGATAAGCGTCGCCGCCGCTGTAGTCCTTAAGGTGCATGTGCCGCACGAGGGGCAGATAATCCTTCACCACTTTCACCGGGTCCACGCCGCCCTTCTGCAGTTGCCCTATATCCGGACCGAACTTCACGTATTTCGAATCGACCGCATCGAGCACCGAATAAACCTCATCGCGCGATTCGATGCACGTCCCCGTATGCTGATGAAGCGCCGGAACAATTCCCATGTCGGTCAGCATCTTCGCGCATTCGTTCAGTGACTCGACGATGTTCGTTTTGTATTGCTTGAAGTCGTAGCTCGCCCGCTGCACGCCGTTCGGGCCGAGCACCGTGACGTGCCCACCGTTCTTCTTCAGCAGATCGCCCCATGCGCGCATCTTGGCCAGCTCATCCTTGCGCTTCGCGGGGTCCATCATGTCGAACGAGCAATAAGCGGATATCAGCGGCAGATTATGCGCGTCGAGCACGCGGCGGAGTCCGCCCTGCGTTTCCCATTTCTCCAGCACGTTGCCGAAGGTCTCGAAGCCGTAATATCCGAGGTTCGCAATATCCGTAATCGCGGCTTCCGAATCGTTGCCCCACGTAATGCCCGTATGCCCGATCTTTAGAGGACGCGCAGGCTGGCCGTCTTCCGCCCCAATGAGCGCGCGACTGGCCAGGCCTGCGGCGACAAGAAGGCCGAAATCCCGCCTGGTCGGCGAATTCTTACGCTCCTGCCCAGTTGCATATCGCGCAAACTTCATTGCAGAGAGAATTCTATCAGCCTATTGAGCCGGATGGATCTGAAAACCGCCTTCGTAATCGATCGCAAACCACTCCTCGCAAAATTGCTTTACGAAATTTGTCTTGCGCATTACGCAAACGCGTATGCCTCATACCCCTTGACTCTGCCGTCGGACCCCTGTAGCATCCATGCGTCATTAACAACGATCGTTGCGCCATAAACAACTGGCTCAACCAATCGCTTTTGCCATGGGGGGTCGGCGCGTGCTTCAGCGCGTCGTCAGGGAGGTAAAATGCGCATCGCACCGAGTCTCAGGGTCATCGCGACCCTTTTCCTCTTCATCGCGGCCATTGCGGTCCCGATGCAGGCTCAAAATTTCTACGGAACGATCACGGGCACCGTCACCGATTCCACCGGCGCGCAGATGGAGGGCGCGAACGTCACGGTAATCAACACCGCCACGGGCACGCGCCAGTCCGTACAGACCTCGACCGCCGGAGAATACCGCCTGGTCAATCTCATTCCCGGCACGTACCGGCTCGAGATTGAGAAAACCGGCTTCAAACGTCTCACGCGCGACAACGTCGAAGTGCAGGTCGAATCGGTCGTACGCCTCGACTCCGCTATGGAAATCGGCGACGTCAATCAATCCATCGAAGTCGAAGCCGCCGCGCCACTGCTGCAGACCGAGAACGCGTCATTGAGCCAAGTGGTTTCAAATCGGTCCGTCGAGCAGCTTCCGCTCAACGGGCGAAATGTTCTGAACCTGGTCAATCTCGTTCCGGGCGTTGTGCCGCAGGGCTCTTCGGACGGCAGTCTGACGGGCAAAAATGTGTTCGCGGCCGGGAATTATCAAATTGGCGGCGGGACTGCAAACCAGAGTGCGACATTCTTTGACGGCGTCCCGCTCAACATCACCTACGGCAACATCACCGCGCTCACCCCGAGCCCGGACGCCGTGGCGGAATTCCGAGTCCAGACCAGCAATAACACCGCCGAATACGGCCGCTACACAGGCGGCGTCGTGAACATCGCCTCCCGCGGAGGCACGAACGAATTCCATGGCACGGCGTATGAATACCTGCGCAACAAGGTTTTGAATGCCACGGACTTTTTCGCGAACAAGACCGGCGCCGGAAAACCGGCGTTTGTGCAGAACCAGTTCGGCGGCGCGGTGGGTGGCCCCATCCGAAAGGACAAAACCTTCTTCTTTGTAAATTATGAGGGCTTCCGCGCGCGACAGGGCGTTCTGTTCTCCCGCACGGTTCCTCTGCCGGAGCAGTACACCGGGGACTTCTCAAACTATGTGACCAATACGAACGGCGTAGTCAAGCAGGTCACGATCTACGATCCCAATTCTCAGTGCGGCGCATACAACAATCCGGCATGCGGCGCTACCCAGCGGACGCCCTTCCCGGGCAACGTCATTCCGGTCAGCCGTATTAATCAGGTAGCCGCGAATCTGCTGAAGTTTCCGATCTTTGCCCAGCCGACCGATCCCGGCCAGCTCTACACCCACAATCAGAATTTCAACCGCAATGCGGCGACGGGCGGCGACAACGACCAGATCAACGCAAGAGGCGATCATCGCCTGACTGAGAACCAGCGGCTGCTGCTGCGCTTTACCCGATGGAGTTCCACGAATCTGCCCGTGATCCCCTACAACAACACGATGCGGAACGGCGATCCCTACTCGCCAGAGCACTTCGTAACCACTCAGGGAATGGCTGCTGACACCTGGGTCATCAGCCCCACGCAGGTTCTCGACGTCCGTGCCGGCGTGACCCGCTGGTATTACACGCGCATTCCCGGCTCGCTCGGCATCGATGAAGCCACGCTCGGCTTTCCGTCTTACTTCTCTCAGATACCGGTGTTGAACGGCCTCTCGCCATCAACCACAATTCCGGGAATCGCGATTTCCTCTCCCACGCTGAACACCATCGCGACCGGCCTTCTGCTGGGCCGCGACATGACTTACGCGCTGACCCCGACATACACCTGGATCAAGGGGCGTCACACGTTAAAGTTCGGGGGCGAATTCCATCGCAACGATCTGAACTACTTCCAGAACAACAATCCCGGCGGCACCTTCTCGTTCGATAATCTCTTCACCGCGATGACCAACACAGGCGGCGCATCGGGAAGCGGCATGGCGTCGTTCCTGCTCGGCCTGTCGAACAACAGCAGCGTTGTGCAGACGTCGCTGTTTACGTACGCCATCCTTTATTACCAAGGCTATTTCGCGACGGACACATGGCAGGCGACGAACAAGCTCACTGTGACAGCAGGCGTGCGCTGGGAGATCCCCGGGGTGTATACGGAACGCTACAACCGCCAGGCGGTCTTTAATCCAAACGAAGCAAATCCGCTGCTGAACGGCGTTACGGTCAATGGCGGCCCCGTGATGGGTGCATTCGACCTGGTCGCCACGGCGCAACATCCGGAAGACGGCCTCAATCCGGAGCACTATGGACTCGTCGCCCCACGTATCGGTCTTGCCTACCGTATCAGTGACAGGACGGTCATCCGCACTGGCGGCGGCGTTTTCTTCATTCCGTCGAACGTGCAGTTTACGCAGGGACCCTACGGAAACGCGGTGGATTACTACAACAACGCGCAAAACGCGACGATCGATAGTTCCGTCACGTATGCGACAACGCTGAGCAATCCTTTTCCCACCGGTCTGCTCGCGGCTGCCGGCCGCAATCCAATCTACCAGGCGAATCTCCTCGGCGGCAGCTTAAGCGGCAAGGGGATGCTCCGATATGAGAACGCCGGATACACCGAGCAGTGGAACTTTACGATCCAGCACCAGTTCCAGCACGACATCGCGCTTGAAGTCGGATACGCCGGTTTGCGCGGCATCCATCTGCCGCTCGGCCTGCAATTGAACCAGATCAACCCGAGTTACCTCTCGCTCGCCGGCGCGCTGAAGACCCAAGTGGCAAATCCCTTTTACGGAATCATCACTACCGGGACGCTCGCGGCCAAAACGGTGCAGGCTGGTCAGCTCTTGCTGCCGTTCCCCGAATACCAGACCCTGACCGACCCCGGCAACTACTCGGGCGACAGCACCTATCACGCGCTGCAGGTCAAAGCCGAGAAGCGATTCAGTAAGGGCGGCACGATTCTGGGCGCTTATACCTTTTCGAAAATCCTTGCGAACGTCGAAACCCTGACGAGTTGGCTCGATTCTGCTACCGGCGTCGCGGGATACCAGAACGTGTACAACATGCGTGCGGAGAAAGCTCTATCGAGCTTCGATTCGCGGCAGCGTTTCACCGTCAGTTATGTCTACGACCTGCCGATGGGCAAGGGCCGTGGATTCCTGGGCAATGCCTCGGGCGTTCTTGACCGCATCGTTTCCGGCTGGGGTATCAACGGCGTCACGACGTTCCAGCGGGGATTCCCGCTGGGCCTGACCGCGACCCCGAATAACACTGGCTTTAATACAGGACTTCGGCCGAACGTCGTGTCCGCTTGCGCGAAGGAGACAAGCGGTTCCGCGCAATCGAGGCTGCTTCAGTGGTTCAACCCGGCATGCTTCACAGCGCCCAACATCTACACGTTCGGCAACGAAGCCAGGACCGATCCCGAAATTCGCGGCCCCGGCATCGCCAATTACGACTTCGCGATCTTCAAGAACACCGCGATCACCGAACGCTACCACCTGGAGTTCCGCGCCGAAGCATTCAACTTTTTCAATCGCGTACAGTTCGGCACTCCGAACACAGCCCAGACGACGGCGGCCAACAGCCCTTTCGGCCAGATCACGACCCAGCAGAATTCGCCGCGCCTCATGCAACTGGCGCTGCGGTTCCGCTTCTGACGATGCGCAGGAGCGTGGTGTTTGTTCACTCGCGCCGCCGAAAAGCGATTGCGTAATATGCAATACTGCGGGTGAGCCAATGCCCGAAGCTCCAGCCAAAACGCCGCGCCAGACCAAGGAAACTCCTTCGATTCAGAGTCTGGATCGCGGGCTGCTGATCCTCGAAACCGTAGGCAAATCTGCCACACCCGTTTCGCTGGGTCAGCTCACCGGAGTGCTCGGAATCGATCGGAGCAGCGTGTTTCGCCTCGCGAACACACTCAAGCGGCGTGGATTTCTCGCCAACCCGTCGGCGGGAAGGGATTACGTGCTGGGCACATCCGTCTGGCGGCTTTCCCGCCAGTACGACTGGAGCAGCATGCTCGCCACCATCGCCCACGAGCACCTTCAGACGTTGGCGGGCGTAACCGGTGAAACCGCGCACCTCGCCGTTCGCGAGGGCCGCAAGGCTCTCTTCGTCGATCACGCCGCGACCAATCACGTAATCGCCATCTCGGGACAGACCGGCGAACTCGTACCCCTTTACTGCACTTCGCACGGTAAGGCGCTCCTTGCCGATTTCGATGAAGCCGGCCTTAAGCAACTGCTCGGCTACAAACCGCTCGTCCAATACACCAGGAACACGTTAAAGACGGTGACCGAACTTGCCAAAGCCTGCGTCGAAATTCGCGCGCGCGGCTACGCTACAGACAACTCCGAATTTATGGAAGGCGTCCGCTGCCTCGCCGCGCCCATTCGCGACAAGGAAGGAGCGGTGATCGCTTCCATCGGCATCTCCGCGCCCGCCAACCGCTTCCCCCCGGAGCGGCAGCCCGAGTTCGCCGCCCAGGTCACCGAAATAGCGGCTCAGATCAGCGGTTCTATCTAGCGCATCAGGAAGAAACCCCGTGACCCGCTCCAATCCCGTCCTCGATTTCGGAATCGACACCGCCACACTCGGATACATCGGTCACGATCTCCAGCGTCCCGAGTGCATCCTCGCCGAGCGCGACGGAACGCTCTGGGCCGCCGACGCCCGCGGCGGCGTAATGCGGATCTCTCCCGACGGCGAGCAGCGCATCATCACCCAAAAGCAGTCCGGTTATTTCGAAGACGCAGGCAGTGAAGCTGTGCGCTATCTGACCGGCACACTACCCAACGGCCTTGCTTTCGCGCGCAACGGCGACTTCCTCATCGCCAACTTCGGCACGGATCGCCTCGAACTCATGACGCGCGCTGGCGATTCCCGCGTCCTCGCCGATACGATCGACGGCCGCGAAATTGGCAAAGTCAACTTCGTGCTCCGCGATTCGAAGGATCGCCTTTGGGTCACCGTCTCCACCCGCGTCAAAAACTGGATGCACGCGCTTCGAACCGACCTGAAGGACGGCTTCGTCGCTCTCTACGACAAAGGCGTGCTGCGAATTGTTGCGGAAGGTTTCGGCTTTACGAACGAAGTCCGCTTCGACGCGCGCGAAGAATGGCTCTATGTCGTCGAAACCACAGGGGGCTGCATCACGCGCCTGCGCATCAACCCGAGCGGAGATGTCGCGGAACGCGAAACCTTCGGCCCGTCGAATCTGGGCAAAGGAGCCTGGCCCGACGGCATCGCTTTCGATAGCTTCGGCAACCTGTGGGGCACGATGGTCTATTCGGACAAGCTCTTCGTTCTCACACCTGAGGGCGATCTCCGTATCCTCCTCGATGAAGGCGACTCCGCCAAAGTCGACGCCCTCGAACAACAGTTATTCGTCGGCGCTGTAACCGAAGACGTGCTTTTCGCAACCGGTCGCGGCGTCGCGTCATGGATGGCCAGCGTCACTTTCGGCGGTCCTGACCTCCAAACCGCATACATCGGCTCACTCAAGGGAAAACGCATTCCGTTTTTCCGAGCGCCCGTCCCCGGGCTCCCCATGGTCCACTGGAACGACTGATATCGAAGGAAGAGTCAAGCCTGAAATCCCCGGGTTGCCTGCTGCTCATCGTCCTGCTCTCCGGATGCGCAAAGCGCGAAACCGGAACAGCGGCTCGGCATACCCCTGAACCGGAATATGTCGATACTGCGGGATGCGCGCAGTGCCACCGCGAGATCGTGGAAGCCTACCGCCAGACCGGGATGGGCCGATCGTTTTCTAAGGCCGGCGCGCAAATACCCGCCGGCAAGCTCTATCACGCCGCGTCTGACCGTTACTACGAAATCACCGGCAACCGGATGACACGCTATCAGCAAGGCCCCGCGGGCCATCGGGTAAATGAGACTGAGAAATCGATCGACTACGCCGTCGGCTCGGGCAATCACGCCCGCACCTTTCTGCATCGCAATCCCGACGGCTCTCTCATCGAACTGCCCGTAAGCTGGTATAGCGAAAAAGGCGGCGCGCTCGCCATGAGCCCCGGCTATGACCGCCCCGACCACGACGATTTCCGTCGCCGCGTTCCCGAAGACTGCATGTTCTGCCACAATGCATATCCGCGAAAGCACAACGCGCTACCCGAAGGAATCGATTGTCAACGCTGCCACGGCCCCGCCAGCGACCATAACTCCCTGGTCAATCCCGCCAAACTCAGCCGCGATCGCCAACTCGATGTTTGCGAGCAATGTCATCTGGAACCCACTAGTTCCCCGCCGCCATCCGTCGTGCGCCGCCCCGAGCGCAGGCCCAACTCTTACAAACCCGGCCAATCGCTAACCGACTACGCGGTATTCTTCGAAGCTGGCATCGGCGACCGCTTCGAAGTCGCGCATCAGGGTTACCGCCTGCGCAAATCGGCCTGCTTCATCAAATCCGCAATGACCTGCACGACCTGCCACGATCCCCATCGCGCCCAGCCTGTCTCGCATTTCATCGACGTGTGCAAAAGCTGCCACGCCGCAGCCCATCGTGCGCAAGAGAAGAAAGAGAACTGTCTCGAATGCCATATGTGGCAGCGCCGCACGGACGACGCGCCCCACGTGATCATGACCGATCACTACATCCAGCGCCGCAAACCGGTTTTATTTGCTTCCGGTGCGGTTACCGAACGAGTGCCCTACTTCGCGAACGAGAATCCCGGGCCGCAGTCTTACCAGCGCGGCATCGATGCGTCGAAATCCGGCGATTATTCCACAGCCATCCATTTCTTCGAACAGGCCATTCGCGAAAACGACAATCCCGAAGAGTCTCGCCGCGAAATCGGCGCGGCTCTGATGCTGAGCGGCAATCTTTCGGCTTCCATTGAACAGAACGAAAAACTTCCTGGCGATCCCATTGCGCTCGCAAATCTCGGCAACGCATACCTGCAAACCGGTCGCATCGACGATGCGAAGCGCGTACTCGCGAAAGCGCCGGACGAACCGAATGCCAACAATCTTCTGGGGCTCGCCTGTCTCAAATCCGGAGACACGGCCGCCGCCGAATCCGCGTTTCGCCGGGCCCTCAACCTCCAGCCTGACCTCGCAGAAGCCAACAACAATCTCGGAACACTCCTCGCTTCGCGCCACAATTACGCCGAAGCCGTCTGGTATTTCGGCAAGGCGGTCGCGTCGAATCCAGCCAACGCGGAATTTCGCCACAGTTTCGGCCTCACTCTCGCCCTCACGCGCGACTATCGAAAAGCGCGCGCCGAACTCGAAGAAGCGCTGCGCCTCGCGCCGAATTCAGCCGAAATCCGCAGCGACCTGGATGACGTCCGCCGGAGCGCCCGCTGATGCGCGTCACGGTCATCGGCGGCAGCGGTCATATCGGCACGTACCTGACCCCCCGCCTGGTCGAAGCCGGCTTTGAAACCATCTCTGTCTCCCGCGGGGCCCGCCAACCGTACCTGCCGCATCGGGCATGGACCCAGATAAGACAGGTCCACCTCGATCGCGCCGATCCTTCGTTCGATAGCCAGATCGCTCAACTCAATTCCGAAGCCATAATTGACCTGACCTGCTACACCCGCGAATCCGCCCGATCTCTCGTAACCGCGCTGCGCGGCCGCGCCGAGCGCTTTCTCCACTGCGGAACCATTTGGGTTCACGGCATGAGCGTCGAGATCCCCACGACAGAGGACGCCCCCCGCCGCCCGATCTCTGACTACGGATGCCGCAAAGCCGCTATCGAAGAATTCCTTCACAGCCAGAACGACGTACCCGCGGTGGTCATCCATCCGGGCCATCTGGTCGGAGAAGGTTGGGCGCCGCTGAACCCGGCCGCTCACTTCAACCCAAAGGTCTTCCAGGACCTCGCCAAAGGCCACGAGATCGCCCTGCCCAACATAGGCCGCGAAACCCTGCATCACGTCCACGCCGATGATGTCGCGCAGTGTTTCGTCAGGGCGCTGCAGCATTGGTCTCACGCCGCGGGGCAAAGCTTTCACGCCGTTTCGCCGGCCGCAGTCACAATGGCCGGATACGCCGAAGCGGTCGCGCAATGGTACGGACAGCAGGCCAGCATCAAATTCCTTCCCTGGGAAGAGTGGCGCAAAACCGTAACCGAAAAGGAAGCGTCCACCACCTGGGATCACATCGCGCGCTCTCCAAACTGCAGCATCGAAAAGGCCCGACTGTTACTCGGCTACGAGCCGCGCTATCGCTCCCTGGAAGCAATAAAGGAAGCGCTCTTCTCGCCGCGTTACCCGTACGCGTCGTGCTGACTCAGCCGAATTCCTCGACCCGCGTTCCGAGGGCACGCGCCGAATCCCGAATGCCCTTCAGACTCAGTGATGGAGGGAAATTGCGTTCAGAGGAGTACGCGGTGCGGAGGTCCGGATTATTGGAACAATAACTGGGCGTAATCGTTCAGGTAATGACGCCAGTTAATCCAGGTGTGGCCACCTTCGCTTTCGTGGAATTCGTGTCTGATTCCCTTCTGGTCGAGAATCTCGGCAAGATGCTTTGTGCCGGGGCCGGCGAGCGTGTCGTTTGAACCCGCCGCGATCCAGAGCAGTTTGACCTGTTTATTAGTCTTCTCGGGGCTTTCGAAGAAGCTCGCATTGCGCGCGAGAAAGTCATCCGTTGCGGGAGCGTTGACGCCGCCGCTCCAGACCCCGATCCACGCGAACTTATCGAGATGAGCCGGCGCGACGGCCAGCGTCTGCCCCGCCCCCATCGAAAGGCCCGCGATGGCTCGGTTTTCTCGCGTCGCGAGCACGCGGTAGTTTTTCTCGACGTACGGAATCACGTTATCGAGAAGTTCGCTAACGAATTTCTGCTGGGCCGCGCGCTGCGCCGCCTGCATTTCGGGCGTCTGAGGCGCGCCGGGCACGAAGTCAGGCCGTGGCATACTGCCGTTCGGCATGACCACAATCATGGGCTTCGCCTTTTTCGCCGCGAGCAGGTTGTCCATGATGAATCCCGCACGGCCGATCGTGCTCCAGCCGGAATCTTCGTCTCCGCCCCCGTGGAGCAGGTAGAAGACCGGGTATTTCGCCTTGCTCGATTCGTAGCCCGGCGGTGTGTAGACATGCATGCATCGCTGCCGGTCGAGCACGTTCGACTGATACCAGTCGATGTGAATTTCGCCGTGCGGTACGGGCTTGTTGTCTTCGTACGCAGCTTCGTCGCCCGGCACTTCGAACATGTTGTCCAGAGAGGTCTCGCCCTGCTTGATCATGGCGTTCTTCGGATCAAGCGTCTTCACGCCATCGACGTTGAAGGAGTAGCTGTAGAAGTCGGGCACAAGCGGTCCGACGGTAATCGAGAAGACGCCGGTGTCGTCTTTGGTGAGTTTGCCCCCGGAGCCGCGTCCCTGCGCGATCCAGTCGCCGCCGACCGAAACATCGGTGGCTTTAGGAGCGTAGATGCGGAAGACCACCCGATGGTCCGGCAGAACCTCGGGCGATTTCAGCGTGGAATTCGGCGTGGGAGCGCCGCCGCGCGGGGCCTGCGCGAATGCGGACACTGCCAATAAGGACAGGGCCGGGACCGTCAGAATGCAGATCACGTTTCGAGTCATGGAAACTCCCCTATTTAAAGAGTCTTGGCGTGAAATCGGCTAATGCGTGACGCCAGACTTTCCACTCGTGGACGCCGGGCGTCGGGAACCAAACATAATGAATGCCGTGTTCTTTGAGAACGTCGGCGAGGTCGAGCTGGCCCGGATAGCGCGGATCGTTTGTGCCGCAGCTCAAATACAAAAGCTTCAGCTTTGCGTTGATCGCCTTCGGATCGTCGAGAAAGCCTGGCAGGTATTTGTCGAGGTGGAAATCGGTATCGCTCACAAGGCCCGAGCTGAATTCGCCGACCCAGGCGAACATATCGAGATGCTTCAGGCCCATAGTGAAAGCCTGGCCGCCGCCCATTGAGAGCCCGGTGATGGCGCGGTTCTCGCGGCCGGGAGCTACGCGGTAGTCCTTTTCGATCATCGGAATGATGTCGGTGAGGAGTTCCTGTGTGAGGAGTTCGATTCCTTCGGGCGAACTGCCGCCGGACCATGAGCCGTCCGTGTCGCCATTCGGCATCACGATGATCATCGGAACGGCCTTCTGCTGCGCGATCAGATTGTCGAGGATGACGCCTGCACGACCGGTATCGCTCCAGTTCTCTTCGTTGTCGCCGCTGCCGTGTCGAAGATACAGGACGGGGAAACGCCGGTTTTTGTCGCTGTCGTACTGCGGCGGCGTGTAGACATAAAGATGGCGGACGGTCCGGAGCGGCGTTGATGTGTAGGTACGGATCTGAAGAGCGCCGTGCGGAACGTTCTGGATTTCATCGAAGCGTGGCGGATTGCCGGGGATTTCGAACAGGCTTGCGTCGATGGCCCGGCCATTCTTGAGATTGGCGTTGCCGGGGTCGAGGATCCGAACTCCGTCGACGACGAAGTTGTAGGTGTAGATCTCAGGCTCGAGCGGCGGGGTTGTGCTGCTCCAGACGCCCTCGGCATCTTTGGTCATTGGCTTGGCGCCACTGACCTGGAGCGCGACTTCGGTGGCCTTTGGCGCACGGAGGCGGAATGTTACCGTGCGGTCCGAATGGATTTCGGGGGAGACGATCCGGTTAGCCGTCGATGCGCCTCCGCTCGAGTGGTAGGTGTTCTTTGGGCGGGCTTCCTGAGCAGACATTAAGAAGCAGAGGGCGAGAAAGCCGGCGAGAAGACGAATCGGCACGGAGATACTATATCGCCGAATCTGGCTGTATCCAGCGTGTGTACGCGTAACACACGGGTCTGGCTACGAATGATACGGACAGGACCCATTTCAGAGGACAGGTCCGGCGTGACAGGCCTGCGGCCTGTACTCGCTATCCTTCATTCAGGGAGGCGCGATTGTGAAGAATCTGTTCGACGCGTCGGTGGCGAATGAGATAAAGGCCCGGATGGCAAAACTGGAGCCCAGGACCGAGAGGCGCTGGGGTAAGATGACCGCTCCGCAGATGCTGGCGCATTGCTCGTTGAGTATGCAGTGGGCGGTAGGAGAGGTCGTTCCGGAGAAGGGAGCGTTCCCGGTGCGTCTGATGGGGCGACTGGTGAAGCCGATAGTATTTCGGAACGAAGATCCGATACGGAGAAATTCGCCGACAGCGAAGAGCCTGATAGTGGCGGACGAGCGAGACCTGGGCAAGGAACGCGAGCGCTTATCAGAGCTGATTGACCGGTTTGTGGCGGGAGGCGCCGCGAAATGCACAAAGAATCCGCATAGTTTTTTCGGGAAGATGACGCCGGAGGAGTGGTCGATCCTGACGTACAAACATCTCGATCATCATTTGCGGCAATTTGGGGTGTGACTGAACCCCGATGGCAACTTCGGAATTGCCTTTCGGTATCGAACGATCTCTGTTGCGGCTGGATGGCGACGACCCCTATCTCTGTCTTCATTTCGTGATCGTATTCGTGCGCGACCAGGAGAGAAGCCTTCGCTTCTATGTGGATACTTTGGGGTTTCGCGTCGCTGTCGATCATACGTTCGAGGACGGAAGGCGCTGGATCGAGGTAGCTCCTCCGGACGGCAACGCCCACGTCGGTCTTGCGCCGGTCGAACCCGGCGCGGACATCGCGTCGCTCGTCTCCAGCGAGACCCGCATATGGTTTATTACCGAAGACGTGAATCGCAAATACGAGGAGTGGAGGGCGCGCGGCGTACATTTCCGCTTCCCGCCGCAGGCTCCCGCCTGGGGCGGCATTCACACCCGCTTTGAAGACCCCGACGGGAACTCGTTTGGCCTTGCGGGATTCGACGAACTCACGCGCGGCGTAGAGACGAAGCGCCGGGCGATGGCGCAGAAATATGAGGCTGAACGCCGCGCCGCTCAGGAAATCGAGATCGCGAGGCAAGTGCAGGCCCGCCTGTTTCCGCAGGCTCAGCCCGAGGTGAGGACGCTCGAATATGCCGGCCTTTGCCGTCAGGCGCGTCAGGTGGGCGGAGATTACTTCGACTTCCTCGATCTCGGGCAGCAGCGCTTCGGGCTCGTGATCGGAGACGTCTCGGGAAAAGGTATCGCCGCCGCTCTACTCATGGCCAACCTGCAGGCCAACATGCGCGGTCAGTCCACTCTGGCCCTGACCCAGCCCGAGGTTTTCCTGCGCTCTGTAAACCAACTCTTCTACAGGAATTCCGCTGAAAGCGCCTACGCTTCGCTCTTTTACGCCGAGTACGACCCGTCGACGCTTCGCCTGCGATATGCGAACTGCGGACACCTCGCCGGCCTCATTCTGCGCTCCGATAATTCTTTGTCGCGTCTCGAATCCACCGGGACTTTGGTCGGTCTTTTTGATGATTGGGAGTGCGGGTTCGATGATGTCAGACTCTCACCCGGCGACGTGCTGGCGCTTTACACAGACGGCGTTACCGAAGCGCTGGACGAACAGGGGGAAGAGTTCGGAGAGGAAAACCTGATCGAAAGGCTGCGCCGGTATCGGGATCGGCCTTGCCACGCGGCCGTGGAAGCCATAACGAATGACGTTTGGGCCTTCAACTCAGGCGATCAGCAGGACGACGTAACTCTCATACTTGCCAGATGCCGGTCCTGCCCTTAAAGCGTTCCGAAAGCCAATAACCGAGCGGCGGCATTAACCTTCGCGTTGTGGCATTCGATCCCGTATACGACCCGTGGCGCGCTGACCCGCGGTTCCAATCTCTGCTGCGGCGCATGAACCTGGCGTAAGTGTTGAGCAGACAGATGCCGGGCAGTCGCTGCTCATGCAGCCGCCCGTGAATCGCTCTTGGTATTCTGCTGGCGTGTTTTCCAAAGGATTTCTCGGTCTGGCGATTGCCACCGCGACCTGGGCGCAATCGACGCCCTGGAGCGACTACGGCGGCTCGGCGGATTCCGCCCAATACTCTCCGCTTCGCCAAATCGATCGGTCCAATGTCCGCAACCTGAGGGTTGCGTGGACTTACCCGACCGGCGACGGCGCACGCTATCTTTTTAATCCCGTCGAAGCGCACGGAATCCTGTATGTGCTGGCTAAATCCAATTCCATCGTCGCGCTTGACGCCGCAACCGGCAAGGAGTTATGGATTCACGAGAATCCGCACGGGCCAGTAACGACGCGGGGCATCAACTATTGGGAAAGCTCCGATGGTTCGGACCGGCGGCTGCTGTTCGGAGCCAGCGACTATCTCACAGCGCTCGATGCGCGCACAGGCGCGAAGATATCGTCGTTCGGAACTAACGGCAGCGTCGATCTGCGCATCGGCCTGGGTCGTGACCCGCGAAAGATCGCGGTCCAATCGCTCAATCCGGGCCGCGTATTTGAAAATCTCATCATCCTGGGCTCCGCCACGAATTCGGAATACGAATCGGCGCCGGGCGATATTCGCGCATTCGATGTGCGAACGGGCAAGCTGGTCTGGACTTTCCACACCATTCCGCATGCGGGCGAGTTCGGCTACGATACGTGGCCGCCCGAAGCATGGGAGACCGTGGGCGGAGCCAACGCCTGGGCCGATATGTCGGTCGATACGGCTCGCGGCATCGTGTATATTCCGACCGCCAGTCCCAAGTACAACTTTTATGGCGCGAACCGTAAGGGCGCCAATCTCTTCGGCGACTGCCTGCTGGCGCTCGATGCGCGTACCGGAAAACGCCTCTGGCATTTCCAGATGGTGCATCACGATATCTGGGATTACGATAACGCGACCGCCCCGAAGCTGCTGACCATCACTCATAACGGCCGGAAGGTCGATATCGTCGCGCAGGCGGGTAAGACGGGCTTTCTCTACGTCTTCAATCGCGTTACCGGAGAGCCGTTATGGCCTATCGTGGAACGGCCGGTTCCCCGATCCGATATGCCAGGAGAAGATGTATGGCCGACCCAGCCGTTCCCGACCGCGCCGCCGCCGTTCGCGCGGCAGAAGTTTACGGCCGATGATCTGAGCCCGTACATTACGGATCCCGCGGAGCGGGAGCGCTGGCGCGAGGACATTCGGAAGGCCCGCAATGAAGGAATGTTCACGCCGCCAGGCATTCGGGATACCGTCGAGATGCCCGGCAATAACGGCGGCGCGAACTGGGGAGGCGCGGCGATCGACCCTTTGCATGGCAGTATGTTCGTCGTGTCGAAAGACGTCCCGGCGATGCTGAAATTGAAGCTCACCGGGCCGGAGGGCGCAGACCCGGCGAGCACGAACCCGGCGCAACTGCAGTACAAGACACCCTTCGGATTCATGATTACGAGCAGCGGCCTCTCGCCGATCGCACCGCCGTGGACGACCCTGACGGCTTATGACCTGAATTCGGGCACGATCCGTTGGCGCGTGCCCCTGGGCGAAGTGCCGGAGCTGGCCGCCAAAGGGATTACAAATACCGGTTCACATTTTCCAAAGGTGGGCCCGGTGGTTACCGCGAGTGGACTGATCTTCGCCGGCACTCGCGACCGGAAGGTACGGGCGCTCGATACCGAAACCGGCAAGGTGATCTGGGAACAGCAGGTCGATGCGGGGCTGGAGGGTATGCCGGCGATTTACGAGGTCAACGGGAAAGAATATGTCGTCTTCTGCGCCGCGGCCACGTCGAGTTCCCATACGCAGGCTTCGACATACGGGTCCGCATTCGGCGGCCAACCGGCCGATAGAAACCCGGTTCCGGGCGCTTATGTTGCCTTCGCGCTTGGGGAGAAACCAGAACGGACCAAACCTCAAGCTAGTAACCGGAAGGAGCCACGATAAGACGAAATGGGCCGCACATGAATGTATACTCTTACTGCAAATCGGAGGTCCGGATATGCGCTTCGGCGTTTTGAACTCAGCGGGCGCGCTGATCTTGCTCCTGAACGCGACTGCGGCGCAACAGAAATCTCACGAACCTGCCAGTGCGGACTTCAGGCTCCAGACCGAAGTTTCGCGGAGTGTTGTCCGCGCGGGTCTGCCGGTCACCGTTTTTGCCAATCTGACCAATCGGACTGAGAGCCATTGGGAAGGTATCCGGGTTGCCATCGAAGCTTACGACGAAGTGGGGAACCCGCTCGCGCACATCGAATTCGACGGGCAGAGGTTCGATCCTCAAGGGTCAAAATCCTGCAAGGCTGTGTTCCGGTTTCAGGAGCCTGTTCAGGTAATCATTCGAGTCACCCTGACGCACGGCAGGAGTCGGGAGCCGTTCTTCGCGCGCGACTTGGCGGCGCGAATCGCTGTGACTCCATTAGATGTTGCCGGCGGAAGCCGTGTGAGCTCAGATCGGGACGGGTGTCAGTAGAATAGTCACGGACTATATCGGCCTGCCTTCGATGATTGCGACGGGACTGCGGGTAGGGATGACTTCGGTCAGTTCGAAGGCGGAAGCCGCGTAAAGAGCCCGGAACTCATCGACCGTACGCTCGCGTCCTCCCGGCAACAGCAGCATCTCGATGTCGAGGAGTTTAGCGAATCCGGGTTCGTTCATCGGTGGAAGGATCATTTCGATCGTGAGCAGTCGGCCATTCGGCGAAATCGAACGGCGGCAGTTTTCGAGGATGCAGCGCGCGGATCCGTCGTCCCAATCGTGGATGATGTGCTTGAGGACGTAGGCATCCGCGGCCGGGACGCTCTCAAAGAAACTACCCGAAACAATCGAGCAGCGATCCGCGGGAAGATCTTTCGCGTGCGAGACGGTTTCCGGAAGATCGAAGAGAATGCCCTTCAGTCCCGGATTGTGGTTCAGAATTCCGCGCAGCAGGTGGCCCAGTCCTCCGCCGATGTCGGCGACGGATCCGAAACGGCCAAAATCATAAGCCTCAACGACGGCGGGGATCTGCGCCGAAGAGAATGAGCTCATAGCGCGATTGAAAACGGCTGCGTCCTCCGGATGATCCTTCAGGTACTCAAACGGCGGCCGGCCGAAGACGTGGTCAAAGGACCGCTTGCCGGTGCGGACGCTGTACTCGAGTTCGGCGTAGACCGACTCATGCATGTGATCGCCCCAAAACAGAACCACGGCCCGGATCGAGTCGGGGGCATCGTCGCGCAGAGTTTCGGCGAGGGGCGTTAAACCGAAAACGCGCGCCTCCGTTTCGATGAAGACGCCGTTCGAAGCAAGCGCACGAAGCATCCGGTAGAGCGCATCGGCGTCGGATTTGGTAGCAGCGGCAAGCTCGTCGGCGGTTTTTCTTCCTCCGGCGAGGAGATCGGCGATTCCCAGTCTCGCGGCGACGTATACGCAACGCGAGAGCGAATACGCGAACGTCATCTGAAGGACCTGCTGCGCGGGGGGCAATTGAGGTTCAGTCTGTGGGGTCACATCGAATGGTACCGAAGACGAAGCCGCATGATTTTTCGTGCGTGACAGGTATGATGGGTTGGATGTATTACAAAAGGATCGCTTTCACCGCGCTGGCCGCGGCGGTTTTACTCGCGGGGTGCGGTACCAGTTCCCCCGGACCTGAAGGCAGTTTCGCGCAGACAAAGTCGGGCAAAAGCGTGTCCGGCTACCCCGCCGGGCAGCCGAAGGACGCGGAATCACCCGCGCTTTCGAGTTCGACCGAACAGGCCAACTCCAATCCCGGTCCGAAGGTTCCCGAGGAAAAGACGGAGAAACCGGCCGACAAGTAGTCGCCTGCGCCCATGCTGATTCGCTGCCTGATGGTTCTGTGCGGCGGCGCCGTGGGGTCGTTGGCGCGATATCTCGTCACGCTCGTCGTGAACGAGAAGTACAGCGGGCGATTTCCGCTGGCGACGTTTCTGATCAATGTCACAGGATCGTTGGTCATTGGCGCCCTGTTGGTTCTCTTCGACCGCGAAGATCTGTTCCATCCGAATCTGCGTCCGCTGCTGGTGACGGGAGTTCTGGGCGGATTTACGACGTTTTCTTCGTTTGAGTGGGAGGTGTTCGCGCTGGGGCGGTCAGCGCCGCCCATCGCGTTGTTTTACTGCGTTTCCAGCGTGGCGGTGGGGTGGATTGCCTGCTGGTTCGGCGCCACCCTCACGCGCCGGTGAAACGATTACGACATGGCTGCCTGCAGCATGGCGCGCGCATATCCCACGTTGTAGGCGATGGCCGTATAACCGCCGGCCCCGGGGTAACCGGGAATGGGACCGCGCTCGGCGTCGTAGTCGAGGCGGCGCGGATGCTCGGGATAGATCAGGTGGCTGTATTTGTTCTTCACCAGTTCCTTCATCACCGCGAACATGTTGTTCAGTCCCTCATCAATCCAGACTTCACGGTAACGCTCATAGGGCTTGATCACGAGGACATTGCGGTAGTGCACGTGATTGATGCGGTCGCGCGAGGCGAAATAGCGGCAGACTTCCACGGGATCTTCACCCATTTCCCGGGTGACGCCACAGTCGAACGTAATGCCGTTTGACGGGCTGTCGACAATGGAGATCAGCTTCTTCCAGCCAGCGACTGAACCCATGATCTGCTGAGAGCCACGGCTAACGGGAGCGGGCGGGTCGTTCGGGTGCAGCGCGAGCCGCACCTTGTTCTTTTCCGCGACGGGTACGACGGCTTTCAGGAAGTAAGTGATATTCGCCCACATCTCGTCGAGGTTGTGGGCTCCTTCCTCGGTAAGCGGGGGAAGATCTTTGAACTTCATGCCTTTCTCCGCAGGACGCGTCTGGTATTGCTGGGCGGCGGTCTGTTCCAGGTTGTAATCGAAGCCGGTCCAACTGGATCCGCCTCGGTCCGTGTCGATTTCCTCGAAATAGCCTTCCATGGCGCGATGAGCGTAGAAGTTGTATTCGACGACCGGCAGTCCGACCTTGCCGGCGGCCACGATGGAAGCCTTGATGTCTTCGATATCGTGATCGCGCTTCTCGCCGGTTCTGCCGTAGAGGATGTCGGACGACAGGTTGATCATCAGATTGGAGACCGAGATCCCCGCGGCTTTCCAGGGCTCCATCATTCGGGTGAGGGACTCCTCAGTCCACGGCGGACGTGGACCGCCACTGAGGACGTGATTCACCCCAAGTTGCTTGATGCGCCGGGGACCAGCGGCTGGATCGGCGGCAGCGCCGCGTCCTGCTCCGGCGACGAAGCTGTCGCCCATGCCGACGGCGATTTTCGGCGTGCCCGGGCCCTCTTTCGGGGCTGGGGGAACCTGGGCGGCGTCCAGAGAGACAGCTGGTATAAAGGCTGCGGCCCCAGCAAGATGCAGGGCCGAGCGTCGAGAGAATTTCATGGCTGGAGGAGAGTATATACCCGGTGTGTTAAACTCGTTATTTCCCCGGAAATTGCCATGCCCAAACTGAAGACTCACAAAGGTGCGGCCAAACGGTTCAAGAAGACCGGGACGGGAAAGGTCGTGCGGGCTCATGCATTTGCCCGCCACATCCTGACGTCTAAGGCGCGCAAGCGGAAGAACAAGCTGCATACTTCGGTGGTCGCCGATCCGGCCGACCAGGCGAAGTTGCAGAGAATGATCCCCTACTAAGCGGGATCGCAGTCGCGAGCGAACGGAGCCACCGCACGTGCCCGATTCGCCGCATAAAACAGACCGAACAGGTCAAACCCAACCAGGAGAAGAAACGTGCCCAGAGTAAAACGTGGTACCAAACGCCGGCAAAATCGCGCCAAAACGCTTGAGCGCGCGTCCGGTTATTTTTTAACGAAAAGCAAGCTGCATCGCGCAGCGCAGGAAGCGGTCGAACGCGCGCTGAAGTTCGCGTACACCGGCCGTAAGCAGAAAAAGCGCCAGTATCGCTCGTTGTGGATTGTCCGGATCAACGCGGCCGCTCGCGAGGCGGGGCTGACCTACAGTCAGTTCATGCACGGCCTTAAGGTCGCGGGCATTGAACTCGATCGTAAGGTGCTTGCCGCGACCGCCGCGGACGACAACGCGCAGTTCGCGCTGCTCGCCGCCCAGGCCAAAGCCGCGATCGCCAACGCGAAGTAGAATATCCCCACATGCCGGCCACAACGATTCAGGTTCCCGAAGAGCAGGAATCGGACGCGCTTTCGCGACTTGAGGATCGCATCCAAAGAGCCGTAGCGCTGGTTCTTCAGCTTCGTCAGGAGAAAGACTCCCTGACGAACAAGCTGAACCAGACGGAGTCCTCGCTCGCGGAATCCCGCGACGAGAATGCGCGTCTTTCCGACGAGATTCAGACGCTGAAGACGGAACGCCAGCAGGTGCGCGGCCGCCTCGAAAAGCTGCTCGATCACATCGATCAGTTGGGCGGAGCCCAATAACCCAATAGAGCTCGGCCCGGTAGACAGATGCGTAGAATGGGGTAGCGGCCCCGCGGTGGCCGCTAGCCGATGCCGAAGCAGCCTGTTCGCGTTCATATTTTCAATCAGTCGTATACGGTTGTTGCCGACGACAATGACGCGAACTCGGTTCAAGAGATCGCGCATCAGATCGACGATCTGATGGCCACAATCGCGAGCCACACATCCTCAGCTGATTCGACCCGGGTCGCCGTCCTCGCCTGTCTTCACCTCGCAGACAAACTTCGGGATGCCGAGCGGAGGCTTCGCGTCTTTGAAGACCAGTCTGAAAGAATCAGTTCGCTGTTAGACACCGCGCTCGACCAGAGAGCGTGAATTTTCGCGGATCGCCGGTGTCATGCATCGAGGATTGCTTAAACGACCGCCTCTGGAGCTGATAGGGGACCTGATGATGTGGACACTGACGCCCCGTCAAACGCAAGCGGAATGAGATCGTCCATCGTTTTCACGTAGTGGATTTTCATATCCCCTAATTGCTCCGCCTTGAGGTCTTCGCGGACGTTGACTTCGTTGTCGGCAGGGAGGATGACTTCCGTGACGCCGCCCCGCTTCGCGGCAAGCACTTTTTCCTTGATGCCTCCCACCGGGAGCACCTGACCGGTCAGCGTGATTTCGCCCGTCATGGCAAGGTTCTTCTTCACCTGCTTTTCGCTGAGCATGGACAGCAGCGCTGTGGCCATGGTGACGCCAGCGGACGGGCCGTCTTTCGGAATGGCGCCTGCCGGTACGTGGACGTGGATGTCGCTGGTCTTGAAAACGTCGGGGTCGATGCTGAGTTTCGGCGCGTTCGCGCGGACCCATGTGAGCGCTGCCTGCACGGACTCCTGCATAACGGACCCGAGTTGGCCGGTCATGATGAGGCCTTTGCTGCCGCCGGGCATTCGGCCCGCTTCGATGAAGAGCACGTCGCCGCCTACCGGTGTCCACGCGAGTCCGACTGCCACGCCAGGCCGCTTGGTGCGTTCGGCGACCTCGGTTTCGGGGCGATGACGCGGCGCGCCGAGAAACTCTTCTACGAGTTCTGTCGTGATTTCCTGGACCGGTTCTTTGCCTTCCGCATAGCGGCGCGCGACTTTCCGGCACACGCTCCCGATTTCACGCTCGAGATTGCGAACGCCGGCTTCGCGCGTATACCGTCGAATAATGAAACGGACGGCTCCGTCCGAAAAAGCTACCGGATTCTCGCTGTCCAGACCGTTCTCTTTGATCTGTTTGGGAATCAGATAGCGGTACGCGATGATGACTTTTTCCGCTTCGGTGTAACCCTGAAGATCGATGATCTCCATACGGTCGCGAAGCGCCTCGGGGATCGTGTCGAGCATGTTGGCCGTGGTGATGAAGAGAACGCGGGAAAGATCGAACGGCTGGTCCAGATAGTTATCGCGGAAGGTGGAATTCTGCTCGGGGTCCAGGACTTCGAGGAGAGCGGAGGCGGGGTCGCCGCGGAAATCGCGCCCGAGTTTATCGACCTCATCGAGGATGAAGACGGGGTCGTTGGCTCCGGCTCGCCGAAGCGCCTGAATGATTTGTCCCGGCAGTGACCCGATATAGGTGCGGCGGTGACCACGAATTTCCGCCTCATCGTGCATACCGCCCATAGAAATGCGCTGGAACTTGCGGCCCAGCGCGCGAGCGATGGAGCGGCCGAGAGAGGTCTTCCCCACCCCGGGAGGCCCCACAAAGCAAAGGATCGGGCCTTTGAGACGCGGCTTCAACTGCATGACCGCGAGGAAATCGAGAATGCGGTTCTTAACCTTTTCGAGGTCGTAGTGATCCTCGTCGAGGATCTCGGCGGCCCGTTGCACGTTGACTGCCTCGCCTGACGAGACGCTCCAGGGAAGCGCTGTCATCCATTCGAGCCAGGTCCGCGCGACGGTATATTCCGGCGACATGGGTGAAATGCGGCTGAAGCGCTGGAGCTCTTTCAACGCCTCCTGCTTGATTTCCTCCGGCATGCCCGCTTTTTCTATTTTTTCGCGGAACTCTTCGGCTTCCTGCTCCTTTTCGTCGCCTTCGCCGAGTTCCTTCTGGATGGCTTTCAACTGCTCTCTTAAGTAGAATTCGCGCTGGCTCTGCGAGAGTTGCCCCTGGACCTGCGACTGTATCTTTTGCCGCAGCTCGAGGAGTTCGACCTCCCTGGCGAGCTGTTGATTGATGTATTCGAGGCGCAGCCGCGCGTCATTCTGCTCGAGCACCAATTGGCGCTCCGCATGGCTCAGGCTGGGCAGCGTGCCCGCTATGAAATCGGCCAGGCGGCCGATTTCGGGAATGTTGGCGGCGGCTGTGGATACCTCATCCGAGATGTTGGGGGTGGCGGCGATAATCTGACCGAATTCGCCGAGCACGTTCTGACGCAGGGCTGTCAGTTCCGCCGTGATCTCCGGTTCGATCTCCGGGATCCGCTCGATATTGGCGCGCAGAAAGGGTTCGGTGCCGGTGTAATCCAGCGTGCGCATCCGCGACACGCCCTCGCAGAAAAGTAACTGACCCTCGCGAAGCCGCACAATTTTGTGAATCATCGCGACGGTGCCAGTGCGGTGTAGCTCGTCGGGCTTCGGTTCGTCGGTACGCGGGTCGTTCTGAGAAACGACGCCAATGAGGCGATTTTCGCCGAGCGATTCGACCAGCATCATGGAAGTGGGTCGGCCCACAGTCAATGGGATTAACGCATTAGGGAAGAGAACGGTATCCCGGACGGCGAGAATGGGCAGTTCCTCGACCGGGACAGGCAAAGCCGAGTCCGGAGATATTTCGGCAGCCACCTCTTCGGGAGCTTCGGCAGCTTCAGCAATTGTTTGGTCGTCCGAGTCCATACGCACCTACAGGGTAGCGTCCGGGTGAGCGAAAGCGAAACGAGGGCCCCCTCCATCGTTGAGCGCCCAAGTGAGCAATCGGTAGTCTGGCCTTAATCGGTTGGCCGCTGATTCAGAACACAAGCCGTAGCGCAACCTGCATCTGCCGCGGGTTACCAACGGTGGACGTGATTGTGCCGACCGCGCCGTTCCCAATCGTTGCGTTCGGTTGGCCGAACTGCGGATGATTCAGGAGATTGAACGTTTCGAACCGGAACTGCGCGGTCAAACGCTCGGTTGGCTGGAAGGCTTTGAAAAGCGACATATCAAGGTTCGTGCGACCCGGGCCGAAGAGGATGTCGCGGCCGGCGTTACCGTAAACAAATTGCGCAGGCGTCGCAAACGCGGCGGGGTTGAACCACAGGTTGATAGTCGGGTTTGAGAGCGCCCCACTGCTCCCCACACTATCGGGGCGGCTCCCGGTACCTGTATTCACCGTGGCTGTCTGCAAACCAGGCGTGAACGGCAAGCCGGTCTGCGATTGTAATAGCCCGTTGATTTGCCAACCGCCGAGTACCGCGCCCCTGAACCCGCCCGCGTGAAATCCTGGAAGCTGATACGTAAAGCTGAGCGTGAGGCGCTGGCGCATATCGAATGCCGAATTGCCTCGATCGCAGAAACGGCATCTCGGATCCTGGGGGGTTCCCGTGCCGCCGCCGAAATCGGTGGCTACGTCATCGATCGAATGCGACCACGTGTAGCCCAGCAGCCCGGTAAGACCGCGCGACAATCGTTTTTCCGCGCTGAATTGCAAAGCATAGTAGCTGCTGAGACCGTCGGAAGTGTAGTAGTTGATGTCGGCCAGGACCGAGTCGGCGGAGTAGAAGGGACGCCGGGGCGTGGTTGCTCCAGGCCCGGGAACCGGCTGATTCGGGTTCCAGGCGGTGCCGAGGCGGCGCCCGACGTTGCCGACTGTTGCGATCTTGAAGAGCGTCTTCCACGGCGCCACTTCCTGCTCGATCGTGAAGTTGAATTGCTCGGCGTAAGCCTGCTTGATATTGCCCGGAATGCCGATTACATTGCCCGTGGGCATGTCGGCTACGCCAAAGTTAATGCCTGGGTTCGGCGGCAGACCCTGAACGACCTGAGGTCCGGTGAATTCGTCGCCAGGGCTAAAGATGATGATTGGGCCGTAAGGCGCCTGGCGATCGAGGCGCAATAAGGCTCCCCCATTGCCGTTCGGGTTGTAAAACAGACCGAAGCCGCCCCGAAGGACGGTGTGGTCAGCAGCCTGATAAGCGAATCCGAAGCGAGGACCGAAATCGGCCCAGTCGGAACCGACGTTGGCGGTGCTGCTGACTCCCTGCGCGCCCGCCACCATGAGCTTGACGGTCGCAGGATTGAAGTTGGCGATGCGGTTCGCGACTTCGTTGTAAGGACTGTAGTATTCCCAGCGCAAGCCGATGTTGAGAGTCAGCTTCTTGTTTACGCGCCAATCATCGGCTGCGTAGACGCCGGTTTCGATGCCGCGGATGCCCGGCCAGACCTGAAGATAATCCTGCTCTTCCAGCGTTGGAAACCCAAGCAGCATGCTCGCAATGGCATCGCCGCTGGAAACGCCGGGCTGCGCCGTGAAACCTGTGCTGAAGTTGAAGCGGCCGTTACCTTGATTGGTCTGGTATTCGGTGATCTGGCGGCGCCGGATGTCCACGCCGAAACGTAGCGTATGTTTGCCGCGGGTCCATGTGAGGTTGTCGAGTTCTTCGAAAGTATTCTCGCGCCGCAGAATGGGCAACGAGCGGCTCATGCCGATCCCGAGATAGCCAGCTGGCGAGAAGATCGGAAGACCCGTCTGAAAAGAGTTCCAGTTCGAGTTGGCGACGCCGAGCAAGTTGCCCAGATTCTCGGTGGGAGTAGTTCCGGCCAGCGTGTAATCGAGCCGGAAGCGCTGGAATCCCACGCGCAAGTCGTTGACGAGGGATGGACCAAAGATGTGCGTGTAAGCGGCCACGGCATGCTGCACGGGATTGAACGAAGTCCCGGCGAACGAGGCCTCATCTCCAACCGGAACAGGATGCGATATGCCGGGAATCGTCGCGTCCGGGTAGCTCGCAGGAACAGTCGTAGCCGTATGCTGGATCGAATAGCGCGCGAACACGGAATCGTTCGCCGTGATCTGATGATCGACCCGGATGTCGCCCTGATCCCAGTTCTGAATCTGATTCAGATTCTGCGTGTAATTGTTGGTGAGCCCGGAGGTTTGGGGCAGCGGATAGGCGTTGATCATCTTGATCGTTATCGGGTCAAAGCGGTTCGACGGAATCACATTGCCCGGAAACTGGGTGCGTGTATACGAGGTGGCTGTGGGTGTCGTGGTCTGCGGATCGTAGATAGGCTTGAATCCCGCGAAGTTCCCGGTTCGCTCAGCCAGCGTGGGGATGGTCACGATCGCGATCTGCTGCTGATTACGCCGGAACCCCTCATAGTCCATGAAGAAAAACGTCTTGTCCTTGCCGTGGTAGACCTTCGGGATCACGATGGGTCCGCCGAACGATCCGCCGAACTGGTTGTACCGGAATGAGGGGAACGGCGTGCCCTTGGCGTTGAAGAAATTGCGCGCGTCCATGGCGGAGTTGCGCAGGAATTCGAACGCGCTGCCGTGGATCTGGTTGGCGCCGGATTTGGTGACGACATCGACCACCGCGCCGGAATTGCGCCCCTGATCTGCGCTGAAAAGATTTGTCTGGACCTTGAACTCGCGGATCGCTTCGACGGCTGGACGAAGGACAATCGAAAGCGTCAGACGATCATTGTCGTCGATGCCGTCGTAGAGGAAATCGTTTGAACCTTCGCGATTGCCGTTGGAGAAGATTTCGGTGCCCGGCCGGCGGTCGTCTGGGCGAGTACCGCTCATAATCGTTCCCGAAACGCTGTAGCCGGTACCACTCACTCCTGGCGCAAGCGTGGCGAGCTGGACGAAGTTGCGGCCGTTAAGCGGCAGTTCTGCGGTGAGCTGCGTGTTGACGACGGTACCAAGCGACGAAGACTGCGCTTCGAGCTGTGGGGCCGCGCCCGTGACTTCTATGGTTTCACTCACCTGGCCTGGCTGCAGCGTAAAGTTGAGGGTCGCGGCCTGATTCACCTGAAGATCGGCGGCTCTCTGCGCCTCTTTCTTGAACCCCGGCGCTTCCGCCGTGATGTCGTAAGTGCCGGGCGGCAACTGTGCGATGAGATACCCACCGGTCTGGTCCGTGGTGACCGACCGGGCTGCGCCCGTACCTGTGTTTGTTACGGTAACTTTCGCATTCGGGACAGACCCGCCGGACGCGTCCGTAACGGTTCCGCTGAACTGCCCTGTGGTGGCCTGACCGAACGCGAGGGCAACCGCTACGAGTACGAGAATCGCGGGGCGATAAGCAGGAAGCCAATCGAACCGGCGCTGCCGGCCCGCTACAGATGCGTAACGGTTCACAACGTTACCTCCTCAGCAGGATGAACGCTTAGACGCTCCGGTAACTGCCCAGGGTCAATAATTCAGCGCAACCTGGACCAGCCGCGACAGATTCGATTGCGAACCGACTACGCCGAACCGCGCATTGGCCCTCACTTCGACCGGTGACCCGAACTGCGCGCGATTGAAGAGATTAAAGAAATATTTCAGTCGCCGGGACCGCATGCGACCTCCTGCCGGCTGGACTATATCACAAATGCGCCGAATTACAGGAATTCGCCCAATCTTCTCTTCGGTTGCCATTCCCCCTTTGGTATCCGCGAATTTATATCGTGATACGATATAAGTGTGACGGGAGATCTTAGTCCTGAGCATTACAGGGACCTTGCCGAGTTCCGAAGGCAGATCCGCAAATTCATCCATTTCAGCGAAGCAGCCGCGAGAGAGACCCAGGTCGAGCCGCAACAGCATCAGCTTCTGCTGGCTGTCCAGGGGCTGCCTGAAGGCGTAAAGCCCACCATTCGCGAACTGGCGTCGCGCCTTTACATCCAGCATCACAGCGCCGTCGAGCTGATCAATCGGCTTGAAGCATCGGGCCTGGTCGAACGCGCCGCCGGACCGGACGACCGCCGCGAAGTCTGGATCCTGCTTACGCGGGCGGGACGGCTCAAGCTGCATCAGCTCGCGTTGACGCACCGGAACGAACTGGAAACATCGGGACCGGAGCTCGCCAGAGCGCTGAGCAGCGTCCTCAAACACAGCAGAAAGGTTATGGCATGAGCGCCCACAATACAAAGAACGAGCATCTGGGTGATTTCACGGCGACGCCTCGAATGATTCTGATTTCGATCATCGCCGTCGGCGTGGGATTGGTGAGTACGTGCGTCGCCTGGGCGCTGCTCCGCCTGATCAGCTTGTTTACGAACCTCTTCTACTACGGCCGAGTGAGCACCGCGATGGTTTCGCCGGCGGCCAACCACTTGGGGTGGCTCGCCGTATTGGTGCCGGTGGGAGGCGGTTTGATCATCGGGCTCATGGCGCGGTACGGCTCGGAACGCATCCGCGGCCACGGCATTCCCGAAGCGCTCGAGTCGATCCTGCTGAACGGAAGCAAAGTGCAACCGAGGCTGGCGGTGCTCAAGCCGCTTTCGTCGGCGATATCCATCGGATCAGGTGGACCGTTCGGCGCGGAGGGCCCGATCATCATGACGGGCGGGGCGTTCGGCTCGATCATGGCTCAACTTCTGAAGCTCACAAGCGCTGAACGGAAGACGCTCCTGGTAGCCGGCGCGGCGGCTGGTATGGCCGCGACGTTCGCGGCGCCCGTCGCATCGGCTGTACTCGCCATTGAACTGTTGCTGTTTGAACTCAAGCCACGCAGCGCGGTACCTGTGTTGCTGGCCGCTGCCACTGCCGGGGCGGGAAGGCGGTACATCCTGGGGCTGGGGCCGCTGTTTCCCACGCCCGCGCATCAGATCTTCATCGGCCCTTCCGGGCTCGTCGGATGCGTCATCGCGGGCCTCCTGGCGGGGCTGCTCTCTGCCTTGCTGACCAAGGGCGTCTATACTGCCGAGGATCTGTTCCAGAAACTCCCGTTTCACTGGATGTGGTGGCCGGCGATCGGTGGATTGTTTGTCGGTCTCGGCGGGCTGATCTTTCCGCAGGCGCTCGGCGTGGGCTACGACACGATTGGCGCGCTCTTACAGGGCGATGTACCGCGTGGCGTGATTGCGGGCGTGCTTCTGGTGAAGTCGATGATCTGGATCATCTCGCTCGGATCCGGGACGTCCGGCGGCGTTCTGGCCCCGTTGCTGATGATGGGGGCAGCGCTGGGTGGAATCGAAGCGATGTTTCTGCCAGCGCTGGGCAATGGCTTTTGGCCGCTCGTGAGCATGGCGGCAATCCTGGCGGGAACCATGCGCGCGCCGTTCACGGCGATCATATTCGCGCTCGAACTCACGCATGACATCAATATCCTGCTGCCGCTGATGGTGGCAGGCGCGCTCGCGCACGCGACCACCGTCCTCCTGCTGAAGCGGTCGATCCTGACGGAAAAGATCGCGCGGCGCGGGTACCACCTGAGCCGCGAATACGCGATCGATCCACTGGAAATCCTCTTCACACGCGAGGTGATGCGGACGAATGTGGTCGCTCTGCCCGCCTCGACGACGATCGGAGATCTCAGGCGGACTCTCCTGCATGAATCGAGCCCGCGAGGCCAGCGGCTCTATCCGGTGGTTGACCCTGACGGACGGCTCAAGGGTGTGATCACGCGGCGCGACCTGCATTCGGCGATCGCGACGCGCGCCAATTCCACTCGACTCGAGGATCTCGCGCGAACCGCGATCGTCGCGGCCTCGGACGATCCACTGCGAGTAGTGGTACTGAGAATGGCGGAGACAGGCTTCACGCGAATGCCAGTGGTAGGGAACGAAGACGGCCGGATCGCCGGCATGATTTCACTCAACGATCTGCTTCAGGGCCGGGTGCGGAACCTCAACGAGGAGCGAAACCGCGAACGAATCCTCCGCCTTGTACGATTTCGTAATTCAAGCCCATCCCAAACGTTACAATCCGCGCAAACCGAGCGCTGAGGGGTAGTGAGAATGGGGGCGCGGCGCCGATAGCATAGTTTCGATGAGCCGATGGAGCGCGGCTGGCCAGGATTTGACACTGGACGAATACCGTGAACTGGCGGAGCTTCGGTATCAGATAGGTTGCCTGCAGAAGGCGACGGAAGATCACGCGCAGGAACTGGGCGTAAGCCAGGATTCCTATGCGCTTCTGCTCGCGGTGCAGGGCCTGCCGGAAGGGGCGCGCCCAACCGTCAATGCGCTATCCGATAGAATGTGCCTGTCGCGTGAACGCGTGAGTCAGGTGATCGCCGCCGCGGTAGAGCATGGCGAAATTACGCGTTCGTCACCCGAGGCGGAAGGCACGGACGACTGGGTAAAGCTGACGCGGATGGGCCGGGAAGTTCTGCGAAGGATGTCCCTTGCCAGCCGGGACGAACTGGAGCGCTCAGGAAACAAGCTGGCGCAGGCTTTGCTAGCCGTCGTCAAACAGGGAAGGCGCAGGCACCGCGGAGCGGCCTGACCGCTCAATCCACGCGACCAACCCCATCTTGGTATCTTTTCATTCAGATGAAAGGGATCATTCTGGCCGGTGGGAGCGGTACCCGGCTTTATCCGATAACTCGCGGAATCAGCAAACAATTGCTGCCCGTTTACGACAAGCCGATGATTTACTATCCGCTTTCCACCCTGATGCTGGCGGGAATCCGCGAAGTGCTGATCATCTCCACGCCGCACGATCTGCCGCTTTATAAGCGTCTGCTGGGCGACGGGTCAGATTTCGGAATCCGGCTGGAGTACGCGGAGCAGCCGCGCCCCGAGGGACTGGCGCAGGCTTTCCTGATCGGCAAAGAATTCATTGCCGGCGGACCGGCGTGCCTGGTGCTGGGCGACAACCTCTTCTACGGGAATGGATTAAGGGAGTGCCTGCTGCGGGCGGCTCATCAACCGGACGGAGCGACGATTTTCGCTTACTGGGTGAACGATCCAGAACGCTATGGCGTGGTGGAGTTCGATGGATCGGGAAGCGTTCTTTCGATCGAAGAGAAACCATCCCACCCCAAGTCTCACTATGCAGTGGTGGGCCTCTATTTTTATGACAGCGAGATCACGGATATCGCGAGCGCCGTCAAACCCTCGGCGCGGGGAGAACTGGAGATTACGGACGTCAACAGCGCCTATCTTGGCAGGGGAAAATTGCGGGTGGAGCGTCTCCGGCGTGGCATGGCCTGGCTCGACACGGGTACGCACTCATCACTGCTGCAGGCGGGCAATTTCATCGAGACAATCGAGCAGAGACAGGGGCTCAAGGTAGGATGCCTGGAGGAGATCGGCTACGAACTCGGCTATCTGAGCCGCTCGGACCTGATTGGGCGGGGCAATGCGCTCCGCCATTCCGAATATGGACAATACCTGCTGCGGATTGCGCAGGAGTCCGGTCCCGAGTAGGATCAGGCAGCGTTTTTCCCTGCGCTACAATGCAATCGATCGTCTCGCCGGTATCGGCTTTCGGTGTTTCAGGAGCGGTAAGTAATGGATAAGCCAGCGCAAAATATACAAGATAGCTTTCTCAACAATGCGCGCAAAGAAAAGGGTGTCATCACAATTTATCTGTTGAGCGGTGTAAAGCTCTCCGGGCGAATCAGAAGCTTCGACAAGTATTCTCTGGTGCTCGAAACGAACAATCAGGAGCAGTTGATTTTTAAGCACGCGATTTCCACCGTAGTAACGATGCGCGCTCCTGCGCATCATTCGGCGTCGCACCAAAGCGCCGCGGGACAGCCGATGGCTGCCGGGGCAGGCCAGCAAGAGGGATAAGCGACGATTTCACTGGCGCGGTCCGCCGAGAAGGCGATTCTGGCCGGCTTCGAACGCCGGAGGGGGGGCGCCTCGTCCGGCGCAACCGAGTCGTTCCGCGAACTGGCGGAGCTCGCGCGAGGCGCAGGCGTTGAGATCGCGGGAGAAGCGTATCAGTCGCGACCCGAAATCGACGCCGCAACTCTGTTCGGACACGGGAAAGTCGCCGAACTGAGGGAAATAGCGGAAGCCGCCCAGGCCGACGTGCTGATCGCAGACAACGATCTGACGCCGACGCAGCAGCGCAATCTCGAAAACGCGGTCGGCGTCAAGGTGATTGACCGAACGCAGCTGATTCTCGACATTTTCGCGAAACGCGCCCGAACTTCCGAAGGGCGCCTGCAGGTCGAGCTGGCTCAGCTCAAATACCTGTTGCCGCGGCTGGCCGGCAAAGGCGTTGCGCTGTCACGTTTAGGCGGCGGCATCGGAACGCGCGGACCGGGCGAAACGAAACTCGAAACGGATCGGCGGCGCATCGCGGACCGGATCAAGAAGCTTGAGTCGGATCTCGAGCGCGTCCGCGCCGGACGCGCGCTGCACCGAAAAAAACGGAAGGCGGCTCCGGTTCCTACGATTTCGCTGGCGGGCTACACGAACGCCGGAAAATCGACGCTGTTTAACCGGCTCACGGCCGCGAATGTAACGGCTGATGCCCGCATGTTCGCGACATTGGACCCCACCATTCGCTCGATCACTCTGCCTTCGCGCCGGCAGGCGCTCCTGAGCGACACGGTCGGCTTCGTCCGGAATCTGCCGACGACTTTAATCGACGCATTCCGGGCGACGCTGGAGGAGGTTTCGGAGGCGGCTCTCATTCTTCATGTCGTGGACGCTTCAAACGAACACGCCGCCGCGCATGTCGCTGAAGTGTTCCGGGTTCTCGGTGAAATCGGCGCGTCCGGGACCCCTCAGGTTCTGGTCCTGAACAAATCCGACCGGATCCTTCCGGGAGACAGCGATCCTGCCGTCATGGGAGACCGCCTGCTGGCTGCGGCGGGACAGGATTCCAACACGCCCGCGATTTTGGTAAGCGGCCTGACGGGCGGCGGTATCGAAAAACTCCTGGAACAGATCGACGTGGCGCTGCCCTTCGATGTGGTTGAAAGAGCACGCTTTCGGATCCCGCTGAAAGATGGCTCGGCGATCGCGCTTCTGCATGAGCGTGGCAGAATCCTTTCCGAGGACTATCATGGAAATCTATGCGAGATCGAAGCCGATGCGCCGGAGTCCCTGAGGCAGCGGCTTCACCGGTACGCAGTTCTGAATTCCACCAAGCCTGTGGAAAATCCTGTGCACAAGTGATTCGATCCCTGCGCAAAGTCTTGGCGTCCCGGCGTTTTCCGGGGTTTGAACCGCAACAGGGCAATCGCACTAAACTTGCGGGACTGAAGCACTTAACACGAGATATGCAGAATTGCAATATTTTGGGGCACTCTCGTGTTAGCGTTTCAGAATTCCGGGCGATTTCCACAATCGACGATCTTTATCGGCCCAATCAGAAGGCTTGGGCGGGAGTGTGCGATTGAATATCCCGAACAGCCTTACGATCGCGCGCATTTTCATCGTGCCGCTGCTTGTCGCAGTGCTGGTTCAGGAGCGCGTCGCCTTTTCGTATCACCGGGCGCTGATCACAAACGACCTGATCGCGCTTCTGATTTTCTGGATTGCGGCGGGCACGGACCTTCTCGACGGCTATCTGGCGCGGCGCTGGAAACAGGTCACGACGATCGGAATGCTGCTCGACCCAATCGCGGATAAGCTGCTCGTCTCTGCTGCGCTGATTTCCCTCGTCCAGGTACGGGTGATCGCAAGCTGGCTCGTGGTGCTGCTGATTGGCCGCGAGTTCGCCGTATCGGGGCTGAGGAGCATCGCGGCCGCCGAAGGCTACACGATCAGCGCAAGCGAACTCGGAAAGACGAAGACTTTTTCGCAAGTGATCGCGATTTCGCTTTTGATGCTCAGCATCCACCGCCCATGGATCGGGCCGTGGGCGCGTATGGCGCTGATATTGGTGGTGGTGTTCTCGCTGTGGTCGGCCATCGCGTATTTCGCGAAATTCTGGAAGCGCGTGGATGTGAGCGTAAAGCAACGGCGCCGGGCGGAACTGCTGATCGCGGAACGGCAGCGGCGGCATGCTCTCATCGCGCAACGGCGCGCGGCCGCGATGGAACGCCGCAGAGCGCGTTTGGAAATGGCTACGCGGGATCGGACACCGGCGGATTTTTCGGCGGGAACTGTGGACCTTCCGCCGTCAATCTGATAGAACGCACTTGTCCGGACGGCCCGAGGGAGTCGAGCGCTTTTCCATTCAGTGAAATGTCGATGCCTCCGGCGTTGCCCGCCAGAACTTTCACAAAATCGTCCGCGGAAAACGATTTTTCGTCGGCGGATTTGAGGGTACCGGTGAACACCGTCTTCCCGTCGGCGGTGACCTGAATCCACGCGTCTTCGTGAGCCGTGATAACGACTCGCACCGCGCGCGTATCCAGCGGATTTTCGGCCGACGCCGGCGCAGGCCTGGCGGCATTCGCAGCAGCCAGGTTTCCCGCGGCAACCGGACTCACCGGCGTGATTTGCGGCGCCGGTTGCGGGGTAACTTGTGTGGATGGCTGGGCCGCGGCGGCTGCAGGAACCCGCGCCGGGCGATTGAAATACACATACGCTCCGACGGCCGCGCCCCCTGCGAGGAATATCCAGACAAGAGATGCCAGGGCGGAGTTCCATCGGGGATCCCATCCAGAACTCGTTTCGTATCGAACGGGCGCGGTGGGCAGAGGCGCTGCCGCCAAATCGTAGGGAGACAGATCCGATGTAAGCGCCGCGCCATCCAGATCAAGCAAAGCGGCGTATTGACGCACGAAATTACGGGCGAATATCAATCCGGGCAGGACATCGAAATTGTCTGCCTCGATGGCCTTCAGATACCGCTCAGATATTTTTGTCTGATGGGCAATGTCCTCAATGGACAATCCCTTGCGGATTCGTTGCGCCTGCAGAGTGGAGCCGACGCTGAGCGCAGCCACTTTGCCTCCCGGTCATATGTTACACCAATTTGTAGTTTAAGTTGTTGTGTCACAGAAAGTTAACTCACGGGTTCGTCCGGGGAGCCATGGTTCGGTACTCTGGAAGGTCATGCTACGAACCGCTATCTTCATCGCGGCATCATTGATCACCTTCGCGGGTTCGGCCAAACCACATGATTTCAGTGGCTCGGAAGCATTTTCGTTGACGGCGCGGGCGGTAAAGTTCGGGCCCAGGCCGAGCGGTTCGGATGCCATCGAGAAACTGCGCGGCTTTATTCGGGAAGAGTTGAAATCGCGCAATTGCGAAATCATTTCAGACAAATTCATGGCCAATACCCCGGAGGGGTCGATCGCGATGGAGAACATCATCGCGAAGTTCGCCGGAACGTCGGGGCGCGCGATCGCCGTAACGGGCCATTACGACACAAAGAGACTTGCGAACTTTGTGGGCGCGAACGATGGCGGATCTTCCACTGGCTTTCTCCTCGAGCTTGCGCGGACTCTGCAGGGACGACCGCGCAGCGACGACGTTTATCTGGTGTTCTTTGACGGGGAGGAAGCGGTGCGCGAATGGACCGATACGGACAGCGTCTACGGCAGCCGCCATCTTGCTGAGAAATGGACCGAGGACGGCACAAACCGCCGCCTGAAGGCGGTGATCAATATCGACATGATCGGGGACCGCAATCTGAAGCTGTTCTGGGATACGGGGTCTTCAGATTCGCTGCGCAAACTGGTGTGGGACGCGGCGGATTCGCTGGGGTACGCGCGCTATTTCCCGCGCGAAGGTGGAGCGATTCAGGACGATCATCTGCCGTTCGTCAATGCGGGGGTACGCGCGCTTGACATGATCGATTTCGAGTCGCAGGGAACGTTCTGGCACACTCCGCGCGACACGATGGACAAACTCGATGCGCACAGTTTTCAGGTAGTGGGTAACGTGGTAGTGAAGGCGATTGAGGAACTGGAACGCGAAAAGTGAGTATCGATGGCCTGATCGTCATCAACAAGGCCGCTGGCTGGACTTCTCACGACGTCGTCAACAAAGTACGCGGAATTGCGGGAACTCGCCGCGTGGGACATCTGGGGACTCTCGACCCGTTGGCGACCGGCGTTCTGCCGGTGATGATCGGCTCGGCGACGCGCCTTGCGAGATTCTGGGGCGATTCCGAAAAGTCGTACGAAGCCACGGTGCGGTTCGGCTTCGCGACGTCAACGTACGATCGCGACGGAGAGCGAATGAGCCCCACAGGCGAACCGCAGCTCACCGTCGAGCGTATCGAGGCATGCCTTGCGCCGATGCGCGGAGAGATCGACCAGGTTCCACCTCCGGTTTCGGCGAAGAAGGTGAGCGGCGTCCCGGCATACAAGCTGACGCGCAGGAAGACTCCGGTCGAATTGGAGCCGTGCCGGGTATTCATCCACGAACTGACTCTTCGGGAGGTCAGCGGCGATATAGCGCGCATCTTCGTGCGGACGTCTCCGGGCGCGTATATTCGCGCCATCGCTCATGAGCTTGGGCTGGCCCTCGGGTGCGGCGCGCACATTGAAGCGCTGAACCGGACCGCTTCAGGCCCGTTTCGCATCGAGCAGGCATTGACTCTGGACCAGCTCCAGCGGCTGAAGGAAGAAGACCGTCTTGAGACGGCGGTGCGCGCGCCGGCGGACCTGCTGCCGCAGTTCCCCCTCGTGATGGTTGACGACTTGACCGCCCGGCAAATCCAACAGGGGCGGGACTTCGGCGTATCGGCTTTTCGAGTAGATGCGGGCGCGGAGTATGTGAAGGCCATCGATCCCGAGGGACGGCTGATCGCGATCGGAAAGATCGTTTTACCGCACCTGTATCATCCCGTAGTTGTGCTGGAAACAAGCCGGGCGAAAACATCGTCGAGCGCGGCTGCGGGCGAGGAGCACACGCCCGAGTGTACGGGCGAAGGCTGAATGATGGTGCTGCGCGGCGACACGAGCCAGTGAAAGCGCTCCGAGAGGGGCAACCCCGCAATCGGTCCCGCATCGGGACTTCCGGCGCAGATCCGCGGGATCAATTCCAGGTGAGCGCGAACGTCGTCGATATCGAGATCCGGCCATAGGGCGGTGAGGCGGGTTTCATCGACCGTCACGCGAGCCGCGAGGTATTTCAGGGTGCGGCAGAAAACAATCGCCCCGACGTTCAGGAATTCCTCGCGATCGACTCGCGGCACGACGCGAATCGCCGCGAAGTCATAAGGCTCGGGCACGAAGGGCCTCCTCGACGAATATGCGCGAGTTTGAAGCGCGGCGATTGAGAAAGGTGAGATAGCCGGCCCGGTCGACGCCGGTCAGCCAGAGGTCGGGAACCTCGGCGATAATCTGCTCGACGATCCCGGCGGAGAGGCGGAGCTTGAATTCGTCGTCGACCGAAGCCAGGTCTGTAGCCCAGCGCAGGAGCGCATGATTGCGAATGGCTGAGAAAGGAGAAAGCGCCTTCTCCTCAATATTTTTCCAGTCATGGTGGAAATAGAGGCTCGCGCCATGATCGATGAAGTAGAGCGTCTTGTGCCACCAGAGGAGATTTGGATTCCGGGCGGTACGGTCCACGTTCGTGACTAACGCGTCGAACCAGATGGCTTGAGATGCGACACGGGCATCGATCGGATTCTTCGCCGCGGCATCGAACATCAGCGATCCGGGCAGGTAGTCAAGCGCGAGATTGAGGCCCACGCTCCGGAGCAGCAGTTCGCGGATTTCGGGGTCGGGTTCGTTGCGCCCGATCGCTTCGTCAAGTTGGACCAGCACAATTTCCGGGACGCGAAGCCCCAACGCGCGGCCGATCTCGCCCGAGATTAACTCTGCCACCAGAGCCAGGGGTCCCTGCCCCGCCCCACGGAATTTGAGCACGTAAAGACCGGAATCGTCCGCCTCGACGATAGCGGGCAACGAACCGCCTTCGCGCAACGGGGTTACGTACCGGGTCGCCGTGACGGTGCGCAGCAAACAGGAATTGTAGCGCTCAGGCGTTTCCGTTGTAGTCAGGCCGTGAGCCCTGGGTAGGTAACACGGGAACCCTCGATGACGGCGAACGGAGTGATCCGGTGGGGATTCGCGGTCGCCGCGCTCATGATGTGAAACGCGGGAACGCCATGGGCGGCAAGCGCATCCGCAATCAGACTGCGATGGCAGCGCCACGGAACCGCTTCGGCGCACATAACGACTGGCGTTCGCTCGTGCGAGAGCGCGATGAGGCGCCGAATGGCCGCATCAAACTCGGGAGTCTGCATATGGTCCGCGTAGCCCCGGAAGGAATCGTTTTTCCATGCGCTGTTGATCGAGTTCGGACGGGGATGACGCAGGCCGCCTAATCGAGGTTCGTGGCCGTAAGCGATTCCACGAGCTTCAAGCGCCGCTGGCAGCGCCTCCTGGTTGTACTGAGGATTCCTCCGGGATTTCGGGACAGTTCGGACGTCGAGAAGATAGTCGATGCTATGAGCGGCGAGCATTGCGACGAATTCCTCCAGCGGATGCGTCGAGTGGCCGATTGTGTAGACGATTCCCCCGATACGTCCAGAATAGTTCGGCCGCGGCGCGATAAATCCGCCTGGCATAAGATAAACGGCGCAGGTATGACCAGACGCTCATTGCTCGGATCTATTGCAGCCAGTCAATTGCCCCAACTCGCGCGCGCGGCGGAGTGGAAGCCCCGCCTCGGAATTCTCGGGCCTTTCACCGAATCGAATGTGAAGTTCGCGAAGGACGAGGGTTTCACGAATATGATTCTCGGCGCCACGCGCCGTTCTACCCTGGATGCCTCGGTTCTGACCGATGCGCAGATCGAAAACGTCCGAACAACGCTCGCGCGCTACGAGATGCGCGTATCGGCGTTCCAGGCTTCGCAGGACCACATTGCCGCCGATCCCGACAAACGCAAACAGGATAACGACTATTTCGTCAAGCTGATCGAGCTCGCCGGGAAACTTGGTATCCCCTACATCGGAACGTCGTCCGGAAAGAATACCGCCAAGCCTTTCGAGCAGCAGGTGGACGATATCGTCCGGGTTTATAACGAGCGTTATTTCCCGGCGTGCCAGACGCACAAAGTGCGCATTCTCTGGGAGCCATATCCCGGCGGGGCGAATATCGCGATCAGTCCGGCGGGATTCGAAGCTCTTTTCAAAGGCTTCGGCGATTCACCCTATGTGGGCCTGCAGTACGATCCGTCCCATCTCGTATGGCAGATGATGGACCCGATTCAGACCGCGCGCGATTTCGTCGACAAGATCTACGACGTGCATCTGAAAGACACCGAGATTCGTTGGGATGTGCTGCGGAAAGTGGGGATCAATCCCGTTAACCGGGCGCAGTGGTGGGTGTATCGGCTGCCGGGTCTCGGCTCAATCGACTGGGCCGCGTTTTTTACAGTCCTGCAGCGCTCTGGGTATCAGGGCGCGATGAGCCTCGAGCACGAAGATCCGCTGTATGGATCGCCGAATCGTCCGGGGCCGGACTTCAACCCCGATTACGCGATGGGCTTCCGCATGGCGCACAAGTATCTGAGACAGTACGTGCCGGAGTAGCCATGAAGCTGAATCGCCGCGAATTCGTGGCAGGGACGCTGCTCGCGGCGCAGCGGGTCGCGGCCGGACATCCGAAGGGCCCGATCGTGGACAGCCACGTGCATCTGTTCGCGGCGGATCAGAGGCGATTTCCGTTCGCAGCGGACGCGCCCTACAAACCAACGCCCCTTCCGGTTGAGGAATACGTCGCATTCGCGAAGGAGGTGGGCATCGATCACGCGGTCATTGTCCATCCGGAGCCCTATCAGGACGATTATCGTTACCTCGAATACGCGTTTTCGAAAGAACCGTCGCCGCTCTTTTTTAAAGGGGTTTGCCTTTTCGATCCGATCGCGCGCGACACGCCGGATCGGATTGCATCGCTTGCGGGCAACAACCCGCGGCGGATTGTGGGGCTCCGCATTCATGAGACGCGAAAGCCCGGCACGCCGCCGACCACGGAGGGTCCGATCAAAGACCGCGATATGCGGTCCCCCGCCATGAAGGCGACCTGGCGGCGCGTTCATCAGCTGGGCATGGCGATTCAGATGCACTTTCTGCCATATTATGCGTCGCAGATTTACGATCTGGCGGCCGAGTTTCCGGAAACTCCCGTCATTCTGGATCATCTGGGGCGATTCGACGAGGGTACGCCGGCCGACTTTGCCGCCGTGCTGCGTTTGGCGAAACTACCGCGCGTCTTCATGAAGTATTCGAACGCGAAGAGCCTGGCGATCAAGCCCTCGGTCAGGAAGATCTACGACGCCTACGGGCCTGAGCGAATGATCTGGGGCTACTTCGGCCATGACCGCGCGGACTTCGGGAAACAATCCGAAATGCTCGACGAAATGTTCGATTATGTACTCGAAGAGGACCGCGAGAAGATCCGCGGCGGGAACGCCCTGAAGCTCTTCGGCTGGAGCAAGTAACATGCCGGGTATATAATTCCTGCCGGAGAGGTTCAATCTATGGCGTTTGATCTGACGCGGCGACATTTCTTTTTCGGCTCACTGTTGGCGGGGGCGGTCCCGAGCGGCGGATTCGGCGCGACGCCGTCACTGAAGGCGCTGGGTTACAAGTCTCCGAACGAAAAGCTCAATATCGCGTCGATCGGCGCCGGCGGAAAGGCCAAGAGCGATATCGACGGCTGCAGTTCGGAAAATATTGTCGCGCTTTGCGATGTGGACGACGAAAGCGCCGCCGAGAAATTCAAGGAATACGATAAAGCCCCGAAATATCGCGATTACCGGAAAATGCTCGATGAACAGGGCAATAATATCGATGCGGTAATCGTGACAATTCCCGATCATATGCACGCGACGGCGGCCATCGCCTGCATGGAGCGCGGCAAGCACGTCTACACGCAGAAACCGCTCACGCGTACGGTGTGGGAAGCGCAGTTGATGCGTGACACGGCGAATAAATATAAGGTTGCGACCCAGATGGGTAACCAAGGCTATTCCAACGAAGGGACGCGGCAGGCGGCGGAATTGATCTGGTCCGGCGAGATCGGGAATGTTACGGAGGTTCACGCCTGGACCGACCGCCCCTGGTGGCCACAAGGACTGACGGCCATTCCCGCCCCCACGCCCGCGCCGAATACGCTCGACTGGGATCTGTGGCTGGGCTCCGCGGAAAAACGCCCCTACACAAAAGGCGGCGCCGATTATCCGAATAAATACGGGAATTTTTATAACCCATTTAATTGGCGGGGATTTTATGATTTCGGCTGCGGCGCGCTCGGCGATATGGCGTGCCACATTCTCGGAGCGCCGAATATGGCGCTACGGCTGGGATCTCCGGCCAGCGTTGAGTGCGTCATGAAAGAGGGAACCAGCGATTTTCAGTTCCCGAAGAAATCACTGATCCGGTACGATTTCCCGGCGCGCGGCAACATGCCCCCCGTGAAGATTTTCTGGCACGACGGCCTGACCGAGACGCCGAAGATCGAGGGTGTTCCCGCCGGCGAATTGCTCGGCGACCTTCCCACGCGCCCGCGCCCGCAGGGACAGGCCCCGGCTCAATCCGGACCTCAGCGCCCGCGTCCATTTACGGGATTCGTAGGCCGCACGTTCGACTGGGAGGCGATGGAAAATGCGACGGCCCCGGATGCTCGTATTTCCGGACCGAACGGCAGTGTCTTCATCGGGGACAAGGGCATCATGACCACGGGAACGTACGGCGAGCAAACTCGGCTGATTCCTGTGTCGAAAATGCGCGATTATCAGTTTCCCCAACCGATTCTGACCCGGTCGCCCGGTCATTATCGCGACTGGATTCGCGCCTGTAAAGGCGGCGACCCGGCCTGCTCGAATTTCAACGTCGCGGTGCCGTTCGTGGAGTGGATGCTGCTCGGCGTGATATCGCTGCGGGTGGACGGCAAACTCGAATGGGATGCGGCTAAGGGCCGGTTCTCAAACAATGCCGACGCGAATAAGTATCTTCGTCCGACGTTCCGCAAAGGCTGGACGCTCAGCAGCTAAGCCCCCGGAATTCGTGATAGTGTGTCGGGTGAAGTTTTTATGCCCCTCACACGCCGTGGATTTCTAGGCGCTTCCGCGCTATCTGCTGCCGCAATCGCTTTCGGTCAAAAAAAATCGGTCCCGATAGGCCTCGAAATGTACTCCGTGCGCAAGGCCCTCGGAGAGGATCTGATGGGCACGGTGCGCAAGGTTGCCGACCTCGGATACCAGGATATGGAGTTTTATGCTCCCTATTATCAGTGGTCTACCGATCAGGCAAAAGAGGTTCGGAAGCTTCTGGACGACAAGGGAGTGCGTTGCCTTTCGACGCATAACTCCATCACCAACTACAAGCCGGAAAATATTCAGAAGGCAATTGATCTGAATAAAATCCTGGGGACGCATTTTGTGGTAATCGCAAGCGCCGGGCGCGCGCAGACGCTCGATGACTGGAAAAAAATCGCAGACTCGCTGACTTCCGGCGCGGAATTGCTGCGGCCCGCCGGGCTTCGCGGCGGTTATCACAACCATCAGGCGGAATTCACGCCGGTGGAAGGCAAGCGTCCCATTGAAGTCATCGCGGCGAATACGCCGAAAAACTTCATGCTGCAGCTGGATGTGGGCACATGTCTGGAAATGGGTTCGGATCCGGTGGCGTGGATCAATGCCAATCCCGGGCGGATCAATTCCCTGCATCTGAAAGAGTGGAGCAAGGAAAAAGGCTACAAATGCCTCCTCGGCGAGGGTGTAGGGCCCTGGAAAGCGATTTTCGCCGCTGCCGAAAAGACCGGCGGCGTGGAATTCTACCTGATCGAACAGGAAGGCAGCGATTTTTCCGAACTCGAAACTGCCCAAAAGTGCCTGGCAAACTATCGCGCGATGCGGGCATAATCGTGGGTGCGGCTTTTCTATATCCAGATACATCCCACCGACAACGTCGGCATCATCGTTCACGAAGAGGGGATTCGGCGCGGCGACGAGTTCGCCGTTGAATCGATTCCTCAGTCGCACAAGATCAGTTTGCGCGACCTCGCGGCTGGAGAGCCGGTCCTTCGGTACGGTTACGTCATCGGATACGCAAAACGCGCGATCCCGCGCGGGTCGTGGATCCGCGAGGATCTGCTCGAAATGCCCGCCGCCCCGGCGCTCGATGAGATGCCTCTCGCGACAGCGGTTCCACCGGAACCACCCCCGCTGAGCGGCTACTCGTTTCAGGGATACCGGAACGCCGACGGCAGCGCGGGAACACGCAACATCCTCGGGATCACCACCACCGTCCAGTGCGTGGCCCCGACGGTGGATTTCGCGGTCCAACGGATTCGGGACGAGATCCTGCCGCGGTTTCCCAATGTCGACGACGTCGTTGCGTTGACCCACACCTACGGATGCGGGGTCGCGATCGATGCGCCGGGAGCGCAGATTCCCATCCGGACCATCCGGAACATCAGCAGGAATCCGAATATCGGAGGCGCTCCCCTGACGGTCAGCCTCGGGTGCGAGAAAATGCAGCCCTCGCGGCTGTTTTCATCGGATCTGCCCGTTCTGGAAGAGGGCGGCGTAATACGGTTGCAGGACGAGCGGGGCTTTATCGAGACCGTCGCGGCCATCATGCGGGCTGCGGAGAAACGGCTCAGGGAACTGGATGACCGCCGCCGAACCGAATGCCCGGCTTCCGATCTGGTGGTCGGGCTTCAGTGCGGCGGAAGCGACGCCTTTTCCGGCGTGACCTGCAATCCGGCGGTGGGAGCCGCCGCCGACCTCCTGGTGCGCGCGGGCGCCACGGTCCTGTTCTCCGAAGTCACCGAGGTACGCGACGCAGCGCACCTGCTGACCGCGCGCGCGGCCACTCGGGACGTGGCGCTCGATCTTGTGCGGGAACTGCGCTGGTACGACGATTACCTCGCGCGCGGCCTGGCGGACCGGAGCGCGAATACCACGCCCGGCAATAAACGCGGCGGGCTCGCGAACATCGTCGAGAAATCGCTCGGGTCAGTCGCAAAAGCCGGGAGCACCGCTCTTCGGGCCGTCGCATCGCACGGTGAAAAGGTGACGACGAAAGGCCTCGTTTTCGCGGCCTCGCCTGCGAGCGATTTTATTTGCGGTACCCTGCAGCTCGCGTCGATGAACCTGCACGTATTCACTACCGGCGAGGGCTCGCCTTACGGACTCGCGCTGGCGCCAGTGGTCAAGATCTCATCGCGAACGGCCCTGGCGGAGAAATGGCCTGACCTTATCGACCTCGATGCCGGTCGAATCGTGACCGGGGGAATATCGGTAGGCGATGCCGGCTGGGAATTATTCCGAATGCTGCTCGAAGTGGCTGGCGGAAAGAAGACCTGGGCCGAGCGCTGGCACCTGCACAACGCGCTCACAATGTTCAACCCGGGACCAGTCACCTAGCCCCAGGAGCCTGCCACTCACCGCTTTTTTTGCTGCATAACCTGACTAAATAAACATAAACTAAGCGTTACTAAGTGCGAAAACAGTACCTAGGATTTTCCGCAGAAATTTTGTGTAAAAAGCGTTACTAAAAAAAAACCTAAAAAATTGTTTTGTGATATCGCACACCCTGTAGTCAAATAGATTCTATGATTTTGCGCCTCGGGCACGCGTATGCCCGCTTCAAGAAAATCATCGTAACCCATTTAAATTTAATTAGTTACGATAACATCCCCGACGCCGACATCTGCCATTTTCAATGCGTACAAAATCGCGAAGGCGAAACAGCCACTGTGCGCGAGCTATTAAAATCTCGCGCGCCTAAGTACAACGCCTTTCTTACCGGTATTGCGCTCGCAGCGGCTCTATTTCAGGCGCCCCTTTCCGCTCAGGAGCCCGCCTGGAACTGGCCTTGGCCAACTAGCCAGTCCGGACCGCCAGTCCTGTCCTCGATGACGCCGAATACCGCCGCTCAAGGTACCGCTGTCGTCGTCACTCTGAACGGTTCCAACTTTGATCCAAATACCACGGTGCGTTTGTCCGGAGGCGGCGCAAGACAGGGAAACGTAATATTTGTCTCCCCTACAACCATCACAGCTACTTTTACGTTTCTTAGCTGGACGCCAACCGGCGCCGACAATGTTTACGTCGTTAACGGAAGTGGCGTCAGCAGCAACATTCTGCCATTCACAGTGACGCCCGCTAATACGCAGTCGTTATCTCTCTTGCCTATACAGGCCAATCTGCTGCCGTCGGGCTCGCAGACTCTGACCGCAACTGTTACGGGACAAGGAAGCCAGACGCTGAACTGGACTCTGACGCCAAATGTCGGAACCCTCCAGGTCAACGGAACCACGGCCGTTTATACGGCGCCTGCAACGATTCCTGCGCCTCAGACGGTCGTGGTCACGGCGCAGAGCGTGGCGCAACCCACAGCGACCGCGTCATCCACCTTGTTTCTCTCGCCGATCCTGACGCTCTCGCTGACGGCCCCGTCCGGTCCCTTTTTTCCTTCGGATTCGCAAACCTTTACCGCAACCGGTACCGGGACAGCCGGCGGCCTGACGTGGTCCCTGACGCCGAACGTGGGGACGCTGAGCGCCATCGGCGGCACGGCCGTGTACACGGCGCCAGCATCCATCACCTCACAACAAACGGTGACGCTGACGGCGCAAAGCAACTCCACGCCTTCCGTCACGGCCTCGCAGACCCTGCAACTGAACCCGCCCGTAACGCTCTCCCTGAATGCCCCATCTGGTCCGCTGTTTCCCTCCGGCACGCAGACGTTTAATGCCGCCATCGTGGATACGACCAACTCCGGGGTGACGTGGTCATTGAATCCCAATTCCGGGACATTGGCGGCGAACGGAACATCCGCTGTTTATACCGCCCCATCGACGATCCCATCCCAGGCAAGCGTGACGATCACCGTGAAGAGCAAGGCCAAAACCACGGTCACCGCGTCACAGACCGTGCAGTTAAACCCTGCCGTTACGCTTTCCCTGAATGCCCCGTCGGGTCCGTTGTTCGCCTCTGGCACACAAGCGTTCACTGCTACCATCGCCGATCCCACCAACTCCGGAGTGACATGGTCAGTGAGCCCCAAGGTCGGCACGTTGACGATCAACGGAACATCCGCCGTTTATACCGCCCCGGCAAGCATTCCGTCGTCACAAAACGTGACGATCACCGTGACGAGCAACGCGCAAACCACGGTCAAGGCTTCGCAGACGATACAACTGAACCCGCAGGTAACTCTGACTCTCAACCCGCCGACCGCGACGGTGCCGCCTTCGGGAACGCAAACCCTCACCGCGACTATCGGCAACACGACAAATCAGGGGATAACGTGGTCTGTTTCGCCCACCAACTTCGGCGCCCTTACGACAAGCGGAACCACCGCCGTATATACAGCTCCATCTACCGTTAGCTCCCAAACCACCGTCACCGTAACGGCGCAAAGCAATGCGCAGCCGTCCGTTACCGACTCAACGATTATCACGGTGAATCCGCACATCAGTTTGTCATTGAATCCGGGGACGGTCACCCTGGATCCGATGGGAACGCAGCAGTTCATCGCCACAGTGCAGGGGACAACGAACACCGGCGTGACGTGGCTACTACAGCCCAATCTGGGTACGATCACCCCCTCGGGCCTCTACACCGCGCCGAGTTCGCTTCCCGCGAATGTGCAGCAGACGGTAATCCTCACTGCCACCAGCGCTCAGGACACCACCGTTTCCTCGAGCGCGCTGATCGTTCTCAACCCCGGAGTGACGTTCACGATGGGCACTAACGGATTGTCAAGCCTGGCGTACAACGGCCAGAGTTTTTACTACGGCCCTATGGCGCCGCCGAGTTTCGCCAACGTTTATCAGACCCTCCCGACTGGAACCAGCAAGGGAGCTGGCGCGACCGCGTCCAAGACCGTGACTGACCCGGTTGCGAACACGGTAACGCAAACTTTCGGATGGGGAACGGCCGTCACCCAGTATCAGGCTGCGGGAAACAAGTTGCTCATTACCGTTACGCTCAGCAACACCCTTTCGAACCCCATCACTCGTTACTGGATGTTCCCGCTTTCAGTACAACTGCCCGCCACGCCGTTGAATTATTCGAATAACACCTCCTTCAGCCTCGACGCTCCCGCTGATGTTTTCTTCGACTATGGCAGCGGCACGATCGACCTTGCGGACGAAGACATTGTGAATCCCATGGCCATGAGCCTCTGGGCCGGAACCAACCCTGTTGGCCCGATATGGCGGCTGTCACTCTATGTTGACCCTAATTCGAATCTGAATCCGAACTGGCCGGGTATCACCAGGCCCGTTCCCCCCGGCGGGTCGGACACGATCACGCTCTCGCTTCGGTTCGGCGCTGCGGGCGAGACACAGCCGCAACTGGTCTCCGATCTTTACACGCGCTTCGCGGCGACATTTCCGCGATTGCTCCCCCCCGTGGCCGTACGCAAGCCGATGGCGCGCCTCACATTCACGGGCCGGTTCCGCCCGACGTTCCCGACCAATCCGCGAGGATGGTTCAACGATCCGACGATCGATGTAACGACGCCCGCTGGAATCGCGAACTTCCAGCAACGGCTGCTGCTGGCCGGTGATGCCGCGGTCGCCGAAATGAAGCGGGTCGGCGCCCAGGGAGGCATCATATGGGACATCGAAGGCCAGCAGTTCGATCAGGCATTTCTCGGCGACCCGACGCAGGCGGAGACAATCGCTCCCGAATTAGTCGGCGTGCTCGATCAGTTCATTGCAAAATTCACGAATGCCGGATTCCCGATCGGGTTCGACATTGAGCCGCAAGTCCTTAGCTTTACTACCGGAACTGTCAATGTTTCCGGGTCGCAGGTGACGTGGACCGGCGGATCGCAATTCTCTTCCGTTTGGGTAGGCCAGCCGGCAGGCGGCGAGATCACGATCGGGACCAACACGTACTTCATCGCCTCGGTACAGTCGCCCACGTCCCTCACTATCCAGGGGAACGCCGGAACCCAGACGAACGCGCCGTATACCTACGTGCTTGAGACGAATGTTCCTAACCCGGAAGCCGTCATGGCATCGAAGGTTGCGTATACCAGAAACCGCTGGGGCGCCACACTTTTCTATGTGGACAAGGATCTGACCTACGGCGGGACATTCGTCACGCCGTCGCAGACTTTCGAAGACATCATGCAGCAATACCCGGGAACTTTGTTCTTTCCGGAGTGGTCCGGCATTAGGCATTACGCCTACACCTATCCCTTCCTGGATTCGACGAACGGAATCACCGAACCGCCGGCCAAGGTGCTGCAGATCTATCCCCAGGCCGCGGGATTGGTGAGAGTTCCGAACGATCAGAACATTCAGGCAGCGGTGCCGGCGCTCATTCAGGCCGTGAGCACGGGCAACATCCTGTTGTTCGATGGATGGTTCCCACACCCCGGAAACGACACGGTAATACAGATTTATCAACAGGCTCCCTAGACCCTTGGGGACTCAGCCGGCCGGGATCGGGAGTGCAGCTCCCGATCCCGGCTTTTTTTTGTTTTCAGGCTTTATTAGAGCGAGCGGAGGAAGTTGAGCAGGTCCTGCTTCTGGGCTTCGGTCAAAGCGAGAAACTTTGAGATCACCACATTGGCCTCTGAGCCCGGACTCTGGTGAGCCAGAATCGCCTGGAGCAGGTCGGAGGTCCGCCCATCGTGCAGGAAGTAATAACGCTGCCCGATACCCCAAAGCGGCGCTGTCCGGAACTCGTCGGGGCCGGCCAGTCCCTGGGTGATCCCATCCGCCAGATTAGTCCCCATGTGATGGACCAGAAGATCAGAATAGAGATTGGCGTTCTGTTGGGATAAAGCCGCTAAGTCGCTCACGTCGGTGACGTACACCTGCCTGTGACACCGGATGCAGCCAACCGCTATGAAGTTGTTGAACCCCTGCTGCGTTGAGGTGTTCGCCGGCCAGGGAGTTGGCGGCGCAAGGAGGCGTCCAAAGGTGGCGAAGTGCTGCATGCCGCTGGTACCGCCTCCGTCGGCGACGTCATTCGCATAAAGAAGGTGGTCTTCCGGCTGCGTGTTGAAGTTGCATCCCGCGACCATGTTTCGTTCATTGGTGAACAGGTCGTTCGTGACGCCCATTTCCACGTTGTAAGCCTCACCGGAGAACATCAGGAGCGACTTGTTCTGCGCCTTCCAACCGAAACGGGTGATCGTACCGTCATTGGGGTTTCGGTTCTCATGGCCGGAGATTCCCAGAGCCGCTTTGGTCGCGACATCGGCGTTCTTGAACGCTATGATCGCGGACTCGGGAATATTCTCGATGAGTCCCGCTCCGAACATCGGGGTGGGAATGCGGAAGATGACGTTGTTTTGCGCAAGTGCAGTGGCAAAATCCGGCTGCGCCAGTTTGCATCCCGGAGCATCGACCCGCCCCTGGATTGTGAAGAGGTCATGCACGCCGCCGTCCGGAGTCCCGTCCGGATTCCTCACGAATCGCGCCTCGCGAACAGGGCCATTCAGGGAAAGGAACGAAGGAATGGTGTTCCTCGCTCCGTCGAGGGTGGCTTGCGCGATCTGCGGATTGAGAAGAGGACTCGATCCGCCGAACGCCGGAAAAGAATGGCAGACTCCGCAGCCATTGGCGTTGTAACCAGGGCCGAGACCGTTGCCGGATTCGTTCGGAAGGGCGCCCGTAATCGAGTGCGCCTGGACGAATTCCGAGGTGAGAAAGTCGAAAAGGACTTGCTCATCCGGGGTCAGTCCATGTATGGTCCCGCCGGCGCCCGGCGCGGTTTTGCGAACGCCGGGATCCTTGGCAGGCTGTTGAGCCGTCATCGTCAGGGCCGTTACGGTTAACAGACAACCGAGAGCAGACCCGCCTACTCTTAAAGCGCGCTTCATACCTACTCCTCCATTGGCGGGTTGACCGCCTGTTTCAAATCGTTTGGGTTGGCTTCGCGCGCTTTCCGGAGAGGGTGGTCGAGACACACCGATAGTGAGAGGAGCGGGCAATCCCGCGCCGTCGCCATTGACACGCTTACGCGCGAAGCGAATATTTCAGGCTGCCCGCCAGAGCAGCTGCTTGAGACGCCAAATCTCCCCGGGATCTGCGGTCCTCCGATCCGCTCCCCGGGCGCTTAAGAAGTGGCGCTTTCCGGATTATTGATGGTTAGCTTACGTTACGGACTGAAAGTTGTCAATCGTTTGTGTGTTGTCTGTAATGTTTCACGATGACCGGTACGGTGAGGACTTGGGCAAGCGCCTTCGCCGAGCTTTGTAAATTGTCACTCTATTGTGCGGATAGCACAATGTTGGAGCGGGTATTGGCGGCGACTCGCGCAACACGCTGCCAGGCGGAAGAATAAGATGTACAATGGCGCGTTTGATCCGGATGGCGGGAAGTCGGAGCGGCGCCGCCGCTGTCATTTTTTGCGCTCCATTCACCCGATGGGGCGCGTGCGCAACACGCGGGGGCGGTGGGCCAGGCTCGATGAGCCGTTCCGAGTGACGTCTTTACCGGCGACGACGCAGACAGTCGGCGATGGTTTCGAACATCCTCAGGAGAATCAGCGATCCCGGTAGCGGCAAACGCAAAGGGATGCCGCTCTCCCTGCTGCTCACTGGCTGGTACACAACCGCTTCGTTTCTTGTGGTCGCGATTGCGACCGGCCTTCTCTACTTCGGTCTCGCCACAAATCTGAGGGAAATCTCCGAGCAAACCGTCCTCGATCAGCTCGATGTATGTAATGCGCTGGCGCGCGAACGGGCGGGCGATCTGGAGGCGTTATTACAAGAGGTCGACGTGGATTCCGCGGCGCGACGTTATCAGAAGGTCTACATTCGCATCATCGGCACGGACGGAAGACCGATGGCAGCCACGCCCGGTATGGACCGGGAGTTAAGCCCCGAGCGAATCACGGAAGCCGCAATGCAGCGCAACCGCATTTTCTCGATCGAGTCGGCGACGGGAGTGCCTTATTTGGCTCTGATAGGTTCGCTGGCCGATTCCCGGGGTAAGACGCTGGGGACTCTTCAGCTCACGATGGACCTGACGAAGGAGCAGGAGATCCTGGCTCGACAGAGGGTCTGGGTCTGGGCCGTACTTGCCGCAGCCCTCCTGGTGAGTCCCGCGGTCGGGTTCGCGATCGCGCGGCGTGGTACCCGGCCGCTGCGCGCCGTTGCGGAAACCGCGCAGCACATCAAATGGAGCACGCTCAGCGACCGGATCCATGCTGACGGATATCCCTCCGAGGTGCGCGTTCTTGCCGACGCTTTCAACGCCATGCTGGAGCGGCTGGAGCAATCGTTCGAAAGGCTCTCGCGTTTTTCCGCCGACATCGCCCACGAGCTGAGAAACCCGGTCAACAATATTCGGGGTGAGGCGGAGGTTGCGCTCAAGCGGGTGCGAACGCCCAGCGAATACGTGGAGACGCTCGGGTCGTGCCTCGAGGAGACGGTACGATTATCCGAGCTGATCGAATCGCTGCTGTTTCTTGCGCGATCAGAGAGTCCGGGCGATCATCTGAAGCGGACCGATGAAAATATCGCACAACTCCTTGCGGGGGTTCGGGAATATTACGAGGCGAACGCCGCGGAACTTGGCGTATCGGTGACGATCACGGTCCCTCCGGGCCTGACCGGCGAAGTGGATCGCCCCTTAATCCAACGTGCCTTGGGAAATCTCGTGTCCAACGCCTTGGCGCATTGTTCAGCAGGCGATAGGATTTCGCTCAGCGCGATTCCGCAGGATGATCGCATCCGGATTGAAGTGCGGGACACCGGTTCGGGAATTCCCGCCGAAGCGCTGCCGCGCGTTTTCGATCGCTTTTATCGGGCGGACCCGGCGCGCAGCCGGGATTCGGGAGGGATGGGCCTAGGCCTCGCGATCGTGCGGCAGATCGTATTTCTACATGGCGGGGATGTGGAAATCTCAAGCGAACCGAATCGGGGAACGAATGTGGTCCTGGTTCTGCCCCGATCGGGCACGGCGCCGCGAGTGAGTTTCTCGAAAAGCGCGGACTCCTGAGCCGAACGCGGCGACATCCCACAGGCTCATAAAACGACCGCTCCGGAACAACGGCTGATTGGCGGGTGAAAAAGCCTGGGCGGGAAACGATGGATTCTCGCCCGACTGTCACAGGTATGGCGCGGGCGAACCCACCGCCGCTGGAAACATCGTCGGGCTCATATTACGCCGTCGATATCTATTTGTTAATCATGCGTTCGTAAATTGTAATTTAATAAAAACGATGGTACTGGTACCAAAGCCGTGCGGAAGTCAACGATGTACAATGACGCGTTTGAAGACCACATGAAGCTCCTGATCGTCGAGGACGAAGCCAAGACCGCGAATTTCCTCAAACGCGGTTTCGACGAAGAGGGATTCGCCACGAGGATCGCGTCGGACGGATTCGACGCGTTACGACAAATCCAGGCGGGTGGGTTTGATCTGATCGTCCTCGATATCATGCTGCCGGAGATGGATGGCTGGAGCATCCTTACCTTCATGCGGGGATCCGGTCTTCAGACGCCAGTCCTGGCGCTTACGGCGCGCGACCAGGTCCCGGACCGCGTCCGGGGTCTCGAACTCGGGGCGGACGACTATCTGATCAAGCCCTTCGCGTTCTCAGAATTGCTGGCGCGGGTTCGGACCATACTGCGGCGTCCGCCCGTGAGGGAGCCCGCCACACTGAGGATCGCTGACCTCGAAATGGATCTCACCGCTCACCGCGCGATGCGGGCGGGTCGCCGGCTGGATCTCACAGCTCGCGAGTTTAAACTGCTTTCGATGCTGGCTCGTCACACCGGCGAGGTTCTGACCCGAACGCTGATCGCGCAATCCGTGTGGGACATGAGCTCCGACGGCGACACGAACGTAGTCGATGTCAATGTGCGGCGGTTGCGCAGCAAGCTCGACGAGCCGTTCGAGGTCAAGCTTCTGCGAACGGTGCGAGGAGTCGGCTACGTTCTCGAAGATCCTCAAAAGGGTTAGTGCGCCCGCTCACGTAGACTTGTTCGTCATAGCATCCATGTTTAGAAATCCCATCGTTTCGATCAGGGGCGCCGCATTCGCCTCCGCCGCCCTCGCCTTGACGATTCTTCAGGCCCAGCCGCCAAATCAAACGCCGGGCCAGGGCCGAGGACGCGGGATCGGGCGCGGCGGTCCGGCAGTTGTTTCGCCCCATATCGAAAGCGACGGGCGAGTGACCTTCCGCATTTACGCGCCGCAGGCCTCCGCAGTAACGGTAAACGGCGACATCGCTGGCGGGCTTGTGCCAGCGGAGGGGAGCGCGCCAACTCCCGCGGTCACGATGACCAAGGGAGCAGACGGAATCTGGAGTGGCGTCACCGTCCGGGCGGTAAAACCGGGGGCATGGCGCTATACGTTCGGGGTCGACGGCGCGACGACGGTCGATTCACGGAACACGCTGACATCACCGAGTCAGACGCAGGTCCAGAGCCTCCTGGTTATTCCCGGCGATTTCTCCGAAACGCGCGACGTGCCGCACGGGGCTGTTTCGCAGGTGCGCTATGTCGCTTCCGCGCTCAGCAACGCGCGGCGGGAAATGTATGTCTACACGCCGCCGGGTTACGAGAAAGGAGCCGGGATATATCCTGTGCTCTACCTGATCCACGGAGGCGGCGATACGGCGCTCTCGTGGTCCACAATCGGTCGCGCTAACGACATTCTGGACAACCTCGTCACTGAAAAGAAGGCGAAGCCCATGATCATCGTTATGCCGTCAGGGTGGACTCCGTCGGGCGGTCAGGTGATGACGTCCGACGCCAACAAAGATCCATTCAACGCCGAAATGCTGAAGGACATCCTGCCTTACATCGAGAGCCATTACCGAACGCGGGCAACTGCCGATTCCCGCGCGCTGTCGGGACTGTCGATGGGAGGCATTCAGACGCTGAACACAGGCCTGCACAACATCGGCACGTTCAGTTACATCGCCGTCATGAGTTCCGGGTGGATCAGCGAAGAGGACCGGCAATTCTTTTATAAAAGCGAAGCGGCGAAGATCCCGACCTACAATTCGAAGCTGAAGCTGTTCTGGTGGGGATGGGGTCAAACGGATATTGCGCGCGAAAACGGACTGGCGGTGATCAACACGCTCAAGAACCAGGGCGTCAGAATCGAGACGATGGAGACTCCGGGCGGGCATGAATGGGCCAACTGGCGGCTGTATTTGCATGAGATCGCGCCGAAGCTGTTCCAATAGATCTGGAACCGGGCGTGAGCGCCGAGATCGTCAGATCGACCATTTTTCACACGCCGCGTAATCCTTTTCGGGAGACGGATGCGCTCGAATTTATCGAGGATGGGGCGCTGCTCATCAATGACGGCCGGATTCAGCAATGCGGTGAGTATGGCGGAATCGCCCGCGCCCATCCCGAGTGCCCAGTCCACGATCTTCGCGGCGGGTACGTCCTGCCAGGGTTCATAGACACCCACGTACATTTTCCGCAGATTCGGGCGCTTGGGGGACTCGGACATGAACTGCTCGACTGGCTGGAATGCGTAGCCCTTCCGGAAGAAGCGCGCATGGCCGACCCCGCGTATGCCGGCCAGACAGCTCGCAGCTTTGTTCGCGCTCTGATACGAAGCGGCACGACAACAGCTCTCGTCTTCGGCGCCCATTTCAGCCAGGCGACCGCCGCTTTGTTCCGCGCTGCGGCGGAAGCGGGCATTCGTATCGTCAGCGGACTGGTGCTCTCTGACCGGCGTCTACGCCCGGAACTGCATCAGAAGGCGGATGACGCCTACCGCGCATCGAACGAGCTGATCGCGGAGTTTCACGGCCGCGATCGGCTACTGTACGCCGTTACCCCGCGCTTCGCGTTGTCAGCTTCCGAGGCAATGCTGGAAGTCTGCCAGAGCCTTCTCAGCGAACATTCGGAACTGCGGTTCACCACGCATATCAACGAAAACCATCTCGAGATCGCCGAAGTGGCGCGGCTCTTTCCCTGGGCGCGCGATTACCTCGCCGTATATGAGAAGTTCGGTCTGCTTGGTCCCGGAGCGGTACTCGCTCATAACATTCACGCGAGCGATGGCGAGATCGAACGGATCGCGGTGAGCCGCACGGCAATCTCGCACTGTCCCTGGAGTAACGCGCTGCTCGGGAGCGGTTTGTTTCGTATGCGGAAGCACGTAGATGCCGGGGTTGTCTGCGCGCTTGGCAGCGACGTGGGCGGCGGTGCAGGATTTGGCTTGCTCAAAGAAGCTCTCCAGGCCTATGCAATACAGCGAATCGCGCCCGATGGAATGAAGCTCAGTCCGGCGCAACTGCTCTATCTTTCAACTCGTGCCGGCGCCGAAGCCCTTCTACTGGAGGAGGAAACAGGTGATTTCACGCCGGGCAAGTCCGCCGATTTCGTCTACATCAAACCACGCGCGGGGAGTCTGATTCACGGCGTTCTGGAGCGGGCGCAAGACGCCGAATCAATACTGGCAGCCATCCTCACGCTCGGCAGTCCGGAGGTCATCGAGGAAGTGCGCATTGCGGGAGTCGCGCCTTCTGGTTCCACGGGTCGGGGCGAGGCGATTTGAACGCGAGACGCGCGCTCAGGCGGCCACGCCTGGGCTGACTGGCGCATCTATTTGACATCCGACACCGTCGGGGTCCTCCGCACATATCGTCGACAGCGTTGCGCGCATCTGCATCGTCAAGGGCAAATCGGCGGCTTGCTTCTATTTCTTGGCAAGCCCCGTGAGTATTCTGGCCCTACTGGCTTCCCTCCCTTGACTCGGCTTGTATCCGCCTTTAAAATTCCGACAAAGCGACAATTGGCCCGCCGAAATGAGGGATGTGGCGGACCAATGGAAGGGATTCAGGCCTCTAATGTGATGTTTCTGAAATCTCTTTACCTATTGGCAGGAAGGTGGTCGAGCCAGACGATGGTGGCACAGGCTTCAGCCTGTGGGTTTTCGGCTGCCGGATTAGTACAGGCACTTCGGAATCAGGACACTAATGATCAAGCTCCTCGCTACATTTGACGGTATAGCTGCTGTTTTGCTCTTAATTTCTGGCGCCGCTTTGCGCGCGCAGGAAGTCACAGCCACGATTAGCGGCCTCGTTACGGATCCCTCGGGCGCATCCGTTGCGGGCGCCAAAGTGACAGCGAAGGATACGGCGCGCGGAACCGAATGGACGACGACGACGAACAGCGATGGTTTCTACAACCTGACGCGTCTGCCGATCGGGACCTACGACGTGACTGTCGAGAACGCCGGATTCCAGAAAGAGGCGCAGTCCGGAGTGCAGTTGCAGCTGAACCAGACCGCACGGCTCGACTTTCAGCTGAAAGTAGGGAACGTCAGCGACACCGTGGAGGTCACGGCCGCCGCGCCGCTGCTGCAGACGGAATCGACCGAGCTTGGGACCGTCATTGACTCGCGGACGAACACGCAGTTACCCCTGGCGACGCGCAACTATGCGCAACTGACGTTGTTGTCGCCGGGCGCCGTGCATCCCAATCCGCAGAATTTTTCCACCGGGCAGACGACAGGTTCGGGCGCGAGGCCGTACATCAACGGCAACCGGGAACAGGCGAACAATTTCATGCTCGACGGCGTCGATAACAACCAAGTCTCGGACAATTTGGTGGGGTACGCTCCCAGCACCGACGCAATTCAGGAATTCAACATGATCGCCCAGAATGCTTCCGCGGAGTTCGGAAACTTCATGGGAGGTATCGTCAGCACTTCCATTAAGACAGGCAGCAATTCATTTCATGGCAACGCATTCGAGTTCTTCCGCAATGATCAGTTGAACGCCAATCAATGGCAGAATAACCTGCTGGGAAAAAACGCGGCAGGGAATCCTGTTGCGCCGCGGCAGATTGTCCGCTGGAACCAGTTTGGCGGCACGCTGGGCGGTCCGATTAAGAAAGACAAGTTGTTCTTCTTTGTCGATTATCAGGGCGAGCGCCTGGTTACTCCGGGCGCCGGCGCGTTTACTGTGTTGACGCCTCAGGAGCGCCATGGCGATTTCTCACAGCTTCTCGCCCAGGGGATCACGATCAGGAACCCGAAGCCCGGCGGGGCGCCTTATGTGGGCAACATAATTCCCATGTCCGACCTGAGCCCCGCGGCGTTTAATATCGCGAATTTGCAGTACTATCCTCTGCCTACGAATAACAACTTGTCCGGCAACCAGGTGAACGTTACGTCCACACGAACGACCGTGGATCAGGGTGATGCGCGCGTGGACTATGCGCTGAGCGACAAAGATCACCTGTTCGGGCGCTATTCGCAGAGTTCCCAGTCAGTTCCGACTACGCGCAGCCAGCCATTGACTTACAATTCGTTCAACGAATATCCGGCCCAGAACGGCGTGCTGGACTACACTCGAACTATTTCTCCTTCCCTTGTGAACGACGCGCGGTTTGGCGTCAACTACGTGCTCGTCAACAATGGCAACGCCACTAACGGGCTTCCGAATCTTCCTCCGCAGGTCGGAATCCCAGGTGTTCCGCAGGCTTTCCTGCCCAGCATGAGTTTTTCGAATAACAGTTTCATCAGCAGCATCGGCGCGGCGAATGTTTATCAGTTGTTTGGCGATACGGTCATCCAATATCAGGACACCCTGATCTGGACAAAGGGCAGGCATACCATGCACTTCGGGTTCCAGGGTTGGAGACAGCGGCTGAATACGTTTTACTCCGGTAATAACGGCCTGAACGGCACGTTCACTTTCAACGGCCAATACAGCGGCCGTGCGGAAAGCGACTTTATGCTCGGATTGCCCTCGAACATCGGGACAGGAACCTCCGGCGGAACCTGGGGCCAGCGCGCCAACATCTTCGCCGGCTACTTCCAGGACGATTGGCGGGTCTCTTCCAACCTGACTTTGAATCTGGGATTGCGATATGAGATGCACACTCCCTGGGTCGAAGTGCACGATCGGGAGACTAATTTCGGCCTGATCTCCGGCGCTATCCTGCAACCCGGTCAGAACGGAAACTCGCGCGCTCTCTACAACACCTACAACGGGATTGGAAATTTTCAGCCGCGCATCGGTCTCGCATATACTCCCGGCGGCGGCAAAACCGTTGTTCGCGCAGCTTACACTTTGTCCTCCTATCTGGAGGGCACCGGCACCAACCTGCGCCCCACCATCAATCCGCCGTTCTCTTCAGAGCACAACGCGGACTATACCGCGTTGTCCTATCCAACCACGACTCTCGATCAGGGCTACGTGCCGATCAATGCTTCGGGTACGTGTACAGAGGCGGGTCTGCTTGCCGCTTCTGCAGCGTGCTTCAAAGCTGTGACCCTTCGCGTTTGGGATCCGAACGTGCAGCCTGCTCTTTCCCAACAGTGGAATTTCACCGTGCAGCACCAGCTCTCCAATTCCCTTACGGCGCAGGTCGGCTATGTAGGTCAAAAAACGACGCACCTGATGGTGGCGACTCCATATTTCCAGAAGCAATTGCTTTCAAACGGAACCGTGGCGCCGAGCCCTTACTTGTCGGGAAATCCGGCCGTCGTGAGCCAAATCGGTCAGATATCGGGGACGGCCTCAGACGGCATCCAGAGCTACAACGCTCTGCAGGCCGTATTGCAAAAGAGATTCGCGCAGGGCCTCTCTTTCCAGGCGAACTACACGTGGTCCAGGTGCATGACCAACTCCATTGGCTATTACGGCCCCGGAGGCGGGTCGCAGACCCAGGCGGCTTCGGCGTATTGGCAGAACCTCTATAACATGGCCGCTGAGTGGGGACCGTGTTATTACGATGTCTCGCACATCTTTTCGGGCTATGTCACGTACGACCTTCCATTCGGCCGCAATCGCGCATACGGCAAGAATATGAACCGGTTTGCGGATGCGGTCCTTGGCGGCTGGCAAGTGAATGCGATCGCGAGCTTCCATGGCGGATTCCCGCTCACGATCAGCGCAGTCGATCGCTCCGGCACGAATGCCCGATCTGCTCGCGCGAACTGCATTTCTCCCGCAGTGGTCTACGGAACGCAGGACGCTCCCGCCTCGCTCGGCGGGGGCTACCAATGGTTCAGCCCGGCTCCGTATAGTCAGCCGGTCGCGGGAACCTTCGGCAGTTGCGGCGTTGGGACGGTGCGCGGTCCAGGATTGAACACCGTCGATCTGAGCATCGCGAAGACCTTCAATACATTCGAGAAGCAAAATCTCGAAATCCGGGGCGAGTTCATTAACTTTACGAACACGCCGATTTTGAACGCCCCTAGCCGGACACTGGGCTCCAGCCTGGGCGTGCTTACGGGTTCGCAAGGCGCTCGGAACATCCAGCTCGCTTTGAAATACAACTTCTAACGGCATGACGAACACCCGGCGCAGGTTTCTTCTGAATTCAGCCGCTGTGGCCGCGGCCACTGCTCTCCAATCGCAGTCTCGGGCCGCGACCACAAAACCGGGGATGCCGGGACCGTATCCCGGGCGCGTCGTCGCCGTCGAACATCCCGGCTGCATCGTCGCCAACAACTATCAGGCCGAGCCGGTTCGTCAGATGATGCAGCGCGGCATCCGCGAATTGACGGGAGCCCCTTCATGGAGCGACGGATGGCGCAGTCTGTTCGAAGAAGGCGATGTCGTTGGAATCAAGGTCAGTCCGGTCGGCGGAAAGAATCTTTGCTCCGATGGCCTCGTGTTGCGCGAAATTCTGGCCGGCCTCAGGGAAGCGGGAGTTCCACCGAAGGACATCATTGTCTTTAATCGCTATCGCGAGGAAACGATCGCGGCAGGAATTGATAAGTGGCTCCCCTCAGACATCCGTTGGGACGCCGCCTCTGAACGCTATGACGAGTGGCAGCACGACATGGGCGGCTACGATCCGGACCAATTTATGGAGCTGGCGCTCATCAAACCGGGCGAAGACTTCAACGATCCCCACATGCGCCGTTCCTATGTGGCGCGCATCGTGACAAAGCAAATCAACAAGTTCATCAATCTGCCCGTGCTGAAGCACCACCAATCAGCGGGCGTCACGATCTGCCTGAAGAATATGTCGCACGGCATGGTGAACAACGTGAACCGTAGCCACACCACGCCGACACTGAACGCCTGCGGCGTGTTCATCCCCAGTGTAGTGAGTCTTCCGGTCATTCGCGAGAAGGCGACTCTGCACATCTGCGACGCTGTCAAAGCTTCGTATCACGGCGGACCGGGCGGCAAGGCGCAATATATCTGGGAACACAAGACCATGTACTTCGCGACGGATCCCGTGGCTCTCGACAAAACCGGGCTGAAAGTGATCGATGCGAAGCGCAAGGAGAAGGGCATGCTGCCGTTATCGCTGGCGAAGCCGGACAACGACAGCCACTATCTGAACTGCCAGATCGAACACATCGAAATCGCGGGAATGCTGGGGCTTGGGATCTTCGACGATTCCAAAATCGATGTGCGGCAGATCCGCCTGTAGTGTGATGTTTCTGAAATCTCTCTACCTATTGGCAGGAAGGTGGTCGAGCCAGACGATGGTGGCACAGGCTTCAGCCTGTGGGTTTTCGGCTGCCGGATTAGTACAGGCACTTCGGAATCAGGACACCAGCGAGGCTCCGCCTCAGACCGATGAACATGTCATG